>JAJRXK010000091.1 GCA_024276305.1 Candidatus Krumholzibacteriota bacterium
GGCCATCACCAGGTCGTGAGACCTGTTTCGGCCCAATTCGGGGGTGACGATCTCACGGCGATAGTACTGCCGCCATCGTTCGGTGAGCTGGATGCGTCCGGGAAAGAGCCTCTTCGACAGCACATCCCTCACACTCCACGGCCACGTTGAAATGAAAAGGGGTGGCATGCGAACAGTGCGAATGCATCATAGATCGCCCCACGGATGGGGCGTCCTATGACGCCGATCTTGCTTGCGTTCTGGCGGGCGAGTCGCAGCACGGCGCGCGCGGTAGCGTTTCCCGACCGAAACGTGCTGTCGCCGCGCTTCCTAGTACGGACGGAACCGGGGGGAAGACACGATGCAACGCTTCAATACGGCCCTGCTGATGATCGGGGCCGCAGCTATTCTAGCAGTATCTGGATGCGAAGGAGATCCGGGTGCGGTCGGACCAGCAGGCACCGCGAGCTGCCTCGACGCTTGTCATACGGACAATTTTCAAGTTCAGAACTACATCGCGGACGTTCAAGCTGAGTTCGAGCAGAGCTTGCACAATACCGGCGACACATACCTGCGACGCGGCTCGACCAACTCCCCGGATTGTTCCGGCTGTCACACCACTGAAGGCTACCAATACCGAATCGCGAACAACGGCGACACGATAGCTCTCACCCAGTCCTCTCGCATCGGATGCTTCGCGTGTCACGCACCGCACTCGAATGAGAATTTCAATCTGCGGCATGTCGGGGCTACAGATCTTCTTGTCGGCGGAGCTGGCGCCTACGACAAAGGAAGTAGCAACACTTGCGCGCAATGCCACCAGGCCCGATCGCCATCGCCCACTTTCGCATCGACCGATCCAATCACGTCGAAGTATTGGGGACCGCACAACGGTACGCAGGCCAACGCATTGTCCGGTATCGGCGCCTACGAATTCTCCGGCACGACCTACAATTCGAATCATGGGCACAATACCATTGAGAATGGATGTGTCGGTTGCCACATGGCTGAGATGCCTGCGGATGCTCTCGCCGGCGGACACTCCTTCAAGATCGACTACATTTACCGTGGTGCATTCACGATCAATGACAACGGCTGTCAGCAGTGTCACTCCACCGAGGACGTCACCCTCAAGGTCGAGACTCATCAAGCAAACTTCCAGGCTTCCCTTGACTCCTTGATCGCAGATCTCAATACCTTGGGTTGGCTCGACGCGGACCTCGAGCACGTCGCGCCGAGTGCCATTCCAGTTGATGCCGACGCTCGTGGAGCGATGTTCAACTTCCGATTCATCCTCAAAGACGGCAGTGTCGGAGTTCACAACCCCACGTACTTGGAGGCCGTACTCGCAGCCACCCGAGCGTACGTCACCAGCCAGCTACCCTAGTCAATGGGTGGATCATTGGGGGGAGGTTCCGGCCTTCCCCTACTCCACTTCTCCACCTCCCGACCGCTTCTCGTGGACATCCCTCCTATAGAGTTCGTCAGAGATCTCCCATCCGATGGTTCCAGCATTCTGACCAGCTGGCCCGTGGGCGCCGAACTGGAAACCCCCGGAGATCCACCGTGTGCCCCGATTCGTGACCCTGGCGAGCCCCAAAAATAGAATGGCAGTTCCCAACCCCAGAATTCGAATGGATCTAAAGAGACGTCTCTACGAGGTCCCGATCCAGGAGAATTCACATGATCCCTCGTCGACACCAGATGGTGGCCCACTCAATCCTCGCCTCGATCCTGTTGACCATCCTGGGGATCGCAGGTTGTGCCTCCGATGGTCCATCGGGCCCGTCGAACGAGGAACCAGAGCTGACCTTCGTCGTCGACCCGACGCTGACCCCACCGGTGGATTCCCTGCCCGGCTTCGCCGACGGCGAGAGCCGTCCGGTGGGCTGCATTACCAATTCGGACGGCCTACAGGCCGAGTTCGTAAGCAATGAGCTGTGGCTCAGCAGCGACGACAAGACCGTCATCGAGGACTTGATCACACGCCTCTCTGCCGAAATCATCGCCGATATCGCGCCCGCAGACTACGGTCTGAGCGCCCTGCCTCGGCAGATCCTGCTCCGCTTCGACCCGTCGACGGTCGACCCCGATTTATTGGTTCGAACCCTCGAGGACTTCAGCCTAGATGGTTTCGGGGAGCATCGAGTCTCGTCAGCCGCCTCGCTAGGCCTCTTTGCCTCCGCGGCACAGGCCGCCCTCGATGGGCTCGACGTGGGCATCAACTGGATCGGTCAGAACAACAACATCGTCACGCGGGACATCTCTGAAGCCCCGGCCGGACCCTCGGGCTACGATCCCAACGCCTTCACCTGGCCATCCCATTCCGTGAGCAGCCGCCAGGACATTGGCGTGGCCGAGGCCTGGCGAGGCCTCGAACTGGCGGGCAGGACGACCAACAAGGTCAAACTCGCCATTCTGGACCAGGGATTTCAGATCAACGGCGACACCCCTGACGGATGGGTCGCCCTCAGCAATGTCCCTCTCAGTCCGCCTCTCGGCGTGCCCAACTTTATCGGATGTGGGAAGTCGGATTGCAATTGGCATGGCACCAATGTGCTGAGTGCAGCCATGGCCGTACCCGATGACGACTTCGGCAACGCTGGGCCTGCCGGTCAGATCGCCGAGCCGGTCATCATCAGCACCTCCTATGACTTCTTCACCTCCATCAGCGCGCTGCTCGAAGCTCGGGCTCTGGGGGCACGCATCGCCAATATGAGCTACAGCGCACCCGTTCCAATCGTATTCGCCTGGTCCGTTCTTCCCTTCGAGGCAACCACCGCATTGCTGGCCGAATCCGGCATGCTGCTCTTCGCGGCCGCGGGGAACGACGGCAAGGATGTCGATGACGAATCCTGCTTCGTGTTCTGCGTAGAGAATACCTGGTGGACCCCCTGCGAAAATGCGGGGGTCATCTGCGTCGGCGGGCTGCGCGAGGACACTCCGGACCGAGCCCTGGGCTCCAACTACGGCGCCAAGCAGGTCGACATCTATGCTCCCTATACCGTGTACGTCGGTCCGGATCCCGAAAACCCGGACAACGCCGTTCGCAAGGTCAGTGGGACGAGCTTCTCATCGCCTTTTGCCGCCGGAGTGGCCGCGATGATCTGGGCCGCCAATCCAGGACTCAGCGCAAACAGTGTGCGAGGCATTCTGTATGACACCGCTCACCGCAGCCCCGATCCGGATGTGAACCGTTACGTAAATGCCCTCGGCGGAGTCCAAGCGGCCCTGGGAAACGTCCCTCCGGTGATCACCGTCTTCGGTGACACCGACCTCACTCGGCAACTCAACCATGAACTCGTCCTCTCGGCCATGGTCTCGGACTTCGAAGACGGCAACAATTGCTGCGACATTCGATGGGAGTCCAATGTGGACGGATTCCTGGGCACGGGCAACTCGATCACCCATGTGTTCAGCAGCGAGGGCTCTCGAATGATCACCCTCAGCGCGACCGACGGCCTCGGTGGTCTGGGCCAAGCAGTCATCGCGCTGAACATCGTCAACAGTCCTCCGACGGTGACCGTTACCCGCCCCACCGATGGCGAATCGATCCTAGGATCCGTGCCCTTCACGCTCCGGGGACAGGCCCGAGACATCAATGAGCCCAATCAGAATCTGGCCTGTTCCGCTCTGGTTTGGACCAGTTCGAATCCCAACGATGCCATGCCGGTGACGGGTTGCGACGTCGTCGTGACCTTCAACACCCTCGGGGCTCGCACGCTCACCCTGACGGCAACCGACCCTCAGAGTCTTCAGTCCACTCAATCGATCACCGTCAACGTGGTCGCTCCCCCCAACAATCTGCCACCAACGGTCTCGATATCGAGTCCACAGAATGGGATCAACATCGGCTTGTTCGATCCGCTCACTCTCAGCGGTTCGGCCACCGATCCGGAGGGCAACACCCCTCTCAGCTACGAATGGATCGTGAATTTCGGGAGCGGCAACGTCATTGTCGGGACCTCTCCCAACTTGAGCTGGACTCCCGACAACACTATTCCGGTCCAATGCGACAAGAGGTGGAATATTCGGATCTCGCTGCGGGTGACCGACTCCTTCGGCCAAACCGGAGTCGACTTCGTCGACGTGCGCGCCAACTTCATCTGCAAGTAACGATTGAGAGATCATGGCCGCGTGGAAGTCCCGACCAGTGACGGGCCACCTCCACGCGGCCAGAACGAGAGCATTCAACCGCCGACGAACTTCCCTCGGAAAATGAAGAACACAGCTCCGAGAATGCACAGTCCGGCCCACAAATAGTCGAGTTTCATGGGTTCGCGAAGGTAGAACACTGCGAATGGGACAAAGACGGTAATGGCGATTGCCTCCTGGAGCATCTTGAGCTGACCGATCGACATCACCGAGTACCCGATTCGATTCGCGGGGACCTGCAACATGTATTCGAGGAATGCGATTCCCCAACTGATGAGTGCCGCGATGATCCACGGCTTGTGGTTGAGCTCCTTCAAGTGAGCATACCAGGCAAAGGTCATGAAGGTATTGCTGAGGGTGAGCAGAGAGATGGTCAGGAAATATGCGCGCATACGAGATCCTCAGCATCGATTCCGGGAGTGATGGGATCCTGCCCAAGGGGCATCCATATCCTACTCCAGCTTCCCTCGTGTGGCATGGAATCTGTTCTCAATCGCTGGATGCGAGACGACGCCGAACCGTGACCACCAGAGAGTCGAATTCAGCCCGGCCTTGGAGAGGACTCAACACCTTCAGAACATCTTCGTTCAGGAGATAAGGATGGGCATATCCGTGGTCGACGACCACTCGAAGGTTCTCGAGCGCCTCGTCCAGAGCTCCCCGCCTCGCCAGAAGAACTGCCAACATGATCCGCGTCTGCTGAGTGTACAGATGGTCTTCACCTCGTGTTCGCATACGCAATTGGAGAGTCTCACGAGTGAGACTTTCGGCTTGGACATATTCTTTCACTTCGGTCAAGACCGATGCCATGTTGTGCATCGCGACCGCGGTCGAAGGATGCGAATCTCCCAGAATGCGACGGCGCGCGGCGAGAACCTCCTCGAAAAGAGGCTTGGCCCGCTGCGGATCTCCCCGCTCCAGATACAGAGCACCCAGCTCCTCGACGCTCGTGAGGTACTCCGGATGGGTCCTTCCGAATACCCGCTCCTTGCCGCGGTGAGCTTCGACGAGCAAGACTTCGGATTCCGCGTAACGGCCCACCCGACTGTAGATCCCACCGAGTCGTGACATCGTGGAGAGAGTCTGCGGCGCATCATCTCCGAACAACCGTCGTTGCCGCTGCAGAACATCTTCGAGAATCGCCGCCGCGTCTTCGTATCGGCCTTGGACCGAATAGCAGAAGGCCAGGTTTCCACGAATGCGAAGGACGTCCGCGTCGTCCTCACCACCGAGTTCACGCAGAGCGCTCGAAGTGTGGAGGTACAGGGATTCGGCCTGAGCATAGCGGCCCTGCTGCCGGTAGACGTTGGCCAGCCGGGAAGTCGTGTCCAGAGATCGACGATCCTGGGAAAGGTCCAAGCGTGCCCAACCTTCGAGAGCCGTCGTGTACAGGGATTCCGCTTCGGCGAGCCGACCGAGCGCCTTGTACACACCTGCAACATCACTCAGAGCCAACAGGGTTCCGGGGTGGTCTCCGCCTTCCGTCTGCAACCAGATGTCCTTGGCCGCGATGAAGAGGCTGTCCGACCGATCATAGATCCCGAGGTTCTGATAGACCGCACCGAGCGTGCCGGTCAGTTCTGCGCGCACCGCATCATCCTCGATTTCGACAATCCTCTTTGCACCACGATCGAGAATCTCGAGAGCAGAGACGTCCCTCCCCCGAGATTCTGTGGGGTTGGACACCAAGAAGATGTCGACCAGGAAGTCCTTCACTTGGCGCGCCACCTCGGCCTCGTGGTTGGCGCGGTCACGTTCACGCACGACTCGTTTCGCCTGCACTGCCATGCTCGCCGCGAGAAGGAGGACCACACCCAGGATGGTGAATGCGAAGCCCACTCCAACTCGATGTCGCCGTGTGAACTTGGTCATCGTGTACCAGGCGCTGGCCGGTCGCGCAGTCACCGTCTGGTCATCGAGGTGCCGCTGCAAGTCAGCCGCAAACTCTGCGACGGTCGGATAACGCCGGTCCGGATCATTTTCCAAGGCTTTCAGAACGATCCAATCGAGATCTCCACGCAGCGAATGAGCGAGAACTCGAGGCTCCACGTTCCGACAGTGTGCCGCGGTAGTGGTGGCCCGATCGAGAGTACTGGCCCGTATGCTGGGACGAATCGGATCCTCCTCGCGGATCAGACGCATCATTTCGCCAAAGCCCGCCTGACGCAGGGTTGTCGGATCGAGCGGCAGAACTCCCACCAGGAGCTCATAGAGGACCGCGCCCAGGGAATACACATCGGTCCGAGTATCGACCGGTGCAGCCTCCGCCTGTTCGGGACTCATGTACTCCGGAGTCCCAATGAGTTGACCGTGCCTCGTGAAGAGAGTCGCCCCGGTCAAATCCGGCTCCACCGCCCGGGCCACTCCGAAATCGATCACCTTGGGATGGGCCTCACCGTCGTGCTCGGCCACCAGGATATTCATCGGCTTGAGATCCCGATGAATGACCCCCTTCTGATGTGCATGCTGGACTCCCCGGCACAGTCCGATGAACAATTCGACGCGTTCACGTGGTCTCAGGCGGTGCGCGTCGCAGTAGGAGGTGATCGCCTGACCTGGAACGTATTCCATGACGAAGTAGGGACGCCCGTCGGCCGTCGATCCGGCATCATAGACTCGAGCGATGTTCGGATGTTCGAGGCGAGCCAGGGTCTGGCGTTCAGCCTCGAAGCGGGCGAGGATCTCTCGAGAATCCATTCCCAGTTTGAGGATCTTCAGGGCCACGACCCGAGTGACGGGAGAACGCTGCTCTGCTCGATAGACCACCCCCATAGCGCCTTCGCCCAGAACATCTTTCAGTTCGTAGGCGCCGATGGTCTCCGATGAGTGCGATGGGTCTTGATCGACGACCGGACTCTGCAGAAAATCTGCGGGAGCGGCCTCGTAGTGGGCCAACAACTGCCATACTTCCGATGCCAGGGGGGCATTGTCTCCGCACTCGTCAGCAATGAAGTCCGAGCGCTCGGCTGGTGGCAGATGGAGAAGTGCCTCGAAGAGTTCTTCGGCCTGCCGCCGTTCTTCAGGAGTCAGCATCTTCGGGCTCCGGCGGAACGGGCAAATCGCCTCGAAGATCACGGTGCAATCGGGCCACGATGCTGCGCCATTCTCGATCCACCGTACGCACAGACACGCCGAGGACCGCTGCCGTCTCCTCACGCGACAAGCCGGCAAAATAGCGGTGCAATACGATATCCGCTTTGCGCGGATCGCTGGCCCGAAGACGATCGATCGCCTGGTCGACGGCCAGGATCTCGCCGATTCTCAGGTCAACGCTGATTTCGACCGATTCGATGTCCAGACGTTGCTGTCCTCCCCCATGCTTGGGGGCAGACTTGCGCCGAGCCTGTTCCACCAAGAGTTGGCGCATCGCCTGGGCCGCCGAAGCAAAGAAGTGACCTCGACCGTCCCACCCCGGATCCTGGTCTCCCACGAGTCTCAGGTAGGCATCGTGGACCAGCGCCGTCGGCTGGAGGGTGTTGCCCGGAGGCAACTTTGCCATGCGGGACACCGCCAACCGTCGCAATTCCTTGTAGAGCAGAGGCAAGAGCTCTGCTGCGGCCTTCTTCTCTCCGCTGGCAACGGCTTCGATGATTCGTGGAATGGATTCGATCTTCTGGACCTGGGCTCGATAGAACGCTCTCGCGAGCTTTGTTGTGCAGGGCCGAAAGCATAGCACGGCGCTCGCGGAGCGGGCAAGACCATGGGCGCACAACCGTCGACGTCATCCGTCGAACCGACGATCGCAGCATCGCGAGCAACCCTGCGGGTCGGAGCCGCCCCACCTAGACCAGATTCCGGATCTTCGCCAACTCGTAATAGATGCAACCGGATCTGACGCAGGCGTCCTGTTTTCGGGTCCCGAGCTTCTTTCTCGCGATCTCGATTCCGTGGTGATTGCAGAGGGTCCCCTCGATCTCCCAACAGCGAGCGTCCGCGCCTCGGTGGAACATGACACAGTCCTTCTTGTCGCATCCCAGGTACTCATAACATGCCTCCATGCTGATCTCCTTCGACACGCCCACTGAGTTCGCGCATCACCGGGATCCTCTCTCCATTCAGATCAATCCGTGTCGAGAGGCCTTCCTGACGGCGCGCAGTTTGTTGTTCACCTGGAGCTTACGATAAATGTTCTCGATATGCTTGCGCACAGTCGCAGGAGAGATGAAGAGCTCGGCGGCGATGTCTCGGTACTCCAGCCCCTGACTCAGCTGCTCCAGGACTTCGATCTCGCGTTTCGTGAGGCGATGGCCTCGCGAAGGACCTCTGGAGGCTCGCCCTTGAGCAAGTAGCCCATGGCTCCGGACTGGATCGCCTGAAAGATCCGGCGTTCATCGTCGAAGACAGTGAACATGATGACCTTGATCCTCGGAAAACGCTGCGAAACCTGATCGGTGGCTTGGATGCCGTCCATTCCCGGCATCTCGATGTCCATCAGAATCGCGTCGATGTCGTCGCTCTCGTCCAATCTCTCGAGCAGGGTGTGGCCATCCGTGGCATGAAAACGGAATTCCAGCTCTCCCGGAAAGAGGCTGAGCTTCTGTTCAATGGCCCTCGCCAGGAACGGCTGATCCTCGACCGTTGCGATTCGGATTGTCACGATCGATCCTTTCCGGGCTTCCACACTAGTGATTCGATCCACCGTCTCACAATACGGGATAGGCCCTAGATCGAGGGAAAGCTGCACACGATCTCCGTCCCCCCATCCCCACTCGACAAACCGAAGTTGCCTCCGGAGTGATGGCATCGTTGCCGCATGTGGGCCAAACCGCTGACCTGGGCCAGATCCTCCTCGCGAAATCCGGGGCCCTCATCTCTGACCCGGAGCGAGAGTTCCTCGTTCGTCGCCTCGAGTTGCATCGAGATCCTCCCCCGGCGGTTGTGTTTGAGGGCATTCTGGACCGCCTCCTGCGCGATGCGGAGAATGTCCAACATTCGCCCCGAAGACAACTCGATCTCGACTCCAGCGTCGCAATGCCACTCGAAGTCGAAGTGCCGACCGGTTCCCGCGCACTGCCTCTTCAGATCCTGCAACTTGGCCGCCAGTTTCTCGTCGACGAG
This sequence comes from Candidatus Krumholzibacteriota bacterium, assembly GCA_024276305.1. Classification (GTDB taxonomy): domain Bacteria; phylum Krumholzibacteriota; class Krumholzibacteriia; order JAJRXK01; family JAJRXK01; genus JAJRXK01. The sequence goes on from JAJRXK010000091.1 coordinate 9,193, forward strand.
CTGCTGCTGGTGCTCGGTCTGACTCAACCGTGCCCGCCATTCGTGTTCTTGACGGAGCTGGCGGCGCTTCTGACGCTGGAAACGGACGCCCCCCACTCCCAACACGATCAACACTCCCACCACCGCCACCAGGACCACGATCTGCCGTGATCGGGCGGCCGCCTCCAGCCGGCTCTCTGCGATCAGTCGGTCTTTCCTTTCCGTATCGAATTCGAGTTCGAGAGCTGCCATGCGGGCGTTGTTCTCGACGCTGAAGAGGCTGTCGGTGTAGGCCGAGAAGCGCAGACGATGGCGGTAGACCCGTTCGTAGTCCTCCATCTGTTCGTAGATCGTGGCCAATCGCTCGTAGCAGTAGATGGCCATCGCACCATGTTCGAACACCGCCGGAACCTTCAACAGTCCTTCGGATCGATCCGCAGCCTGGCTCAGATCCCCTTGGGCGAAGGCGAGCTCGGCCCACTGAGCCCGGTTCTGCAACAGACCGAAGGAATCGGCCGCCGCCTCCCGAATGGCATCGGATCGCAGCATCAATTCTTCGGCTTGGTCATAATCTCCTTCTTGAGCCAGCAGCTCCGACAGATTGTTCAGACTGAAGGGAATGCCCAGCGAATCGTTCAACGAGACTTTGTAGTCGAGGGCCCGTCGGTAGAAGAACGCGGCGCTGTCGGAATGATCAGCCATTCGATGCAGCACCCCGAAGTTGTCGTAGAGGGTGCACAGGGTGACCGAATCCTCTTCGGCCTCGGCGATGGTCACCGCACGACGCATGAATTCGGTGGCGCGACCCAGATTGCGACGCTTCATCTCGTAGCCGAGCTCCCCGAGAGTGAATGCCAATTCGCGGCGCAATCCCAGCTTCTCGAAGAGACGAATGGCTCTCAGCGTGACTTCGACCCCCTCCTCATAGCGACCGTTGAGGTAGAGGGCCACACCTCGACTCTGGAGGGCTCTTGCTTCGCCGGCCTCGTATCCCAGGGCGCGGGCCCGGTCGGCGACCTCTGCGAACTGATCCACCGATCGCTCGATATTGGAAAAGATGTAGCCCCGGTCCAGGCTGTTCACCGAATCCACCCATGCCCGATCGAAGTCTGCAATGGCGTGGAGAGAGCTGAGGAGAATCGACAGAACCAGCACCATGCCCGAGACCAGAATTCGGCCACGGGGGAGGCGAAGAGAAGGAATCACCCCCCAAGCTCCAGATCCGGATCTGCCCTCGGTCTCGCGCACGTCCATTGCCCCGGTGTCGCCCCACGAATTCGTCCATTGCCTCCCAGAACTCTATCCGTACTGCGAATTCGATTCCAGTCGCGTCGCCAAGCATGGTTGCCGCTCCCGCCCTGGCCCAGGGGACCTTCGAGGTCGACGCGAAGATCAATTGCGACACCCACACCTTCACCATGACCGGCGCGTGGTCGCCTTTCGCCAGCAATGGTGCCAACGGCGGAAATTCCTGTGCGACATACGTCGATGTCAAAATCGCCGGGACGGGAACTTCCCAGAGGTACAACGTGCCCTCGCCGTGGCGAACCACACCGGCCGAAGCCGAAGCATCGGTCGCAGGGGTGTTGTTCACGATCCAGTTGGACGCCGACCCAACGGTGTACTTCTACAATCCCGATGCATTCCTGAACAACAACGGCATCTGCGGGGACAACCGGGGTTCGGTCTTCATCACCTTCGATGCCACTCCCGTCGCCCAAGCCCAGGAACGCTGGGGCACCCTCAAGACTCTCTATCGCCGATGACCGACCCACAGCGTGGGAGTCGGGGGAATGGTCCGGCCTGTTCTCAGGCCGGACCTTTTCTTGGATCCCATCCACAGGACTCCACCGCTTGACAGACCCCTCGATTGTGTTATCACATATGAGCAGATGATCAGATACACACATATCAAAGGGCACCCATGGCGACCATCTCCGCAGAACAAGCCCGGCAACTGGCGGAACTCTTCACCGCACTCAGCGACCCCAGTCGCGTGCGCATCATCGCCGCGTTGGTGGAAGGGGAGACGAATGTCGGCGCGCTGGCCGCGATCGTCGGAATCAGCGAATCGGCGGTCTCTCATCAGCTCCGCACCTTGCGTCAGATGCGGCTGGTGCGGGCTCACCGCCAGGGTCGACGGGTGGTCTACAGCCTCGACGACGCCCACGTGGCCGACATTTTCCAACGTAGCCTCGACCACATCCTGCACGACTCGCCGGATGGCGACTCCTCCGCCCTGGACAGGACCCCCCAATGAGCGAACGAAGCGTCGAAATCGAGATTCCCCTCCTGCTTCCCGAGATCGAGGACCATCGCGACGACTGTCTCGTTCGCCTGCAAGACCGCCTGCGCGAGAGGCCCGGGATCTCGCATGTGCACCTCTGTCGCGACGCGAGTCCGCCGGCTCTCTGTCTGCACTTCGCACCCCATCTCCTGTCGTTGACCGACGTGCGTCGGCTGGCGGAAGAGGCCGGCTCCGACTTCACCAACCGCTATCGCCACGAACAGGTGCCCTTCGAAGGCCTCGATCACGCGGATGCCGCCTCCTTGGTCAGCCGCAAGCTCGAGGGTCTTCCGGGGATGCTCCACGCCAATGTGAACTACGCCGCAGGCCTGGCATTCTTGGCCTACGACACCACCCGACTGCAGCCCGAAACCATTGCGTCAAGAATGCGCGACTTCGGAGTTCGTCCGTTGGACTGGCCCACGGCTCAACCCACTCCGGATGCCGCAGGTCGCGTCGAGGAGCACGACCACGGAAGCGCCCCGGCCTTCCTCCCCCACTGGGCACGGGAGCGTTGGACCCTGATCCTCGTGGGGCTCGCGGGGCTGCTCTTGGCCACCGGGTGGTTGGGAGCAACCTTCTTCGATCTTCCTCCTCGGGTGGCGTGGATCTTCTTCCTGCTTTCCTACCTTGCCGGCGGATTCGACATCGCCATCCACGCCATCCCGGGGCTGTTCCGAGGGAGGTTCGACACCGACGTGCTCATGCTCGCGGCCGCGGTCGGCGCCGCCATCCTTGGCGAGTGGCTCGAGGGCGCCTTCCTGCTCTTTCTCTTCAGCCTCGGCCATGCCGGCGAGCACTATGCTTTGGATCGAGCCCGCAATGCGGTCAATGCCCTGGGCGAGATGATGCCGCGGACCGCACGGCTGAAGGCGGGAGAGAAGGTCGTCGAACGTCCGGTGGAGAGTCTGAAGATCGCAGATGTGGTCCTGGTGCGCCCCGGTGACCGGATCCCCGTCGACGGAACCATCGTGGCGGGAGAGAGCGCGGTGGATCAAAGCCCCGTCACCGGCGAGAGTGTTCCCGTCTCCAAGACTCCGGGCGACGAAGTGTTCGCGGGGACCGTCAACCAGGATGGCGGACTCGAGATCGAAGTCGCCCGACTGACCCGGGACAACACCCTCAGTCGGGTCATGCAGATGGTGGCCGAAGCGCAGAGCCAACAGAGTCCGACCCAACAGTTCACCGAACGCTTCACCCGATGGTTCGTGCCGTCGGTGCTGCTCTTCGTCGTCGTCGCGGTCATCGTCCCCCCCCTGACCGGTTGGATGCCCTTGCGTGATAGCTTCTATCGGGGAATGCTGCTGCTGGTTGCCGCATCTCCCTGTGCCTTGGCGCTGGGCACGCCGGCATCGGTTCTGGCGGGTGTGGCCCGGGCCGCTCGCAATGGCGTGCTGATCAAGGGCGGCGTGCATCTGGAGAACCTGGGCGGCCTGAAGGTCATGGCTTTCGACAAGACCGGTACTCTGACCGACGGCGCCTTCACTCTGACCGAGATCCTGGCTCACGGCGAAACCGAGCCCGCGGAGCTGCTGCGAGTCGCGGGCGCGGTCGAACAGGGTTCGAGCCATCCGCTGGCTCAGGCCGTGATCCAAGCCGCGCGCGACCAAGACCTCGACCTTCCCATGGTCCAGGATCTGCAAGTCATCCCCGGGCGAGGAGTGCGTGCCACGCTCGACGCGATGCCGGTGGAGATCGGGTCGCTCCGTCTCTTCCGCGAGATGGCTGGGGTCGATCTGCCCCAAGACATCGAGTCGAAGGTGGAGACTCTCGAGAGAGAGGGAAAGACTTCGATGATCGTTCGACGCGGCACATCGTTTCTCGGTGCGCTCGCTCTGGCCGATACGCCGCGACCCCAGGTCGCTCGGGTATTGGGAGCACTGCGTGATCTGGGAATCCGCAAGCTGGTGATGCTGACCGGAGACAATCCCGAAGTGGCCGGTCGAATCGCGGAGGAAGTCGGGGTCACGGACGTGCGAGCGGGGCTGCTGCCTCAGGACAAACTCGAGGCGATTCGGGCTCTGAGCGCGGAATATGGAGCGGTTGCCATGGTCGGCGACGGGGTCAACGACGCCCCGGCCATGGCCACCGCCACCGTGGGCATCGCCATGGGAGGTGCGGGCACCGCGGTCGCGCTGGAAACGGCCGACGTCGCGCTGATGGCCGACGACCTCGGCAAATTGCCCTTCGCCGTCGGCCTCAGTCACGCCAGCCGCAATGTCATCCGACAGAACCTCGGGGTTTCCCTGGGAGTGATCGCCTTGCTGATCGTCACCTCGGTCTTCGGTTGGCTGGAACTCAGCTGGGCCGTAGTCCTGCACGAGGGAAGCAGTCTCGTCGTGGTCGTCAACGCGCTCCGGCTCCTGCGCTACGGGTAGGCGACTCCAGACCGCGCACCGGCCTCCTCATTTGGTCACGGTCAGATCGAATCCGCCGGAGCTGTCCATGTTCACCGACGCGGAGACCGGATCGCCGGGGTTTCCCTGAAGATCGATGCTCGAAGGATCGTAGACATAGGTCACCGAATAGCGGCCTGGCTGGAGGACTCCGGACACGCTTCCCCCGGATCCCTCGATCACCTGCAAGAAGTCCACCCCGACGCCGCTGAAGGTGACTGCACTCTGGGGATCCGCGGGATCGCCGTTGCCCGACGTGAAGGTCAGGTCCAGAGTGTAGTTCACGGGAGCGCCGACGACTTCGAAGCCATAGCCACAGCTCCATCCCACTCCTGATCCCCCGCGACCAAGGTGCGAAGAGGTCGAGGGCACGGAGTAGCTGGCCGAGATGCTGGACTGCACCGTCGATGAGAAGGAGAGCCCGGTGGGAGTCTCCACGCCACTGGTCGAAGCGTTCAGCGTCGCGCTCGCGTCGGCTCTGGCGCCGAGATTCGCGGCGGAGGCGTTGACGCTGAGATTCGCCGTCGATCCCGAGTAGACATCGTCGAAGGCGAGGTCGCTCGTACCTTGGGCGGTGGCCCGGGCGGCCACCGATCCACTGATGTTCTGGCTGGTGATGGTCACTCCGGACGTGCCCACCGCCACGTCCAACGACTTCGTCACCGAGCCGAATGCGTCATCGCGCGCGGTGACCGAGATCAGCAACTGGCTGCTTCCGATGTCTGCGCCGGCAATGGTCGTGAACAGCCCGCCCGCTCCGGTGTCCCCGCTGGGATTGGCGACCGTGCCCCCATCGACAATGATGCTGATGTGGATCCCGCCGAAACCAATCAGCTCTCCGGAGGAAGGATTCAGGTATCCCGCCCTCACCGTGAGTTGAGATGACTCCCCCTCCTGCAGACTGGCGGGGAAATCCAGGGTCATCCCCAACTGACCGGTCACGTTCACGGTGATTGCATCGGTGGCCTTCACCTCCTCGCCGAAGGCGCCTCCGCTGTAGGTGAAGAGCGGAGGCAAGGTCAGCAGAAGGGCCCCGGGATCGGTCGAAGTCACCGCGTAGATGCGTCCCTGTCCCACCGAGGTCGTCGACGCCTGCCAGTTCACCTGGGTCGTCAGTCCGGAGACCGTCCCCGGAGTGTGACTCTTGCAGTCCACGAGCCTGGGATCGGTGATCACGGTATCCCAACTGAGCTTGGGCACGACGCTCATGCTCACATCGAGGTTGGCTCCCGGATTCGCATCGGAGTAGGTGCTGATGAATTGCTGCACCGTGGCCAGGTAGAACGCCGCCGTTCCGGTGAGGACCTCCTGGAAGGTCGCGGTGGCCGCCTCCGCCCGCAGCCCCAACAGGGCCAGGGTCAGCCCGACGAAGTCCTGGATCCCCACACTCGGCGGATCGTTCTTCGCCGCGAGGAGAACCCGAGCGTTGGTGATGTCTCCCAGATTCAGACTCGTGTCTTCGAGGGCGATGCGAAACTCGGTGATCTGGGAAGGGTAGAGCCCGAGAATCACTTTGTTCACCGCGAAGTCCGCGACCGCAAGGATCGCCGCAATCTCGCTGGCGACCGGCACCGGAGCTCCGATGCCGATGAGTCCGGTCGCCAATCCCACCGTGTAGGCGTATTCCTCGGCGGTTTCGTGGATGACCGTCTCTCCGAAGAGCTTGAGCAGAGAATAGAATTGCATCTTGCGGGCGAGAGCGAGCTGACCGATCGCCACCTTCGGTCTCGAGTCTTCGGTCAGGGCCGGAAGAGTGACCGCTTGCAGACTCGAGGCGAGTTTCTCGGTGCTGGCCAGGACCCCACTCGAGGCGAGGAATGCGTCCAGGAGACGGAGAGTCTCGGGAGACTCCTGCTCGAGCCTGGCCACGGCATCGGTCAAACTCTTTGCGTCGCTACCGTCGATGAGTTCTGTCAGGCCCGAGGCGAAAGAGGTGGTCCACTGCTCTTCCACGCCCACGGTCTCGTTCACCAAGTCGGAGATGCGTCCGACTTCCACGGCGATCGTGGTCAACGCGGCCGAGGTGCGGTTCGTGGACCCGGGCGCGGCGGCCAACGACTCGACGAGGAAGGCCCCCCTCGCAACTGCAACGAGATCTCCCCCGGCGAAGAGCTCGACGTCGACCGCGGTGGCGGGAGGGGAGGTTCCCGCAGCACCGGCGGCCATGAAGGGCACCGCAGTGAGCAATTGCCCCGTCGGTGAGAGGAGCACTGCCGATTCCAGGCCTGCGACTCGGGCGGTGAGCTGATCGAGCTGCGTCGCGGAGGGCGCAAACCCGCTGAGGGCGATGATCGTCCCGGGAGCACCCGTGGTGGGATTGAGGGTCAGCGCCTGACGAACCACGGTGGTTGCGGTCGGACTGTTCCCACAGCCTCCCATTCCAAAGAAGAGTACGGCCATCGCCAGGATCACCAGACACAGCAAACTGCGTTTCA
>JAJRXK010000092.1 GCA_024276305.1 Candidatus Krumholzibacteriota bacterium
GAACGGGGTCGTGTCCGCCAAACCCTTCGCCGCAAGAGTCTTCGTGATCGCCGCCGTCAACGTCGTCTTGCCGTGATCCACGTGACCAATCGTCCCAACGTTCACGTGATCCTTTGTGCGCTCAAACTTCTCGCGAGCCATGGAAGGGACTCCTTTTCGAGTCAGACGTTATCGAAGGGGGACTTCGCCCCGGAACGAGAGGGTTGTTGCGGACCACCCGCCACAGACCCCGAGTGTTGAAGTGGAGCCCACGAGCAGATTCGAACTGCTGACCGCTTGCTTACCATGCAAGTGCTCTACCGACTGAGCTACGTGGGCCCCAGTCTGAATTGTCTTGGCTCGGTCGCAGCCGAACCGACTTCCACCGCGGCGCGCAGGACGCGTCGCGGTGGAAGAAATGGAGCGGGAAACGGGATTCGAACCCGCGACCCTCAGCTTGGAAGGCTGATGCTCTAGCCAACTGAGCTATTCCCGCGATGTTTCGTGGTGGGGAGGGGAGGATTCGAACCTCCGAAGGCTTAGCCAACAGATTTACAGTCTGCCCCCTTTGACCGCTCGGGAACCTCCCCACAGAACCCTACGGTGGCCGCGACGCAATTGCGCGCCCGGGCCCGCAAAGGGTAGAAGACATAACACCGCCGAGCGGCTCGCGCCACTCGGTGTAGGGCTGGAGCTGGCGAGAGGACTTGAACCCCCAACCGTCTCATTACAAGTGAGATGCTCTACCAGTTGAGCTACGCCAGCCCGCCTGCTTTTCTCAGGCAGGCCCGAGAGCCTCCCTGGCCACCTCGGTGCACGGCAGACCTCGCCCTCAAGGCCTGTCGGCACAGACGGGAGAATATAGCTCAGCCCTCGGGGAGGGTCAAGGGCTCTTCGGCCCGGAAATGGCGGAAAGAAGGGATTCTCTCTCCCCGAGGCCGACTTCCTCCCGATCCCTCAGACCGGCCGGAGGACCGGTCCTTCTGGAGTGTCCTCGACGCAGAAGCCCATGCTCTGGATCTGATCCCTCAGGGCATCCGCCCGGGCGAAATCCCGGCTCTGCCGGGCCTGCTCCCTCTCCTCGGCCAGGGCACGAAGTTCCTCGGGGACCGTGGCCCGGCCGACCTTCTCGAAGAGCCCCATCACCGAGAGCCCTTCCCTCAGCACATCGAGGACCTTGGACACCGAGGCCCGGTCACAGACCGTCCGAGACCGGCCGGCGAGGTAATTGTTCGTCTCGCGGACGAGTTCGAAGAGCGCGGCCATGGCCGCCTCTCCATTGAAGTCATCGCAGATCGCGGCCCGGAATCCGGCCAGGCTCCGATCGGCGGCGGCCTCCAGATCGAGGCCTTCGGGGCTGGTTCGGCCTTCGGCCACTCCAATTCCCAGATTGGAGTCGGCGAGGGTCTCCTCGAGGAGGATCAGGGCTCGCTTCATCCGGTCGTAGGCCGCGGCGGCCTCGGCCAGCCGTTCCCGGCTGTACTCCATCTGATGGCGGAAATGGCCCCGCAGCAGATAGTAGCGCACCGCGTCGGGGTCGAATTCGGACAAGACCTCTTCCACCGAAAAGAAGTGGCCGGTGGACTTGGCCATCTTCTGTCCATCGAGGGTGAGCAGCCCGTTGTGCATCCAGTAGCGGACGAAGTCGCCTTCGAGGGCCGTGGACTGGGCCATCTCGTTCTCGTGATGGGGAAAGATCAGATCCCGGCCGCCCCCATGGAAGTCGAAGGTCTGCCCCAGGTACTTCATCGACATCACCGAGCACTCGATGTGCCAGCCGGGTCGGCCTCGACCCCAGGGGCTGTCCCAAGCCGGTTCGCCCTCCTTGGCGGCCTTCCAGAGGGCGAAGTCGAGGGGATCCCGTTTGGACTCATCGAGTTCGACCCGTCCGGCGCTGCGCATCTCGTCGATGTCCCGCCCACTCAGTTCCCCGTAGCGGGCGTGGCTCCTCACGTCGAACCAGACATTCCCCTGGGCGGCATAGGCATGGCCGGCCTCGATGAGGCGCTCGATATAGGCCTGAATCTCGTCGATGTGCTCGGTCACCCGGGGGTAGACGTGGGCTCGACGAATGTTCAACGCGTCAGCGGCCTCGAAGAAGAGATCGATGTTCTGCTGGGCCAGCTCCCCCGCCTCGCATCCGAGCTCCTGGGCGCGGGCAATGATCTTGTCGTCGATGTCCGTGAAGTTCTGCACGTGGTAGACCGGATAGCCCAGGTATTCGAGGCAGCGGCGAATGAAGTCGGCGGCCACGAAGGCCAGCATGTGACCCATGTGGGGAGGCCCTTGGACGGTCATCCCGCAGACGTACATGGTGGTCCGCTGGTCGTCGAGGGGAACGAAGTTCTCCTTGCGGCGGCGGTAGTGGTTGTAGACCTGAAGCTGGGGCAAGGTGTCGTTCACGGGCATTCCTCGTTCGGGGTCGGCGATGGCGGCGGCTTCAGCGGCGACGACGGAGGGCGGCCTCGCAGAGCCGCTCACAGAGGGTCCCGAAGTCCAAACCCACGGCCGCCGCTCCCATCGGAAGCAGACTGGTTCCGGTCATCCCCGGAATCGTGTTGGCCTCAAGAAAGAAGTCTCGGCCCTCTTCGTCGAGTCGAAAATCGAGACGTCCCATGTCCCGGAGCCGCAGTCCGGACCAGAGGCGCCGAGCTGCCTCGACCATCGCCGCCCGCTCCTCCTCGGTCACCCCCGCGGGGCAGTCGTATTCGGTGCAGCCCTCGGTGTACTTGTGGCGATAGTCGTAGAAACCCTCCTGAGGTCGGATCTCGATGAGGGGGAGGACCTCACCCTCGACCACCGGCGCGGTGATCTCGCGCCCACCGATGTAGCGCTCCACCATCCATCGACCCCGACGGGGAGCCAGAGGGCGCAGGCCCGCCCGGAGCTCCTGCTCATCCCGCGCCACCACCACTCCCACCGCGGATCCCTCGGCCACCGGCTTGAGCACCAGCGGATAACCGAAGGACTCGGCCGAGGACAGCAGGAGTTCATCGTCCATCTCCGAGACCTCTCTCCACTCCGCGGTGCGGACCTCCAGGTCCCGGGCGATGCGCTTGGACCAGATCTTGTCCATGGCCACCGCCGAAGCTCCCGGACCGCTGCCGGTATAGGGCAGTCCAGCCACTTCGAGAAGGGCTTGGACCCGGCCATCCTCTCCCGCTCCCCCGTGGAGGGCCACGAAGACCACCTCCGTCCCGGCCTTCTGGGTCCGGTCCAGAGCCTCGAGAAGATCGGTACCGACTTCGACCGACAGAAGATCGTGCCCCCGGCCCCGTAGGGCCTCGGCCACCGCCGCGCCGCTGACCCGGGAGACTTCCCTCTCGGCACTCTCTCCTCCCCTCCACACTGCGATTCGCATGGCGCCTCCCTGCTTCAGCCCTCGCGAGGACCAATGAGTACGACGGCCAGAGCGGTGATGGCCTCCTGCCGACCTTCCGGGCCGACCCCCTCACCTCGGGTGGCCTTGACCGACAGGAGCTGGGGATCCACCTCCAGAGCCGCGGCCATCCGCGCCCTCATGGTGTCGACATGAGGAGCCAAGCGAGGAGCCTCGGCCACCACCGTGGCGTCGATGTTCAGGATCGAGTAGCCCGCGTCCCAGACCATGGCCGCCACCGCTTCGAGGAATTCGAGACTGTTGCGTCCCTTCTGAGCCGGATCGCGATCCGAGAAGTGGGTACCCAGATCGCCCAGAGCCGCCGCTCCCAGCAATGCGTCCGCGATGGCGTGGCTCAAGACATCGGCATCGCTGTGCCCCTCGAGTCCCCGGTCGTGATCGATCTCGACTCCGCCCAGGATCAGGCGACGCCCGCTCACCAGCCGGTGACGATCGTAGCCCTGCCCCACCCGCAACATCATGATTCCTGCCTCTCGCGGCGAGCCAGCTCGCGCAGCGCCCACCGCAGCTCGTCGGCGGTGGTGACCTTGAGATTCTCCTCTTCTCCCGCGACCACGTCCACCCGCAGTCCTCGGCGCCGGAGCGCCACCGCATCATCCGCAAAGTCATGACCTCGAAGCCGGTCGAATGCCTCGCGCAGGGGTCCGAGTCGGAAGGCCTGGGGAGTCTGGACCGCGCGCAACCGGGCCCGATCGAGGTATCGTCGAAGAGAGACCCCGTCGGAGCCCAATTCGATGGTGGAGTCGTGGACCGCGATCACCGGAATCACTCCGGCGACCTCGGGGTCCTGCAGGGCCCGCAACAGCCGCCGTACGAGGCGGGGCGAGGCGAAGGGCCGGGCCGCATCGTGGATGAGCACCCGCTCGCAGGAATCGGGCAGAGCCGCGAGACCGCAGCGCGAGGAAAGGTGGCGGGTGGCACCCCCGGCCACCACTCGGCGCCACCGCGGGAGCTGGGCCCGGTCGAGCTCGGCTTCGACCCGGTCGACATCGGAAGCGGGCACCACGACCACCAACCCCCCGATCTCCCGCAGGGCAAGGAGGCCTCGGGCCGAATGCTCGAGGAGGCTCCTCCCTCCGGCCCGCCGGAATTGCTTCGGGCCTCCAGCTCTCCGTCCCTGCCCTCCGCCCAGGAGGATGGCTACCGTCTTGGGGCGCCCTCTCACCCCCGCTCCTCCCGGCGCTGGTCGAAGAGGAAGGCCGCTCGGGTCGCTTCGCGGACCTGAGTGACCACTCGCAATTCCATGCCCTCGGGAACGGAGATCTTCGAAGGATCGTGGGCGGCCACCACCGCCCGCCGGAAGCCATGGGCGTGGGCCTCTTCCAGACGAGATTGGATCTGGGGCAGGCTTCTCAGCTCCCCGGTGAGTCCCACCTCTCCCAACACCAGCAGATCCGCCGGAAGAGGGCGAGAAATCACCGAGCTGGCCATGGCCGCGGCCAGGGCCAGGTCGGTGGCCGGATCGCTGACCCGCAATCCCCCCGCCACTTTGACGTAGACATCTTTGCGCAGCACGCTGAGATCGGTCTTGGTCTCGAGAATCGCGGCCAGTTGGGCCACCCGTTTGGAATCGATGCCGGTGACCACCCTCGTCGGCGTGGCGTATTGAGTGTCCACGAGAAGGGCTTGGAGCTCCACCAAGAAGGGGCGCGTGCCGGAAAGGATGGCGGTGACGCAGCTCCCCGTCTCTCCCTCCTGCCGGCCCGCCAGGAAGAGAGCACTCGCGTCGCGGACCGGCCGCAGACCTCGGTGGTCCATTTCGAGGACCGCGATCTCTCCAGTCCGTCCGAAGCGATTCTTGAAGGCACGGATCATCCGCACCGCACCCTCGTCCTGGGGCTCGAAATAGAGCACGGTGTCGACCAGATGCTCCAGGACCCGCGGACCCGCCAGATCACCATCCTTGGTGACATGCCCGATGACCACCACCGCACATCCGGTGGCCCGAGCGAAGTCGGCCAGCATCGCCCCGCAGATCCGAATTTGAGAGACCAGGCCGGCGGCGCCGTCGACTTCGGTGGAAAGCACGGTCTGGATCGAATCGACGACCAGGAGGTCGGGGGGCTCCGCCGCCAGCGCGGGCAGGAGCCGGTCGAGCACCGCCTCCTCCGCCAGGAAGAAGCCCGGGGATTCCGCGCCCAGACGTTGGGCTCGATCCCTCACCTGCGCCGCCGACTCCTCGGCCGAAAGATAGACCACCCGGCGGCCCTGGCGGGCGAAATCACCCGCGAGTTGGGTGAGCAAGGTCGACTTCCCCACTCCGGGAGCTCCGCCGAGGAGCAAGAAGCTTCCGGGGACGATTCCGCCACCCAGGATCCGACTCAGCTCGGGAGGCTCGACCGCGATGCGTTCGAGCCGCGGTCGATCCACCTTCTCGATGGGAGTGAGTCGGACTCCCCCCTCGGAGTCCACTCCGGTCCGCAGGCTTCGACGGTGGTGCTTGGCCGCCGGCGCGACTTCCATGGCCTCGAGAGTATTCCACTGCGAACAGCTCGGGCACTGGCCCATCCAGCGCAGCTCTTCGTGCCCGCAGTCGGAGCATCGATAACGAAGGGTCTTCTTGGCCATGCTACCTCTCTGGCGCCGCCAGCGGGGAGGTCGAGTCGGCGAGAATCGGGCGGGCGAAGATCAGAAGATCTTCACCGTCAGATAGCGTTGAGGATTGACGAAGAGATCTTCGAGCAGGAATCGCAATTGCTCGATGCTTTGGTCCACCGTCGCTCCGAGTTCCTCGTCGAAGATGAGCTTTCCCGCCACCCCCTGTTCTTCTTCGAGGGCGGTGAGGATGTTCTGAGTACTCGCCACCACCCCTCCCAGGTCGGTGAGCAAGGTGTCGAGCTTGGCCGCGTTGGCCGCCAGACCCTCCACTCCCTGACTCATCTCCTCTTGGTGCTCGTCGAAGAAGCGGTCGAAGCGGGCGGCGAGAGCGGCCGTCGAATGGCTGGTCGTCCGGAGGTCCTCGCGATTCTCCTGGAGAAGCTGGGTCGCCGTTTCGGCGGCGACCTTGGTGCTGGCCAAGGTCTCGCGCAGGAGCTGGTCTCGCTGCATCTGCGTCAACACCGAATCGGCCCGGCTGAGCACGCTCATCACCCGTTGGTTGAAGACTTCGAACTGTCCCATCATCTCGGGCAGGCCCAGCTCATAGCGACCGTCGAAGACGTGGTCGTTCTCGGTGATCTCTCGGCCCCGCCCCGGTTCGACGGCAATCATCCGCTCGCCCATGATCCCCGCCGAGGCCAGCACGAATTCTGCATCCTCACGGAGCACCACCGCAGACTTCACCCGCATCCGAACCCGTACACCTTCCTCCGTGAGTTCGATCCCCGCGACCTTGCCCTGGGCAATGCCCCGCACCTGGACCGGATCGCCGACCCCCAATCCTCCCACGGTGGGAAAATTCACGATCGCCGTGCGGTCCTTCGAGCCGATGGCATGGTCCTGGAACCAGGTCAGACCCACCACCAACACCACCAAGGCGATCACGAGCGCGATCCCGACCTGCAACTCGACCTTGCTCTCTTTCATCGCCCTTGTCGTCCTCTCTGTACGGCTCCGTCCTCGGGGGCCATCGGCTGCGTTTCTACCACAGGTCGAGCTCAAAGGGAATCGAGGGGCCCCTCACTCCGCCCTGCCACGAATTGGCCGATGGCGCCGTCGGTCTGGGTGCGGGCCTCCTCCGCATCCCCGTCGAAGACGAAGTGGCCGTTGTTCAGCAGAGCGAAACGCTCTCCCACCAAGAAGGCGCTGGCCATGTCGTGCGTGACCACGATCGACGTCACCCCGAGCTCCTCGTCCAGACGCTGGATGAGCTGATTGATCGCATCCGAAGTGATGGGATCGAGACCGGTGGTGGGCTCGTCGTAGAGGAGATAGTCGGGCTCGGTCACGATGGCCCGGGCCAGACTGGCTCGCTTGCGCATCCCTCCACTCAATTCCGCGGGCATCTTGGCCCCGGCACCGGCCAGGTCCACCATCTCCAGAGCCCGCTCCGCTCGCGCGTCGATCTCGGCATCGCTCCATCGAGTGTGTTCCCTCAGACCCAGCCCCACATTCTCGCAGACGGTGAGAGAGTCGAAGAGCGCTCCGCCCTGGAAGACCATGCTGAATCGCTGCCTCAGCCGGTAGAGGCCCTGCTTGCCGAGGCGAGTGACTTCCTCTCCATCGACGAGAATGCTCCCCGCATCGGCCCGGAGCAGGCCCACGATGAGCTTGAGCAAGACACTCTTTCCCTGACCGCTCCGACCGAGGATCACCCGCTGCTCTCCCCGAGCGATGTCCAGATCGACACGGTCGAGCACTTGCTGATCGCCGAAACGTTTGGACAGACCCCGGATCCGAATGCCCTCCTGCACCGCCATCTCCTAACCCGCCCAGAGGACTTGGAAGATGACCGCGGCCAAGATGTAGTCGGTGATCAGGATCAGCAGCGAAGCCATGACCACGGCCCGCATCGCCGCTTCACCCACTCCGGCCGCTCCGCCCCGGGCATTGAAACCGTGGACGCAACCCGAAATGGCGATGATCGCCCCGAAAGAAAAGGCCTTGATCAGCCCTCCCCACATGTCGTGAACGTCGAAGAGAAAGCGCAGACCATCGGCGAAGGTCTTGGAGGAAACGCCAATGCTGTTCACCGCGACCAACCATCCACCGCCGATGGCGATGGCGTCGCTGAAGATGGTCAGCACCGGAAGCATGATGCAGGCGGCCACGAAGCGGGGCATCGCCAGATAGCGCACCGGATCGATGGCCATCATCTCGAGGGCGTCGATCTGTTCGGTGACCTTCATGGTCCCCAGCTCGGCCGCAATGCTCGCACCGACCCGCGCTCCCACCACCAGAGCGGTGAGTACGGGGCCGAGCTCGATGACCACGCTCTTGGCCACCACCGTCCCCAACATGCGGATGGGCACATAACCCTGAAACTGATAGTGGGCCTGGACCGTGGTCACGGCCCCGGTGAAGATCGAAGTGACCAGCACCAGGGGAACCGATCCATTGCCGATGATGAACATCTGATGGATGATCAGACGCAGGCTTCGCGGAATGGCCACCATGGACCGCAGAATGCGCGCGAGGAGCATCCCCGCCCGACCGGTGTCGGCGAAGCTGTCGAGAACGATCGATCCCAGGTGCTGAAAGAAGAACATGGCGGCAGTATGGCACCGCGCGACCGATGCGGCAATGCAGGGCGGAAGAGATTTCGGGGAACCTCGAGGAGTGCCCGAAGGTACACACCATGCCCGCCGCGACCTCGGAGTGGTGCCTTGAGTCTTTCGCCCCTGTCGCGGATCCAGGGAGTGTCGAGGGTCGTCCTCCTCGGCCTGACCCTCGGCCTGATCTTCGGTCTTCGACCTGCGTCGGCCGAAGTCGGTTGGGACCGCGCTCCCGCATTGCCCCCCATCCGCGGGATCTGTCCGGATCCCGGATGGTCCACCTCCCTCAGCGACGCCCTGGACCAGAACCTCGAGAAGATCGCCGCGCTGGGCGCGGACACCGTGGCGATGGCGGTGCGAGCGGTGGTCGCCAACTCCCACCGGCCCTTCCTCGAAGATCCTCTTCTCGACGACGACTACGAAATCGCTCGCCTGGAAAGGATGGTCCGCCGGGCTCACGGGCTGGGCCTGCGAGTCATCCTCCACCCTCAGGTCCAATTGCTTTCGGGCGAGTGGCGCGGGAAGTGGAGGATGGAGGACGAGGATTCCTGGAAGCGTTGGTTCGAGGAATACTCCCGGTGGATTTCCGCATGGGCCGCCTTCGCCCACCGCACCGGGGTCGATCTCCTGGGTATCGGCGACTCGCTGGCCTCGACTTCGTCCCACAGCGCCGCTTGGCGCGAGCTGGTCGCCGACCTCCGCGAGATCTACGACGGCCCCCTCTACTACGCGGCCGATGTCGAGACCGAAATCGAAAGCATCGACTGGTTCGATGCGGTCGATCTCATCGGAGTGGTCCTCGACTCCGACCTCGGCCGGCGCCCTGCGCCGGATCCGGTCCTCTGGTCCGCCGACGACGAGGACCGTCTGCGCGTGGCCGACCTCACGAACCGGCTCGCTCCGCAGGTGGCGCGGATTCGCGCCACGGTCCTGGCCCAGGACCGCCCCGCCTTCATCAGCCGCGTCGCCTTCTCCAGCGTGGAAGAGAGTTGGACCGCCGCGGGTCGGGACCGGGCCCGAAGCGGTCTGCGGGGCGAGAGAGACCAGCGCCGCATCTATCGAGCCGTCTTCGAGGCCTTTCGCCACCAGCGGTGGTTCCGGGGAACGGTTTGGTGGGGATGGAGGGAGGCCCCGACATCCCTCCCCGACGCCCCGCTCTCCGAGAGCTACGCCCGCAGCTCCAGCCCCGCCGGAAAGATGGCCGAGCAAGAGTTGCGGTGGCAATTCGCCCACCCGGCCTGGGGCTGGGCGGCTCCCCTGGTGGAGGGACGGGGGGGCATCGTGGTGAGCGGGGATTCGCTGGCCACCCAGGTCGGAGTAGACATCCTGCGCCGAGGGGGCAATGCCGCGGATGCCGCCATCGCCACCGCCATGGCCCTCGCGGTGACCCATCCCGAGGCCGGCAATCTCGGCGGCGGCGGCTTCCTCTTGGTCCACAATGCCCTTCGCCACTGGACCGGCGCCCTGGACTTTCGCGAGACCGCCCCGCACGCCGCCCACGAGTCCATGTACCAGGACCTCACCGCATTGGGAGATCCGAAGGCTTCGACCATCGGTCCCCTGGCCGCCGGCATTCCCGGATCGGTCGCCGGACTCCACGCCCTCTGGGAGCGCGAAGCTTCGCTCCCCTGGGCCGACCTCCTCGAGCCCGCCTTTCGACTGGCGGTGGACGGCTTCCCGGTCGGTCCTCGGACCGTGCGTCGCCTGCAGGAGAAGCGAGCCATTCTGGGCCGCTTCCCCTCGACCCGGGCGGTCTTCTTTCGCGGGGGACGCCCTCTGCGCACCGGCGAAGCCCTCCGCCAACCCGCGTTGGCCGAAACCCTTCTCCGCCTGCGTCAGGAAGGGCCCGGAGCGTTCTATCGGGGCAGCATCGCCCGCGATCTGGTCCGGGGGGTGGAGGAGGCCGGGGGCAACTGGACCCTCGAAGACCTCGCCGAGTACCGGGCCCAATGGCGTCCACCGGGACGGGTTCCGCTCGAGGGGGCCGAAGGGGTCCAGTGGTGGACCATGCCTCCCCCCTCTTCGGGCTCAGTGGTGCTGGGCCAGACCATGGCCTTCCTCCACCGCCAGCGGGCCGACCTCTTTTCCCCTCTTTCCGTCGAGCGAGCCCGGGCCTGGATCGAATCCTTTCGCCTCGCCTTTGCCGATCGCAACCAGCACCTCGCCGATCCTCGCTTCATGGAAGTGGGCTGGCGAGAGCTGATCCATCCGCGCTATCTCCGTCTTCGCAGTCGGCTCCTGCCGCGGGTGGGAGAAATCGGACGCAGCGAATGGATCGGACCGGGCCATCCCTCCCGGGAGAGTCAGGACACCACTCACCTCGTGGTCATCGACGCCCGGGGCAACTGCGTTTCCCTCACCACCACCCTCAACGCGCTCTTCGGAAGCGGTTTCGTCGAAGCCCGAACAGGGGTGCTATTGAATGACGAGATGGACGACTTCGACACCCGTCCGGGCGAGCCCAACCGCTACGGCCTCATCGGCCAAGGTCCCAATGTGGTGCGAGGGGGCGCTCGTATGCTCTCCTCGATGGCGCCGTCGATCCTGCTGCGAGATGGCAGAGTGTGGCTGGCCCTCGGAGGGCGCGGCGGACCGCGGATCCTGACCGCGGTGGCCCAAGTCGTCTACGCAAGGGTCTTCGACGGATGGCGCCTCGACCGAGCGGTCTCCGCCCCGCGGGTCCATCACCAGTGGTATCCCGACGAGGTGCGTCTGGAAGAGGGGCGCATTTGGCCCGGCCTGAAGACTTCCCTCGACGCCATGGGCTACTCGACTCGCACCGCCGCGAACAACGGAAAGGTCCACGCCGCGGAGCTCAGCCCGGATGGGCGCTTCTTCGGGGTGGCGGACCCCCGGGATCAGGGCCTCGCCCGTTGCGTGGACTGAATGTCGAGCCGGAGCGGCGACGATGCCGCCTCGCGCGGCGAGCCCGTTGGCCTTAGTCTGCGCGAGTCCTTTCCTACCCATCCCGAGGGTCCACGGTGAACCGAAGCGCTTCCGAACTCATGCCCCAAGACCTCCAACGCATCGACGACGCGGTGGAAGCTGCACAAGAGCTCCTGAGGGAATTCGTTGTCGATGGCTTCGAGACCACCCGCAAGGCCGGCGGCGATCCCGTCACCGAGGCCGACCTGGCGGTGGATCGCCTCCTCCGAGAAATGCTGTTGCGCCCGGGCGAAGGCTGGCTCTCCGAAGAAACCGTCGATGACCCCGAGCGCTTGAAGTGTTCGAGGGTCTGGATCGTGGACCCTCTCGACGGAACCCGCGAATTCGTCGAAGGCATCCCCGAATGGTGCGTCTCGGTGGGACTCGTCGTCGACGGACGAGCCGTAGCGGGAGGCATCGCCAACCCGGCCACCGAGGAGAAAGTCATCGGAGCCGTGGGCCACGGGGTCGTCTGCAATGGCCAAGAGGTCACGGTGCGAGATGCCCCCGAATTGGCCGGGGCCGAGGTCCTGGCCAGTCGCAGCGAAGTCCGCCGGGGGGAATGGCGACGCTTCGACCCGAGCGACTTCGTGGTACGTCCCTGCGGATCGGTGGCCTACAAGATGGCCCTCGTGGCCGCAGGACGCAGCGACGCGACCTGGACCCTGGTCCCCAAGAACGAGTGGGATGTCGCGGCCGGGACCGCATTGGTCCTCGCCGCGGGCGGCTGCGTTCGACGCAAAGACGACGAGGAATTGCGCTTCAACCGAGCTGACCCCCTTCTGCCGGGGCTCTTGGCCGCGGGGACGGAGCGAATGCAGGCGATCGAGGCTCGGTTGCAATTGGCGACGATCGACCGCGCTTAGGGCCCGGTCTACCGGGGCCTTTCCTCTCTGGAGAGATGCACCGCTGCGGTCTCGTGACAATTCCTTTGCGCGATTGCACTCCCCGCTGCGCATGCCTGGGTGACGGCATCGATCCCTTTCCCAGGAGAAAAGCAATGACCCTCATGACCGCTCCGATTCGCGTCCTCCTTCCCACCCTCATCCTCACCACGACCCTCGCGCTGGCCGCCTGCTCCGACGACAACCCCACCGGCCCGGGCGCCCTTCCTCATGCCACCTCCACCCAGAGTGGAGACTTGCGTCTGACGGTGTCGACCGACAAGGCGAGCTACGACTTCGGGGAGTCCATCACCATCACCAGCGTTCTGACGAATACGGGAAGCGCGGCGGTGACCCTGGACTTCGCGCGGGGAAATCCCGCTCGCTACTCGAACTTCAACTTCAACGCCAACGACGACAACGGAGTGAATCACTACGCCTACGGACAGGGAACGGCGGACCAGACCACTCTGGGAGCCGGCGAATCCATTCACTACACTTCGGTTTGGAATCAGGTTTCTCGCCGCAGTCGCCGCCCGGTCGAACGGGGTGTCTTCCAGATCATCAGCAGCGTCGGCTTCGACAATCGCGACCGGATTCGAGCGGACAATCTCTTCGTCCAATTGAATTGAGTCGTTCCGTTCCCCCGCCTACCCCTCTCCCTGGTGGTAGGCGGGGTGATCGGCCGCGAGATTGGTGAACTGCGTGTACTTCTTGTCGAAAAAGAGTTTCACCGTCCCGATGGGCCCATTGCGATGTTTGCCCAGGATGATCTCGGCCACATTCTGCACGTCGGGATTGTCGGGTTCGTAGACCTCTTGGCGGTAGACGAACATCACGATGTCGGCATCTTGCTCGATGGCCCCCGACTCTCGCAGATCACTCAGCATGGGCCGATTGCCAGTGCGACTCTCGACCGCCCGCGACAACTGGGACAGAGCCACGATGGGCACGTTGAGGTCCTTGGCCAGACCCTTGAGCGAGCGGGAGATCAGGCTGATTTCCTGCTGGCGATTCTCGGCCCGCGCGCCTCCGGTGACGAGTTGCAGATAGTCGATGATGATCATCTTCACCCCGTGCAACTGGACCATCCGCCGCGCCTTGCTCCGGAGCTCGAGCAGGGAGATGGACGAGGTGTCATCGATGTAGATGGGCGTATTGGTCAGCTCACTCAGAGCCTGGGTGAGTCGAGGCCAATCGGTGTGCCGCAGACGACCGGTTCGCACCGCATGGTTGTCGAGGCGCCCCTGCGAGCTGATCAATCTCATGCACAATTGCTCGCTGCTCATCTCGAGGGAGAACACGCCCACCGGAGTCCGATAGCGATGGGCGGCGTTGTAGGCCAGGTTCAGAGCGAAGCTGGTCTTGCCCATGGCTGGCCGGCCGGCCACGATGACCAGATCGCTCCGCTGCAGTCCACCGGTGAGATTGTCGAGTCGATCGAAGCCAGTGGCGATGCCGGTGAGCTTGTCCTCTCGGTCGTAAGCTTCTTGAATCTGTTTGAAGGTGCTCGACGCCAGATCCTTGAGGGCGACGTAGCCCCGGCTCTCACTGTCCTGCGAGAGTTGGAAGAGATCGTTCTGGGCCGCGTCGAGGAGGTCACCCGCGGGAGCCCCGGCATCCATGGCATCGGCTGCGACCTGCTGACCGATGGCGATGAGCTGGCGGAGTCGAGATCGTTCGGCCACGATTCGCGCGTGGTAGGCCACGTTGGCCAGGCTGCTCCCGACTTCCAGAAGCTCCTGAATGAGTCCCGGGCCACC
The DNA here is from genome assembly GCA_024276305.1 of Candidatus Krumholzibacteriota bacterium. Taxonomy (GTDB): domain Bacteria; phylum Krumholzibacteriota; class Krumholzibacteriia; order JAJRXK01; family JAJRXK01; genus JAJRXK01. Next base: position 14,105 of record JAJRXK010000092.1, read on the forward strand.
CAACTCCGCCAGGCGTCCCAACTTCTCGAGCTCATCGGCCACCGTGACTGCATCCGGGGGTTCCCCCCGCTGCATCAGGCTCTGAAGAGCTTCGTAGACGGCCTGATGCTTCGGCGCGTAGAAGTCTTCGACCTTGAGATTCTCGGCCGCCTGTCCCAGAGCATCCTGCGAACGCAGACACGCGCTGAGGACCGCTCGCTCGGCTTCGAGGGAGTGCGGAACGGCGCGGTCTCGAGGAAGTTCCGGGTGCGCGCGGCGGGGCTGGGGTTGGGCCATCGGATCCTCGAGCGGCAGGCAGGCGATTGGTGTTGGCGAGGGGTCCACTATAACGACGAGGTGGGTGCGGCGACAACGGGCCAGACGACGCCCGGCTCAGAATGCGGGGGAGAACTCCGGTCCACCGGGGGACAGCCTGGGGACAAGTGGGATCCTAGGCCTCACCCGCGAGTTCGTCGTGCAATGCGCGGAGCTTCTGCACATCCTCCCACGTCGGCCGCTTCCAGTTGGGATTGCGCAGCAGTGCGGCCGGATGATAGGTCACCATCATGGGAACGCCATGGTAGTCGTGGACTCGTCCTCGCATCCGGGTCAGGGAATCCCGGGTCTGCAACAGGGTCTGGGCTGCCACCCGGCCCAGTGCACAGATCACCTTGGGCTGGAGGATCTCCAGCTGCCGCAGGAGGTAGGGTTCGCATTGCGCCACCTCGTCGGGCTGGGGATCACGATTCTGCGGGGGACGACATTTGAGGACATTGCAGATGTAGACATCTTCTCGGGCGAAGCCGATGGCCGCCAGGATCTTGGTCAAGAGCTGCCCCGCCATTCCCACGAAGGGCTCCCCTTGGAGATCTTCGTCGCGACCGGGGGCCTCTCCCACGAAGACGATGTTCGCATTGGGATTGCCCACGCCGAACACAGTGCGATTGCGGTCGGAGTGGAGCTTGCACCGAGTGCAGATGCTCACTTCCTCACGGTCGAGGCGGGCCAGGACTCCGGCCTTCGAAGTCTCCTCCTCCGTGGACTCCACCTGCGACTGCGTCCGGGAAGAGGGCTGTGCCCCGGCCAAGGTCTGCCGCGCAGCCGCCACGATCCCCTCGTCGAGGTGCCAGCGCTCCACTCCGGCCTCCTCCTGCTGTCGGAGGAAGAGACGCAAATCCTCCACGATGTTCTCGGCGCGCTGGCTCATCCTTGCTCCCGTGCACGTTGGACTCTGTCGAGGCCTTCCACCACTCGACGCAGAACCGTCTCGGCCAGGACTCTCTTCGGGGCGGGGGGAGTCCACTGCCCGGCGCCGGAGGAATCCAGAAGGTAGAGCCGGTTGGTCTCGGTCTCGAAACCCTCGCCCGCGGCATCGGCCCGGTTCCCGCAGATGAGGTCGAGGTGCTTGGCGGCCAGTTTGCGGGCCGCCTCCACTTCGACCTGCTCGTCTCCCCCGGTCTCGAGGGCAAAGCCCACCAGGATCTGTCCAGCCCTCTTCCGCTCGCCCAGGCCTGCGAGAAGATCGGGGGTGGCTTCGAGATCGATCTGCGATCCCAGGTGGTCCTTCTTGATCTTCACCTCGGCCACCTGCCGCGGCCTGCGATCGGCCACCGCCGCCGCCATGATCACGACATCCGCCTTCGGGGTGGTCGACGCGAGCTGCTCGCCCAGATTCTCCGCGCTCTCGAAGCGGCAGACCGAAATCCCCGCCGGCGGCCGAAGCTCCGTCGGGCCGAGGTGCAATTGGACCTCGGCTCCCATCCGCTGGGCCGCTTCGGCCAGGGCGATGCCCATCCGACCACTGCTGCGATTGCCGAGGTAGCGCACTGCATCGATCGCCTCTCGGGTCCCCCCGGCGGTGATCACCACGCGTCGCCCCCGCAGAGCTCCCCCCTCGAGGCGGTCTCGCAACCGGGCGACGATTTCCTCGGGCTCGGCCATGCGCCCTTCGGCCACCACTCCGCAGGCCAGGAATCCGGTCCCGGGCTCGATGACTTCGACCCCGCGTTCGACGAGAGTCCTCAGGTTGGCCTGCGTGGCGGGATGGGTCCACATCCGGTCGTTCATGGCCGGCGCGACCAGGACCGGAACATCGGCCGCGGTGATCAGGGTCGAGGGCAAGTCGTTGGCGAGACCGAGAGCCATCTTAGCCAAGAAGTCCGCCGTGGCCGGCGCGACGCAGATCAGATCGGATTCCCTTGCCCATCCGATGTGGTCGAGAGGACTCTCGCCTCCCTCCCCCCACAGGGTCGTGCCCACCGACTTTCCGCTGAGCGCCTCGAAGGTCATGGGGGTCACGAAGCGAGTGGCGGCGGGGGTCATGGCCACCCGGACTTCGATCCCCGCATCCATGAGCCGTCGCACCACCGTGCAAGACTTGTAGGCGGCAATGCCCCCGGTGACCAAGAGCAATACACGACGACCCCGCCCGTTCCGGGGCGGGGTCGTCAATCTTTCCTCGAACTCGTGATCCACGACCACTCCTCGATGTTTCGGGGTGGAGCTATTCCTTGGCCTCTTCGGCTTCCGTGGTCTCGGAGCTCTCGGGCGCACCTTCGGTCACCGCCGCGGCCACCGGCTCGACGCTCTCCTCGGCCGGACTCTCTTCGGTCTCGGCCACAGCCGCCTCGTCCCCGGTCGACTCGGTCCCCTCTGGGGTGTTGTCGTCCTCACTCACCGCAACGACCGGAACCACCGGAGGAGCATCGAGAACCCCCTCCGCCGCGGCCAACATCGCCTCGGAGCGCTCCTGCTCCCGGCGTTCGCGCGCGTCGTAGTATTCGATCTCTCCCTCGAGCAGACGCTTCACCGACAGGGAAGCGATCTTGATGTCGGTGTGCTGCTCCCGCGCGCGGAACTCATCGTTCAGCCGACGGCACTCGAGCGACAGAACGCGCACCGCCTCGAACTTGTTGGGGATGATCTTGGTCACCTGATCGCGCGGAATATAGGTCACGAGCTTGCCTCCAGGGCGAGGAACAGAGCCGCGCCCGACTCGACCCCATCTCGGGCCCGGGCGTGACCGGATAGTATAGGCCGGCAACGGGGGTGCGGCAAGGTCCACCGCCTTCGCTTCAGGCGGAGTCTCCTCCCTCGGAAGAGGCCCAATCCGGCCATTGAGGGGGCGCCTGCCCTTCGGAACGCAACTCTTCGGCCCGGAGAATGGCGGAGAGATCGTTCCGGGCCCGGTCGAGGTCGTCATTGACGATCCAATAGCGGTATTCCGGGGCCGATTCGATCTCCCGACGAGCGTTGCCAAGGCGAAGCGCGATGGTGGCCTCGTCGTCGGTCTTCCGTCCTCGCAATCTGCCTTCGAGAACCTCCGGTCCGGGGGGCAGGACGAAGACCGAGACCACCCTCTCTCCGTAGCGCTCGACGAGCTTGCGTCCGCCCTGCACATCGAGGTCGAAGACCGGAATCCTCCCCGCGTCGAGCATCCGATCGACTTCGCAGAACAGGGTTCCGTAGAGATGGTCGTGGACTTCGGCCCATTCCACGAACTCTCCCGCCTCTCTCCGGCGCAGGAAATCCTCCTCGGTCACGAAGTAGTACTCTCGCCCCTCGACCTCTCCGGGTCGTGGCCGGCGAGTGGTACAGGAAACCGAGAATCCCAAGCGGGGATCGCGGTCGAAGAGCCATCGCAGGAGGGTGCTCTTGCCCGCTCCGGAGGGACCGGCGACCAGCAACAACAGGGATCGTGGTGGCGCCGTCATCTCACTCCAGATTCTGAATCTGCTCGCGCATGTTCTCGAGTTCTTCCTTCATCCGCACCACCGCATTGGTCACCGGCAACTGCGCCGCTTTGCTTCCGGTGGTGTTCACCTCGCGGTGCATCTCCTGGAGCAAGAAGCCCAGGCGCTTGGCCACCGGCTCATCGCTCCGCAGACTCTCGCGGAACTGCTCGAGATGACTCTCGAGTCGCTCGACTTCCTCGGTGATGGTGGCGCGATCCGCCAGCAGTGCCACCTCCGCGGCGAGGCGCTGGGGTTCGACGGTATCCCTCGCATGGGCCGCATCGAGTCGATGCTGGAGTCGCTCCCTCAGCTCCTCCGCCATGTTCCGAGAGTGACGACGCACGATCTTCAGCTGAGTCTCCAGCTGACGGAGACGTGCCGCGAGATCACGGCCGAGTTTCTTGCCTTCCTTGTCTCGCATTCTCTGAAAGCGGACCAGAGCCTGGTCCAGAGCCGCATCGAGAAGGGCCTCGCAGGTCTTGCGAGGGATCTGCCGTTCCCGGCGCTGGACCACGCCTTCGAGGGCCATCAGATGGGAGAGCCGCAGGTCATTGTCGACCTTCAGCTGCTGGGCCAAAGTGGCGGCGGAGCGGAGGAAACTCTCCAGATACTCCCGGTCGAAGGCGACCTCGGCCCGAGAGGCCCGCGCTTCCAATTCTGCGGTCACGCTGATACGTCCCCGTCCCACTTCGGCCTCGATCCGTTCCCTCAGTCGTCCCTCGAGGTCGGTCATCGCCGGCGGAAGGCGGATGTTGAAGTCCAAGAAGCGATGATTGACCGAGCGCAGCTCGAGATGGAGGCTGAGGTCGTCGATCGTGGCTCGGCCCGAACCGATGCCCGTCATGCTGCGCATGGATTCTCCTCTCCGAAGTGCAACGCGCGGATCGAAGGACTGCGTCGCGCAGCTTGTCACGCTCCGCCGGGTGGGGCAAGGTACAACCTCGGCCCATTCCCGCTGCACCGCGAAGGACCCCGAACGTGAGCTCTCATCGACTCCCCCCTCCGGCGCAGTGGCTCGAGTCCTGGGCCGCACACCTCGACGAAGATCACCTTCCGACTTCCATTCACGGAGCCGCGGCGGGGAAGGGCTGGGTCTCGCTCCGCCTGGACTGCGGCTTTCTGTGGTGCATCGTCCGCGGCGGACTGCGCATGGCGTGGATTGCACCGGGGCCTCTCGACCGCCGCCGGCTGGGAGTGTTGGGACAACGGCCGAGCCCTCTGAGCGCAGCCCTGAGCGGGTCCCACCTCCTGCGGGCACGAGTGTTGGTGGATTCGGAGGATCGTCCCGAAGGGTTGGGCCTCGACCTCGAATCCACGACCGGATCGGGGGGGCGGTTCTGCCTGCGCTTCTGGCCGCGGCCAGGAGCCCTCTGGGTGACCGATGCCAGGGGAAATGTCCGAGCCCAAGAGGGGAGAATGGAAGGCCCTTCCCTCGAGGCCCGACTCCCGCGACCGGAGTCGAGTGCGGACCCTGGAGTCGACGACCACGATCGCCGCTGCCAAGAACGGTGGGAACGATACCTGGCCGACGAAGTCCGCCACCGTCTCGAGCGGACGCTCCGTCAGAAGGGCCGAGCACTCCGCCGCAAGCGAGATCATCTGCAGGGCGACCTCAGCGATCCCACCGAAATCGCAGCGTGGCGAGCCGAGGCCGACCTCCTCGCCGCCCACCTCCACGAGATCCGTCGAGGACAGACCCGTTTGGAATGCCTGGACTTCGAGGGCCATCCCCGAGTCCTCGACCTCGACGCGGAACTGCTCCCCCACCAGAACCTCGACCGGAGATACCGGCGCGTTCACCGAGCCGAGCGGCGACAGGAGCGGGTCCAGGAGCAGTTGGCCCTCCTCGGTCCCCAATGCCTGGAGCAGGAAGAGCGCGAGGCTCGACTTCGCACCCTGCCGGATCCCGCCTCGGATCTCGATGCCTGGCTCGACCTCGCCGAAGAGTGGAAGATCGACCTCCGCCCCGCTCCCGATCCCCGCTCGACCGCGGCCCGACCGCCCCGACGACCCTACTGGACCTACCTCCTCGATTCGGAGTGGGAAGTGCGGGTGGGGCGATCGGCCCGGGACAACGATGCGATGCTGCGGGCTCATCGCAACGGACAGGACCGGTGGTTGCACGCACAGGGAGTGGCGGGAAGCCACGTGATTCTGCGCTGTGGCCAACGCGATGTCCCGCGATCCGTCCTCGAAGCGGCGGCCCGACTCGCAGCCCATTTCTCCCAGGCGCGTCGGTCGGAAACGGTGGCCGTCCTCCACACCCACCGCCGTTACGTTCGCAAACCCCGCAAGTCCGCACCGGGCCTGGTCACGGTGGACCGAGCCCAAACGATCTTCGTCACCCCGGGACTTCCCGAAGGATGCCGAAAGGTCGATTCCTGAATCCTGGGATCAGAGGCGCACGACCTCGACCTCGTGGCCCTCGGAATCGAGACCCACTCGCACCGGTCCGGAGAGGGCTTCGGTGATCCGGTGCACGAGGTCGTGGTCCACGAAGTGGACTTCGACTCCGGGGTGAAGGGTTCCCGTCACCAAGAGTTGGGAGGCGCGACGCCGACGCTGCAGTCGCTTTCGGGCAACCATTTCTCGGCGTCGGGCTCGGCGGGCCACCGCCCGCAGCGCCGCCTGCCGTTTCAGCAGTTGCTCCCTCTCGGCCGGAGCATGGGGGCCCCCATCGCTGCGCTGCAAGTTGGCGGCATGGTGGCGCGCGAAGGACTGCAATTCCTCGAGGGCCTTGCGACGCACCCGGTAGAGCTGACGCAGAGCCCGCGCTCGGTCTTCGGACTCGCCCAATCGAATTCGGGTCGTGACTTCCTTGCGCGATCCCACCTCGGCCGCGATGATCTTGCCACCGACTTTCCATTCGCCGCCGACGATCCGTCCCCGTTCCACGCAGAGGTCTTCGAAGACTTCCCCCTCGCACCAGACCAGTTCTCCCTGCACCACGAGTTTCCCTCCGCAGTGGATCTCGGCTTCGCGGGCCGAAGCCAGGAGCATGTCCGCTCCAGACGAAATCCGAGCCTCACCCCGGCCCAGCACCGGGCCCAGAATCTCCACCTGACGATCCGACTCGATCTCCGCATTATCCACGCTGCCCAGAATCTTCACCGAAGCCCCACCCCGGACCTCGAACTGAGCCCCCACATTCCCCTGGACCTCGACCGAACCGTCGAAGTCGATGGAGCCCACGGAATAGTCCACTTCCTGCACCCGCAGGAGTTCGGACACGCCCAGATGATCGTGGTCGAATTCGACCTGCCCCCCCCGAGTGGCCACGATGATCTCCGGGTGGTCGGGGTCCTCCGCCACTCCCGCGTCGAGGACCAGAGTGACGGGTCGGCCGGCGACGGCCGGCCGGGGCTTTCCCCGCACGTCCCGTCCCGGAGTGCCCTCGGTGGGCGGACGCAACTCCACCAGGGGTTGGCCCTCGTAGACACTGCTCCGAGTGTGGTGGTAGTGATCCACACTCCCGTCGGGAAGAACGATGGCCCGAGATTCGAAGAACTCGCCCAACCACACCAGGCTCCCGTCCTCCCCCTCGACCGCCTCCATCCCGCGGGCCACGCAGATTCCCGGCAGCGCTTCTCCCTCCTCCGCCAGAGCCGCCACCGCGATGGCCTCGGTGACCTTCTCGTCATCGACGCTCACCAGTTCGTAGTCTTCGCGCAGAGCCCGAACCACGTCCCGCACCTGCAGACGGCGATCGCGTCCCCGCACCTCCACGAACAGCAGAGCCTCCATCCCGTCGGGACTGATCTCGACTCGGAAGGGGGCGGCCGTGGTCGTTGTCTCGTTCACTCGCTCTCCTGCGGAAAGGACCCCCCGGGGCCACCTCCAGTACTGCTCTCGCCGTCGCTTTGCATGGGGCGTACCCCGCGGGGAGGACTCAGGGATGGGTGCGAGTGACCGCGGGACCGGCGTGACGCACCGAACCGTCGAAGCGAGTGAGCCCCTCCGAATCGAGCCATTCCATGAGAGGAACCACGAACTTGCGGGAGGCTTGGGTCCACTCCCGCATGTGCGCGATCTCGAGTTCTTCGGCCAGGTCGAAATGATCTCGGACCCGCTGCCGCAATTCCTCGAGCATTTCCGCGTGGGCGACCAAGCGTCCGGAAAGTTTTGCCGCCCGGCCCTCGGCGAGGAGCAATCTCAGGTAGGGTCCTTCCAGATCCTCGGTCGTGGCCTCGTAGAGGGGCCGCGCCTGTCGAATTCGTGATTCCAGACCTTCCAACTCCCGACGACTCTTCTCGTCGAGCTCGGGATGGGGACGGTCCGCGCGGACTCGATCCCCCAGGACGAAGAGCGGATGATCCTCACCCAGTCGGAGGAGGATGCGGGTGAAGTCGGCGACGCTTCCGCCGAAACCCAGGACCCCTCGGAGTTCCTCCTTGGGAACTCCGGTGCTGAGAGGTTGGTCCGCCTGCACCTCTCGCAAGTGGCGCAGCGCGGCTTCGGCCAGGACCTCGAGGGCCTCCCGGTGAATGAGTCTCTCTCCCACCCGGCAGAGCAGACCTTCCTCCTCCCTCTGGGCCAGGAGAAGCTCGGCCTGCGCGGGGGAGTAGCCCAGCATGGTCCAACGTTCCAGACACTGGCGGCGGGTCCGACCCTCGATGGCGGCGGCATCGGGGAGAGCCCAGATCTGGGCGGGATCGCCGGCCAGACGCTGCAAGCGCTCGAGGCTCGCCGCCCGTCGCTCCCCCGATGGCAGCACCGGATCCAGAACCACGGCTCCGGCCACCGTGTACATGGGGGAATAACTCCGCAGCACCAAGCGGTCTCCGGGGCGGGCCACCAGGGCCTGTTCCAGAACCAGACGGGCGAAGGCCTTCTCGCCCGGGGCCACTCCATTGGCGTCGCCCACGAAGTCCAGACGCCCCAACACTTCGTGCGCCGCGTGGTGCACGTGAAAACGAGCCCGGGGTCGGAGCCAGGCCGCCAATTCGGGATCCTTCACCGCCTGGACTTCGATCCCCAAGCGCAGTGAGGGCGTCCACGCCGGACCGGAAACCAACTGCATCCCTCGATCCACTTCGTCACGCTTGACTCCGTGCAGGGCCAGCGCCACCCGCGCACCGGCTCCCGCCGCCTCGACCTGACGGTCGTGATTCTGCACCGCCCGCACCCTCACGCTGCGATCGGAGGGAAGCAGTCGCAAATCGTCGCCGGGGCGAACCTCTCCCGACCACGCAGTCCCGGTGACCACTGTGCCCGTGCCCTCGAGGACGAAGACCCGGTCGATGGGCAGACGAAAATCCCCGTCCCGGGGCCGGGTCTCGCAGCCCTCGAGGACGTCGCGCAGGGCGTCCTTCAAGCTCTCGAGTCCCTCGCCGGTCTTCGCGCTGACCCGCACTCGCGGCGCGTCCTCGAGAAAGCTCCCCGCGACCAACTCCTCGATTTCGGCCTCCACCACCGCGGCAAGCTCTGGATCCGCGAGATCCATACGAGTCAGCACCAGGAGGCCCTTCGACACCCCGAGCAGCTGCAGCACATCGAGGTGCTCGCGAGTCTGGGGCATCACCCCCTCGTCGGCGGCCACCAGGAGCATCGCCAGATCCATGCCTCCGGCGCCGGCCACCATTTGGCGCACGAAACGTTCGTGACCCGGAACATCCACGATGCCCAGACGAAGTCCGGATCCGAGTTCCAGGCGGGCGAAGCCGAGTTCGATGGAGATGCCGCGCTCGTGCTCCTCGGCCAGACGATCGGTATCCGTCCCGGTGAGAGCCTTGACCAAGGTGGTCTTGCCGTGGTCGACATGGCCCGCCGTGCCCAGGATGAAGGTGCGTGTCGAGGACATTCGGGATTCCTCTCAGGGCGTGGGCGGTCCGGCCACACGTTCGATGGTCGCCCCCAGGCCGTGGAGTTTCTCTTCGATGTCCTCGTAGCCTCGGTCGATGTGGTAGACCCGATCCACCAGGGTCGTCCCCTCCGCGGCGAGCCCGGCAAGGATCAGAGCCGCCGAGGCCCGCAGGTCGGTGGCCATGACCGGAGCTCCCGCCAGGCGATCGACTCCCCGGATCACGGCGCTGTTGCCGTCGAGGCGGATGTCCGCTCCCAGGCGACGGATCTCCGCCACGTGGGTGAAGCGATCGGGATAGATCGTATCCGCGATGACGCTCGTGCCCTCCATGCAACAGGCCACCGCCATCATTTGGGCCTGCATGTCGGTGGCGAAACCGGGGAAGGGGCGGGTCACCAGATCCACCCCCCGCCGGGCATTCTGACCGTGGGCCACCAGAGTCTGTCCCCCGTCCTTCTCCGTGAAGGTGCATCCGGTCTGCTCGAGAGCTTCGATGGTGGCCTCGAGGTGATCTCTCCTCAGTCCCCGGACCTCGATCTCCGAATGCAAGAGGGCCGCCGCAGCGAGGAAGGTTCCCGCCTCGATCCGATCAGGAATCACCGTCACGTCCAGGGGGGAGAGTTCCTCGACCCCTTCGATCTCCAGGCGAGTGCTCCCCACGCCTTCGATCCTGGCCCCGCTGGCGACGAGTGCTTCGGCCAGCTGCGTCACCTCGGGTTCGCGAGCGGCATTCTCCAGGACGGTGCGTCCTTCGGCGACCACCGCGGCCATGAGAACATTGGCGGTGGCTCCCACGCTACTCAGCTCGAAGGAGAACTCCGCTCCCCGCAGGCGATCCGCACGGGCCTCGATGTATCCGCCTTCGATCCTGACCTTCGCCCCCAGAGCCTCCATGCCCTGAAGGTGCAGATCCACCGGGCGGGGACCCCACGCGCAGCCCCCCGGCAGACTCACCCGGGCCTCGCGATGGCGGGCCAAGGTCGGCCCGAGCACGTAGATCGAAGCGCGCATGGTCTTGACCAGATCGTAGGGAGCTTCGATGCCACGGGCGTCGCGGGTGTCGATCTCGAGGAGGTCCCCCTCGAAGCGGACCTTGGCTCCCAGGGTCTCGAGTACCCGAGCCATGGTGCGGGTGTCCCGCAGGCGGGGCACGTTGCGAATCCGACTGCGACCCCGGCTGATCAAGGTGGCGGCCATCAGAGGGAGCACTGCGTTCTTGGCACCACTCACTCGCACGCTGCCGTGGAGAGTGCACGGTCCTTCGATGAGAAATCGATCCATGGAATGGTCCTCGAATCTGCGGCGGGCAGGACCAACCTAACCCTGATTGGCGGAGCTGTCGCCCCGTAGATCACCCCACCGTCCGCAGCTCACGCGCCAACGTCCCGCCAGGTCGGTGAAGACCCGAACTTCTCGCCAGCCGTCCTCCCGCAGCAGCCCCGGCGCACTCTCCCCTTGATCACTCCCGTGTTCGAAGATCAACCATCCCCCCGAGCGGAGCACTCTCTGCGCCATACGGCTCAGACCACGGATCGCATCGAGACCGTCCGGGCCACCGTCGAGGGCTTCGGTGGGATCGTGGTCGCGGACTTCGGCTTCGAGTCGGTCCAGATCCTCGGTGCGAATGTAGGGCGGATTCGACACCACCAGATCGAATCCTCCCGGAGGAGTGGAGGGAGGAGAGGCGAAGGGCGATCCCTCGCGCAGGACGAGGCGAGACTCCACTTCCAGTGCTCGGGCATTCTCCCGGGTGAGCTCCAGGGCCCGTGGATTGAGGTCGTAGGCGACGAGTCGAGCCTCGGGCCAGTGGCGAAGGAGAGAGAGGCCCACGCAACCGGAGCCCACTCCCACCTCCAGAAGGTTGCCCGGCGAAGCCCCCGAGAAGTCGAGTTCCTGAGCCCGCAAAATGAGGGTTTCGGTCTCGGGGCGAGGAATGAAGACCCCCTCTCGCACCCCGAAGTCATGGTCGAGGATCTGGGTGTGTCCCAGCAGGAGCTGCAGAGGGACACGTTGGCCTCGCCGACGGATCAATTCGCGGTAGCGCTGGAGTTCTGCGGGGACCACGGGACGGTCATGGTCCAGATAGAGATGCAGCCGGTCCATCTCCAGGACCTGCCCCAACAACAGCTCCGCGTCGAGGCGCGGATTGTCCACCCCGTGGTCGGCCAGGTACTCCGCACTCACCTTGATGAGCTCCATGGGAGTCCAGAGTTGGGAGCGACCACCCACGACCTTGCCCCGCGCCGCGCTCAGGTGGCGGCCGACTCGTCGAGCGAGCGCTGACGGAAGTACCGGAGCACCGCCGTGAGCAGGTCGTCGAGATCGCCGTCGAGCACATCACTGAGGTTGTGGGCCGTGTAGTTGATGCGATGATCGGTGATGCGGCTCTGGGGGAAGTTGTAGGTGCGGATCTTGGCACTGCGGTCGCCGCCGGCCACTTGGGACTTGCGCTCCGCCGCCTCGGCCTCGTGCCTCTCTCGAGCCATCTGCTCGTAGAGCCGCGCGCGAAGGACCTTCAATGCCTTGGCCTTGTTCTTGTGCTGGCTCTTCTCGTCCTGGCAGGAGACGACCAAGCCGGTGGGCAGATGAGTGATGCGAACTGCGCTATCGGTGGTGTTGACGCTCTGTCCACCGGGGCCGCTCGACCGATACACATCGATGCGGAGGTCACTGGGGTCGATGTCCACTTCGACCTCTTCCGCCTCCGGCAGGACCACCACCGAGCAGGCCGAAGTGTGGACTCGCCCCTGGGATTCCGTGGCCGGGACCCGCTGCACTCGATGCACGCCGCTCTCGAAGCGCAGGTCCCCGTAAGCGTTTTCTCCCTTGAGGGAGAAGATCGCCTCCTTCAGACCCCCGGTGGCCGACTCCGACCGCTCGAGCATCTCCATCCGCCAGCCTTTCCGCTCGGCGAAGCGCTGGTACATGCGAGCCACATCCTGGGCGAAGAGCGCAGCTTCCTCTCCCCCCGTTCCCGCCCGGATCTCCAGAATCGCGTCGCGGGAATCGTCGGGATCACGCGGAACCAAGAGGTCTTCGAGCCGGGACTCCAGTCGAGGAAGTTCCTCTTCGAGGCGGAGGATCTCCTCCCGAGCGAGTTCCACCATCTCCGGATCTTCGGAATCCAGGAGGACCTTCGCCTCGGCCAATTCGTCTCGACCGGCCAGGTAGGGAATCGCGACTTCGGCCAGATCCCGGAGCTGTTTGTATTCGACATTGGTCTGACGATAGCGCAATTGGTCGGTGACCAGAGCGGGGTCGGCCAGGAGCTGCTCGACCTCTCGCAGCCGCGCGAGCTTTTCTTCCAGGATGTCTCGCATCGCAATCTCGATTCGACGGAATCGTCAGGCAGAGGCAGCCGACCGCGAAAGCTCGATGAAGGTCTCTTCCGCCAGCTCGTTGGCATCGGCCTGCAGGGCGGCATCCAGGGCCGCCATCGCGACTTCCACCTGATCGTCGGTGGGCTCGTTGGTGGTGATCTTCTGCAGCATCAAACCAGGCCAGACGAAGGGCTTCATCCACCGCTGCCCGGCCTTCTTCCCGCTGAGCTTGATGAACTCATAACTGATGCCGCCGATCACCGGAAGGAAGGCCAAACGAAGGAGGCGATCGCCGATGGTCTCGGGCCGTCCCAGGAACATGAACACCAGAATGCTGATCATCATCACGAAGACCAAGAAGCTCGTTCCGCACCGGGGATGGAGAGTTGTGAACTGTCGTGCATTCTTCGGCTCGAGCGGGAGGCCCGCCTCGAAGACATGAATGGTCTTGTGTTCGGCGCCGTGGTACTGGAAGAGGCGTTTCATGTCCTCCAGACGCGAGACGGCCAGGAGATAGCCCAAGAAAACGGTCAGACGCAATACCCCATCGATGAGATTGAACCACAACCCGCTCTTCACTCCCGTGAGATCGGTGATGACCAGGGGTAGGTAGAAGAAGAGGCCCAAGCTCAGCGCGAAGGCGAAGACCAGAGTGCCGGTCAGAGTGAGCTTTTCCTTCCATCCCCCCGAATCCTCCTTCACTTCCTCGTCCTCGAGGGCCTGCTCGGCGCTGAACATCAGGCTTCCGATGCCCAGGGCCATCGATTCGACGAGGTGGATTCCGCCGCGGAAGAAGGGGATGCGATGCAGACCGATGCGGGCGACGAAGCTGCGATAGGGCTTCTGCCGAATGACGATCCCACCGCTCGGAGTTCTCACCGCAGTGGCGATGGAACGCGGACAGCGCATCATCACTCCCTCGATGACCGCTTGGCCACCGATGGCCAGGTCCAGACTCTGGGGATCGATCTTGCGCTCGGTCGAGCCGCTCATGGTATACCTCGCCGTCGGCCCCCCACTCCGAATGAGAGGACGCAGGGTGGAGAGACGACGGCCTACTTCTTCTGAGCGTAGTCCGCGTTCTTGTAGCGTTGCTTGAAGCGTTCCACTCGGCCGGCAGTGTCGACGATCTTCTGCTGTCCGGTGAAGAAGGGGTGGCAGGAGGAACAGATCTCGACGGAGATCTCCTCCTCGGCCTTGGTGCTTCGAGTGTGAATCTCGTTCCCACAGAGGCAGCGGATCTTGGTGTCCGTGTACTCCGGATGGATTCCCTGTTTCATGGCGTTCCTTTCGGCCGATGATCCCGGGTTCCGGGGGATGGGGGTGTCTCGCGGGACCTCGTGCCTCCGCGGCGCAGACCCCAAAGGGTAGCAGCTGCGCTGCTCCTTCGCCAGGGTCGGGAGGCCCGAGACCCCGGTCCGAGGGTTGACTTTTGCTATTTATTCGCCAATCGACCCGCTCAGCGATAGACCGACTTCACCGCGCCCCAGTTCTCCCACGGCACGGGAACGCTCCGCGCGATGGTCACGGGAGGAAAGTCCCCGCCCATGGCGCAGACGAGGTAGGAGCATCCGCCATAGGGTCCGTTCTCCCAGTCGAAGAGATCGATCTCGAAGAAACCACTCACGGTGGTCTCGACCCTCGGATCGACGTCGAATTGGAGGGGACTAACCGTGAATGCGGCGTTCGCGGGCAATGTGTACGACGAGCTGCTCCCTTGATTCCGATCACAGCTCGATCCCGGCGGGCAGGGCGACACCACTACGAGTGCGCTGCCAGGAGCGCCGCAGTAGAAACGAGTCGTTTCGATGCAACTGCCGAGAGTGTCGATCACCGGGGTCAAATGCAAGCGGACCAACCCCGGCTGGGTAGGCGACGGGCCCAGGACCTGAACCTCGATCCGAGATCGGGCGGAAGAGGCCGCCGCGCCAAGGGAAAGAACCAACCCGAGACTCAGCCCAACCACTGACCTGATGGGAACTGACATGACCGAATTCCTTCCCGAGCCTGGCGACCAGACTCGTTCGGGCAAGGCACGCCGCAGAATAGCACCGCCAGAACAGCCAATGCAAACCGTCGGCACGAAGCGCAGTCAGCCATTCATGCTCTTGAGGAATTCGGTATTCGACTCGGTCTTGGAGAGCTTGTCGAGGAGGAACTCCATGGCCTCCTGCGGGGATCGATCGTTGAGGAACTTCCGCAGCACCCAGATCTTGTTGAGTTCCCGCTCGTCGGTGAGCAATTCTTCCTTACGGGTTCCACTGCGGAAGATCTCGATAGCGGGGAAGACCCGCTTGTCCGCGAGCTTGCGGTCGAGGACCAGCTCCATGTTTCCCGTGCCCTTGAATTCCTCGAAGATGACCTCGTCCATGCGACTGCCGGTCTCGATCAGCGCGGTGGCGATGATGGTGAGGCTTCCCCCCTCCTCGACATTGCGCGCCGCTCCGAAGAATCGCTTGGGACGCTGGAGGGCGTTGGCGTCGACTCCGCCGGAGAGAATCTTGCCGCTGTGCGGAACCACGGTGTTGTGGGCCCGTGCCAGACGGGTGATCGAGTCGAGAAGAATGACCACATCGTGGCCGTGCTCTACCAACCGCTTGGCCTTCTTGATGACCATCGACGCCACCTGCACATGCCTCTCCGCGGGTTCGTCGAAGGTCGAGCTGACCACTTCGCCCTTCACCGTGCGCTGCATGTCGGTGACCTCTTCCGGCCGCTCGTCGATGAGCAGGACGATGAGCTTCACCTCGGGATGGTGTCGGGCGATGGCATTGGCCAGCTTCTGCAAGAGCACGGTCTTCCCCGTCCGGGGAGGAGCCACGATGAGCCCGCGCTGCCCCTTGCCGATCGGGCACATCAGGTCGATGACCCTCATGCTCAAATCGGTGCTGTGCATGCCGTGCATTTCGGGCAGATCCACGACGTCGGTGGCCGCTTCGGTCCCGGGCTGGGGAACCGAAAGCCAGAAACGCTCCTCCGGATAGAGGGGAGTGAGGTTGTCGAAGAGGGGAGCCTGCTTGGAGACCTCGGGTCCCTGGTAGTTGACCGATTCCACTTTCAGCAGCGCGAAATAACGCTCGCTGTCCTTTGGCGGCCGCACCTGACCGCTGATCGTATCACCGGTCCGCAGATCGAATTTCTTGATCTGACTCGGCGAGAGGTAGATGTCGTCGGGGCCCGGAAGATAGTTGTAATCCGGGGACCGCAGGAAACCATAGCCCTCGGCCAGCACCTGCAACACTCCGTCGGCGTAGATCAGGCCTCGCCGTTGGGCTTGGGCCTCCAGAATCCGAAAGATGAGATCCTGCTTGCGCAGGTGCGCGATGCCTTCCATCCCGTATTCCGACGCGAGGTCGAGCAATTCGGTGATGATCATCCGCTTGAGCTGACCCAGATTGATGTCGCGGGGACGCTCGAATTATTCCGGCGCTTCGACCGCTTCCACTTCGGACTCGTCGACGTCGAGCATGGTTTCGGCCGCCGCGGCCTCCTGACGGCTCAATTCGGCCGCGTCCACCCGATCGGCCAAGATCTCCTCGAGCGGCAACGCATTCTTGGCGCTGCGCATGGTCGCCTTGGTGCGGGTCTTCCTTCTTGTGCGCGAGCTGCGCTTCTTGCTGGTCGGCATGATGGTACTCGGTTCTGGGTGGAGACCGATCTGGTCTCCACCTTCCACGTTCGAGGGGAATGGGA
>JAJRXK010000093.1 GCA_024276305.1 Candidatus Krumholzibacteriota bacterium
GAGGAAGGACCTCCCATGCTTTCCGCCGCCGAATTCGCCAGCTTGGTGCATGTCTTTCCGGCCATGGGCCAACTCGACCGCGCCACCCGAGAGGCCTTCTCCTCTCGGGCCACCGCCCAAGATGCCCCCGCCGGCTTCGCGGTCTTCGAAACCGGTCAGGACTGCGAGAACTTTCTCTGGCTCATCTCCGGCCGCGTCCGCGTGGTGGCCCAGTCCGAGAACGGGCGCGAGATCCTGCTCTATCGGGTCGAACCGGGCGAACTCTGCATTCTCACCACCGGCTGCCTCCTGGGCCAGGACCCCTATCCCGCACGGGGAGAGGTGGAGGTGGGCGCGCACGCGGTCTTTCTCCCGGCCACGGATTTCGAAGAGCTGATCCTGCAGTCTTCTCCCCTGCGGCGTCTGGTCTTCCAGGCTCTGTCTTCGCGGATGCAGGCCCTCATGGCGCTGGTGGAAGCGGTGGCCTTTCAGAAGATCGACCGCCGTCTGGCCCGGGCCCTCCTGAACCGCGCGCGCATCGCGGGACGAAGCGGCATCCCCTGCACTCACCAGGAATTGGCCGACGAAGTGGGGACGGCCCGGGAGATCGTCACCCGGATCCTGGCGGGCTTCGAATCCACCTCGGCAGTCCAACTCTCCCGGCGCAAGGTCACGATCGCCGACGAGGTCCAGCTGCGATCGATCGCGGGAGCGCTCTGAACCTTCCGCCCACCGTGACCTTGGTCACAGAGTCGGCGGTCTCCCCTCCCTACACTCTCGGCAGTCTCGATCCAGCCCCTCAACTCGCAGCGGAGGTCCGTACAATGGCGTGCAACGAGAGTCGTGTGGACCGCATTCTTCGCGTGGTTCTCGGATCGGTCCTGGTCGCCGGAGGATTCTACTTCAAGAGCTGGTGGGGGATCGTCGGGCTCGTGCCTCTGCTCACCGCCGCCATCGGCTGGTGCCCCCTCTATTCGCTCCTCGGGGTCCACACCTGCAAGGTGCCCCAGAAGAGCTAGATCGCTGGCCGGCAGGCCCCAGGTTCCCCGATCTGGTCCCGCTCGATCCCTCGTTCTGACAACGTGGACTCGAGATCGGCGGGCCTGCCGGTCACCACTCGCAGTCGGGACCGAGTCGCCGCGGACCTCCCCTTGCATTCTGCCCGTTCTCGACTCTGCATCCGTGCATTTCTGTCCGATCGCTTCTCCCGTATCCGCTCCGTGGATCCTTCGGTCTCGCGACAACTCATTGTATGCGATGGCCTTGGACTGACGGGCGTCGGTCCGGGGCACGGGAGAACATTCTTCCGCCTGCGGTCCGGAGATTGCTCCCGCGACCTCACCTGCCCAGATCATCGACACCTTTGGTCCCGCAAACGAGGTCCGAGAGATGAACTGGTTTCCCGCCCGCGGCTTGCCCGTCGCGGTGATGCTCCTCACCCTCAGCTGGGTCAGCCCCGCGCCAGCCGAGATCGTGGGATCCGCCCACGACTTCCTTCAGAAGGGCTGGAACACCACCGGAGAGGTCTGCGCCACCTGCCACGTCTCCCACGATGCGGGCCGCGACTTGGGGAGCGTCGGACTTCTGTGGAATCATGGGCTGTCCACCGCCACCTACGACATCTACCAGGGATTCGCCCTCGAGAACCCGATCGACCAGCCTCTCGGTCCCTCCAAGATGTGCCTCGGATGCCACGACGGGACCGTTGCTCTCGACTCCTTCGGCCCCGTCGACGGGAGCACCTTCATCAGCGGGGATGCCTTCCTGGGCACCGACCTCAGCGCCACCCACCCCATCAGCATCCAGTGGACGCACCGGGGCGGATCCAGAGACTGCCAGGGCTGCCACACTCCACATTCGGGGAGCGGCGGCATGTTTGGTGGACCCCTGAAGTTCATCGAGGGCCGGGTCGAGTGCCCCACCTGTCACGAACCGCACAACGACCTCGTCTACAATCCCGGCGGGGCCTATCTCCTGCGGTTGGACAACTCCACATCGGGCCTCTGCCGTCACTGCCATGGAAAGTGAGGGCCGGCGACTCCTCCCGGAGTCGGGCCCGAGGATGGGCCTTCAGAGTCCCATCATCCTCCCCCCTTCCACTGGCAGGCTCACCCCGCGGATGTAGGACGCCAGGGGGGAGGCCAGGAAGAGAATGGCTTCGCCGATCTCGGTGGCCTCACCCAGGCGACCCTCCGGAATGCCCTCGACCCAGGATTCCTCGATCTGCTCCGGACTCCGACCGCTGCGCTGGGACAATGCCTCTTTCAAATGGGCCAGGCGGTCGGTTCCGATGTAGCCTGGCAGGACATTGTTGATCGTGATTCCCGGGGGCAATTCCCTGGACACGGTCTTGGCCCAACCCACCATTCCTGCGCGGATGGAATTGCTGAGTCCGAGATTGGCGATGGGTTCGCGGGCCGAAGTCGAGAGAATCTGCACGAATCGTCCGTAACCCTCCTGCTGCATGAAGGGCAAGAGAGAGCGCACGAGAAAGTGCGCCGTGAGCTGGTGGCGGCTGAATACCTCGACGAGGTCCTCTTCGGTCTTCTCCAGAATCGGACCCGCCGCCGGACCACCGGTATTGTGCACGCAGATGTGCACGCCTCCGATTTCCTGGAGGTGATCCTGGACCGAGCGGGCAAAGTCCAGGAGCTGGTCCATGTCCGCCTCGACCCCATGAGCCGCAGGAGCCCCCCCTTCAACCAACTCGGCGCACAGGGCTTCGAGCTTGGATGCCCGTCGCGCCAAGACACTCACTTCGCAACCGGCCCGGGCCAGACACCGCGCGGTGGCTGCTCCCAGTCCACTGCTCGCCCCGCACACCAGGGCCCGTCGGCCCCGGAGATCGATTTCGTAGCTCATCCTGGTCTCCGTCCGATCTCTGGCCTTCTCGATCCGAAGCTCGGGTTCACCCCTGGCCTCGCCTTGCAAATCCATAGAATTCCGGATGGTGGAGGGGAGGAAGATCCGCCTTGGCCAGGAGGATGCTGCGCACCGCCCACAACTCCGGAAAGATCCTGCCCTTGGCCGCTTCGTCGAGATAGTCCACCCCACTGCTCCCCCCGGTCCCGATCCGACGACCGATGGTTCGCTCCGTCATCCGCGCATGGCGATTGCGCCACAGAACGAATTGCTCTTCGACTTCGACCACCGCATCGACCAGGGTACGAGGCCAGGCCAGGAGAGGCAGTTCACGATAGCTCTCGATGAACACCAGCCCCGCCCGCACCCGCCGGGCCCACGTGCGCTCCTCGGCGTCGACATCGGTGGCGAAGAGAAAGCTTCGGGTCTCTTCGACCGCGGCCGCACACTTCTCCTCGATGGCTTCCGGACGGACCACGCTGCCCTCCACCAAACGATGCACCTGCCGGTCTTGGGCCCGAGAATATGCAGCGAGATAGTCCTCCAGAAACCGATCCACGACCTCGGAGTCCCCAGAATCGTCCGGTCCGGAAGCCTGGACCGGGGTCCGATGCAGCCAGTCATGGAGGGTGCTCCGAAGGCTACGCTCTTCTTGCACTGCCTCCAGATGGGCGAGCACCTTCGATCCCGCGGGGGAATCAGCGGCCTTCTCCCGAATATGAGCGAGGGGATCGACCCCGCCGTAGTGCAGACGGTGGGAGTCCTCGAGACCCAAGACCAACTCCACTTCCCTCATTTGGAAACTCTGAAATCCGCTGGCCGGAATCAGCTTGTCGCGAAAGGCGAGGAAATCCTGAGGAGTGAGGGTCTCGACCACCGCCCACTGTTGGACCATGAGCTCGAAGATCCGCGTGACTCTGCGCAGGTGGT
Organism: Candidatus Krumholzibacteriota bacterium; assembly: GCA_024276305.1. GTDB lineage: Bacteria > Krumholzibacteriota > Krumholzibacteriia > JAJRXK01 > JAJRXK01 > JAJRXK01. Next base: position 3,772 of record JAJRXK010000093.1, read on the forward strand.
GCACCACAAGGGGAACCGTCTCCTCGGCCAGGAGTGGTGCCGCCAGGTGATCCCGGGCCTCCCTCAATTCGCGCAGCATCAACTTGAACCACATCTCGTAGACCTGGTGCACCACGATGAAGTGAAGCTCGTCGCTGCTGACCTGGGATTCGTCATCCTCGAGCCCGCCCTGCAGAGAGAGCAATTCGTCGAGGCGCAAGTAGTCCCAGTAGGTGGGTTGTCGGCTCATGAAGGGCTACTCCGGTGGGCGTTCCCGAGTGGGGCTCCGATTGTAGGCTTCGGACTCTCCGGGGGCGATACTCAGATAGGACCACTCCGCTCCCCGCATGCCCTTGGCGAGAAATACCATCTGGCCGACATGATAGGCGCAGTGGGCCACCGACCGGTGGAGCGCTTCGATCACGGTGAGCCCTTGTCCCCGGATGGTCACCGTCCGAGAGAGGTCCTCGTCCTTCAGGCCCTCGAGGGCCTCGAGGAGCACCTCCCATCCTCGGCGCCACTTGGCCCGAAGTTCCTCTTTGGTCACCGCCCGAGACTGGAACTCCTCCTCGCGCTGACGCCATTCCTTCTCGCCATCGGCGGTCAGAAAGTCCGTGAAGCGCGACTGAAGATTTCCCGACAGATGCCAGGCCAAGGTCGCCACCGAATTTCCGGTCTCACCTGAATCCTGGCACAGTTCCTCTTCCGAGAGCTGGTCGAAGCAGCTCTCGGCGATCTTCTGGCAGCGCTCGTATTCGCGCGTGAGTGATTCGATGGTCTTCCTCAAGGATTCTGCACCTCCCGATGACGAAAGCAGCCCGTGACGTGGTCGTTCACCATGCCCACGGCCTGCATGAAGGAATAGCAGACCGTCGGTCCCACGAAACGAAAGCCCCGCTTCTTGAGTTCGCGGCTCATCTCCTTCGAGACCGAAGTCGAGGACGGCAAGTCGGAGAGTTCCCGAAATCGGTGTTGGACCGGCGCTCCGTCGACCAACGACCACACCAGCTCTGCGAAATCCACGCCCTGCTTCTCGAGGGCCACGATGGCCCGAGCATTGTGAACGGTGGATTCGACCTTCAAGCGATTGCGAACGATCGCCGGATTCTGCAGCAGTCGTTCCACTCGCCGACGATCGAAACGAGCCACTTTGGCCGCGTCGAAACCGACGAAGAGTTCTCGGTAACCCTCCCTCTTGCGCAGAATGGTCAACCAGCTCAACCCCGCCTGCGCCCCCTCGAGGGTGAGCATCTCGAAGAGGTGCTGCGGATCGTGAGAGGGGACTCCCCACTCCCGATCGTGGTAGTCGAGGTACAAGGGGTCGTCGCCGACCCAGGCACAGCGTTGCGGCAACTTGGCTCCTGTCGATGGGGCGAGTGCGCACTCTAGCAGGTCGCATGCAGAGCGTCACCCGATCCCGCCTGTCCGCCGCTCTACCCCTTGCCGCCCCCCGGCGCTGGGGCTAGCCTAGGCTCCTCGACTCATCGTCGAGTCGACTTCCCCACTCCGATCCTCAGGAGCTTCTCCATGCGCATCGTCGAATGTGTCCCCAACATCAGCGAAGGCCGTGACCGCGCCATCATCGATGCGGTCGCCCACACCGTCGATCAGGTCGAGGGCTGCGAGCTCCTGGACATCGATCCGGGTGCGGCCACCAATCGCACCGTGATCACCTTCGTGGGGCCGCCCGAGAAAGTCGTCGATGCCGCCTTTCTCCTCCTCGCCAAGGCGCAGGAACTCATCGACATGAGCCAACACCATGGTGAGCACCCTCGCTTCGGAGCCACCGACGTCTGCCCCTTCGTCCCGGTGAGCGACGTGACCATGGAGGAGTGCGCAGACCTCGCGCGGCAGCTCGGAGAACGGGTGGGCCGCGAGCTCGACTATCCCGTGTATCTCTACGAGCACGCCGCCCGCTCTGAGGAGCGGCGCAATCTGGCGGTGGTCCGTCAGGGAGAGTACGAGGCCCTGGCCCAGAGACTCGAGGATCCCAAGTGGGCGCCGGACTTCGGGCCGGCCGAGTTTCGGCCCCGCACCGGAGCCACCGCCATCGGAGCCCGAGAGTTCCTGGTGGCCTACAACGTCAATGTGAACACCCGCGACAAGCGCATCCCCCACCAGATCGCCCTCGCGGTCCGGGAGATGGGCCGGGCCAAGCGCGACGAGAATTGGGAGATCGTTCGCGACGAAAAGGGGCGACCGGTCAAACAACCGGGGCGGCTCAAGAACGTCAAGGGCATCGGCTGGTACATCGACGAATTCAAGACCGCCCAGGTCTCGATGAATCTGACCAACTTCCATGAGACTCCCCTTCACACCGTATTCTACACCTGCTGCGAGGAAGCCGAGAAGTTGGGGCTGCGGGTCACCGGGAGTGAGATCGTGGGTCTCGTGCCCTTGAAGGCGCTTACCGAAGCCGGGCGCCACTATCAGAAGAAAATGAACAAGAGCGCCGGCGTTCCGGAGGAGGAACTCGTCGACATCGCGGTGAAGACCCTGGGCCTCAACGATGTCGTGCCCTTCGACCCTCAGGAAAAGGTCATCGAGTACCGGCTGCGCAGGAGTGAAGGTCTGCGCACCATGAAGATCACTGATTTTGCGGATCTGCTCAGCAGCGAAGAGCCGGCTCCCGGAGGAGGGAGCGTGGCCGCGCTCTGCGGCGCGCTGGCCGGAGGGCTGGCAGCGATGGTCCCCAATCTGAGTGTGGTCTGGCGGTCCCCGCGGGACTACCGCGACGAGATGAGCGCGGTCGCCGAAAAGGCCCAATCCCTCAAGGATTGGTTCCTCCTGGCCATCGATGCGGACACCGACGCCTTCCAGAAGATCATCGACGCCAATCGCATGCCCTCTTCCACGGACGAGGAACGGGCCGCCCGGACCGAATCCCTCCGCCTGGCCAACCGCGGCGCAACCCTGGTTCCTCTCTCGGTCCTCGAGAAATGCGTCGAAGTCTTCGACCTGGCTGAAGTCAGTCTGGCCAAAGGCAATCCGAATGCTCTGAGCGACGCCGGAGTGGCCGGACTCTGCGCGATGGCCGGCGCAGAGGCGGCCTACTACAACGTGCTCATCAACCTCAATTCGATGGCCGACGATGCCCAGTGGTGCGAGGAGACCCGAAATCGGGCTCAGCGTGCCCTTCAGGACGCCGAGACCAAGGCCGCTGCACTGCAACAGAAAGTCCGGGCTCGACTCGAAAGCTGAGCGGCCCCTGGCGGCCAGATCGAGGTGGCAGCAATGAACTCGGATCAGCACGCAGGACTGCACCGCGCTCTCCTGGCCGGAATCGCGGCGAATCTGGGAGTCGCGGTGGCCAAGTTCGTGGCCTACTCCTTCACCCACAGTGCCGCGATGTTGGCCGAAGCCGTGCACTCCGTAGCAGACAGCACCAACCAACTCCTGCTCCTCGTCGGTTGGAAGCGCAGTCAGCGCGGTCCGGACGAGACGCACCCTCTGGGCTACTCCACCGAACGCTACTTCTGGTCCTTCGTGGTCGCGATGAACATCTTCGTTCTGGGAGCGATCGTCGCGATCTACGAGGGCATTTCGAAGATCCGTCACCCCCATCCCGTCGAGAATGTTCCTTGGATCTTCGCCGCCCTCGCTCTTGCGCTGATCTTCGAGGGGTTCGCATTGAGGATCGCCTGGCGAGAGTTCCGCCACTTCCGGGTGGAATCCGAGGATTCGCTCTGGCAGAGCCTCCGCAATGCCAAGGACCTGTCGCTGCCGACGGTCCTCTTCGAAGACAGCGCAGCACTGCTCGGAATCTTCATTGCCGCTGTGGGAACCCTCCTGAGCCTGGTCACTCATAATGGCCTCTACGACGGTCTTGCATCCCTGTGCATCGGAATCCTGCTGCTGGTGGTCGCCTGGTTCCTGGCCACGGAAAGCCACAGCTTGCTCATCGGGGAGTCGGCGAGCGCCGAGGACCGCCGGAAGATCGAAGAGACCGTGGAGCAGCACCCCAGCGTCGATCATCTCCTGCGCCTCACCACCCTGCACCGGGGACCCGACGACTTGCTGGTCGCCATCGAAGCCGATTTCCGAGATGATCTGACCGTGGCCGAGCTCGAAAAGGAGATCCCCCGGCTCGAAGAATCGATCCGTTCCCGAGTCCCCACCGCGAAGAGCATCTTCGTCGAAGCGCGATCGATCTTCGGCCGGTCGCCCGAGTGATCGGCGGCCGTCGCCGAGATCGCGGTTTCAGCCCTGGCGCGGATGGGTTGGGCATCGCAACATTGGGGGAGTCCCACAACCCGGAGACCCGATCCATGCGACCACCGGCGCGACGACTTTCCACTCTATTCCTTCTCGGGCTGATGGCCCTGGCTCTCCCGAGCTCGGCCGAAGAGGAGTCTGGAACCAAGTTCTGGTTCGGGGTCCGAGCCGGCGGAGGATTCTTTGCGAAGACCGACCCCGACCAGATCGAGGCTCTGTCCACCTCCCTCTCCTCTCCCATCGCCGGCCAGCGCATCGAATTCGACCGCAAGGGTTGGGAAGTGCCGTTCGGCGCCCGACTCGGATTTCAGTTCAGGGATTGGATCCGGGTCTTCGGTCTGTTCGAACGACTCCCCTACATCCTGGAACGCGACCCCTCGGACACCGGAAGCCTGATACCTCCCACCGAGAGTGTGCGGCTCTCTCTAGGGGCAAATGTTCTGGGAGGCGGTGTGGACTTCGTCCTCGCAGATGCCGCCTACGGACAATCTCTCATCTTCGGGATTTCCGGAGGTTATCTCTGGGCCGAGGGCAGCGACCGAGACGTGCTCTTCAACCGCAACTTCAGCGTCAAAGGAACCGGCACCTACTTCGAGCTCTCTCTCGCCGGCGAATACGAATTCAACGATGAGGTGACCTTTCTCCCCTTCGTCGCGGTGCGAGTGGCCAAGGCCACCGACACCTCCTTCTCCCTCTCCCGCATCCTCGATCGGCAGACCACCCCCGAGCCCTTCGAAATCGACTACACCGGGGTCACCATCGGCATCGAGGGCCGCTTTCAGCTCTGGCCCTGGGGCGAGTCCGACGACAGCCGAGGCCGCGAACTCCCCGGCGGAGGTCACTGGGAGAACTGAATCCCCTCGGGGGCGGGAGCCTGTTGGCGGAGGCCCCAGACCCGGATCCTCGCGAATCCATGGATCCCGCAGACGCGGAACTGGCCGCCAGGCCGCTTTCTCCTAGATTCTTCGCTGTCAACGCAACGTTGGACCGCCCGTCCGATTCCACGCCTTCGCCAGCGGAGAGTCGATGCCGAGTACTCAGGAGAGCCCACCTCACCCGCGCCGACCGCGGCAGAGTTGGAGCGAAACCCCAGGACTGAGTCCGCGGCCGGACGGATGGCGAATGCGATTGCATCGGTCGTTGGTGGCGGCAATGAAGCGCATGCCCCGTCCGGTGATCCGTCTTGCAGCCGATGCCTACATTGCGGGCGAGACCCGAGCCGAGGCCCTTGCGCTCACCGACCGGCTTTGGAAAGAGCACGGACTCAGCTCCACTTGCGATGTGCTGGGCGAAGCCATCGACTCCGAAGAACAGGCCCAGGAATACTACGAAGAATTCGAAGCGATGATCGAGGAGCTGACCGAGCGACGGCACTATGCCAACGCGTCGATCAAGCTCTCCGGGCTGGGACAGCTCCTCGACGAAGAACGCTGCTTCGAGAGGACCCGGGCACTCCTGGAAATCGCCCGTGACCGAGGCCAGTTCCTCCGCATCGACATGGAGGACCACACCACCACCGACAGTACTCTTGGAATCTATCGGCGCCTGAGAGAAGTCGGGCTCGACAATTGCGGGGTGGTTCTGCAATCGAGGCTGTTCCGCACCGAGAAGGACATCGAAGACCTCGCTCCCTGGAAACCCAATGTTCGTCTCTGCATCGGTATCTATCGTGAGCCTCCGTCGGTCGCATTGCAGGACAAGACCGAGATGAAGCACCATCTCCTGACCTTGCTCGAGAAGCTGTGGACCCACGGTCAGCACGTCGGTCTGGCCACCCACGAGGAGTGGGTGATCCACGAGGCGGTCGAGCTCGCGGCGAGGCTCCACAAACCCCCGGAAGAGATGGAAGTGCAAATGTTGCTTGGGGTTCCGCGATCGAAGATCCAGCGTGAACTCTTGGATATGGGCGTCCGAGTGCGCTTGTACGTACCGTATGGGCATCAATGGCACGCCTATAGCATGCGTCGTCTGGAGAACAACCCGGACATGTTGCGCATGGTCGCAGCCAATGTGCTGACCAAACCCTTCCGCCGAGATTGACATCCGGCACCTGCGGAAAGGATTCGGAATGAGTGACGCCAAACTGGGCGCAGCGATTCTGATCACCGGAACCGGCCTTGGAGTCGGCAAGACTTTCGTCACTGCGGGAATCGCCCGCGCCCTGCGAGAGCGCGGAGTGAATGTGGGCGTCATGAAGCCCGTCGAGGTGGGCTGGAATCCAGAGATCGACGGCGACTGGCCCTATGACGCCGACGTACTTCGTCAGGCCGCCGGCGTCGATGATCCCCGTGAAGAGATCATCCCCTACATGTTCAAGCCCTTCGTGGCACCCCAGGTGGCCGCTCATATCGAGAAGCGCCCCATCGAGATGAGCGTCATCCACGATGCCCTGCACAAGTTGCGGGAGAAGCACGAGATCGTCCTGGTCGAAGGCGTGGGAGGTCTCGCCGTACCGCTGGACGACGGAATCGACCTTGCCACCCTGGCCGAGCACTGCAAGCTTCCGGTGTTGGTGGTTTCTCGCGCTCACCTGGGAACCCTCAACGACACCTTCCTCACCGTCCACTATGCGCGCAGCCGAGGCCTGGACGTGATCGGCGTGGTGACCAATCTCTACGATTCCTCGGTCGAGGATGAGACCATTCCCTCGAATGTCCCGATGATCGAACAGATGTGCGACCTGAAGGTCTTCGGCCGACTGCCCCTCCAACCCCACGCGGACACCTTCGACCAGGTGGTCAAGTCCTGTAACAGTTGCCTCGACCTCGAGGCGCTGATCGAGGCCATGGGCCTGGAGGCCGCAGTCCAGGACTAGGCCTCCTCCCGTTGCACGGAGGATCTCTGGTCCGCGACAATGGGAACACCAGCGGCGAGCGGCGCTTCGATCCCCTGCTCCCGGATGCCGCTCATCGTTCGATTCCACCCCCTGCCTAGGGCTGGACGGCCGAAGTCGCCTGCGTGGCGCGATGGGCCAGGGCCTTCTCCATGGACAGAACCGCATCGGGAGTCTGACAACTCGTCGAACCGTGGTCCACTTCGACCTTCCCGATCCGACGAGCCACCGCGATTGCCTTCCGATGCATCTTTGCATCGCGCAGACCGAGGGTGATGAGCGCTCCGTTCATGGAGTGCCGCACCCGGTTGGGACGGTCGTGAATGGAGTCGCGGATTTCCTCGAGGTAGCGCGTGGCCTCATCATCGCCGAGGAATTCACGATCCTCACCCCGGTGGGCCAAGATATTCCAGCCCGCAGAGGAGATGAACTCGCGCCGTGAGCTCATCCACTTGACCATACGAGTCTTGGCCGTGGGCGAACGCGCGGCCAACCCGGAAACGGCGTCGGTGAGCACATAGTTGTCGAGGACCTTCACCCACCGATCGAGCTGAGTGGCCTTGGTCTGGGATGGATCCGCAATCATCGTAGCCAAGATCCGCGCATCGTGATGGCCACTTTTCCAAAGATCGGTGACCAATTGCGGGTCGGAACCGAGCTTCTGGGCCAACTTTCCCAAGTTGGCCCTGCTCACCCCGAAACAGGGCCCGCTCACGCCGTGACGCCCGCAGATCTTCCGGTTCTGGGCGGTGCCGAGCTCTTCGAGCTCGGCCAGCACGGTCTCCAACTTCATCCGTCATCCTCATCGGTCGGGGAGGGAGGCCACCGAAGCTTCGGAACGCCTCAGGGGGTGGAGAGTCCTAGGTCGCCGACTCCTGGAACAAGTGTACATCTCGTTGAGGGAAGGGAATCGAGATGCCCTCCCGGTCGAACTCGGTCTTGATGGCCTCGTTGAGGTCGAAGCGCACGCGCCAGTAGTCGCCCGCCTTCACCCAGGGTCGCACCACGAAGTTCACGCTGCTGTCGGCCAACTCGCTCAACTCGATGACCGGAGCGGGGTTCCCGAGCACGAGTTCATGAGAATGGACGATGCGCTCCAGCACGGCTTTGGCCTTGGCAATGTCATCGCCATAGCCAATTCCCGCCACCATGTCGATCCGGCGGGTGTCATTCGCGCTGTAGTTCGTGATCACTCCCCCGGTGATTTCGGAGTTGGGAACGATGACCTTCTTGTTGTCGGGGGTGTGAAGGACGGTGGTGAAAATCCCGATCTCCTGCACACTGCCACTGCTCCCGCCGGCCTCCACGAAATCACCCTTCTTGAAGGGCCGGAAGATCAACAACAGCACTCCCGAAGCGAAATTCGAAAGAGAGCCCTGCAGGGCCAAACCCACGGCCAGACCCGCCGCTCCGATCACCGCGACGAAAGAGGTGGTCTGCACCCCGAGCTTCGAGAGCATCGCGATCACCGTGAAGGCGAGGATCGCGGCTCGAACCAATCCCGACACGAAGCCGATCAGAGTGTCGTCGACCTTCGCCCGCTCCATCCCCTTGCGTGAGGCGCGCGCGAGGATGTTGGCCAGAATGCGACCCAAGATGAGGATCGCAAAGGCTGCGATCACCCGCAGCCCGTACTTCGAGATGACTTCGATGATCTGCTGTCCGAGCAGATCGACATTGATGTTCTCCAAAGGGGAACCTCCGAGGACCAAGACCCCGTTCGGGGTCGCAAGGATATCGATGGAATTGATCGAGGCGGCTCAGAGTGCGCCGGAGTCCGGAACTTCCTTCCACTCCGAGCCCAAGCACTCTAACACGTCGATGGCCATCTGATAACGCCCGAAGGGCGGCATGATATAGGCACCTTGGATCCGATCACGCAGGGCGAGGAGGGCCTCCTGGGCGATCCGGATGCCTTCCTGCCGACCGGCCGCCCCCCCGCCAGCGGCCTCCATTCGGTCCAAGATCTCCGGCGGAATCTGCATGCCCGGAACGTGGGCGTGGAGAAAGGAAGCATTGCGATGGCTGGCCAGAGGCAACAAACCCATCAACATGGGAACTTCGAGATGGCGCGTGTCCTCCAGAAAACGCTCCATTACCCGCGGATCGTAGACCGGCTGGGTCATCACGAAGTCGGCCCCGTTGGCCACCTTTCTCTCCAGCCGACGGATCTCCCGGTCGTAGTCGAGGGCGGCGGGCTCGGCCCCGGTACCCGCCTCGAAGCAGGTCGCGCCCTCGGTGGGCTTGCCCGTCGGATCGATGCCGTGGTTGAAGCCATCGATCCACTTCAGCAATTCGATCGAATCGAGGTCGTAGACCGCCGTCGCATCGGGATAGTCCCCCACTTTGGGGGGATCCCCAGTGATGATCACCAGATTGCGGATCCCCAGGACATGGGCGCCCAAGAGGTCGGCCTGGAGAGCCAGGAGATTTCGGTCCCGGCAGCAGATGTGGAGCACGACCTCCATGTCGGTCTGCTGTTGCACCGCCAGCGCAGAAGCCAGATTGCTCATCCGTACCGACGCCCGAGGCCCATCGGCGGTATTGATCGCATCCACCCCCGCCGCGTGCAGTGCGCGGGCGGCCTCGACACAAGGGCCGACATCGAGCCCCAGGGGAGGATTCACCTCCACACTCACCACGAACTTTCCCGCTTCCAGACGGCGCGCGAATTCGCTGCGCTGGCTGACCACCGGACGATCGCATCCCCCCGTCGCGTGATCTTCGCTCTGGATCCGGACGCGAGGCACCTCGGGCACTCGACTCGTGCGAGCGGCCCCTCCCATCATCCTCACCGCACCCCGCATGCTGTGAATGTGGCTCGGAGTGGTCCCGCAGCAGCCGCCCACCGCAGAGATCCCCGCTTTGAGCATGCGCCGGCCATAGACCCCGAAGAACTCAGGATTGCCGACATAGACGCTCCGGCCCTCGAGCATTTCGGGGCTTCCCGCATTGGGCTGGGCCAGAACCGGGCGACCGTGACCCAGCATTCGGAGGGCGACGTCGAAGACCAGCTGAGGTCCCTCGCCACAGTTGGCGCCGATGACGTCCGCACCCCACTGCACCAGAGCCTCGGCCACGTCCTCGGGCTGACTCCCGTCGTGCAGAGCGAGTTCGGGCTCGAAGCGCATGGTGGCCAGGCGGGGGATCTCGGGGTGGTGCTCGAGAGCAACTTCGAGAGCGGTGCGCATCTCGCTCAGGCCCGTGAAGGTCTCGAAGAGGAAGAGATCGACTCCTCCCTCCACGAGGGCCTCGAGTTGTTGAGCGAAGGCCTCTCGCAGGCATCCCGCGTCCGGACCCAGGATTCGAGCGGGGCCCCAACCGGTGGGGCCGACCGAGCCCGCAACCCAGATGGTCTCCCCTCCCGCTTCCCGCGCCAGCTCCGCCGCAACCCGGTTGATCTCCGAAGCCCGATCCGCCAGACCGTGGGATTCGAGCCGGATGCGGTTGGCCCCGTAGCTGTTGGTGGTCAGGACCTGGGCCCCCGACTTCAGATACTCATTGTGGACACTCCGCACCAAATCGGGCCGGGAGAGATTGAGCTCCTCGAAGTTGTTGGTGAGATAGACCCCTCGCCGATAGAACTCCGTACCGATGGCCCCGTCCATGAGGACGGGACCCGCGTCGAGGATCTCCAAGAAACGATGCATGGCCTCTCCGGCGGGCGTCTGGGCGATCGGGAACTCGAAGCTCCTAGAAGCTCCAATTGACGATCGGGAGAATCGGCAGACGGTCCTTCGACTTGATGATGTTGATCAAGCCGATCTGCAGGCCGTACATCTTCTCCGCGTAGTTGAACAAACCGAGTTGCAGGCCACTCATGTCGTCGGCCACGTTGATGAAGCCCCACTGAAAAGCTTCGGTCGGGCCCTTGGTGCGGTTGAAGATCCCGCTCTGATAGCCCGTGAACGCGCCATCGGTCAAGTTCACCAAGCCCGATTGCCACCCCAGGAAGTCCCCCCCCACGAGATTCACCATCCCCCACTGGACTCCCGTTCCATCGCCCGTGTTCTCGTTGGCGATCAGGCTCCAGTCCAATCCGCTGACATTGGCATTCTTGCCGTAGATGAGGCTCAATCGAATGCCGGTGATGGATTCCTCGTGGTCGACGAGCTGCACCGGATCGAAGAGAGAGATCTGAAGGAACTTGTCTCCCTCCTCGGCCTGCGCCAACCCGAGGCTGAGAGAGAGAAGGATGATACTGAGCAGAAGAATTCGTAGACGGGTCATGGATGGGTCTCCTCGGCCGTGGCCAACGGGTGAGTGGCGGGAGACCATATTGCCCAGAGTCTCAGCGATTGTCCACTTTCGCGGCGGAATCCGCAGCCGCCGAAAGCGCCTTCCACCGGGCGACGGCCCGATCCTGGGCCTCGACATCGCCGGTGCGATGGTAGAGCCGAGCGAGATTCTGGACGAAGGTCGCATTCTGCGGATCGAGACGCGCCGCCGCGAGGAACTCCTTCTCCGCTTCCTCCCACCGTTCCAAGCGCGCGAGGGCCGCACCCCGATCGTTGTGCAGATCGGCCACCTCGGGGGCCAAATCCAGGGCTCGCTCGAAGGAATCGAGGGCGGCCTCCACATTGCCCCGATGCTCTTGGTCGAGCCCTCCTGCCCGAAGGCGATTCCACTCCGCACGGAGTGCCTCGCGGTCGAGCAACTCCTTCAAGCTATCGGCCGAGGCGGTCCGGCCCAGAGCCCGGTAGACCTCGACCAACTTCTCCAGACTCGAAATGAAGGGCGGATCCCGCCGGGCCAGAGGCTCGATGGCTTTGAGTGCGCGGGCCGGGTTTCCCGCCGCCAACAGCGCCCGGCCGAGTTGAAAGCGAATATTGGGAATGGAGGGACTCGCCTGGAGTGCCTGCTCGAAGAGCTTCACCGCCTCCTCGGGGTGGCCGAGGTTTTCGAGATGGATCTCGCCCTCCATCATCCACCGGTCCGGACCGGGAGCCACCGCGGCACATTCCTCGAGCGCCTCGTCGACGCGACTCAGGCGGCGCAGGGCTTCTGCGAGCAGAAGGTGCAAGGACGAGCTGTCGGGCTGCAATTCCACCGCGAGCCGCGCCTCGGCCAACGCCTCTTCGGCACGACCGGACTTCAGAAGAATCGTGGCCATCTCGTGGTGAGCGCGGCGCATGAGCTCCGCCTCGCCGTCCACACTCCGGTAGGCGGCGAGAGCCTCTTCTTCGAGTCCCTGCAACGCCCGCAGATTGGCGGTCAGGTATCGCAGCTCCGCAGATCGGGATTCCAGCGGACCCACCAGGCTCAGAAGGGAATCTGCGAGATCGAGTTGGCGACGGCGGAGGAGCTGCTGGACGAGCTGAGCCCCCCACTCCGGCTCCCTCCCCGGTCCGAAGGCCTCGCCTCCCTGCCCCGCCAAGCGATGGAATTGCTCCATTGCCGCATCCACGTGACCTTCGGTGACCAACGCCAGCCCCATCCGGACCCGAGAGTCACTTCGATCCTCGGGAGCAGAACTCTCATTGGCCTGCCGGTCTCCGCGCCCACAGGCGGAAAGAAGCAACAGCATCAGAACCGGGATCATCCGAAAACTCATGGGCCTCTCGTTCTTTTGGGGTCGCAGACAGAATCGCAGCCGCGACCCGGTTCTGGCAAGTCCGCAGGGTCCGAGGACCCGCCCGATCCTGCGATGGCGGTTGACCTCAGGGAGAAGGCGCTTAACCTAGACTCCACGAGTCGCAGGCTCGTCCGCCACGCGCACGGCGTGGCCCGAATCGAGGCTGGGGGAGCGTCCGCTGAGAGGCGGCCGGAGACATCCGCGCCGCGACCCCGTGAACCTGATGTGGCCAAGCCCACCGTAGGGAAGCCGCCGAGCGCATTCACCGGAATGCCGTTCCGCACCTCGCCGCGATTCCGTTCTGAAACTCCATCGAGGATCGGCGCCATGAGCCAGAAGCCGCAGCCCACCCCTTCCACCACCACCCGCGCTCCGTTCCGCAATCACCGCAAGGTCTACATCGAGAAGTACGGACTGAAAGTGCCCGTGCGGGAAGTCAGCCTCAGCGATGGCGAGGCCCCCGTCCAGCTCTACGACACCTCGGGACCGGTCGCCGCTGACCACCGGATCGGGATTCCCAAGATCCGCGAATCCTGGATTGCCGACCGCCAGAAGAGTTCGGGTACGGGTGCCAACCTGACCCAGATGCACTTCGCGCGCAAAGGCGAAATCACCGAGGAAATGTACTTCGTGGCAGCCCGCGAGGATGTCGAACCCGAATTCGTCCGCGACGAGGTTGCCGCAGGACGAGCCATCATTCCGGCCAATATTCACCATCCCGAACTCGAACCGATGATCATCGGAAAGAACTTCCTGGTGAAGGTGAATGCGAATATCGGCAACTCAGCCACCACGAGCGATATCGAAGAAGAAATCGAGAAGCTTCGGTGGGCCATCCACTGGGGCAGCGACACGGTGATGGACCTCTCCACCGGAGAGAGGATCCACGAGACCCGCGAAGCCATCTTGCGCAACAGTCCCGTTCCGATCGGCACGGTCCCCATCTACCAGGCGCTGCAGAAAGTGGATGGGGTTCCCGAAGACCTCAACTTCGAGCTCTTCATGGAGACTCTCGAAGAACAGGCCCGGCAAGGCGTGGACTACTTCACGATCCACGCCGGGGTGTTGTTGCGCTACGTGCCCCTCACCGCCAACCGGGTGACGGGAATCGTGAGCCGAGGCGGCAGCATCATGGCCAAGTGGTGCTTGTCCCATCACCAAGAGAACTTTCTCTACACCCGTTTCGAGGAGATCTGTGAACTCCTGAAGCAATACGACGTGAGCTTCTCCCTGGGGGACGGCCTCCGGCCGGGATCCCTGGCCGATGCCAATGACGAAGCACAGTTCGCCGAACTGGACACTCTCGGGGAACTCACCCGGGTGGCATGGAAACACGACGTCCAGACCATGATCGAAGGACCGGGACATGTTCCCATGCACAAGATCAAGGAGAATGTCGAACGCGAGCAGGAGGTCTGCCACGACGCGCCGTTCTATACCCTCGGGCCCATCGTCACCGACGTCGCTCCCGCCTACGATCACATCACCAGCGCGATCGGCGCCGCCATGATCGGATGGTACGGTACTGCGATGCTCTGCTATGTGACCCCGAAAGAGCACCTGGGTCTCCCGGATCGCGACGACGTGCGGGAGGGCGTGATCGCCTATCGCATCGCGGCCCATGCTGCGGACATTGCCAAAGGTCATGTCGGGGCAAGGCGGTGGGACGATGCTCTGAGCAAGGCACGCTTCGAATTCCGGTGGCGTGACCAGTTTGCGCTCTCCATGGATCCCGATCGGGCCGAGGAGTTCCACGACCAGACACTTCCCCAGGATGGCGCCAAGGTCGCTCACTTCTGCTCGATGTGTGGCCCCAAGTTCTGCAGTATGAAGATCACTCAGGACGTACGGGAATACGCGGCCCAAAAGGGCCTCGAGGAGAGACAAGCGCTCGAGGAAGGGATGCAGGAGATGTCTCACCGTTTCCAAGAAGAGGGCGGAGAGATCTATCATCCCGCCGAATCCACATCGACGGACCCAGACGCTACGGCCAGGACCGCTCGGGGGTGACCGAGGCCGACTCCGAGAGCACTGAGCGTCCGGTCCTCTCGACCGGTTGGAGAGCCTGAGGGATGCCCCTCGGGCTCTTTGCCTGAGCGCCCCACAACCGAGGCCGAGCTCGGGCAGATCGCAATGAGGAAAACTCAGCAACCGTCGCGAAATTCCCGGAATTGCAATTCGCGAACCCTTCCCATGCCTCCCGATTCTTCCCCGTCATCCCTTCCGCATCCCGCCCCCTGCGGGCGGTCCGAGCTTTCCCACGGGTGGCACATGCCGTGCACAGCCCTCTAGCGAGACAGACCTTCTTGCTCCCAACCAACGAGCGACAACATCATGAACACGCGCAAGAAGACCTCCCCGCTCCCATCGAGGCCTCGGCACGGCCAGCGAGGCTTCACGCTCACCGAAATGATGGTGGCCCTCACCATTCTCGGAATCGTCATCGCAGTCGCAGCGCCGAGTTTCCGCTCTTCCTTCGACCGGGCCCGATTCGACCGGGCCTCGAGCGAGATCCAGTCCGATGTCCGTCTGGCCGTGTCCACGGCCAAACTCAACGGTCGGGCCATTCGCCTCAGATTCAACGTGACGGGTTATACCATCGTAGACGCGGCGGACAGCACTCGTGTCTACCGCACACGCGACTACGGGAGTGACTTCATCTTGGCGGCCGACCGAAACCCCGTGGTCTTCCCTTGGGGTCAAGTCCAACCCGCGCAGGTCCAAGTCAGCAATAACCAACACACCCAGAGTTTCCGTATTCTGCCCACCGGCCGTGTCGAACTCGTGCAATGAGGAAGCGATCATGATCCGCAATCCGTATTCACGTCGCATCCGCTCCGACCGATCCGGCTTCAGCATCGTCGAGATGATGATCGTCTTCGCGATCTTGGGCATCGCCATGATTCCCCTGGCGTCCGTTCAATTCAAGAGTCGCCACGAAATCACCGAAGCCGAGAGGCAGAGTCAGGCCACGCAACTCGCTCAAGCCCAACTCGAACTCATTCGGATGGGTGGCTTCAATGCTGCGGCCACCGATACCGTCCAGCAAGGCGTCTTCACCGTGGTCTCGGGAGCGCAGCCGGATCCGGCCAACCCCTTCTTGAGAGAACTCTCCGTTCAGGTCACCTGGAACTACAACGGGAATCAGCGATCCCTCACCCTCGCCGCGAAGCAAGCCGCACGCTAGTGAGACGAAGGAGAGAAGCATGAAAGCTCAATCGAACCTCCACCGGAAGCGCATCGGGTGCAGCGGCTTCACGATCGTTGAAATGATCATCGGCCTGGCCCTCGCGGGAGTCGCAGCCACCGTGGTATTCAGCATCTTCATCTCCACCCAGAGCATGTACTACGACACCCGGACCCAGATGGTCTCTCAGTCCGACACTCGTGTCGTTCTGGGGATGCTCGCCCAGGAGATTCGATCCGCCGGATCGGACGTCGCTTCCATTGGAGTCGAGCGTCTGATCACCTGCGCCGGTGACACCCTGCGGGTCCAGAGCGATCTGGATGCCGATGGAATCATCGAGAGCGCCACGGAGCCCTCTGAGGACGTCACCTGGTACTACAACTCGAGCAACAACACGCTGATGCGCTCCACCGGAGCCGGTGCCATGGACGTGATGACCAATGTGAGGGCTTTCGACCTCAACTTCCTCGACGCCCAAGGACAAGTTCTCGGTCCCATGCCCCTGAGCAGCGCCGATCGCAAGCTCGTCCGCGCAGTGCGGATCTCCATGGTCGTGGATGTCGACGACGGCATCCAACGCAACTGGACCACCACCATCGCTTTGCGCAATGACGCAGTCGTGAACTAAGAACGAAGGGAATGGCCATGAACTCCCACTGCAAACCGCAGATCAGCGCCCGGACCGGATCGAGCACTCTCGCTTCACTGCGCAATTCCGAGGGAATCAGCCTGGTGAGTGTGATGCTGGCGCTCAGTCTGCTCGCCGTCTTCGCCCTGGTGGCGGCCAGTTTGGCCGTGAACGAACGTCGCACCGCCTTCAATGACCTCAGCCACACCCAATCCTTCGTGGCTGCGGACTCCGGGGGCGAAGCGGCCATCGCATGGCTGATGATGAGCAATCGTCCCCCGATGATCACCGACATGGCCACCGGGAAGGTCGGCAACCAAACCATGACCTCCATGATGAGCTCGAGCTACCAAGACTTCAGCTTCGACGTGCGAATGCGTCCGGATCCGGACCCGGCCCGCATCTTCATGATGCGTCCACGTCCCGGATACGACCCGACTCGTTACATGGATTTCTTCTACGACGTCGATGCCGCGGGCGTGGCGGGCGTCGACGGACGAAGCGACGTCAGCGTGATCGTCACCAAGCTCACCCAACTCAACTACAACTAGATCGAGACCCCTGAACGGCCCACGAAAGGAGCCATTCTCATGAATACCCGAATCCATGCGAACCACTGGGGGGCTCGTATCCTCGTCGGAGCAACCCTGTTGAGCCTCGGCCTCATGGGGGCCGTCCGCTCGAGCCATGCCCAATGCGACGTCCCCCTCATCGCACAGCAGGTTTCCGTTGCCCCGAATGTCATGATCCTCCTGGACAACTCCGGATCGATGAACGAGGTCATGTACCATGAAGCCTACAACCCGGACGTGGTCTACCCAGGGGACTTCACCACCAACGCCATGTACTACGTGGGCGGAGATATGGTCTACACGACCAACGGACGGTCGGCCCAGCTCATCGTGGGACTCCACGGACAGTGGGGCCGCTACGCCGGAAACTACCTGAACTGGGTCTACTGGGTGGCCACGGATCAGCAGCGGGCCAACATTCCCACCGTGACCCGCCAGATGGTCGCCAATACCGCGGTCAAGGCCATCATCAACCAGGCCAACGGTCTGCGCTACGGCCTCGCGCGCTTCAACAACAACGACGGTGGCCAGATCGTCGCGCCCTGCGGAACCACCATCCCCGACCTCGAGAACATCGTCGACAACATGGTGGCGGACACCTGGACGCCGACTGCGGAAACCATGATGGACATTCTGCGTTACTTCAAGGATCCGAGCGGCCCCATCCAGTACGAATGTCAGAAGAACTTCGTCATCGTGGTCACCGACGGCTATCCGACCCAGGACCTCAACGTTCCCAGTTGGATCGGTGACCAGGACGGTGACGGGCGCGAACCGGGCGATTGCGAGCAGATCGGTCTGCCCCCGGGATCGAATGGCCAGAATTGCTCGGACTATCTCGATGATGTGGCCTACTACCTCGCCCACAACGACATGCGGTCGGACCTCACGGGAGAGCAGAACGTCTCGGTGTACACCATCGGATTCGGCGTCGATGCTCCTCTGTTGAACGAGGCTGCCGTCAACGGCGACGGCCTGTACCGAGTGGCGTGGGATCTGAACACCCTGATCCAAGAGCTCGGGACCGTCCTGGGAGACATCGTCAACCGCATCAGCTCCGGCGCGGCGGTGGCGGTGGTCTCGACCGAGACCGGATCCGACAGCCACCTCTACCGAGGCAAGTTCATGCCTGGAATGTGGCAGGGATTCATGGAGGCCTACTCGCTCCCCTACTCGCCCGCGAGTTCTCCCGATTGGGAAGGGGGCGCGCTTCTCCAGGGTCGTCAGTCGAATACCCGCGACATCTTCACTTCGCTGTCCGGGAGCAAGATCTCCTTCTCGGCCAACAACGCCGCCGCCCTAATGCCCTATCTGGGGTCGGCTTCGACCGCGGAGGCGGGAGACCTCATCAACTACATCCGCGGCGACGCCATTCCCGGAATGCGAGACCGCAACGGTTGGAAGCTCGGCGACCTCGTCTACTCCACTCCGGTGGTGGTTGGACCTCCTTCGCAGTTCTACCTCACCACGAGCTACCAGTCCTTCCTCGCAGCCAACCAGAACCGGCCCAACGTGGTCTATGTGGGAGCCAACGACGGGATGCTCCATGCCTTCGATGCCCTCTCGGGAGAGGAGATCTGGTCCTACATTCCCCAGGAAGTGCTGTGGAAGCTGAACATGTTGGCCGATCCGAACTATTGTCACCAAGCCTATGTCGACCTCAGTCCAGCCGCCTACGATGTCAATATCAACGGCACTTGGAAGACCGTCCTCTTCGGAGGTGAGCGCAGTGGCGGAAACAGCTACTTCGCCCTCGACATCACGAACCCTCACTCTCCTGACGTGCTGTGGGAAACCTCGGTTCCGTCGATTCTCTCCTCCTATTCGGAGCCCGAACTCATCAACAGCCAGTGGGGTCCGCTACTGTGGGCGGGCTCCGGTCCGGATCCCGCGGGTGGAGCCCATGTGGTGGGCCTGCGAGTGGATACCGGTGCCGTTCTCTTCGCCGGGACTCTGAGCACGATGAGCGGCACCAATCTCATGTCCGGAGCTGCCCCCATCGACATCGATTGGGATGGCGTCCACGACTACATCTACCAGGGCGATCTCGAGGGGAACCTGTGGCGCTTCGACTTGACCCAGGCCTCCGGAATCACCGCCGACATCGTCTTCTCGGGTGGTGGCCCCATCCAGGCCCGCCCCGCGTTGACCATCACTCCGAATGGCGATCCCGCGATCTACTTTGGAACCGGGCGCTACCTCGATGTCAACGACATCACGAACACCAGCCAGCAGTGGCTCTACGGCATCATCGATGACCTCACCGGGGCCTACTACACTCCCAGTGATCTCGTGGATCAGACCAACACCATCAATTCGATGACCGGCAATGTGGGGTGGATGCTCCGCCTCGACAATGCGGCCGGAGAGCGCATCATCCAACCTGCGGTGGTGGTCGAGGGCGTGGTCTACGCAACCAGTTTCGCTCCGAGCTCCGCTCCCTGTCTGGCCGGAGGAGAGTCCTGGCTCTGGGCGGTGGACTACATCAACGCCGACGTGGTCCAGCCGCAGGATGGCTCCAACGTCACCCTCGGTGACCGCAGCAGCAGCCTGGGTGCGGGCGTGGCGAGTCGGCCAGTGATCAACCTGGCCGGCGAAGAGGTCATTGTTCAGACCAGCGATGCTCGTCTCAACATTCAGCAGCTCTCCATCTCTCCCCAGCGCATCAACGTGAGAGCGTGGCGTGAGCGATTCAGCGTCGATCCGGCCGTCTCCGTCACGGGCCAGTAGCCAAGGCCAGAAAGAAGGACCGTCATGAACCATCCGATCCGAATCATGCGATCGCGCAAGGCCCTCGGTGGACTCCTCATTCTCGGACTGAGCGTCTTCCTCATAGCTCCGGTAGTGAGCTACGCCGCCGAAGTCCAACTGCGGCCCTACAACCGCGGACGAGGCCTGCAGAGCCCCGTACGCACTCCCAGCGAGCGTGACCAATCGCAACCCACGCGGCTGAGCGGGATCTTCGAGTACAGCTACCGCGAGGGCCTCACCCTGGGTGGGCGCACGATCCAGATCACGTCGCGCACTTCGGTGTTTCCGTCCATCGACGGCAGTTCGATCCTGCCGGATCCGGCAGAGCTGCAGGGACGGAGCGCCACGATCTACGGCAGCCCGGGCCCCAATGGGGTCGAAGCGGTTCTGTTGATCCTCGATCCAGACTCGATGTACGGCATTTCGACCGAGAACCCGACGATCCAGCAGTTCTCGATCGACGGAGGAGAGCTTCTCCCCCAAGAGATGTCAGTGTCCACACCGCAGTAGGCGGGCAGAATCCGCCGGGGAACAAAGATGGCGAAACAGAATCCAGCCCCACCGAAACGCTGGTGGATCGTGGCCGCGGTGATGGGGATCACCATCATCACCGCGGCGCAACTCATGAAGCCCTCAGCTTCTCCGGATTCCATCCAGTCGGTCGCAGATCAGAGCAGTGCTGAACTGTGCATCATTCCCAAGTCGCCGCTGACCTTCCACGCCTTGCGCGTGGAAGGTGCGCTGCTTCGTGCGGCCCAGCCCGGAGGATTCGAAAACGCCGTCTCTGGAGCCGCACGCACGAACATCGTGTGGTCGGTGGACGGTCGAGAAGTCCATCGAGGTCCAGAGCTGAATCCGAAGTTCTTTCGCAAGGGCAGCGTGGTCGAGGCTCGGGTCCAGGAAGTGCTTCCCGATGGAAGTGCCACCATCCAAGGGCGCGCGATGGTCCACATCGGCGACGCCCGTCCGCAGATCAAGTCGGTCACGGTCCAACGTGATCCCCAGGATCCGCGGTGGCTACAGGCTCACGTCCAAGCCGTCGACGCCGATGACGATCCCCTCACCCTCGAGTATCGTTGGTCGTGCAACGGCAAGGCCGTTCGTCGCACTCAGGGTAGTCGCGCGTGCACCGATGGAATCGATTCCGGCCAGCACATGCAGGTCGAAGTGATAGCCTTCGACGGCCAACTCCGCAGCGATCCCCTGACTTCGAGAGCGGTCGCCATCGACAATCACCCCCCGGAATTGATGGCGCCCCAGACTCCGCGAATGGAGAGACTCGACAACGGTGATCTCGTCGCGCACATGGTGGTGCGGGGCAGGGATCCCGATGGTGACGACACCGAGGTTGCCCTCGTCGAGGCTCCAGCCGGATTCCGCTGGGACGCCGTCGAGCAGGCCCTGGTTTGGACGATTCTCAACGGCAAAGAGGTCGTGGACGTGACTCTGCGGGTGAAAGACGCCCGAGGCGCTTCGGCCCAACGCACGATGAGCGTCCGACGCTGAGAGCGGCCCAGCTCAGGGCTGATTCCGTCCCCGACTGCGATAGAGCCAACGCAGAGACCCCATGGACGCCTTGGTCACCGGAACCACGCCCTCCGGATGGAGAACCACCTGATCGTCACGGAAGAGGATCCGGAGAAATTGACCGTTCCCCCGCGCCGATCCATACCAGGAGTCGGTGGTCAAGAAACGCCGAGCCCGCACGCCGGAAAGGTTTCGGCCCGAGAGATCCACCGACTCTCCGGTGGGCAAGGCCAAGACCGCGGCATCCTCGACCCTGATGCGACGAGCCAGCGCGGGAACCCCTCCGAAGAGCGCCACCGTATCCAGCGCCCCGATGCTGAAGCGGAGCGAATCCGGAGAACCGACTCCTGCGGGCACCGAAACTCTTCCGACCCAAGTCCAGGTCGAGTCTCCTCCCGCCAACCGGTCGTCCGAAGCCACCCAGGGCAAGGGAGGCTCGTAGAAGACTCTCAGTGCAGGACGATCGAATCCGACGAGCTGGATCTCGTTCGCAGCCGGATTCGACGGATCGGAATTGCGAAACCATTGGACCAGTCCCCCCTGGAACTTCTGGCTCCACTGAGCCCGGATCACGTCATCCCGCTGGACCACGAAGGAGTCCGCCCCGGCGTAGATCGACGAGTCCTCGAAGGACACTCCAAAACTGAGGGATACCGTGGAGTCGACCACTTCCTCGTAGAGGTAGGTCGTGCCACGAGGCACGAATCCGCCGGCCTCCGCCGTCTCCGTTCGACTCGAGCCGATCACGAATACTATCAGGAGAACGAAGGTCCGAAGGATTCTGGACGGGGGCATCTCAGGCCTTTCGAGTGACGCGAGTCTCGTCGATGAAGCTATGGCTCTCCGCGCACCGGTGGATCCTACGAATCTCGCGGACTCCCAATTCCTTCACGAAGAGTGCGGATTCCTGATTGTGCGAGGTTCGACTCACGGTCGTGTTGTCGGTGCAGATGGCCACCGGAATGCCATGCTCGAGGAAAGTGAAGATGGGGTGACGTTCGCCCTTGGCCACCGCTCCAGTCTGGTAGTTGGAGGTGGGAGCACATTCGACGAGAATCTTGTCCTTGGCCATGCGCCGCAAGAGAGCCTTGTCCCGAACTGCGCTGCAGCCATGTCCGATGCGAATGCACCCCAACTCGTCGATCGCCTGCCACACATAGTGAGGCCCTTCGTCTTCCCCCGCGTGAGCCGTCAACCCCAATCCCCCTCTGCGAGCGATCTCATAGGAGGGTTGGAACAGTCCGGGGGGATTGCCTCGCTCGGCACCGGCGAGGTCGAAACCCACGACTCCGGTTCTGCCGTGAAGGTACTGGGCCTCACTGATCGCCGCCTTGGCGAGAATCTTGGCCACGTGCGGCCCATGATGCCGCATGGCGATGATGATCAACCCGGTGCGGACGCCATACTTCGCGCGCACCTTGTTCAGGCCCGCAAGAACACTCCGGATCGCCTGACGTACCGTAAGTCCGGCGTAGACGTGAATGATCGGCGCATAGCGCAATTCGAAGGTGCGTACGCCCTGCTTCGCGGCCGCCGCTCCCACCGCCTCCGCCACCCGGGAAATGTTTTCGTAGAATTGGGTGATCCACATGGGATAGTGGAACTTGTCGAGATAGCTGAGCAGGGAGCCCTCTTCCTCGGGCTGGAGCTGCAACAATTTTTTCATCTCCGCAAGCGAATCCACCGGATTGAGACCATATTCCTTCATGATCTTCCAAGTCACCGCGGGAGGAATGGAGCCATCGAGATGCTGATGAAGCTCCACTTTGGGCATTCTTTCGATGGACACGGGGATCTTCATGGGCCTCCCGGCTCAGCTTGGGATTCGGTGGTCGACGATTGAAATCGGACATTGGTTCTGGGTGCCAACCTTCTCGAGAGGAATCTGTCCATGATCTACGGAGTCCATCCCGTCCTCGAGGCCCTGCGGGCTCAGCGACGACACCTGAGGGCATTGTACTACCGAGAGGGAAGCGATGCCAAAACCGTTGAGCGCGCGATCGAACTAGCCCAAGGCTGCGGCATCGCAGCCTACGGTCTGGCCAACGAAGATCTCCATCGAAAATCCGGGAGCCGCCAACACCAAGGCCTCGTTCTCGACTGCGGAGAACTCCCCAAGCTGGCGCTCAAGGAATGGCTCGCCACCGCTCCGGCCGAAAGCACGTTGGTGGCCCTCGACCAGATCGAAGACCCCCAGAACACCGGTGGCATCGCCAGAAGTGCGAAGTTCTTCGGTGCAACGGCCTTGGTGCTCCACCGATCTCGCAGCGCTCCGCTCAGCGCGGCCGCCACCAAAGCTTCTGCGGGAGCGCTCGAAAGCTTTCCGATCGTGGAGGTCGGCAACTTGGCCCAGGCGCTTCGAAGTCTGAAGAAAGAAGGGTTCTGGATCGCAGGAAGCGCCATCGGCGAGAAGTGTCGTGACTATCGCAGGGTCGACGTACCGCGTCCCCGAGTCCTGGTCTTGGGCAGTGAGGGCAGCGGTCTCCGACGCTTGACGCGCGAACGCTGCGACGACTTGCTCTACATCCCCCGTCAGACCGAAGAAGCTGGAGGCGTCGATTCTCTCAACGTCAGTGCTGCAGCCGCAGTGTTCCTCGCTCATTGGGCCTGACTAAGGTTTGCGAGCCTCGTAGATCACCCCACCACCCCAACCCAGGCGCTCCTTGATCCGACGAACGCGCTCCCGACCCAAGACTCGATCGAAGAGGGCATTGAGCTTGTAGGAATTGACCACTCTCAACAGCCCGAGATCTCCTCGCGGATCCACCGTCGTCTCACTCTCGAGGTCGAAATGCTGTCGTAAAATGTATCGTAATTCTTTTTTTGACAGCCAGTTACGAATCTGCCCGGGCTTCGGGGCTCCAATGTCGCTCCGGCGATCGTAGACGTATTTGTTGATGGTCGTCAGGATCAGGATTCCGCCAGGACGCAGCACTCGGGACATCTCGGCCACGAAGACTGTGGGGTTCTCCACATAGAAGAGGGTCTCCATGCAGATCACGACGTCGAAGGATTCTGGTGGAAGTCCCGTCTCACAAAAGTCGCCGCAGAGGAAGGTCGCAGCGGGCACACGTTCCCGAGCCGCTTCGATGGCCTTGGGCGAGATATCGATTCCCACCACCGAACCTTCGGACAACAGGCGCTCGCACAACCATCCGGTGCTGCAACCCACTTCGAGGATCTCTGGATGGTCCAGTTCCATCGCATGAAGATCCGACAACACGCGCTCGGCGCGTACTCGAATCTCTTCGCTCACGTCTTCGAAATCCACACTTCGGTAGCGAAGGTTCCAGTCGTCATAATAACGCTGCTGCTCTTCGAGGGGCGGAAGATCAGACATGTCAATTCCTGGGTACGGGCATGGTCGCGAAGTCGGGACACCATCCACAGCTTAGCCCATCGCCGCCCCAAATGATCCCTTTTCGTCCAATCGACAGATTCACGAATTCTGAACAAGGCCTGATTCGGCAGGATTCGGAGTCCTGAGGGGCAATCGGAGGCCTTCGGAACTTTGTGGTCGAAAGACAACAAAATCTCTCGGCGCAGAGGGCTGCCACCCGAAGTATACTGTACGCAGCTCCAGTGCCCAGGGCTTGATCATGCAAACAAGGGAAAGCTCACACTCAGCGCGAATCCGCGCGTTCTCGATGGAGAACAGAGCCCTCCACCTGTGGTGGGTCGTGGGCCTCTCCTTGAGCCTGCTGGTCGGATGCAATCCTTCGGTGGGAGAAGAACCAACCCTCCCTGGAATGCACCCCATCGGTTTCGACGAACCGCAGGTCGAGCGCGACCTCCAGGACATTCGACGCAGCGGATCCTTGAAGGTACTTCTGCGAAACAGCAGTAGCAGCTATTACATCTTGCGGGGTGAGGAGTACGGCTTCGAATTCGAACTCGCCCGCGATATTGCCGAGCAGCTCGGAGTCCAACTCCAGGTCGTGCTTCCGGACAGCCAGCTTCACCCGCTGGCCATGTTGAACAAAGGCTACGTGGATCTGGTCGCGATTCCCTTTGCCCAACAGGACCTCGACACCTACCGAGTCTCCGCCACCGCCCCCTACGACCGCATGCGGGAGGTCCTGGTCACCCGCGAAGAGCTGCTGCCCGACCTCGGTTCGGCGAGGGATCTCGCCGGCCGAATGGTGGCCGTCCGCCATTTCTCGAGCGAGGAGCAGATCCTGCTGCGCACTCGCCAGCAGGGCATCGCGGTCGGAATCGTGATGCATCCGCCCCAGGTTTCCACCGCGGAAATCCTCGAACTGGTCGCTGACGGCACCTATCCTGCGTCTCTGGCTCCTGAAGGCGCCGCCCGTCAACAGATGCAGCTACGGGAGAATCTGCGCATCGCCTTTCCCATGAGTGGCGAGATCTCTGCCCTGTGGAGCGTCCGCTCCAACAGCTTCGAGCTGAGGGATGCGGTGAGCCAGGCTCTTCGTCGTCACTACCAGGAGACCGACGGCCGCCTGGTCCGCTCGGAATTCTACAACGTCATTCGTCAGCGTTACTACTCCGACGAACGTTTCGTTCGCAATCACGACACGCATCCCTTCCGATTCGGAAGGACCGGGCACCTCTCTCCCTACGACGCGCTCTTCCAGAGAGTGGCCGCAGAGAATCACATGAACTGGCGACTGCTCGCCGCCATGGCCTTCCAGGAGAGTCGATTCGATCCCCTTCAGAAATCCTGGGCCGGAGCGGTGGGGCTCCTCCAACTTCGCCCGAGCACCGCCGGAGTGAGCGAAGAGCAATTGATGGATCCCGAGATCAATGTGCCGCTGGGAGCCCAACACTTCCGTTCGCTCTACCAGGCCTATTCCTACCTCGACCCCTCCGAACGTTTGAGTTTCGCGCTGGCCGCCTACAACTGTGGAAAGGGGCATCTCGACGATGCCCGCATGCTCTCGATCATGCGCAACCTCGATCCCAACGTGTGGAAGGGAAGCGTCCGAGAGAGCCTGTTGCTCCTGCAGAAACCCCAATATCACGCGCGTACTCGATACGGCTTCGTGCGCGGCGAGGAAACGGTCAATTACGTCGAAGAGATCCTGCGACGTTATTCCCTGCTCCAACAGCTCGCACCCGAAGTTCCCGCGGTAGCCGCCGTCGGTTCTTTCGGCGACGGACACGGGGCCTCGGACTGAACCCTCTCAGAGTTCCTTGTGCGACCCATCGCAGAAGGGATCCGCCGTTTGATTGTGCTTGCATCCGCAGAGCGCAACCTTCTTGTCCTCCTCGAGCTCGAAGAGAATGGGGCCCAGGCCGGTCCCCTTGTGGGAGCCGTCGCAGAAGGGCTCCTTCTCCGATCGCCCGCATGCGCACCAGGCGTACTTGCCGGCCTCGAGGTCGAGGACATGGGGAGACTTCTGAGCACATCTCGGTTCTTCGGACATCGCAACTCCTGAAGTCGAGACCCAAAGGGGTCAATAGAGCGGGGGTTGATCTGGGCGAGAGATGCTAGCGCGAAATCGTCTCGGCTCCTAGCTCCTTGGTGGACAGCGACCGAAATTCGGTCGATCGAGAAATCCGGCGCTTCTCGGGCTTTTCTTCTATACTCGGTCCTCCCCCGGCCCGGATCCTCACCTTCCCGCACCCGAGGCAGGTCCCATGGCTGCTTCTCTCTCCGAGCACCCCTACGCCAGCTTCATCCACCGGGTGGAGAAGCCCGCTCGTTACCTCGGGGGGGAATTCCACCAAACGGTCAAGGATCCGAAGACCGTACGGCTCTCATTGGCCTTGGCCTTCCCGGACCTCTACGACATCGGAATGAGCCACCTGGGAACCAAGATTCTCTACTCCCTGGTGAACAAGGAACCCGACCTCCTCTGCGAAAGGGCCTTCGCCCCCTGGCCGGACATGGAACGGGAGCTGCGCGACCGCGGCTTGCCGGTGCTCAGCTGCGAGAACCGTCGTCCCCTGCGCGACTTCGACGTCCTCGGATTCTCGCTTCAGTACGAGCTCACGTTCACCAACCTGCTGAACCTCCTCGACCTGAGCGGGATCGCGCTGCGCTCCGACCAGCGGCGGGAAGAAGATCCGATCATCCTGGCGGGAGGGCCCATCGCGACCCAACCCGAGCCGATGGCTCCCTTCGTCGACGCATTCCTCATCGGCGACGCCGAGGCGATCCTTCCCACTCTGCTGCGCACGATCGCCGAGGGGCGCGAGGCGGGAGTCTCGCGGCAGGAGATCCTGGTCTCGCTGGCCCGACTCGGCGGACTCTACTGTCCCGCTCTCTACGAAACGGCGGTGGACCCGCGCAGCGGTTTCGAAGTGGTCACCGGGCCGAAGATCGACGAGGTTTGCGCACGACCGAAGCGCCAAATCGTCGAGAACCTGAGCGACTATCCTTTTCCTGACGACAGTCCGGTGGCTGCAGCCCAGGCGATCTTCGATCGCATGAGTGTCGAGATCGCCCGCGGCTGCACCGAAGGTTGTCGCTTCTGCCAAGCCGGGATGATCTACCGACCGGTCCGGGAGCGAGATCCCCAGGACGTCATCGACACGGTCCTGCGCGCGGTCGACAAGGGCGGCTACGACGAAGCCGGACTCACCACTCTCTCGACTGCGGACTACAGCTGCATCAGTCCGCTGATGAGCGAACTCATGAAGGAACTGCGAGCTCGCAAGGTCTCGCTGAGCGTGGCCTCGCTGAGAGCCTACGGCCTCGACGAGCCCACTCTCGACGAAATGGCCAGCTACCGGGCCCAGGGATTGACCTTTGCTCCGGAAGCGGGCACTCAGCGGATGCGAGACGTCATCAACAAGAACGTCACCGAAGAAGACATCACCCGAACTGCGCACCGGATCTACGAGCGCGGCTGGAAACGGATGAAGCTCTACTTCATGATCGGTCTGCCCACTGAAGAAGATGAAGACGTACGGGGCATCATGGACCTGGGCCATCGAATGAAAGAGATCGGCGCGAAGTACCAGGGACGTCGCGCCGAGATCACGGTCAGCGTGAGCAGCCACGTGCCCAAGCCCCACACTCCCTTCCAGTGGGTGGCCATGGACTCTCTCGAGGAGATCGAACGCAAACAGGACCTCCTCCAGGAACAGGCTCGGCGTCACCGCCTCGAGTTTCGTCGCCACGACCCCCGGACCAGCATGCTCGAGGGCATTCTAGGCCGAGGGGATCGTCGGGTGGCCACGGTGATCGAGAAGGCATTCCTGAAGGGTTGCCGCTTCGACGGCTGGGACGAGCACCTCGACTGGCAGGCGTGGGTCGAAGCCATCGAGGAGAGCGGCATCGATCCCTCCCTCTACCTCGGAACCATCGCCCTCGATGCGCGCACTCCCTGGGATCACCTCGACATGCAGCTCGAGGAGCGTTTCCTCCAGACCGACTACAAACGAGCCATGGCCAGCAAGCTGAGTCCGCCCTGCGGCAAGCCGGCCGGAGCCCAGGTTCATCCCGCGGATCTCCAGTCTCACGATGCGGACACCCGGCGTTTGGTCTGCTACCACTGCGGAGTCGCCTGTGACCTCGAGGGCATGCGCGAGGAGCGTCGAGACTTTCTGGAGAAGCTGCGCGCCTTCGAACCCCGCAGCGGCGACCGAGCCCGAGCCACCCGCGAGGCCAAGCAGGAGCGCATCGCCAGGGGCGCCGCACCCCACCAGCTGGATCAAGGCGAAGCCCTCCGGCTTCGTTTCACCATGCGCAAATTCGGCGCGGACTCCATGACCGGTCACCTCGACCTGGTCCGCAAGCTCCCCCGCATCTTCCGGCGCGCGGGGGTGGAGGTCTTCTACACCGAGGGATACCACCCCAAGCCCTCGATTGCCTTCGGTCCGGCCCTGCCCCTGGGAGTTCAGGGCCTGGCCGAGCCCTTCGAGATCAAGTTGGTGCGCCGAGTCGACGCCACGGGGCAGGACCAGAGGCCCGACCCCGCAGAATTGCTCCGCCGCCTCAACGCGGTGGCCGAATCGGGGATCGAATTCATGTCCTGCGAGATCCTCGAGGAGGGCAGCGGCAGGCTGGGACGATTGCTCTCGGAGGCCGAGTACCTGGTCCGGCCCGACTTCCAGCCGCGGCCGGACCTCGATCGGATTCGGGCCGCACTGGACCGTTTCCGCCGGGCCGAGAGCTGGCCTCTCCTTCTGTCGCGCAAGCGCAAGGAACACCCCATCGACCTGCGGCAGACCGCT
Organism: Candidatus Krumholzibacteriota bacterium; assembly: GCA_024276305.1. GTDB lineage: Bacteria > Krumholzibacteriota > Krumholzibacteriia > JAJRXK01 > JAJRXK01 > JAJRXK01. The sequence goes on from JAJRXK010000093.1 coordinate 33,187, forward strand.
CCTCAGGTCGATCTCGTGGACCCGTCTGCATCGAAGGAGATTGATCTGTCCTGGCTCCCCTCCCCGCAGGCGCCGACCTTTCGGCTGCGCCTCCGACTGGGAGGAAGTGCCCAGGTGCGTCCAGAGGAAGTGCTGCGCGCGGTGTTGAAGGAGGATCCCTTCGACCTCCCCCCGGTGCGCATTCTCCGCCTGGGCTTCCGCATCGCTCCCCCGCCTCCGCCCCCGCCGGAAGAGGCCTCGAAAGTTGGGGAGAAACACCTTCAGGAACAGGGCCAATTCGGCTAGGATCCCGAATCATGCGACCCCGTGACCCCCACACCCCCCCCTCGCGTCTCGGATGGCTCTGGATGGTCTGCGCCGAGGCCCGGGATCCCCGCCAGACCCGGCGGGGACAGAGACCCGTCGAAGTCCCGAATGAAATCCTCGATTCGCGGCGGTCGAGCTGGGAGAATTGGCTCCTGGGCCGCACATATATCAACGAAGATCGATCCATTCAAGCTGCGCTCCGCGAGGGACCGCAGGTCGCCGAATGGATATGCCTGCTGTCGGAGTCCTTCCATCCGCTGCGATGGACCTTCGGCCTGGGATTCGGCGAAGTCCGGGGAGAGAAAGACGAAGAGGGCAGAGTCCATCTCGGCGGCGCGGCGGTCGATGAAGCCCGCCAAGCCCTCTGGGAAGCCCGGCGACACCGAGGAGCCGCCGTCGTGCGGGGCATCGGCGCGGCCGAAGCGGGGGCGCTGGCCTCCCTCTTCGACCTCCAGAGCGAAATCCGTCGACGGTGGACTCTGCGGCAGGCGGAAACCGTGGTCCTCGCGCGATCCCACTCCGGCCGTGAAGTCGCCGAGATCTTGGGGGTCGGGCCCTCCGTGGTGAGCGAATGCCTGAGCGCGGCTTCCTACCGGGCCCTGCGCCGGTCCGAGACCGCGGCCGCTCAACTCCTGGGATGCTACGGGGGACGTCTCCACCTCGACCTCGAGGGCGAGCGCCTTTGCTTCCCGTCGATCACCGAGTCGGTGGGAAATGTGCGCCCTCAGTCCTTGGTCTCCGAATAACCCACCGCCACCAGGAAGCAGCTCCCGTCGGCGATGGTCTCCAGACCCAGCTCGGCGGCACGGGCCACCGCTGCAGGGCTCTCGGCGCCGGGCTGCATCCAAAGGATTTCGACCCCCGCCGCCGCCGCTTCTTCCACCACCTTTTCGGTGACTCGCGGAGGAGTGATCACCGAGATCGCTCGCGGCACCGACGGGAGTTCGGACAGACTGGCGAAGGCGGGATGGCCTTCGACCTCGGTCGCCTGGGGATTGATGGGCCAGGCCTCGCGCCCACTCTGGAAGTAGGCGCGCAGAACTTTGTTCCCGTACTTCTCGCGATCGGCCGAAGCCCCGACCACGGCGTAGGGTCCTTGGGCGAGGAAATCCTCGATGATCTCGGGAATGCTTCGCGTCGACATCCGCCACACCTCCTGGACGACAAGGCAGTCATGGACCATGGATCTCCTACAGGCTAATTCCGCCGGAGAGCCCTGCCAATGGATGCCCTCTTGCGGCGTTTCGGCAAGTGCGCGAGAGTGTGCCCATGGCACTCAATCCCCATACGATCTACTACGGAATCGACGGCGAACGACAGGGACCCGTCGACGTGCAGACCCTGCGAGAGATGATCCGTGCGGGTCAACTCCTGGCCCACGACTTCGTGTGGGACGAGGACCTGGAGGATTGGGTCGAGATTGGCCGATACGAAGAGTTGCACGATGAAACTCCCTGGCGCGAAGGCCTTTCGCCCGCTCTCGAGGCACTCCCCCCGGATCACCCTTCGGTACGCCGGGATCCCGCCCCCCTGGCCTACGCGGGTTTCGGAGGCCGACTCGTGGCCTGGATCATCGACCTCTTCGTACTGATGCCCCTGACCTTCCTGTGGCAGAGCGAGATCCAGGACCGAATGGGAATGCAGTTCTCCGATGTCCTCTTCGGTCCCACCTCCACCGACCCCCAGGTCGCCCTGGCCCAGTTGAAGTTCCTCTTCGTGGGCCAAGTCGGAGTGCTACTGATTCGTTGGGTCTACTATGCGACTTTCGAGTCGTCGCAGTGGCAAGCCACCCCGGGCAAGAAGCTCATGCGGCTCGTGGTCACCGATGAACGGGGCTACCGATTGACCTTTGGGCGGGCCAGCGGCCGCCTCTTCGCGAAACTCTTGAGCGAGCTCACGCTGTTCTACGGCTTCCTCATGATCGCCTTCACGGAACGGCACCAGGGCTTGCACGACAAAGTCGCGCGCACCCTGGTGCTGCACCGTTGATCCTCGGCGCTCTCTCGGTTCAGCCGCCGAGTGGTCCCAACGCGAGGTAGAAGCTCTGCCCACCACGGACCACGAGCAAGAGGACCGTGTCTTTCTCCTCGGCCGCCTTCTTCAGGATCTTTCGAAGATCTCGGGCCGAACTGACCTTCTGTCGGGCCACTTCCACGATCAGATCGCCGGTGCGCAGCCCCGCTCGCTCCGCCGCGGATCCCGGATCGACCGCCACCACCACCGCTCCCTGACGGTCCGCATCGACACCCAGACGCTGCGCCAGCCTCGCATCGAGGTCATCCACCCGGAATCCACCGGTGTCGAGGACCTGCCCGTCTCCCCCGTCGACTGCGGCCACATCGCCGTCCAGAGGACGTTCGCCGAGGACGACTTCGATCTTCTTGGGCTTGCCATCTCTCAAGAGCTCGAGTTCCACTCGATCTTCGGGGTTGAGGTGCCCGATCTCGGTACGGAAGAGAGGCATCGACTCGACTTCCTCTCCATTGAGCCGGGTGATGATGTCTCCGCGGTGCAGACCCGCCTTCTGGGCCGGACTGTCGTCGATGACCTCACTGATGAGGACTCCCCGATGCACATCGACCCCTGCGGCCCGAGCCAATTCGGGAGTGAGCTCCTGAGGATAGACTCCGAGATAGCCCCGCACCACGCGGCCGCGATCCCGCAGGCTCTCGATGACGTCCTGGACCAGATAACTCGGGATGGCGAAGCCGATTCCCTGACTTCCTCCACTGCGACTGACGATCGCGCTGTTGATTCCCACCACCTCCCCGTCGAGGTTGACCAAAGCCCCCCCGGAATTGCCCGGATTGATCGAAGCGTCGGTCTGGATGAAGTCCTCGTAGTTGACCATACCCAGGCTGCGCCCCTTGGCGCTGACGATGCCCCGGGTGACGGTCTCGCCGAGACCAAAGGGGTTGCCGATGGCCAAGACCGCGTCCCCCACCCGAAGCTTCTTGCTGTCGGCCCAGCGCACCGCGGGTAGATCCTGGGCCTCGACCTTCAGCAGCGCCAAGTCACTTGCGGCATCCGTACCCACGATCTTGGCCTCGAGCTCCCGACCGTCGGGAAAGCCGATCTTGACCTCATCGGCTCCATCGACCACGTGGTTGTTGGTCACGATGTAGCCATCGGAGGAATAGATCACCCCCGAGCCCAGGCTCTTCTGAGTCCTCTCGTCGGGCTGGGGATGGCCGAAGTCCGGGTCGCCGAAGAAGCGGCGAAAGAAGGGGTCGTTGAAGAGCTGACTGGGACCGCGGCTGACCTCCACCCGGCGGGTGGAGAAGACGTTGACGACGCTCGGAGAGATCTGTTCCACCACGTCAGCCACGCTCCAGCTTTCCACCGACCGACTTTCGACCGCGGCACTGGGATGATCATGGGCACCGACGATCGCAATCGCGGCAACGAGCAGTCCGGCGAAGAGAATCCTGGTCTTCATGGCGCACCTCTCGATTCTGGGGACATGTGCGGGCTCAAGAAGGGCGAGTCATCGTCGGATCTCGGCCGAGATGGCAGCCGGGCCTTCAACGGGACGCGAGGGGAAGAGTTCCCGATGATTCCGGGAGTTCAGCCCTGCGCCTCGGGAAGGCCCTCCACGCAAGAAGCCGCACCCCTGGGGATGCGGCCTCGGCAACCGAAGACCTCGGGAAGAAGAGTCACTAGCTCTCGCTTCTCTCGATCCATCCGTGCATGCGCAGAGCCTGAAGGACCCCCTTGGGACCATCCTCCTCCAATGCGAAGGCATTGTGGAAGCGACTGGCGTGGGCCCGCAGCGACTCGGGAGCGTGGGCGAAGGCCGCACCCTTCCATCCCCGTCCGAACATGCATTCATCCCCGGTCTGCTCCGCGATGATGAGCACATTGTCCGGATGGATGTTCTTCTCCACGAGGTAGCGGCCGAGGGTGGTGCCCTTCTCGATGCCGAAGGGCAAGAGGTTGTACTCGCCCTCGCCCCGGGGCTGGACGTGGCAGCCGATCTCCTTGGCCTTCTCGGCCACCTCATCCACCGCTTCCTGCGTCGAGGCCTTGAAGCCCTGACGGCAATGGGCGTTGTCGTCGATGAGCTCCACGCCTTCCACACTCGACAGTGTCTTCTGCGCGGCGTCCTTGCCCGGCCACAGCTGAATGATGTCCCTCTGTAGGGGCTCGATGGTGGCGGAGCCATCACCTTTGAGGAGGGTCGTGCCACTGTCGGCCATGAACAGCTCCGGCACCGGCAACTCCGCCGAGGCGGCGAGCTTGATGAGGTTTTCGGCTGAATCGTGACTCATGTACATGAGTCGGACGTCGTCGGCATTGGTCTCGAGCAATCCGAAGAGTTCTTCGCGCGAAGCCGCGTCGGCGCTGGCAAAGCTCTCGTCGAGGTCGATGGCCAGAAAGAGGGGACGCGTGAGTTTCGCACTCTGCAGCGAGGTGTCGGTCATTTCGACTCCGTTGTCCACCGGCCGTGGCCGCCGGGGAAATTGGGGCAATGCACGGCCGCGTTCGAAGGTTCTGCGCGGCCCGGGGCGCACGGTCGCAGCTGTGCGCAACAGCCTGCAATAGTAGGTCACGAGGCCAGGATTCGCAAGGAGGCGGGGGCTAACGCTCGGTCTGCGCCACCTGGCGGGGCAGGTCCTGCCACCGCTCCATCCAGGCCTTTCGCTCCCGCACCACCGCCTTGCGATCGAAGAAGGCCAGGTCCTCCGGCGGCAATGGCGAGGGCCGATCGAGGTAGGGCGGAGGAGGTACATCCCGGCGGAGTGGCACCCGGTATCCCACCCGGGCCTGGATTCGGGCGGCTTCGGCCCCGGTGAGGAAGCGGACCAGGGACCGGGCCGCCTCCTGATCTCGAGCCCATTCGAGCACACTCACTCCGCCGATCTCGTAGCCGGTCTGGCGGGGGATGTGCAACTCGACCGGAATCCGATCACGCTCGCGGCGACGCCACACATCATGAGCCCAGGCCACTCCCAGGTCCTTGGTCCCCCGTGCGATCTGGGTGATGGTGTCTTCGGACCGGACCTCGAACTGCGCTCCTTGGCGGAGCAGGCCTTCCAGAAAGGCCCAACCTCGGTCCGGATCGGCGGCCCGCTGAATCTGAGTGGCCATGAACACCAGCCCGCCTCCGGAGGTGGCCGGAGACGGAATGGTGACCCGGTTGCGGAAACGGGGGTCGAGGAGGGTGATCCACTCCGGGGGCCGGGTCCTCAATTCGGGGAGGGGCCGGTGAATGATCGCCAGGTAGCCCACGTAGATCGGCGTCCACAGCGCCTGCGGGTGGTCCCATTGATCTAGTCGTTGATCATCATTATCGGGAGTACATGCCAGGCTCAGACCCTTTTCGGCGAGCTGGTCGTGGATCTCCACCGTGCCTCCCAAGAGGAGATCTGGCTGCAACCGCTTTTCCAACAGCAAGTTTACGGCCTCTTGGGCCCCTCCGGCGAAGGGGTCGACCTCGCAGACGATGCCCGTCTGGGCCTGGAAGGCATCGAGAAGGGCATTGGTGGTCTCGGCGTCCAGAACCGAGAGCACTCGGAGGTGGCGAGCGCCGTGGGCGAAGGGCTCCATCCTCCACGCCGCGGCCGTCAATCCCCCGAAGAGGATCAGCCAGAGGGCGATCCCCACCGCGCGAGGGCGTCGGTGCCAGAGGGGGTGGGCCGAAAGCCCCACCACCACTCCCGCCAATGCCATCAGGACCAAGACCGTAGACGACTCCAAGGATCCCTCCAGGGTGACCTTCCGAGGCAGACCACCCCACAGTAGGGTTCTGCGGCACTGGGAGCAAGCAGAGCGTTGTGTCTCGGAAATTGTTGATGGTTGAGTGCGAGAAGACCCCGGCTGCGTGAGGTGCCGGGGTCTTCTGCTCGACGAGCGGAGTACTCTGGCTGGAGCAGCTCAAGCATGCCCTTTTCCACGGCCTTGGGGATCCGGTCGACCATGTCCATGATCCCGGACAGCGCACGAATCAGGCGCAACAGGCCATCAACAATTTCCGAGACACAACTAACTCAGTCCCGCACTGCGAATCCGGGGAGGAGTTTGGTCAGTTCGGTCTCGACCCTGGCGTAGAGCCCCTCGAGGTCCTGCATCCAATCCGCGGCCCGCGAGAGTTCTCCTTCCTCGCCCACCCGTTGCAATTCTGCCGCGACCTCGGAGAGCCGGAGTGCCCCCACATTGGCCGCAGCGCCCTTGAGGGTGTGGGCCTTCAATCGCATCAATTCTGCTTGATTCGTTTCCACGGCCTCCTGCATCCCCGCCACGCAGTCGCGGTAGGTGCAGGCGAAGGAGGTGAAGAGATCACGCACGAAAGAATCGTCGTCACCGTCGTTGAGCTCGAAGAGAGTCTCCACCGTGGTCGGGTCGAGCGCGGGCTCATCGGTCCGGCTGAAGGCAGGCGTCGTAGGCATGGGAGATCCTTTGATGACACTAGCTCGAGGTGGCCGAGCGGGCCGGTCGGTTTGTGGGGGCTTTCCCCGCAAACTCGATATCGGCCGATGCGAGGCCGAGCTTTAGGAAGGAATCGCGGTCGGGGATGGAATGGCGCGGCGAAGCAGGGATGAGAGTGCATCGGTGCAATCCTCACCGATCCTTATTAGACTAGACCACACCGGAGATCAGGACGTATCCGGTCGGGCAGGGAAGAGATCTGCCGGCCGCAGGAAACGAAGAAGAGAGTGAGGGGGGCCATGTCCGAAGTCGCAAAACTCGTCGTGGGCGAGAATACCTATGAGTTGCCGATTCTGGAGGGAAGCGAGGGCGAACGCGCCATCGACATCTCGAAGCTCCGCGCCCAAAGCGGACTCATCACCCTCGATCCAGGCTTTGCCAATACTGGAAGCTGCCAGAGCTCGATCACCTTCATCAACGGCGAAGAGGGAATTCTGCGCTACCGCGGCTACCCCATCGAAGAGCTGGCGGAGAAGAGTTCCTTCCTCGAGACCTCCTATCTGGTCCTGAACGGCGAGCTTCCCACTGCGGCGGAACTCGCACGATTCGAAGAGGAAATCACTCTGCACACCCTGATCCACGAGGATGTGCGGCACATGTACCAGGCCTTCCCACTCAAGGCCCATCCCATGGCGGTGGTCTCCGCGCTGGTCGGATCCCTGGCGACCCTCTATCAGGACGAGCTCGATCCTCTCAATCCCGAGCACGTCCAGTTGCAGGTGCGAAGGCTCATCGCCAAGTTGCCGACGATCTGCGCCTGGGCCTACAAATACAGTGTGGGGCATCCCTTCGTGTACCCCCGGAACGACCTGGGCTATGCGGAGAACATCCTGCACATGATGTTCGCCAATCCGGCCGAGACCTACGAAGTGCATCCCGCCGTCGCCAAGGCCATCGACACTCTGCTGATCCTCCACGCCGACCACGAACAGAATTGCTCGACGAGCACCATGCGCCTCGTGGGCAGCTCGCACAGTAACCTCTTCGCCTCGGCTTCGGCGGCCATCGGCGCCCTCTGGGGGCCTCTCCACGGAGGAGCCAACCAGGCGGTCATCGAGATGCTGACGGAGATCGCGGCGGAGGGGCTCAGTGGCCGGGAGTACCTCGACCGGGTCAAGGACGATCCCAACACCCGTCTCATGGGCTTCGGCCATCGGGTCTACAAGAACTACGACCCGCGGGCCAAGGTTCTGAAGGGAATGACGAGGGAGGTTCTCGAGGCCATCGGTCAGAGCACTCCGCTCCTCGACATCGCGATGCAGCTCGAAGAAGTCGCGCTCAGCGACGACTACTTCGTCAAGCGGCGGCTCTACCCGAATGTGGACTTCTACAGCGGCATCATCTACCAGGCCATCGGGATTCCGGTCAATATGTTTACGGTGTTCTTCGCCCTGGGACGGATGCCCGGGTGGATCGCCCACTGGCTCGAGATGCACGCCGATCCCGCCGCTCGCATCGGCCGACCGCGTCAGATCTACACTGGAGCCACCCAGCGCCCCTACCAGGATCTCTCCAGCCGCGGTTGACCGCGAACCTCACGGAATGGCCACAGCCCTGGGCGAGGGCTGTGGTAGAATCGACAAGATTCCCGTCGCGCGGTTCATGATGGCCGCGCGACATGTCGAACCCATCCGGGAGTTCCACCCATGAGACTATTGCTCAAGACCCTGGCCACCGTCGCCCTGGTGGCCTTGACCATCGCCCCCGCCTTCGCCCAGTCGGAGAATTGCGTGTTCTTCTCCGAATACGTCGAGGGAAGCAGCAACAACAAGGCCCTCGAGATCTTCAACGGAACTGGCGCGCCACTGGACATGGGTCGGGTGACCGTCGAGCGCTACAACAACGGCGCCACGACCCCCGGTTCCACGAATGTCCTCGCCGGCACCACCATTCCCGTGGGCGGCGTCTACGTCATCGTCAACGCCTCCGCTGCTCCCGAGCTGCTGGCCCTCGGAGATGCGACCTATACCAGCTCGACCTGGTTCAATGGGGACGACACCATCGTCCTCCTCCTCGACGGCCTCGTGGTCGACGTCATCGGGCAACTGGGCTTCGATCCGGGGACCCAGTGGGGAACGGGAACCTGCACCACCAAGGAGCACACCCTCCGCCGCAAGGTCGACATCTGCTGCGGTGACACCAACTCCGCCGATGTCTTCGATCCCGCGGTGGAGTGGGACTGCTTCGCTCAGAACGACTTCACGGACGTCGGCCAACACGCCAGCAATTGCGTCGCGGTTCCGGTCGACGAGAGCAGCTGGTCGAGCGTGAAGGTCCGCTTCTGATTCTGGTCTGGATCCAACCTGATGAGAAGAGGCCGGAGCACCCCGCTCCGGCCTCTTCGTGTTCGGCGATGGGCCGTGCGGGCCGACTTCAGCTCTTCACTGCGAGAGAGTTTGGGCCCATTGTCGCGCGGCCCGCACCTTGGGCGTGTCGTCGGCCTGCTCCCAGCACCGAAGGGCCCGATCGAGGTGCTTCCGAGCTTCACCGATGCGGTCCCGGTCCAATTCCACCAAGGCCATCTCGTAGTTGAGCTCACCATGCGCGGGATAGATCCTCAGCCCCTCCTCGAGAGCATCATGAGCATGGTCCAGCTCTCCCATCGCGCGCAAGCTGCGACCCAAACCGATGTACTGGTGAATGCGACCTCGACTTTCACCGAGGGATTCTCTCCAGAGCTGTGACGCGCGCTCCGGATCCCCATCGAGCTCCGCCAGTCGAGCTCGAGCCCCGACCACCAGGCGCTGGAGATCCGCCAGACCGAATTGATCGATGGTCCCCTGCATCTCTTCGATGGCCCGGCGCGCATCCTCCCTCCGGTCGGCGTTGAGGTAGATCGGCGTACGGCCGAAGGAGATGAAGGCGGCGAGAGGCGGGGAGAGCTGGTCACTGATCCGGTCGAGTGCCTCGAGTCCCTCGTCGTAGAGCATAGCGTCGCCGTAGATCGAATAGCCCATTGCGGTCATGATCTGGAATTGAGCGGGCGGATAGACCTGCTCGGCCACCTCCTGCCATCGCCGGAAGAACTCGATCGCTCGTGAATACTGTGCCCTCGCGCTGCAATAGGAGCGATAGCGAGACAGTACGCCCGCTCGCTCCGCGTCGGTGCGGGCGCGGTCGAGGCCCTCGCCATAGGTCGCTTCGGCTGCGGCGAACTCCCCGATCTTGGCCTGGAGATCACCAAGGGATCCCAGAATGTCCAAGTTGGCCGGATCCACCAATGCCGCCCGGTCGAGGGTGCGTCTCGATTCCTCCAACTGCCCCTGCAATTCATAACAGGTGGCCAGGGAAACCAGACCATCCGCCGACTCCGGATAGAGTTCGGTGTAGCGGGCGAAGGATTCCAACGCGCGGTCGAAGTCGCCTCGGTCCTGATAGAGCTTTCCAAGGTCGCGCCAAGGTTCGCCATCGGAGGGATTCAAGCGAATCAGATCCTCGTACATCCGCACCGCATCGTCCGGACGTCCTCGCAACTTGTACTGAGGGGCCAGAATCCGTTTCGGGAGCAGATCGTCCGGCATGACCTTCTCCCACCGCTCGAGCACCGCAATCCCCCGGTCCCCCTCTTCGCGATGAAAGTAGTAACTGGCCCTCAACAGGTTCTGGAGTCGCTCGGGCACGCGGTAGGCATTCTGAATGGCCGCCTCCATCGCCGCATCCGCGACCTCGGGCAAACTCAGGTTCGAGGCGGTGGAATAGAGGTTGAATTGGGCGAGGGCGAAGGTCGGATCCAGACGCACCGCCTCCAGGAGGTGGTCGTAGGCGGTCTGGTAGTCGTTCTGCCAGAGCATCGACTCCACCGCCAGTACGAAGGCGTGCAGAGCCTCGAGCGAGCTGGTGGCCAGGTCTGCCACCGGCAGATCCGGAGACCGCGCAAAACTCGCCTCGGCAATCCCTGCTCCCCGACGGATTTCCACGCTCAACCGATCCACGAGGTGGAAGAGATCCGGATCGCTCACTCCTCCGCTGGCATGTTCCCTCCCCGAGGCACTCTCGTAGATCTCGTAGTGGACCGAGTACTCTTCCTCCACTCGCTCCAGGCGACAACGCAGAAAGAATTGCGAATGGGTGTCTTGGGCAATCTTGCGCTGCAGAGGACGAGGGATGCGAGACAAGTCCTCCACTCCTGCACGACGCGCGGCCTCGGCATGTTCGAAAGAGGAGCGAAGTTCGACGAAGGGATCCTGGCTGAGGTCCAATTCCAGGAGATAGGCCATCCCCGCCCTCAACCAGTCTTGGTCCATTCTCTCCGCGGACATGTCGAAGGGAAAACTCGCGATCGATGTCCGGTAGTTGGCTCGGGGGCGCGGCACCTCACTGGTGGTTCCGTCATCGTTTTCGACGATCACGGTCTCGAGGACGGCCCCGAAATCGGCGTGGCCGAAGACGGCCGCCATCACTGCCATCGCGAGAAGCAAGTTGGTGAGCACCGAGAAGATCTGTCCCCGGCTGAAGCGATCGGGGCCGGGGGCTCCATGAGTCCAACCCACCACCAACACCGAGGGCAGCAAGACCAGGATGGCGAGTCCGGTGAAATCGACCCAGGTCGGGGAGAGCGCGTAGCGCATCTCCAAGAACTCCACGAACTGGACCAAACCCCATCCGGTGACGAGGTAGGCAACGAGAATCTGAGCTACGCGTCGGCGTAGGAGTTCTCGAATCACAACGCCGCGCCGTTGGGCTGTATGAAGAAGCTTCCCGTCATGGGCCGATGTTCCCAGAAGCCTCTCCCGGGGTCAAGTCGGGCCCACCTTCATCGCAACAGGGTGATGCGGCGAGTGTCCTGCTGGTCGAGGGCTCGAAGGCGCAGCAAATAGACTCCGCTCCCCACCTCACGGCCCGAAGAGTCCCGTCCATCGAAGAGTACCGCAGAGACTCCGGCCCCACGCCAACCCAATTCCCAATCGCGGACCCGACGGCCGGCCAGGTCGAAGAGCTCCAACTGCACCTCGCCGGGACGGTCGATCTCGAAGCGAATCTCGGTCCGGGGATTGAAGGGATTCGGGCGATTGCCCAGAAGCCTGACCCTCGATGCCCGCCCTGAACGCGGGGCCGCAGTGACCCCGCCGAGCTGGACCACCAAGCCGGAGCCGTCGTGATCGACGACACAGAGTTGGGACCCCGCATCGAAGGTCCACTGACCGTGGGCCCCCGAATCCGCCTGGGCCACCCACTCTCCACCGATGCGCACCCCCGACGGGGCTTGCGCGAGCTTGAGGGTCACTCGGGCGGGGCCGCTCCAAAGGGTCTCGATACGGGTGGGGCCGTAGACCACCGTCGTCGGCGAGGCTCCGTCCACCCTCAGAATGTGGTTCTCGTTGGCCGGCGCGAGGTCCGGCGCGTAGGCGAAGGCCTCGAGGAGGTAGAGCACCGTGTTGAAATTCTGCTCGTACCAGGTTTCGAAACCGAATCCCGGTTGGGAGAGCTCCCGAATGGTGGTCAGCATCCTCCCATCGTCGGAGGGCACGCTGCTCGCCGGAGCTTGACCATAAGTGAGGGTGTGGAGAGCCTCCCTCCCCAGTACCGCCCAGGTCGAATCGTAGAGAGCTGTCCCCTGCGTCGCCTCCGCCAGTTGCAATTGGAGGAGCGCCCACTGCCCGGTCGCCGCATAGGTCGAATTCATCCAGGCCTGCCACTCCAGAAGAGCGGGAGCGTAGAGCCCATTCCCGTTCTGGATCCCATCGGGGGCCACGAAGATCGCCGTGGTGGTGTCGCGAATGGTGATCGCCATTTCCACATCCCCCGGCTGATTCCTGGCGATCAGGGCCGACGCGGTGCGTTCGGCGCTGTAGTGATCTCCCAGTCCCACGGACTCCGAACCGATGTCTTCGTAGAATCCCTCCCAGTGCATGTAGTCCGCACTGGCCGGATTCAGAGGATTGTTCCAGAGCCAGGCCCAGGCCGCATCCGAAGCCGCGGTGTAGACCGGATTCGAGGTGCGCGCACCCATCTCCCCGAGCAAGAGGGCCGCCGGCACGATGTGGCTGGTGTAGTCCTGCCGTACCAGACCGTCGGAGGGGCGGACCCGAAAGGGCCACCGTCCCGCATCCGCGACTCCGCCGCTCATCTGGGTGGCCACATAGGTGTCCGCGATCTCGGTCGCGGCCTGCAGGTAGAGAGCGTTGGCGGTGATGTCGTAGAGCCGAAGACATCGCAGACCGAACATGCCCGGCTTGTCGGACATGATGGAATCACCGTCGAAACCGCCTCCCATCACTCCATCGGTCTGCGTGCTGTAAACCCAATTCGCATAGAGATCGGTGGCCGGAGTCCGGCGCGCGATGAGCCATTGGGCCATTTGCTCCGCCCGCCCGAGCGCGGCGGTATCTCCGCTGTAGACCCACCAGTCCAAGAAGGCGTCGATCGCGACCGACGCCGTGTAGCCCGGATAGCTGATACTGGCATAACCCGGATAACCCACGGTACTGCTCCGCAGACGATCGTTGTGGCGGATGGCGTAGTGGTAGAAGTAGGGCGGCGCGACCGGGGCGAGAGGATCGTTGTCGTAATTGCGGATCCCGCCGATTCCGATGTCACTCTCGAGGAAGGTCATGACTTCGGCCGCGACCTGGGCGTGAGCCTTGAGCGGAGAGAGGGCCGCCGAGGCCCGAGCCGGCAGGAGGAGCGGCAAGAGGATGCAGAGCAGGAGTCGTGATGAGCGATTCATGGAAACCCAGGGGCAGAGGGACGAATGGGTCCGTCCATGCTAGCACAAATCGGACGCGGTGAGGCCGTTCAGGCCTCGAATTGGCGGCGCAGCTGCTCGACCAGCGACGCTCGCGGCACCCGGAATTGGCCGGGGCGTTCCTCGATCCACTGATCTCGATCGCTCACCGCAGCGGAGGCCTTCTTCCCCTCGTCGAGGTCCTTGACCGTGACCTCACCGGCTTCGAGCTCATCGCTCCCCAAGATGACCGCGAAAGGAATCTTCCAATCACTGGCGTACTTCAGCTGGTCGCCCAGCTTGGCTTTGGGCTTGAGGTAGATCTCCGCCCGCAGTCCGGCCTGGCGCAACTCGGTCACCAGGCTCAGATACTCGGCCAACATCTTGCGATCCATGGTGGTCACCAGAACCTGGGTCCCCGATCGATCCAGAGACTCGGCGCGGAGGGCATCCAGGGCGGCCAGCAATCGATCCACACCGATCGACGCGCCCACCGCCGGCAACTGCTCCCCACTGAAGCGTGAAACCAGTTCGTTGTACCGACCGCCCCCCATGATGCTTCCGAATTCGGGGAGGTCGTCGAGAGTCGCCTCGAAGATCGGACCGGTGTAGTAATCCATTCCCCGAGCCAGACGGGGTGCAAAGCGGATCCGCTGCGTCGGTGCTCCCAGGGCCTGCACGAAGGTGCGCAGCTGCTCGACTTGGTTCAGCGCCTCGTCGGCTCCCTTGACTCCGTCCAGATGATCCCGAATGCGCGCCAATAGCTCGTCGTCCTCGTCGCCATCGATCTCCAGGAAATCGAGCACCGCGTCGATCTGCGATTCCGGCAGGTCCAGGCCCGGGATCCTGGCCCCGCTCTCCGCATCGGTGCGCCCTGCGCCAAGCTCGCAGCGCACCCCCTCCATCCCGATCTTGTCCCCCTTGTCCAGAACCCGAATCACCGCGATGAACATCTTCGGGTCCACACCAGACCGGGTGAGGACCGCGTTGAGAATGCCTCGGTGGTTCCAGTGGATGTGGTAGCCGGGCAATCCCAGGGCCTCGAGCACTTGGCCCATGGCCACCAGGATCTCGGCGTCGGCCATCATCGACGGAGTTCCCACCACATCGATGTCGAATTGGGTGAACTCCCGAAAGCGTCCGGCGCCCGGCTTGTCGATTCGGAAGACCGGGCCCGTCTGATAGCGCTTGAAGGGCCGACGCAGTTGGGGGTTGGCGGCCACGAAACGGGCGAGGGGGACCGTCAGGTCGAAGCGCAGCCCGAGATCGACATCCTCTTCTGCGTGGTGCCAGGTGAAGATGCGCTGGGAGGTCTCGCCGGCCTTCGACCCGGTCAGCGTCGATGCGAATTCGACCACTGGAGTTTCGAGCGGCCGAAAGCCGAAGGTCTCGAAGACGGCACGCGCCGTCTCGACCAGAGCCTGCCGCTCTCGGACCGAGCGCCCCAGTTGATCCCGCATGCCCTTGACCAGGCGCGGCTCGATGCGCTTTCCCTTGGACATGGGATGGGCCCGGATTCAGCGGAAGTAAGAATGGTACTGGCGGGTGGATTCGAACCACCGACCCCCAGATCCACAATCTGGTGCTCTAACCAACTGAGCTACGCCAGCCCACGGATCTCACAGTAAAGCGCCGCCCCAGAGGGGTGTCAAGGCGAGGCGGAGCCACCCAGCCCGTCCCCCGGCTCAGCTCCCATCGGACTCCGGAAGGGCTTGGCCGGTGACTTCGAGCAATTCCCACTCGTCCCAGACCTCACGAACTCGCCAGGGCACCGAGCCCAGATCTTCGGCGATCTGATCGTGCTTGCGACGCGGGGACAGAATCACATCGCCCGGGTGCAAGCGCTGGGCCAGATCCCAATCATCGGCCCACCACTGATGCCGCTGCTGCGGCGTCGCGAAACGCAGCTCACGATGAAGATTCCGGGTCGCCACCGACCGCCCCAAGTAGAAGGGCAGGCTCTCGGGAAGAGTGTGGTTGACGATCACCTGCTCGGCCCCCGGAGGAATGGCCTCGGCGAGTTGACGGGTGACCGGCCAGATGCTCTCGACCCGGGACAATCCCAATGGCAGCAGAAGCATCAACCCCAGGGCCAGTCCGCAACGCTGGCGCAGCCATCGCGCCGGCTCGACTCGGGCCGCCAGAATGGCCAAGAAGATGACCAATGGGAGCAAGTAGTTGGGCCGCTTGGATACACTCCACTGCAGCACCAGCGCTGGCAGCAGGATGCAAAGCCAGAGGAGAGAGGTCGTGGTTCTCCTTCTCAGCTCCTGGCGCAGGGCGCGCAGCGCTTCGGGAATCCAGGGAAGCACCATCAAGGGCAGCACCACGAGGTAGTACCACCACGCTTCGCTTCGGGCGTGGTGGTTGGTCAGAACGCGGTCGTGGGTCTCCGCTCCCATCCAGTAGTCGAGAATCCCAGGATGCGCGTGGCGCGCCCACGCGAACCAGGGCCAGGCCAGGACGATCCCGCAGGCGAGAGAGAGCCCGAGCACGGCCGCCGCGCGTCGGTGGCGCAGCGGGTGACGAAGCCACCAAAGCACCGCGGGCAGAAGAGTCCACAGGAAGATGATGTGGCCCTTGGCCAGAATCCCGACCGCGAATCCCACCGCGCCCACCGAGACTCGCAGGGCCATCTTTCGGTCGGAGTCCATCACCGACCAGATCACCGCCAGAATGCCTGCGGCCAGATGGACGTCTCCGCTGGGAAGTCGTGCCTGCCCGACGAAGAGAGGGGAGGCCAGGAGCAGGAAGGTCAGACGCGAGCTTTCGACCGGAGAAGCTCCTCGGCTGCGCCCAATGGCGAGGGCCAGCAGGAGCGCGATCCACGCCGCCACGGTGGCCGGCAAACGAGCCGCCCATTCTCGATCGGGCAGAAGCTTCAAACTCGCGGCGATGGCCCAATAGGCCCACGGGGGTTTGGTGAAGTGGGGAAGCCCATCGAAATTGGGTTCGAGCCAATTCCCGCTTCGGACCATCTCCGCTCCGACGGAGACATAACGGCCCTCGGTGCTCTCGGTCAGTGGAGTCCAGGCCAGACCGGCCAACCACAATCCCACCCCGAGGACCAACCACCCCCAGCGGACCCCTTTCCTCGACTCCCGCCTCATCGTCGGGCTTCGTACTCTCGGAGGAAGCGACGGACGCGGAGGAGGTCGCGGGCCGACTTCAATCCTCGACCCAGGTTGGTGTACTTGCTCTCCCCGTGCTGACGGGGATGGTGAGAGACCGGTACCTGCGCAATGCGGGAACCCATTCGCTCGATCACCGCCGGCAGATAACGGTGCATGTTGGGCAAGGGAGGGATCTGCCGCAATACTGCTGCTTTCACCACCCGGGTGCTGCACCCCACATCGATGATGGTGTCGTGGAGCGATGCTCGCCGCACCGCATTGGCGAATCGGCTGGCCCAGCGACGACCCAGAGAATCCCGCCGCTGGGCCCGGATTCCCAGCACCGCATCATAACCCTGTTGGGCCGTGCGGTAGAGATCGGGCAGATCCTGAGGGTCGTTCTGCAAGTCGCCATCCAGGTGCGCGATCCACGTCCCCTTCGCCAGCGCCAGACCGTCCCACAGCGCCGGGGTCTGTCCTCCGCGTTCGGGCCGCCGCAACACCTTCAGACGGGGATGATCCGTCTGCAGCTCCGCGAGCACTTCCGCACTGCCATCGCTGGATCCATCGTCGACAATGATGAATTCGGCCGAAGGAATCGAGCCGTCGGGAAGGCTCTTCTCGAGGCGAGCCACGAGTTCGGGCAGCGAGTCTCGTTCATTCAGACAGGGAATGACGACCGAGAGGAGGGGGAGACGACTGTCGGAGTGGCCGGTGATGAGCGTGTCCTTGGCCCGGGAATGGAAGTGGCGCATCGAGGGGGCTCAGATTAGTGCCGCCCCCACCCCGCAGCAAGGTCCTTCGCGGGAGTCCGCGAGGACCCCAGGCCCAGGACCTCCCCTCCCAAGATCGGCTTCGCGCCGGAGATGCTTCGGCGTATGGTGGGTGAACGCACCAAAGATCGATTCCAGCGAGTGTTCGACAAGGAGAGATCGCCGATGTCCTCGCAGAAGACGCCGCGCACGGCCACTCATACCCCCCGCATCCCCGGCATCGTGGAGAAGTGGTCGGTGAAGGCCTTCTACACCACGGCCTTGGTTGGCTGGCTGATCGTGGCGGCCCTGAGCTGGATCCATCCCTGGTTCGGCCTTCTCGCCATCGGCCAGTTGATCTTCACCGCCATGGGGATCGAGGACCGGGTCCAGACCCGCCACGCGGTCCGCCGCAACTTTCCGGTACTCGGACGCTTTCGCTATACCCTCGAAGGTCTCCGCAACGAACTTCGGCAATACTTCTTCGAAGAAGACGACGACGAGAACCCCATCAGCCGAGAAAAACGCGCCATCGTCTACGCCCGATCGAAGAATCAGCTCGACACTCTGCCCTTCGGCACGAGGCACGATGTCTATCGACAAGGATACGAGTGGATCAATCACAGCCTCAACGCACGCAACGCATCGGGCGAGGAGTTGCGGGTCCGCATCGGCGAACACAGTTCCTGCACTCAGCCCTACGACGCATCCCTGCTGAACATCTCCGCCATGAGCTTCGGTTCTCTGAGTCGCCATGCCATCGAGGCCCTGAACCGAGGAGCCAAGGCCGGGGGCTTTTACCACAACACCGGCGAGGGAGGAATCTCACCCTACCACCAGCGGGGTGGAGGGGATCTGGTGTGGCAGATCGGCACCGGATACTTCGGTTGCCGTGGCCCGGATGGCGGATTCGATCCCGACCGATTTCGAGAGAGCGCGAAGTCCCCTCAGGTGAAGATGATCGAGATCAAACTGTCGCAAGGAGCCAAGCCGGGCCACGGCGGGATCCTCCCCGCGCAGAAACTCACCGAAGAGATCGCCGCAATCCGCGGCGTCCCCATGGGACAAGACGTCCTCTCTCCGCCCGCGCACGATGCCTTCGATGACCCCACCGGCCTGCTTCATTTCGTCGAGAATCTGCGCGAGCTCTCCGGAGGCAAGCCCGTCGGCTTCAAACTCTGCATCGGCAATCCCACCGAATTCCTGGGAATCCTCAAGGCCATGGTCGAGACCGGAATTCGACCCGACTTCATCACCATCGACGGCGGAGAGGGCGGCACCGGTGCGGCTCCGCTGGAGTTCAGCAATTCCGTGGGAACACCCCTGATCGATGGTCTGGTCTTCGCCAACCACGCCCTGGTCGGAGCGGGGCTGCGCGACCAGGTGAGGATCATCGCGGCCGGAAAGATCACCACCGGATTTCATATCGTGAGATTGCTCGCTCTGGGAGCAGACCTCTGCAATGCAGCCCGGGCAATGATGTTCGCGCTGGGTTGCATCCAGGCTCTCAAGTGCAACAGCAACCATTGCCCGGTGGGAGTCGCCACCCAAGATCCCGGACTCGTCCACGGGCTGGTGGTGGAAGACAAGGCGCCTCGAGTGGCCGAATTCCACCGCAAGACCATCGAATCGGCCTACGAGCTCCTGGGAGCTGCGGGGTTGGAGAGCCCGGCTCAATTGTGCCCCCATCACCTCCTGCGACGGGACGGTGCCGGGCAGGTCAGAAGCTACGAAGAGCTCTATCCCACTCCGCCTTCGGGGAGCCTGCTCAATCGCGAGGGTCCGTCGCGGATGCAATTGCTGTGGGATTCTGCGACGTCGAATCGTTTTGGACCGGGGCTCCGCAGCTCCTGACGGCATTCTCGTTTTTCTTCGGCTCGACCGAGCCTTGGTGGGGAACCGCTCAGGTCGGAACTCCCAGTCGAGGCAGAACCCAGTACTGCAGCCCGACATAGGCCACGAGCACTCCAACCACCATCAGAGCATCCATGTCGATCCTTTCGTAGTGAGGACAGTATAGGCGATACGTGACCATTCCGCGTCCGTGACCGCAGAACGCCCTGATCCCGAAGACTCCCGATCGGGAGTTCGCGGTCCAGATCCGAAGAATGCCATAGCATATTGTTCCACTGCAGAAGGGCAGGTCATGATTCGTCCCATCCTCACCCGCTGGACCATTCTGGGCATCGTCCTTCTTCTCTCGACTCCGGCCCACTCCATCCCCATCTCCGCATCACCGATCCGAGCGGAGACGAGCTCGGCCCGCACCTGGATCAGCAGCCGCCACGAGACCGGCGACGCTTCGGCCAAGGCCGCCGTCGACTCCTTCTACCTCTACGGCGGGCCGGGCACCCTCCAGGGAAAGTTCTTCGAAGCCCTCAACTCCTCTCCCACTAGCTGGACCGGTGTCGATCGCACCGACCAGCCGATCTACTGGCAGGTCTCGACCTTCAACGCCGAGACCCTCGCGAACCACGGAGCGGGCAACCATGCCGCCTGGTGCGGTCAGAGCGCAGCCCAGCAGCCAGGTTGGGCCACAGGACCGGGCTACGGCAAGCGTTGGAATCAGACTCTCCTCTTCGAGAGTCCCGCCCTCGCCGATCCCAGTGCGGGACAGACCGTGAGCCTGGACTTCGTATTCCACTACGACACCGAAACGGCCTACGATTTCTTCAGCGTCGAAAGGGATTCCTCGGGAAGCTGGGTCGAAGCCATGTCCATCTCGGGGACCGACCGCGATGCTTCCGACGCATTCCCTGCGCCCGGCGTCCGCTATTCTGCGGTGGCCCAGCGCGCGCTGACCTATGCCGGGGGAGACTACGGAGGAAGTGGAGGCGACCGAATCCGACTACGACTGCGGTTCCGCTCTGACTTCGGCTACGATGACGAAGATGGTCGATTCGATTCGGTGGCCGGCGCGGTCCAGGTCGACGACATCGCGGTGACCTGGTCCGATGGGAGCGACTTCGAGGACTTCGAGAGCGGAGACTTCTCCGGATCGTGGCGTCCCCAGAAGCCTCCCTTTGTCGGCGATTTCTCCCGGATGTGGCCCCAGTTCCGGGACTACGGCCTCGATCTCTGCCATGAGAACCTGAGCTCGGTGGTGGGCTTCGTCGATGCGGGGCAGGTGGTCCGCAATGCCGCCAGCGCTGCGGACATTCCCGGCTATCCCACGTCTACCGGGGGTGAGACCTCCGCCACCGCCGCTTCCACCCTCGGAGGCTGGGTGGTCAATTACCACGGTGGGTTGAGCCAAGTCCTCGGCCCTCGGAACGAACTCCCGCTCTCGAACGAAGTCTGGAGTCCGGAGATTCTCTGGGATCTCCCCGGTACCGCCGACGACGGCCCGGAGGTTTCGGGAGTCCTTCTTCGTTTTTCGGTATGGGCCGATCTTCCCTTCGAGAACGGTCTCTTCTACCTCTGGCATATACGAACATCGCCCGATGGCCTGAACTGGTCCCCGTGGGTCCACGACTGGACGATCTACTTCGACGAGGGATTCCCCCACTGGGTCTCCCGCGAATTCGATGTCTCGGCGATGCTTTCCCGGCCCTTCGAGCGAATCCAAGTCGCGCTGGGAGTCATCGAATCCGTCTTCGGTGGAACCATCGGTGACGACGCCACCGCCTCTCCGCTCTTCGACAACGTGGCGCTCCTGAAGTATCGCCTCCAAGGCCCGGTGATCTCCGCCCGAGAGAGGCACCTCGCCAACGACGGATTCCCTGTCTCGGGAGAGATCGACGTGAGCACCACGGCCGCGCGCGACGCCTTGGATATCCCCTTCGACATGGCGGCGAATGTCGCCTCTGGGAATTCTCCGGTGGATGCCGGCGATTCCGTCGTCGTGAAGGCCGTGGCCCAGATTCCCGGCACCACGCTGGCTGACCTGCGGATGGTCTGGATCCTCGACCGCAATCCTCTCTTCGAAGATGCGATTCGGACGCCCCCCTCGAGGTCCGTCGACCAGAATGTCGTCCTCGGACCCACGCAGTGGTCGGGAGAGGTCCTCGCCTCCCCCTCCGCCGCATCGCAACCCGACGAATCCAGCTTCGACCTCCCCGATCAGGATTTCTTGTACCCCGGAGATGTCCTGCGCTACTACTTCCGAGCCACCGACAGCGATGGACGCGTGTCCACCCTTCCTTCGAACACAACCGGCTTCTCGGACGAAAAGGGCTACGATCGTGTGTTCACGATCCACGGCCTGCCTTCGATCACCGATGCCGCCGGAGCTCAACCTTCGATCCTGGCGTGGATCGACTTCGGACATCGCGAAGGTGAAGCCGAAGTCCTCACCGCATTTCGGCAACTCGACCTCGTCGAAGGCCGGGACATCGACCTCTACACCACCATGGCCGCAGAGAGGAGACTCTCGAATGGGTTGGGATCTGCCGGAGTCCACGGCGCGACCGCGGCCCAGCTCGACGGCTACACCACCCTCCTCTACTTCGCCGGAGAATTGGACGGCACCATTCTTGGAGACGGTGGACATTCCTTCCCCTACACCAGGCCCGATGACATCGGACTTCTCACCGCCTGGCGAGACCTGGCCGGGGCACGCAGCATCCTCTTCTTCGGAGACAATGTGTCGAGTTCGCTTTCCGCGCCGGGAAGTGCGGGCTCGGCCTTTCTCGAGACCGTGATGGGAGTCGAGGTCGTCGGTCAAGACATCACCCGTGCCATCAACGGATGGAGAATCCCCGACGTGCGACCGGTGGTCGCGACCAGTTTTTCCACGAACTTCCTTCTGACCGGAAACTGCCCCGACAACAACAGTTTCGATGTGATCAAGCCCCTCGTGGGCTCGGTGACCGGGCATCGATTCTGGGATCCCAGGACGAACTCCGCCTATCTCACCAACAACATCTCTGCTTCGGTGATCTACGACACCTCGAGTTCATGGCCCGCCCTGGACCGCAAGCTCTCCATCACCTTCCCCTTCAGTTTCCGCAGCGTTCAGCTCCCCATGCGCAAGGCCGCAGTCAATGCCTCCCCCCGAGTCTGGCTCCTGAGCGAGGCGCTCGACTTCGCGGGGATCTGCTGTCTGTGGGGAAGTCCCGACCCAGTGGCCACGCCCGCTGCTCCCGAACGCAGTCTCGCCATCTTCCCCAATCCCTTCAACCCCGTCACGACCCTTCGATTCACCGGCCTGCGAACGGGAGACGAGGGATTCGTGCGCATCTACAACCCCCGCGGACAACTCGTGGTCACGCTCCACCAGGGAACGTTCACCCATTCGACCTTCCTGTGGGATGGAACCAATGCCGAAGGACGCAGTGTGGCCAGCGGGATCTACATGGTCGAGGCACAGGCCGGGGACTTCCACCAGATCACCAAAATCGCATTGCTGAAATGAGGAATCCAGGCCGGAGGGCGATCGAAGCCTAGTGCCGAGCTACTCGGGACCCGGCCGCACGAGGTTCGGATCGAGGTCGCGGGCCCGCCGTAAGAGCTGGCGCGCCCGATCTTCGTCGCCTGCGCTTCCCACGGCCATGGCCAACTGATACAGAGCGATGGCATGGTCCGGCTGAAGCTCGAGGACCTGTTCGTAGAGAGGGATCGCGTCCTCGAAGCGCCCGAGCCGGTGGTACAGACTCCCCAAGCTCAGTAACAAGGACACATCTTCGGGAGCCAGCTCTCGAGCTCGTTTGAACTGGCGCAGAGCGGCGTTGCTGTGTCCCATCTCCGCATTGAGATTGGCGAGCATCGCGTAGCCATCGGGAGAGTTGGGCCGGAGGAGGACGAGCTCTTCGAAACTCCGGCGGGCTCCTTCCCGATCTCCGGTCATGGCCTGAGCCACTCCGAGATTGCCGAGGATCGCCGGGTCGTCGGGACGCAATGTCGCGAGCTCTCGCAGCACGACGAGTGCTCGGCCGGCCTTTCCCAGTTTCAGATCGATCCCCGCTTGCTCCGCCCGCACTTCCGTCACCGGTCCGGCTCGGTCGAGAAAAGCCCCGAGACGGCGCCGAGCTCCCCGAAGATCTCCGCGAGTCTGGTCCATTCCCGCCAAGCGCAGGACCGATTCGCGGTGGAGGGGATCGAGTGAGAGGGTCCGCTCGAATTCCCGCCGCGCCCGGGACGAATCTCCTTCTTCTTCGGCCACCATCCCCCGGTAGAAGTGAGCCGTGGCGAGGCGATCGTCCAGCTCCAATGCCCGGTCCAGGGACGCGATCCCCACGGCCCGGTGATCCGAACGGTATTGGGCAAAGCCCAGCCCCGCCCATCCCATGGCCCAGTCCTCACGAAGCTCGATTCCCTGGCCGAAGACTTCGGCGGCCTCAGCATCCCTTCCCGCGTGGCCGAGGGCGAGGCCATAGTCCTCGATCACCTCCAGATTCGTGGGCGCTTCCTCTCGCAATTGGGCGTAGACCGCGAGAGCCGCGTCGAAGTCTCCGGCCAGGGCGTGGACCTGGGCCAGATTCAGCTTCGCCTCGAAGTGGTCGGGACGGACTTCGAGTTGCCTCCGCAGCACCTCGGCCGCACGGTCGTATTCCCCCTGTTGCTGATAGACCACGGCCAGATTGATGGCGTTCTCGGCGGCCATGGCTTCACCGGACGATTCTCCTGCACCTTCCGAAGTCCCATCCCCACCGGAGATGTAGCCCAGAGATCGCAACATCTCTTCGAGCTGTCTTCCCGATTCGGCATCCGCAGCTACCATCTCTCCGCGCTTCCAAGGGCCGGTCTCGTAGGTGTCGACCACAGATTGCGGATGGGCCCTCAGGTAGCCCTCCGAAAAGGCCTGCCTCAACACCTGTCCGCGCATGTCCTGCGCCACCGGCAATCCCAATAGATAGAGCGCGGTGGGAGTGATGTCGTAGATGCTCGCACCTCGAAGCTCCAAACCCTGGGGGATGGCTGGGCCGGAGATCACCACGATTCCGTCGTTAATGTGAGAGGCGTCGGCGCGATCCACCGAGAACTCGGTCTCACGAAGGCGCTCCTCACCTTGGCGAAAACCGTGGTCGGAGACGACCATCACCGTGGTGCGAGGGCCTCGCCTGGCCAGGATCTCCCCGAGAAGCTCGTCCTGATATTCCCAGTATCCCTCCACCGCGTCCCGGAATGCCTCGTAATCCACCGCGTCGATCCAAGGTGATCGAGGCGGCATGTACTGGCCGAAGAGATGCTCCACCGCGTCGGTTCCCTCGTAGTAGAGGGCGAAGAAATCGGGACGCCGCCGGCTCAGCGCTTCGAGAGCGACATCGGTGTAGCCCCGAGCGGTGGCGATCGCCTGTCGCAGATGGGGGATAGGGCCGCCGAAGGGACCGCGCGCGGCATCGAAGCCCAGTCGCGCCGCCGGCAGATGGACCATGCGCTGGAGCGTCTCGGCGGACAAGGCCTGGGGATCGGGCATGGTCTCGAGCACCCAGGGCTCCCAGCTCGAGGGCCACACCTTGGCGCCACCTTCGACCGGACGGCCGCTCACTCCGAAAGAGTGCCATCCCACGTAGTCGCTCACCAAGAATCCGCGGACGGGCTCCACCGGCCAGGTCGCCCACCAGCCGACGACTCCCACCTCGAGCTGCGCCTCCGAGGCGATGGTCCACAGAGCGCGGACCTTCCGGTTCCAGCTGCTGATGGGAATCTTCTCTCCGGTCGGCGAGTCGGTCATGAACCAGGTGATCCCATGATCATCGGCAGACTTGCCCGTGGCCATACTGGTCCAGAGAATCGGCGAGAGCATCGGCTTGTCACTGCGAAGCCGGCCGAAGGCTCCCTCGCGACGGAGCTGTGCGAGATGCGGCAATCGGCCGGCTGCGATCATGGGATCGAGGAGGTCCCAATCGGCCCCATCGAGTCCCACCAACCACACTTCGTCGCGATCTTCGGTCCCCGCGCAGGCACCCAGCTGCAGAGACAGAGCGCCGAGAGTGACCACGAGGACGGCCCGCATCACAGACGCCAAGGAGAAGGAACGCATCGGCGATTCACCTGGGGGAGGGTGCGGAATCCAGACCACCTGCGGTGGACCCTCGGAGCATCCGGGATCCTCTCTCCTACGGCAAGAGTGAGGAGGAGGTTCGGAGTGTCCCTTGCCATTTCTCGCCGCCATCGGGTAATCCTTCTTCACCCCCTCGAGGAGCTCTCCATGTGGAAGACCGCGACCCTGCGCCGCCTGCACCGCCGCCTGGGCCTGTTCATCGGCATTCAGGTACTGCTGTGGGTCTCCACCGGAATCTACTTCGCGTGGACCGACATCGATGAGATTCACGGGGACCATTTGCGCGGTCCCGCCTCCCAAATCGACTTCGATGAGAACTGGATCTCTCCCTCACGGGCCGCCACGACCCTCGGGCCGGCCTATCGCAATCTGGCCGGCCTCGAACTCGTGCGAATCGCGGGATCTACCTTCTACCAGCTCCATTCGGCCCAGGAGCCCGGCCGGATGGCTTTGGTCGATGTGCACACCGGCGTCGTGCGCCCTCCCCTCGACCGCAACGAGGCCATGGACCTCGCCCGGGAACACTTCGTCCCCGACGGCCGCATCGTGAACGCGGTCCTTCTCGAGAGCGCCGATGTGGGCGCGCACCACGAATACCGAGGCGGATCACTTCCCGCCTGGAGAGTCGAATTCGATCATCCTTCCAAAGTGCATGTCTACGTGAGTGCCGAAGGTGGCGAGGTCACCAAGTTTCGGACCCGCAAATGGCGTATCTTCGACTTTCTCTGGATGCTGCACACCATGGACTACCTGGGGCGCGACGACATCAACAACCCCCTGTTGCGCAGCGCTTCACTTCTGGCTCTGCTGTTGGTGATCACGGGATTCTGGTTGTGGCGCAGGACTCACCGTCCCCGATCTCGGGGCTGATCTTCGAGTTTCCGCAGAAAGAGCCTCACCGCCGACCAGGTCGAATCCACCTTGGCTTCGACCCGCGACTCCACCAACATCGACGCACCGTGGACCGCGGGGTTGGCCACGAAGACTTGGTGACCCTGCTGACGAAAGAGCCGCATTTGGCGCTTCACCGCGTCGTATCGCATCTCCTGCTGAGGTCGGGCGACGAAGACCGGTACCTCGATCGCTCCGGAGAGTTCTTCTCCGCTGCACTTGGTCAACGGCCCCCCGGTCGCTGGCGAGAAGGAGAGCACGCCAGCTAGCATCGGAGGCCGAGCGGCCGCCAAGCGCAGCACCAGGGCTGCACTATAGCTGCTGCCCACGATCACCAGCGGCCGATGCGGGCGAAGGGCATGCACATAGGCGTAGGCCGCCTCGAGGTCGGGATAAGCCTCGCAGTATCCCGACGACACTCCCAACTGCTCGACCGTTTGATTGATGCCACCGAATTGCCGTCCTCCGCTGCGCTGATCCACCACGAAGACCTCGTAGCCCTCTCGATTGAGGTGGTGTGCGATGGGAGCGTATTCGCCTCGCCCATCTCCACGAGCCTGGTGGAAACAGAGGATCAATTCTTGGTGCCGAAGTTGGACCGGCGAGTAGAGATAGCCAAAGAGTTGGACCCCGTCGCCCGCCGTGAATCGGTGTTCCTGAGGAGAATCCGCAGTGTCGGCCAGGGCCGGGCCCGCGAGGACCGCAATCCAGAGGGGCCAGAGCCAGACTTGGGGAGTGCGGCCCATCACCCTCCCATCATGGGAGCCAGAAACAGCTGCGTCCCATTCGAGTCGAAGTCGATGCGAGCCGTGCCATTCTGGAAGGGGCGCTCGTAGCGAACTCCTCCTCCCGGCAAGTCCAGACGCTGGAGGGCACCGGTCGGCATGCCCAAATCGACCCCGACCGGGTCGCGTCCCCAGTAGTCGCCCCAACGGCTGCTCCGGTTCACGTAGGGAAGACCCGTGAGCAGACTCGCGACCCTCCGGAAACGGACGTCCCCCACTCGGAAGGGGGCCTCCGACTCCAGCAAACTCCAGATCCTGCCGCGGCGGGGAGTGAGGCGATTCCGAGAGTGGTCGATGGCCATCTCCAGACCGAAGAGATCGGTGTAACCCCAAACCGTCCGCGGGAAATGCTGATAGACGATGCCCGCCATGAGTCCTGCCGCCTCTTCATCTCGGATTCCCAAGTCGCCGTTTGCCACCTGGACCAGGCCCGGTCCGAAGCGTCCTTGGAGTTCACGCAGGAGTTCGCGCTGCCATTGCCGCCAAATCGCGATGTCATCGGGGTCGGACTGTGCCCCCACTCCGTCGTGGTCGAGGTCCACATCTTCCGTCGTCCCCGCGACCGGTCCATCGGGATAGAGCCAGGGAGAAGTGGACATGTACTCGTGGTAGAAGCCGTCGATCGCCCCAGGGTACTTCTGGGCATAACGTGCGATCATGTTCACATGTTCGACCAGCAGCTCCCGGCTCATCGAAGTGCCGCCATCGGTGGGATCGATCATCTGCGACTGAGACCACATCATCGCCGGTTCTCCGGCCAAGGTCTCCAGCAGATGAGGAGCCCAGAGATCTCCCTGCTCCGCCGCGAAGGGGAAGAGAGCTCGGACTTCTGGATCGTCCCAGGCCTGGTGTCGAGCCAGAACTTGATGCAGGCCCAGCACGATGACATCGGGGTTGAGGCGACGAATCCGGGCGATGTTCGCCGCGCCATCGTCGGTGAAGATCGCGGTCAGCGACAATACGATCACATCAAAACTCGCCATGTCCTCGATGTGCTCGGCCATGAAGTCGTTGCGAAGAATATTGCTGCTTCGGTCTTCATAGGCTTGGGAGGGGAGATCCGGTGGCGAGGGCTCGAAGGTCGGAACCTGCGGCGCAGGGACGATCTCCAGAGGCGGATCATCCACCGGCTGGGTCGTGCAACCCATCGCCGTCACCGCGACGAGGACCAGGATCGCCAGGGGGCACTTCGTGACCGAGTGACTCTGCATGGCGGTCTTCCTTCGTGGTCGCCGATCTGGGCATGATCGGGCGCGATGGGGAGCAACCTGGAATCAAGGAGCAATCGCCGAATCGGACTGCACGAATCGTTCCAGGGGACGGGGTGAGGACCCCTTCCCCCCGACTCTCGCAGGGCAAAGCATGCTTCCCCTGCACCCAGAATAGTCGGAAGAGGAGGCCGACGCGATCGGAGGCTGGATCCTGTTCGACGACCGCCTGAGAATCAGTGCTCGTGAGCTTGTAGCCTAGGCAACCAGAGCATTGGCGGGCGGAGTCGAATTGCGCCACAGAACCACAGCGAACTCAAGTCGCCCCCGTCCTCTGATTCTGTTCGGTGTAGCCATACTCATAACCCTCTGGAGACTCGAGTCCCACGCGAACGCTGTGTGAATCCAGCTGTTGAACCAGGCCGCGTGACGCGCTAGCCTGACAATCCGCATCCGGAGACTGCGTCAGAGAATTGCCACAAGATCCGGGACGGGACCTCATTTTGTGATCTTACAATACTAGCAAGGATCCTGCAGCGCGGCATGAGACTCTCACAACAGTTCTTCGAGTTCTTGGAAAACCGAAAGCTCTCTTGCCCCACCGGCAGGCCCCTCTACAGCTATCGATGTACGGCACGTGAGTTCGAGGAACTGCGCGTCGTCTTGCAGGGTGAACTTCCGCCGACGATCGGGTACCAGAACCACTTTTGGAGGGCTCTCTTTTGCCTGTACGTAGCGGAGTGGTGGAACAGAAATCATACGGGCGGTCCATGGAAATGGGGACATGCACTCGAATCGGTGGGTGCTGCCGTCCTTGCTCCGGGGGAAGCGGGTTACGTGTACCTCGGGGAAGTTGTCGTCAAAGGGCTCAAGGTTTGGCGGAGAAATGTTCTCACAAGTTCTTGCAGGAACCTTTACTTGTTCACCCTTGCTTGTGAGGGCGGGCTCCCGATGGGGATGGTCGGCGACACGACCCGCCAGTCCAGTCTCCGGACGTACTTTCGGAAGATCCTGGAAGTGATTGACCGCGGTTCCGAGGAACAATTTCGAGAGTACACAGAACTGTTTGCATCGCACCTACCACGAAGTCTTCGTCAGGATGTCGTATACGAACTCAGCACCAAGCTATTGATGGAAGTTCACAGACTCGCCCAGATCATTGACAACGACTCGGACCCAGTGGAGTGGCTCGACTCGAATCATCCTGATTGGAAAAACGCTCTTCCCTTGCGTTTGACCGAGAACACGGCCCGGTCATTCATGAGAGCGCTGCTGGGCCATGCGGTAGCTGTTCAGCGTAACTACGGCACTCGTATCCAATGGCGGAGAAACCTCCGCCGATACGGCCGCGGATGGGTTCTCGAGGGTGGGTGGGCGCTACCGAGGCGAGTCACGGAGCCGCAGATGCGAGAGCTTTTCGCGGATCTCTTCAAAGCTGATCTGGGAACACCACACGGCCCGTCTCATTGCGAACTCGGTTCAGAGTCGCCTGATGGGGATTATGTAGGCCTTGCGATCGGCATGCGCGTTGAACGAGATGGCGCTACGGTCTTCGACTTGGACCCAAAGCAGGGATATGCGCTAGTAACGAGAGGAGTGGGTGCGGCGAGGGGGCGTGCACTCGTGGTCCGAACTGGGAGTATCAAGGCGATTGCCTGTGGCGCGGAAGGAACGACCGAACTGGGTCCTGGCCCGTGGGTATTCGAGGATGAAGACTCCGAGGGCGTTGCCAGGTACTTCGGAGAGGGTGTGTCGAAGATTGGAAGGAGCTCGATCCTGGTTGCGTGTACGGCAGACGCACTATGGGAGCCGGGGGAGGGTGCGTCTGTGGAAGAATGTGGCCGACTCGAAGGAATGGGACGGATCGTTTATCGGGTCTCAGGCAGTGCGCTCTTGCTGTGTACTCTTGGGAATGATCCAGAAGAACTGGTAGAGATTCGCTTTCGAACCGGAGCCGGCGGAGTGATTACTGGGGGGAGCTACTCCCTCACCGGGCCCATTCTACGCGGAACCGTGGGCAAAGCAACAATCTATGAAGGTGTACCAAAGCTACGATGGTACCCGTCGGATCCGGAACAGCCCCCCAGAACGATCGAGGCCACGGACATTCGCTGGCGTCCACAACACCAAGACACCCGATCATGGTGCCGTGATCCGAGCTCGTGTCTTGGGGATGTCATTCTTCGCTACTCAGTGGATGGCGTGCCGGTCTATCAAGGGAAGATGTGCGTTGCGCCGCGACACGCGACCATCATCACTCGCCCATCTGCTTCGGAGGTTGGAAGTGTCGAGTTGAGGAATTGGCAGGCGTCTACCGTCACCGCACACGCTGCCCTCGACTCATCCACAGAGATGTCAGCGCGCCTCGCGAACGGAACAGCAACTGTTTCGGTTCCAAGCAACACGGATCCGCAGCAACTGATCTCGATCGACTGTCAATGGCCTGCGCTTTCCATAGCGGGCAGCAGCAAGACTCCGTCGGTGTTTCGTCGACGGGCGAAACTACAGGTCACACCCCCAGTACTCAGTGCACAGTTTCGGGCGAGCGACGGTCGAGCGATTCCGTGGGACTCGACCCTCACACTTGAGCAGCTCGCAATGGTCCGAGCTGATGTGTTCTTGCCTGGCCACCACGCGGACACCTTTGTTGAAGCCTCGTACCGCGGAAGCTCAAATGTGCCGACTGAGTGGCTGAGATGGAGAATCGAAATCGACCCCGAGACTGGGAAGGGAGAACTCGAGCTATATGCTGTCCAGTCCAGATTGGAAGCCGTGCTGAACTCATCAGAGACGCTTGACGGCGAATTTGTGCTCCGAATACTGGTCAACGGTGTCACTTTTCCGCAGCGGTCGAGAATCGTATGTCGACGGTTCGACAGTACGATCGTATTTGACCGAGCGCGCGATATCTTGTATCTGGGGCCCGAGCGCCCCTGGAGAGACTTGGATCCCGAGAGGTTGCAAGTCAATGTAGGATGCTTGTCTCGCGCAGAGAAAGACCTGGTAGAGGTTGAATGGGATGGCGGCATGGGGTGGTCTCTAGCCCGGACTATTCATGACTCCGAGTTGACCGGCCAGGAATCGGCTTGATTGACGTCTCCGGGTTCGAACGGACGCGGCGCACGCGCAGCATTCGCAGATTCATGGTTGGAATCGGCCGTATCGGTGGGTCCGCGGTACA
>JAJRXK010000094.1 GCA_024276305.1 Candidatus Krumholzibacteriota bacterium
CGCCGGATGCTCTCCGAGCACCCGATCGAAGATGGTATCGACATGTCGCAGGTGGCGACCCGGATCGAAACAGGCATCGAGGTCGGATGCACTCAGCTGCGCGTTGAGAGACGCGTCCTCCCGCGCGAGCTCCTCGAATCCCCGGCCCGTCTCCCAACTCTGCATCGCGATGGACTGGACCACCTCGTAGGCGTCCTCCCGGCTCAGGCCCTTCCGCGCCAGGGCCAGCAGCACCGCCCCGCTGTGGTAGAGTCCGCCCGTGGACTCCATGGTCTCGCGCATGCGCTCGGGAAAGACGCGCAGACCTTCGACCAGGAACACCGCCTTGCGCAACATGTAGTGCGCGAGGGTCGTGCAGTCCGGCAAGATCACGCGTTCCACCGAAGAATGACTGATGTCCCGCTCGTGCCACAGGGCGACATTCTCGAGAGCGGCCAGATGATTGGTTCGCAACAGCCGCGCCATCCCGGTCAGGCGCTCACAGAGGATGGGGTTGCGCTTGTGCGGCATCGCGCTGCTGCCCTTCTGTCCCTTGGCGAAGGGCTCCTCGGCTTCGCGAAGCTCCGTCCGCTGCAAATGGCGGATCTCGACCGCCAAGGCCTCGAGGGTCGTACCGATGTGGGCCAGGGCTCCGGTGAACTCCGCGTGGCGATCCCGCCCCACCACTTGGGTGCTCACCGGGGAGATTCCCAGACCCAGCTTCCGGCAGACCTGGGCTTCCACCTCCGGCGCGATGTGCGCAAAGGTGCCCACCGGCCCACTGATCTGTCCCACCGCCACGCTGGCGATCGCGTGGACCAGGCGGGTTCGATCCCGCCGCAGCTGGTCGTAGAAGACCAGCAACTTCAGCCCGAAGGTCGTCGGCTCGGCGTGGATTCCGTGCGACCGGCCGATCATCACCGTGGTGCGGTGTTCTTCTGCTCGCGCCCGCAGGGCTCCGAGGAGGCGGTCGACTTCGGCCAGGATCAATTCGCCCGCCTGCTTGCACTGCAAGGCCAGGGTCGTGTCCAGGAGGTCCGAACTCGTCATGCCCAGGTGGACCCAACGGCTGTCCGGCCCGATCGATTCCGCCATGCTGGTGAGGAAGGCAATCACGTCGTGGTGGGTGCGCTCTTCGATCTCGAGCACCCGAGCCACATCGAAGTCCGCTCGTTCTGCGATTCTGGCCGCAGCGTCCTCCGGGATCTCTCCGAGCTCAGCAAGTGCTTGGCAGGCAGCAACTTCGACGTCTCGCCAGATCTCGAAACGTCGCGAATCGGCCCACAGGGCCTGCATTTCCGGAGTCTGGTAGCGCTCGATCATGAGGCCGGCAAAGTAGCACAGACCCGGCCCCGGCGCTAGAGAGCGGGCGTGGTGACCCTCGCCGGCGAAGCATCGGCCAACCTTCGTAGATCTCGCCGTCTCCGCAGTCGCTCCGGAATGGGACTACCTCGGATCGGCAAAGAGAGCCTTGACCGAGCCGAAGGAGCTCTTCTCGGTGGCGACTCTCTGATCGCGGAAGGGAGTGAAGAGGAGGGGGGGTCGAACAATTCTCTCGCTCGGCCACTCCGTCGTCCTCCTCCCTCCCCAGCGTGTCCGGTGAAGACGCAGTCACCGAATGTCCCCCAACGCACGATTGTCCATGTTGGCCCGGAGCCGAAGCATACTCCACAATCCCGGGTGGCAGGAGTCCATATGGGGTTCGTTGGGCAGCGTAGAACAGAGATCGCTGCTGAGAGCTATTGTTCGTCGGCAGCGTGTCGAGTTAGTGCATCATCTCTTCTGCAAATTCGTTCGGCCTGCAGCCTCGGCAACGAGTGCTCGAGCGGACGGGCTGCGGCCTGCTGATGTGCCCATTCGGGGGGGCTGTTGAGCTCTCTCTGTCACGCGTGCACAGGCACCGCGGTGACGTGTTGGATCTCCGACGCGCTCTGCCGCTGGATCGTCGACTGTGACTAGCGTCACGAGCGCCATGGTCGAAAGGAGAGCTCCGTGGAAGACAGTGGATTGTTGGTCGGAATCTTGGGGTTGGTTCTCATGCTGCTTTCCAGCGCTCTCGCTGACCCAAAGCATTTTGTCGGGCTCACCTGGAACCCTCGACGATGGCGACCGATCCGGACTCCCGAAATACGGAAGGCATAACGAAACGGCCGGTGGGAGAAGTCCATATTGGGGTTGTCGGGTATCGACGATCGGAATTCTCATCGCAGTCTCTGGAGGCAGGGCTTGGTCGGGAGTAGCTCGACGAACCCACGGAGCATAGCACAGCGCTCCGAGGAAGAATCAACGCAACAACCAGTAACCCAGCGGGAGAACGATGCCCAGAGATACGAGCCACTTGCCGCGGCCGGCGAAGCCATTCTTCCCCCGCAGGATGAAGAGCCCGCTGAGTGGCATGAACAACAGAAGAAGGGCGTAGAGGTCGGCGACCCAGGTCCAGAGTCCGCGGTCGCGATTGAGATGCAAGCGATTGAAGGCGTAGAGCACCGGTCGTCGCCGGGGTCGCTCGATGACCGCCCTGCCCGCCGAGAGATCCGCTTCGACGGACCACCCCTCGTAGAAGAGCGTGACCTGATCGGGACGGTGACGAAAGGCGTCCACCGGCGGAGGCAATTCCAACGCGTCGACGACCGCTGCGACGGTCGCGGCGCGATCGCCCGGAACGATGGGGGCGAAGGTCTCGACCTGCCGGAAGAAACGGTAGTTTGGATTCCAATCGCGGGTGTGATTGACGGCGACTCCGCTGACCGCATAGATCACGGTCAAGCCCAACACGAAGTAGCCGACGTCGCGATGCAGCGAACGATTCCAGTGCCGCCAGCGAATCGTCCGGCGGCCACGGCTCTCGGAATGTCTCATGCGCCTACCGGACCACGGCACCCTGACCGGCGATGCGATAGATGACCGCCGCTTCGGTCACCGTCTCGGGATCGAAGGGCTCCCCCTTCTCCTCGCATTCATGCTGCTTCATCTTGCGGGTCTGATCGAGGTCGAGTTCGATCTTCTCGAAGGTGCCCTCGGCGGTGGCGAGGCGACCCTTGGCCTCTACGGGGAAAACCATCTCGCCATCTTCGACCTTGAAACGAATGCTCTCGAATTCCTCGTCCGAAGCGATCTCGATCCAACATCCGCGCATCTCGCACACGCCGAGAATCCGGCCTTCGACCTTGACCGTCTTTCCCACGAAGTCTTCGGGGCTCGCAAGCAATTCGGAGATGGGTGTGAGCTCTGCGTCGCTCAATGCTTTTCCGTAGGTGGACGGTTCGGCCGGTGTATCGGCGCCGAAGGCCGGAGAGACAACGCAAAGAAGAGTGAACACCGTCAGAAGTCTGCGAATACCGAACATCGGAACATCTCCTCGACGAGGGACCAGAGGGGCAGAGCGGGCAGTGTCTTGGAAGAGGATAGAGGACCCGACGCGCAGCACTACTGCGGAACTGTGAGCCTAGCCTCGAGTCGACTCGGTGGGCACGACCTCGACGTCGAAGGTGCGGCCATCACGCCAGACTCGGAAGGTCATGGGATCTCCCACCCGCACATCGTAGAGAGAACGCCCCCGCTTGCGCTCGTCGGCGAAGGAAGCACCGTTGATGTGGGTGATCACGTCGCGGGGCAGGATTCCGGCCCGATCGGCAGGAGAGTCGTAGACCACGGTCTCGACCATCCAGCCCAACGGGGGATCCTGTCCGGGATAGAGACGATCCTTGTACTCGCGAGTCAGGAAGTAGCCCTCGAGCCCGAAAGTGTAGGGGCGTACACGGCCGTGTTCGAGAATCTCCTCCATGACCCACCGACCACGATTGATGGGCACGGCGAAGCCCAACCCGGTCCACCCTCCACTGGCATTGGTGATGACGCTGGTGTTGATCCCAACCACTTGCCCGGCCGCGTTGACCAAGGGCCCCCCACTATTGCCCGGGTTGATGGCCGCATCGGTCTGGATCATGTCGTAGTACACCCGTTGGCGACTCTGGGGTCTCACATCGCGATGCAGAGCGCTGACCACTCCCACCGTGATCGACGGCTGCGAGTTCTCGACGAGATAACCGAAGGGAGAACCGATGGCGATGACCCACTCGCCATTCTGCAGCGAATCCGAATCACCGAAAGAAACCGTGGGGAGATTGCGCACCTCGCCGCGAATCTTGATGACCGCGAGGTCGAATTGCAGGCTGCTTCCCACAACCTCCGCCTCGAAGCGCTGACCATCGGCCAGGGTGATATAGAGCTCCTGGCTTCCCGCGATCACGTGTTGAGCGGTGAGACCATATCCGCGGTGGTCGACGAGGAATCCGCTTCCCAGCCCGGCCTCACTCCGAGGCCCCCGCAACATGAACTCCAGGAGATCCATATTGCGTCGCGGAGGTGCCTCCTGGCGAACGGTGTTGATGCTGACGACGGCGGGACTCACCGCCTTGGCGGCGCGCACGATGGCATTGTCCCGACTGCTCTCGATTTCCTGCTGCAAGTTCCCGGTGGCGATCGAAGTCGAGACGTCCCGGGGCGTCGACGGCGAAAGAGTCGATGGGTCGACCGAAGAGGTCTCGCTGACCGGCGCCCGATGCGTGGCCTGCCAGAGCAGACCTCCCAGTCCCAGGGCCAGTCCCACCGAGACTCCCAGTGCGGGAGCCAGGAAACGCGGGGTGCTCATCGGGCCCTCAATTCTGCCCCCGACGCCAGGCTCCCAGCCGGCGTTCCCGTGCGGCCTCGGTCAGAGGATGCTCCACCAACTGCGGCAACAACGAGGGGTCGAAGGAGGCTGCGTCGACTCCCATTCGAGCCATTTCTCCCAGAGAGAGAGGATGCACCACACTGGTGGCGATCACACTCGCCTTGAGTTCGAACTGGTCGAGGACGGTGAGAACGTTGCCCACCAGGGTGAGTCCATCGGCTCCAGCCGCATCGGTGGCCCCCACCGAAACCGACAAGAATCGCGCACCGGCCTTGGCCGCGACCAAGGCCTGAGTCACCGAAAAACAGAGACTGGCGTCGACGTGAACGCGGGCCTCGGCCAGGATGGCAATGGCGGGAATCCCCGCCGCATTGCAGGGGACCCGGACCACCAATCGCTCGTCGATGCGATCGAGGGCCTTGGCCTCCTCGACCATCGACTGCGTGTCCTGCGCGGTGACCTCGACGAAGACCGGTCCGGGGACCTGGGCCAAGAGCAAGTCGATGAGCTCGGGCACCTCCCGACCGGCGCGAGCCAGCATCTCGGGGGTGGTCACCACCCCTTCGACCACCCGCCAGTGCATCGCATCGCGCAGCGCATCGGGATCGGCGGTTTCGACGTAGAACTGCATGGGACGGCGGCCACCACGTTGCATGTTTCAGCCTTTCGTTTCGGTCTTCGACGATGCACCGGGCCGAGGGCCTGCGCCAGAATCGCTCCGCGCGAAGCGACGGCCACCCCGATACTCCACTTCCTCGAGGCTGAGGCCGACGGCCGGCGCGGTATCACCGGCGGCTCCCCGATCTCGCGCTGCGAGAACGTTCACCAAGGTATCCACGTCACGCCTTCCACGCCCCACTTCCAGGAGGGTTCCGACGATGATGCGCACCATGGAGTGGAGGAATCGATCCGCGCGAAGATGCAGCGTCCCCCCCTTCTCCGTCCAGACCAGTTCCGCCCGGTCGATGACGCAGCGGGTGCGTCCCTCCTCGAGGGAGGACCGCCGGCAGAGACTGGTCGCGTCGTGCTCCCCCAGAAGGGGCGCACAAGCGGCAGCCATCGCCTCCAGATCGAGCTGAGGATCGATTTCGAGGTGATTCCGCCGCAGGAAGGGATCCCGCTCGAAGGTGAAGCGATAGGCGTAGTGCCGAGCGGTCGCGCAGTAGCGAGCATGGAAATCGGGGCCCTCTCGGAGGATCTCCTGCACCGCGATATCGGGGGGCAGTAGCCGCGGCAGGGCACGCGCGATGCGCTCGAAGTGCTCCTCGTCCCGAAGCGCGACCGAACAGACCTGCCCGCGAGCATGGACCCCGGCATCGGTCCGTCCGGCCCCCGGGGGCAGCCCCTCGATCGCCCCGGGGATCAGGCCTCGCAATGCCTGATGAATCTCGCCCTGCACCGTCCGCAGCCCGGGCTGGGCCTGCCACCCGTGGAAGTCCGTTCCGTCGTAGGCCAACCGAATCCGCGCTGTGAGTCGGAAAGGAGAATCGCCCGTCACTTCTGCTCCTCCGGGGAAGTCGCGGTTCCGGCCGTCTGCTCCTCTACCGCCAGAACGAATGGACCCAGACTACGCCCACCCCGCACCCCAGGCCACGGATCCTTGACCTGAGCGACTGCTGGTCGCAGTCTCGGGCTCGACGACCGAAGCTTCGGCCGCCCCCGCAGCCCAAGGAGGAGGAAGGCGCATGGGCCTGCAGAGACTTCGACCGATCCGCCAGGGAAGGGCCCTCGTCACAGGGGTGCTTCTCCTCACCACCTTCGCCGCCTGCTCCGCTCACCACCACGAATCGGAACTCGTCGAGATCCGACGCTTCGAAGACCGGCGCACCGCGGCCGGCGATTCTCTCCTTCACTACTTGGACCACCACTCCGAGGCCCTCCGGGGAGCGGCCGCCCGGGCCCTGGGGCGCATCGGGGATCCGGGGGCCCTCGAGGGGCTGACCCGCACCCTGCGGGAGGATGGGTCGGCCGAGGTTCGGGCCGAAGCGGCCTTCGCTCTCGGCCTCCTGGGTCATCCCGACGCTCTTCCCGCCTTGGCCGCCCGAGTCGGTCTGGAGACCGAGCCCGAAGTGCAGGCCGAGGTGGCCCTGGCCATCGGCAGGATCGGCGAGGCGGGGAGCTCTTCCCTCATCGCTCCCTGGCTGGAGAGCCCCTTTCCCCGGGTACGCGAAGACGTCCTCGAGGCCTTGGCTCTCCTCGCCGACAGCAGCAGCGTGGACCTGATCTTGCCGCGCCTCGACGACCCCGTCGAGTCCGTGGCCTGGCGCGCCGCCTATGCTCTGGAGAAGATTCCCGGCCAATCTGCGGTCCCCCGATTGATGGGACTGATGCGGTCGTCATCCGCCGCGTTGCGGAGTGCAGCGATCCGAAGCCTGGGACGGCTGAAGGCGGAGGTGGCAGCCCCCCTCATCGCCCAAGCCATCGAAGACCATCCCGCCCCTCGGACCCGGGTTCGCATCGCCGACGCGTTGGGACGCATCGGAGTCGCATCGACCATCCCCACGCTGATCGCTCTCCTCGACGACGACTTTCACGTGCGAGAGACCGCTCTCCGCGCCCTGGCCCGCATGGAGGCCCGCAGCGCCTTGGCCAGTGTTCTTCCTCTGAGGGAGGATCCGAGCGTATCGGTGCGGGCGGCCGCCTACGAGTGCAGCGCGATCCTCCTGGGAGCCGAGGCCTACGACGTGCTCCGCCGAGGCCTGGAGGATTCCTCCGAGATCGTGGTCGCCGTGACCCTCGCTCAACTCGGGCGTTGCAAAGAGGAGGGAGTCGTCGACCTCCTCCTGGCCTACCTCCACCAAGAGGATCCCCTCGCGCTGCGGGCCGCCGCGACCGAGGGTCTGGCCCGACTGGGAGACCGGGCTCCCTTGAACGAACTCCGTGCGCTCCTCAAGGGGGAGGACTGGGTCAGCGCCAGCGTGGCCGCCACCGCCCTGGGAGAACTGAAGGATCTCGAGTCCGTCGCCGATCTCCTACAGGCCCTCGATCGAGAAGGCCCGGGCGCGCAGGAAGTCCGGTGGGCCGCTCTCCAGTCCCTGGGCATCCTCTCCGCGCGCAGCGCGGTCCCGCGTTTGAGGCAGGCCCTCCGCGAGGAGGCGGATGTCCGTCTGCGCCTCGCGGCCCGAGAGGCGTTGGAGAAGGTCCTCGACGACGACGAACTCGCCCACCTTCCCACGCCCGAGGAGATCCGCTTCGACGTGCGTCCTGTGCATCGCAGCCCCCAACAACCCCGGCTGGTGGCGAAGAGCCGCGCCCTCCAACTCATTCTCCATTGCCCCCAAGGTCGGGTGGTGATCGACCTCTACGGCGAGGACGCCCCCCAAATGGTCGAGAATTTCGGTCGCTTGGCCGAGCGGGGATTCTTCGACGGGCTCACCTTCCACCGGGTGGTGGGAGACTTCGTGGTACAGGGGGGAGATCCCTTGGGCAACGGCTGGGGAGACCCGGGATACACCGTACGCAGCGAGTTCTCGCGCCGTCACTTCGGGCGAGGCACAGTGGGAGTCGCCCACTCGGGCAAGGACACCGGCAGCTGCCAACTCTTCATCACCCACTCCCCCCAACACCACCTCGACGCCCGTTACACCATCATCGGACAAGTGGTCACGGGAATGGATGTCGTCGATGCCATCGATCGGGGAGACCGATTCACGGCCGAGGTGAAGTGGGACTCGCCCTGAGGGCCCCCGGGGGGGGAGTCGAGGGGGCCACGACGCGGGCGGCGGGAAAGCTCTCGACGAATTGGGGCACGACCTGCGAGGGCAGGACCACGGCGTGCTCGCCCCTCGGCAACCAGCTCCGCCGGTACTGAGGGTTGAGTTCCTTGAGCTGCCGGTAGGCGACGCCGGTCGACTGACAGATCTCCCTCAGGTCCAGACGCGCGGACTTCACTCTCACCGAGAGAGTATCGGTCGCGACCCGAGCCCACCCATCCTCGGGAACATGAAGGCCATAGCGGTCGGCGTGGCCCAGCAGCTCTTTGAGAACTACGGCGCGGAACCAATAGGCCTCGGTCTCGCTCGGCAAGACCATGTCGTAGAAATTCGAGGTTCCCTGTTCTTCGACGCTCTCCCGCACCCTGCGCTCTCCGGCATTGAATCCCGAGAGCACCAGCGGCCAACTCCCGAATTCCGCGTACATCTCCGAGAGATAGGCAATCGCGGCGTCGGTACTGCTCTCGAGGTTGCGTCGGTCGTCGAGCCAAGAATTGCGCTGCAGACCGTAGCGCTCTCCGGTGGCCCGAATGAACTGCCAATAGCCCACCGCGCCGGCCGGCGAATACGCCCGGCTGCGCAAACCACTCTCGACCACGACCACATACTTGAGATCGTCGGGGAGTCCGGCCTGGGCGAGC
Source organism: Candidatus Krumholzibacteriota bacterium (assembly GCA_024276305.1). GTDB lineage: Bacteria > Krumholzibacteriota > Krumholzibacteriia > JAJRXK01 > JAJRXK01 > JAJRXK01. The sequence goes on from JAJRXK010000094.1 coordinate 9,006, forward strand.
TTCGCTTCCACCACCGGAAACACTTCACGACTGCGCCGCAACCAGCTGATGAGCCAGTGGCGATTCACCAGATACCGAGTCCACTCGTCTTCGACCCGGACGTGGACCTGGGGATCCTCCAGTGGAACGACCTCGCCGGCGAATTCGAGTCGTCGAGGAATGGGCCACCGCTCGAGGAGATCGAAGTGCGCCGTCGCCACGGACCGCACTTCGCCGATCTCACGGCGAAGGGAATCCATGGACGTCGCCAGGCTTCGGACCTGTTCCACGAGACGAGCGTTCTCCGATTCGAGCTGCTGGACCCGCGACTCGGTGGGAGCGGGAACAGCGGAGAAGGAGGAGCGTCCGATCCCGGTGGGAATGGCGGCCAGCACCAAGAGGAGCAGGACCCACGGGAGCAGGTGACGGGCAAGCGAAGTCGCGGTCGAAGCCAAGAGAACCTCAGAGCTCGGGGATAGGGCTACGCTCTCCATGAGTATACGGCAGGTGGGGGGGCGAAAGGGCGGAAGGTCGGGCAAAGTCTGCGTGAACTCGAGAAGCGCTTCGCCCGTATGAGCAACCATGCGAAAGCACGAGTCGGAGCCTTCCCTTCCCCGGAGCGGAAGAGATCTGCGAAGTCGAGCTTGCGCAATGGCCGCGATGGTCGCAGCCTGTCCTCGACCTTCGCATTCTGTCCGAGCGCCGCGCGCGCTCCCCCACTCGCGGTGACGGTGACGAGCCCCACCCCACTGCCGTTCTCGGAGGAATCCATGGCAAAGATCATTGGAATCGTCTTGGTCGTCGTGCTGCTGCTGGCCGGGTTCAGCGGCTGCAACAGCTACAACTCTCTCGTCTCCATGCAGGAGGATGTCGAAGCATCCTGGGCTCAGGTCGAAAACGTGTACCAGCGTCGTGCCGATCTGATTCCGAATCTGGTGAATACGGTCAAGGGAGCGGCCAACTTCGAACAGGAGACCCTCACCGCGGTCATCGAGGCGCGAGCCAAGGCCACCTCGATCTCGGCCCAGATCAGTCCCGAGACCCTCAACGACCCCCAGGCTCTCCAGCGTTTCCAAAAGGTGCAGGGCGAACTCAGTGGCGCATTGTCGAGGCTGATGGTCACCGTGGAGCGCTATCCGGAACTGAAGGCGAATCAGAGTTTTCTCGCCCTCCAAAGTCAACTCGAAGGCACCGAGAACCGCATCGCGGTGGAGCGCCGGAAGTTCAACGAAGTGGCTCGCCGCTACAACGCCCGCATCCGTAAGTTCCCCACGAATCTCGTGGCCTCCTTCGGTGGCTTCGAACGCAAGGCTTACTTCGAGGCGAGCGAGGGAGCGGACCAGGTCCCGACGGTGGAGTTCTGAGCATGAGTCCCACCCGCCAGACCATGCGCGCCCTGGGTCTCGGTCTCTTGGTGCTGCTGAGTGCGACCGCCGCCGGGGCCAAGGAACTCCCTCCGCGGCCCTCACAATTCGTCTATGACGAGGCGGATTGGCTCAGTCCGGCCCAAGAGCGACAACTCTCCCGAGCCCTGGCCCAATTCGAACGCGAGACCTCCAATCAGATCGTCCTGGCGGTGATGAACTCCCTGGAGGACGAAGACCTCGCCGACTTCAGCCAACGTCTGGCCGAGCACTGGGGCATCGGCCAGGGCGACCGCGACAACGGCATTCTCCTCGCGGTCTACGCCCAGGAACGGCTCATCGACATCGAGGTGGGATATGGCCTCGAAGCGGTCGTCACCGACGCCATCGCCTCCCAGATCCGGACCCAGATTCTGGTTCCTCGGCTGAGAGCCGGAGAACGGGCCCGGGGGCTGCAAGAGGCCACCGCGGCCCTGATGGCCGCCAGCCGGGGAGAATTCGAGGGAAGCGGTCGCACTCGCGCCGATGGGAGTCGGGGCAAGGGAGGCCGCGGCTTCCCGCTGTGGTTGATCTGGATCGTCCTGGCCCTCCTCTTCGGTGGAGGAGGGCGGCGCGGACGCAGGTCCTGGGTCGGCCCGGTGCTCTACGGGGCCATGCTCGGAAGCGCCGGCGGAAGACGCGGAGGCGGATTCGGCGGCGGAGGATTCGGGGGCGGAGGGTTCAGCGGGGGTGGCGGTAGCTTCGGTGGCGGTGGCGCCCGGGGAGGTTGGTGAGATGACCAGTCCACGACGCAGACGACCCAAGGCATTCTTCGATGCTGAAGAGGAGAAGCGCATCGTCGCAGCCATCGGGTCCGCAGAAAAGCGCACCAGTGGCGAGATACGGGTGCACCTCGAGCACCGCTGTCCCGGAGGGGATCCCTACGAACGTGGGCGCAAGGTCTTCGAAGATCTGGGCATGACCGCCACCGCTGCCCGCAACGGAGTGCTGATCTACCTTGCCACCGGTGACGGGCTCTTCAGCGTTCTGGGCGACCTCGGGATCCACGAACGCGTCCCCGAAAACTTCTGGGACGATGTCGTGGAGCTCATGTCCCGACACTTCGCCCAGGACCGCTTTGCGGAAGGAATGTGCGAGGGCATCGCCGCCATCGGGGAGAAACTGAGCGAGTTCTTTCCCTATGCTGGAGAAGCGGACCTCAACGAACTCTCCGATGAACTCAGCATCGAGGAGGGGGACGCATCCTAGCGTCCCCCGCGGCCCGCTACTCGGGGCTGCGCAGCAAGGCGATCATCTCCCGCCACGAGGGAGCCTTGCCGAAGTGCAGGATGCTCAGGCGAAAGAGTTTTCCGGTGAAACGGAAGGCCACCACGGTGGTGATCGCCATCAGCGCGATACTCAGCCCGATCTGCCACATCGGAGGCTTGCTCACCACCACCCGAATGAACATCAGGATCGGAGTGAAGAGCGGGACCAGGCTCAGACCGGTGCTCAACCGTCCGTCGGGATTCTGCAATGCCACCTGCAGGAGCAACATGGGCAGAACGATCATGATGGTGATGAAACCCTGGAATTGCTGCGCGTCCTGAGTCGATGAACACACTGCTCCGACTCCGGCGTAGAGGAGACTGTAGAGCAGGTAACCGAAGACGAAGAACACCCCGAAGTAGAACCACAAGTCGAGGCTGATCACACTGAGGTTCACTTCGATGCCCTGGATGCTTCCGCCCACTTGGGAAAAGACCGCCGCAAAGGTGGTCCAAATGCCGAACTGAGTGAAGCCCACGAGACCCTGACCCAGGATCTTGCCCGCCATGAGCTGCGTCGGGGTCACACTCGCGAGCATGACCTCGACCACTCGACTGGACTTGTCTTCGATCACCGCCTGCATGGTGAACTGGCCATAGAAGATCATCATGAAGTAGAGCATCATGATGAGCGTCATCCCCGCCAGCATTCTTCCTTTCAGGGTCGAACCGTCGTCGCCATCGTCGAGGGAACGCAGGTCGAGGTCCGCTCCTTCGAGAATGCTGGCCAGATCCTGGGCGTCCACGCCAGCCGACCGCATCCGTGCCTGTTGCACCACCTGATCGAGAACCTTTGCGAGCACCTCGACCCCGATGACTCCACTCACCTTCTCGCCGTAGTAGACGGCCTTCCCGCTGTCGAGGAAGTCCTCGCCCAGAATGACATAGCCGTCGAGTTCCTGGGACCGGACCCGCACGTTGAGCGAGTCGCGCAGGACCGTGAGATCCCCCCCATATCGGCCGGGATCGACTCGGACCACCGTGAGGGGCAGGCGATCACCGCCTGCTTCGCTCTGTTGGGCCATGCCGTCGACCATCTCCTCGATGGCCAGGATCACCCCGGAGTCCGAGGAAGGGTCCACAACCGCGACGTTCTGATGCCCCACTCCCGTGCGCTCGGCGAGAAGCGATGGACCGAACATGAGCAGGGCGATTCCGACCGGACCCAGAAGGGTGCCCAAGACGAAGGATCGGGTGCGAACGCGCCCGAGATACTCCTTCTGGATGATGAGTCCCAGCTTGTTCATGCGACTGCGCCTCCTGCAACCCTGAGTTCGTGGGGCTCCACTTTGTCTCCGCAGGCCGCGACCTCACGGAGAAAGATCTCCGTCAGCGGCGGACGAACCGCAGAGAAGTGATCGATCCGTCCACGATCGAGGAGATCCCTCAAGACGGCCTGACGATCCATTCCTTCTGCCAATCGCAAGCGAAAGAGCCCGTCGCGATCGGTGACTTCGTCGATCCCCACCACCTGACGCAACTCTTCGGCCGAGGCGCTCCCCCGGAATTCGACCGTCTCCACAGGGTATTCATCACGAATACTGCTGAGATCTCCATCGAGGAGCTTCCGACCCCGATGGATGAGAAAGATGCGATCGCAGATCTTCTCGGCCTGTTCGAGCACATGGGTCGAGAAGAGCACCGTTCTCCCCTTCTCCTTCTGTTCGGTGATGATATCCGTCAGCAATCGCACATTGATGGGATCGAGCCCGCTGAAGGGTTCGTCGAGGATGATCAGCTCGGGCTCGGGCAAGATCGCCGCCACGAACTGAGCCTTCTGCTGCATGCCCTTGCTGAGCTCATCCACCTTGGCTTCGGCCCGATCGCTGAGGTCGAATCGTTCGAGCCAGAGCCGGGCTTTGTCGCGCGCAGTCTTCGCATTCATGCCCTTGAGCCGGGCCAGATAGACGATGTGGTCGAGAAGCGGCATCTTCTTGTAGAGACCTCGCTCCTCGGGCAAATAGGCGATGCGATCGAGACTGGCCCGAGTCCGAGGAGCACCGTCGAATTCGATGCGACCACCGTCGGGGTCGTAGATCCCCATGATGGTCCGAATGATCGTGCTCTTGCCCGCGCCATTGGGCCCGAGCACGCCATAGATGCACCCGCGGGGGATGGTGAGATCGACCCCGTCGACAGCGACGAAGTCACCGTAGGTCTTGCGCAGTCCACAGACCTTCAACAATGCACTCATGCTTCCTCCGAGGCGAGTTCGCGGGGGCGGACCATTGCCGTCCACCGCCTACGTGCACTATTGGCCGATGAGTTGCCAAAATGTGGGCTCGAGACCCGGTCGACGAGTGCGGGATGCAGCCTGCGATGGCCTCAGACTTGGCCTTTCAGCCGATCTCGCACGAAGGATTCGGCCACTGCGACCGCTTCGTCGATCTTGGACGGATCCTTGGCTCCCGCTTGGGCCAGATGCGGTCGACCTCCCCCGCTGCCGCCGGCCACCTTCGCCACGGCTTTGACCAGATCACCGGCGCGGAGTCCGCGCTCGATGAGATCGTCGGTGACCACCGCCAGAAAGGCAACCTTTCCGTCGACCTCGGTCCCGAGCACTGCCGCTCCGCTCCCGAGCTGCGCGCGCAACTGATCGCCCATGTCCATCATGCTCTGCCGATCGGCGACCTCGATCCGGGCGGCCACCAGTCGAAGTCCGCCCAGATCCGTGGCTTGGTCGAGGAGCTGGGTCACGAGATCTCCCGCTTGACTGCGGTGCAATTCGAGGACCTCCGCTCTCAGCTCCTTGACTTCGGTCTGCAGCTGGTCGATTCGAGAAGGCAGCTCTTCCGGACGAGTACTCAGTTTCTCCGAGAGATCTCGCAGCAGTGCGTGCTCGGCCTGAGCCAGCGCAACCGCCGCCTCGCCGGTGACGGCTTCCACCCTTCGGATTCCCGCTCCCACCGCGGCCTCGCCGGTGATCCGCAGCATTCCGATCTGACCGGTGAAGTCGCAGTGCGTGCCGCCGCAGAATTCCGTCGAGACCCCGGCCACCTCGATCACCCGGACGCGATCCCCGTACTTCTCGCCGAACATGGCGATGGCCCCCATCTCGCGGGCCCGGTCGAGGGGCAGATCCACATGTTTGGTCACCGGATGGTTGGCCAGAACATGAGCGTTGACCTCGGCCTCGAGGGCAGCCAAACCCTCGCGACCGAGCGCGCCATCGTGATGGAAGTCGAAACGGAGCTTGTCGGGACCCACCAACGACCCCGCCTGCTGGGCATGGTCGCCGAGTTGGTGACGGAGGGCGGAGTGGAGCAAATGGGTCGCGGTGTGGTTGCGAAGTATCGCATTGCGGATCTCGGCATCGACCCTCGCCTCCACCCTCGTACCCACCGACGATTCTCCCCCGAAGGATCCGTCGGCCACCCGTACCCGGCAAACGGGCCCGCCATGGCCTTTCTGAGTATCGAGCACCTCGAGGCGAAAGTCGTCGGATGCGATCCAACCCCGATCCCCCACCTGCCCGCCGCTCTCCGCGTAGAAGGGAGAGGGATCGAGGACTACTTCGAATTCGTCCGAATCCACGGGGCGCACCCCGATGAGCTGCGCCGACGCTTCGAGCTGGTCATAGCCGACAAAGTCCACTGGGGCACGGTCGGCGCCGGGCTCTTCGCCGTCGGCCCAGATCCATTCGCCTCCTCGATCGGCCGTCGCGAAGCTCCCCGCAGCCCTGGCCCGGGAACGTTGCTCTTCCATGCACCGATCGAAGCCCTCCTGGTCGACCGCGAGCCCCCCCTCCTCGGCCATCACGCAGGTCAGATCCAGAGGAAAACCAAAGGTGTCGTGGAGTTGGAAGGCCTGCTCCCCGGTGATCCGCCGATCGCTGCGGGCCCGAGCCTGCTCCGCAAATTCGGAAAACCGATGGAGGCCTCGGTCGAGAGTCTCGTTGAAGCGCTCCTCCTCGGTGCGGAGAACCCGCTGGATGTGATCTCGAGCGTCCCGAAGTTCCGAGTAGTGCTCACCCATCTGCTCGATCACCACATCCGCGGCCCGGTAGAGGAACGCCTCTCGGAATCCGAGATTCCGGCCATGGCGCGCCGCTCGGCGGAGAATGCGACGCAGCACGTAGCCGCGGCCGTCGTTTCCGGGACGTCCCCCATCGGCCACCGCGAAGGCCAAAGCCCGGACATGGTCGGCGATGACCTGCATCGAGACCCGCTGCTCCGGATCCTCGGCATCGGCGCCGCTTTCGCGCCGCACCCATTCCAGGAGAGGAGCGAAGAGGTCGGTATCGTAATTCGACGTGACGCCGGCCTTGAGGGCCACCAGACGCTCGAGTCCCATTCCGGTGTCGACGCTCTGCAGAGGGAGCGGACTCAGTTTGCCATCCTCGTCCCGATCGTAGTGGATGAAGACCAGGTTCCAGATCTCCAGAAAGCGATCGCTCTCGTTTTCGCCCAAGGGACGCTCATCCCCGCCGGCCACTTCGGGACCTTGATCGTAGTGGATCTCCGTGCATGGACCGCAGGGACCCGTGTCCCCCATGCTCCAGAAATTCTCCTCATCCCCTTCTTCCAGATTCCCCAAGCGATAGATTCTCGACTCGGCCAATCCAATGGTCTCGTTCCAGATCCGATAGCTCTCGTCGTCGTCACGGTAGACGCTGACCAAGAGCTTCTCTTGGTCGAGCTCCATGACCTCGGTCAGAAAGGTCCACGCCCATCGGATCGCTTCTTCCTTGCCGTAGTCGCCGAAGGACCAATTGCCGAGCATCTCGAAGAAGGTGTGGTGGCGACCGTCCCGACCCACCGCCTCGAGATCGTTGTGCTTGCCGCTGACCCGCATGCACTTCTGCGCGTCGGCGGCCCGGGTGTAGGCGCGGCGCTCCTGTCCCAAGAGCAAATCCTTGAACTGATTCATCCCCGCATTGGTGAAGAGCAGGGTGGGGTCATCCTGGGGAATGAGAGCGGAGCTGGCCACGATCTCATGGTCGCGGGCACGAAAGAACTCGAGGAAGGCCTCGCGAATCTGGTGGCTGTTCATGCTTACCTCAACGGCCTACCGAGTTCCGAGGGTGGCGCCATCGCGACCTGCCAGCACTCCGGTGGCAAAGGGACGTTCGTAGAAATACTCGCGCGCAATGCGCTGAAGATCTTCGCGCGTCACCGCCCGGATCCGCTGAGGATAGTCGTCGATGCGATCGAGGCTCATTCCCATCAGCTCGTGAAAGGCCAGCTGCCCCGCGATGGCCGCATGGGTCTGCTGCCCGATCTGATAGCTTCCCACGAGGTAGTTCTGAGCTCGGGTCAACGACTCCTGGGAAGGCGGATCTTCGGCGAGGTCCTCATGGAGGCGTTTCACCAACCCCCGCACCGCATCCGCGCTGTCCGGAGTGCAGGCCACGAAGGTTCCGAAGAAGCCTCCCATGGCCCGGGCCGCCGAGAAGGTCGAAACCTGGTAGGCCAGACCTCGCCGTCCCCGGATCTCCTCGAAGAAGGTTCCGCCGAGTCCTCCGGTAATGGCCTGCAGCACGTCGAGCGCATCGTTGTCCGGATCGTCCGCCCGCACCGTCGGGTAGACCACCACCACCGCGGACTGGGTCCGATCCTTTGCTTCGACGATCTCCCGGTCGAAGAGCAGAGCGGGAACGGTCTCGAGGAGTTCCTTCGAGTAGAAGATTTTCGGGTCCGAGGGCCTCGGGAGTCCACCCATCGTCCACTTCGAGAAATATTCTGCCATCAGCTCGTGCACCCCGTCGGCATCGACATCTCCGACCACGACCACGACCATGGACTCCGGCCGGATCAACCGGGCGTACTGTTCTTCGAGGCGATTGCCGTCCACCCAGCGGATCGCGGCCTCATAGCCGTGAGGCGCCAGGCCATAGGGATGGCGGTCGTAGAGGGCGGCCCGGGCCAGTTGCATGGCGAAGGGGGCGGATTGGTCCGCCAGTCCGCGAATCGCACTCCCCTGGGACTTCTTCTCCACCGCGATCTGGTCGTCGGAGAACCGTGGATTCGTGACCACATCGAGGAGCAGATCCAGACCGTGGGGCAATTCGCGCGACAACACATCGATGCGGAATCCCAGGAAGTCCTCGCGCAACACCCGACCGACCGAAGTCCCCAGAGCTTCGGCCTCATTGGCCAGCTGTTCGGCGCTGCGCCCGTTGGTCTGCTTCACCATCACCCGCTGCATGAGCTCGGTGACCCCGGCCACATTGGGAAACTCCTCGACCCTACCCCCCCGGAAGTACACGCCCACCGATGCAGTGGGAACATCGCTCTCTTCCTGCACCAGCAGTACACCGCCGTGGGGCAGGTCATAGCGCGCGCGGCGACCTCTCTGAGTGGCCCCACTGACCTTTGCCGACCATTCGTCCCATCGCTCACGGTCCAACAGAGCGTGGCCCGGTTGGGGATCCTGAGGCCGCTTCATTCCCCGCACACCGACCAGGACGGCTCCCCGCAGATGCTCGCCCATCGCCTGCGCATCGCGCCCCTCGCCGACGGAGGCGGGAGAGTATTCCACCAGGCTGGCATTCTCGATCTGCAGGTACTCCTGGGCCACGCGCTGGACGTCGGCAGGAGAGACCTTCCTCAACTCGTTCATTTCGCGGTCGTAGAGGCGATAGTCCCCGTCAGCTTGGTAGGCCGCCAGCACGCTGGCCTGCCCGTAGACTTCTTCCTGGCGGAAGATCTCACTGGTCTCGATCAGCGACTTGGCCCGTTCCACTTCCGGTGCGGTGGGGCCGAAGAGCTTCATCCGCTCGACTTCCACGAAGAGCTCACGACTGACGTAGTCGAGCTGCGGCCCATCGCAGATGGCATCGATCTCGAAGACTCCCACATCATCGAAGCGGTAGTTGGATGCCGAAGCGGACTGGACGATGGCGAGCTCTTCGCGCAGACGTCGATTCAACCGGCTGCTCCGACCCTGCCCCAGGATGGTCGAAAGAACGTCGAGGGCGGCGTTGTCCCGATGCCCTTCTCCCGGAGTGTGGAATCCCAAGAAGAGGTAGTTGCGAGTCAGATCGCCGTGAAGACGCCGATAGCGGAACTCCTTCTGCGCCGATTCGCTGGGGCCTCCCCGCTGGCGCAAGGATCCCTGGGGTAGCGCGCCGTAGAGAGCCTCGACCTCGGCGAAGACTTCTTCGGCATCGAAGTCGCCCACCAGACTGAGAATGGTGTTCTCGGGCCGATAGTGATCTTCGTACCACCGCTGCAGATCGTCGCGGTCGATGCCGCGCAGCACCTCTTCGGTGCCGATGCGCCAGCGCCGCATCCGATGTCGCTCGAAGGCGAGTTCGAACATCTTCTCCCGACCGAAGGCGGTCGGGCTGTCCAACTTGCGGCGAGCCTCCTGCAGGATCGCCTCCATCTAGTTCTCCAGAACCTGTGGATCGAAGAGCGGGTGCTGAAAGGCATCGGCCTGCACCGCAAGGCCCTCTTTCCACCGGTCCTTGGGCAACACCACATAGTAGGAAGTGTGGTCATAAATGGTGCCGGCGTTGAGCACTCCTCCGTAACCCTTGGTCTCGCGGCTGATGTCCTCTGGATCCGGACGGTCGGTGGTCCCATTGAAGTACATGTGCTCGACCACATGACTGATTCCCGCGACTTCATCGGGCTCGTGGAAGTAGCCGGTCTTCACCCAAGTCACCGCCGCCACCACCGGGGCGCTGTGGTTCTCCTTCACCACCACCGTGAGTCCATTGGCCAAGCGACGCAGCTGCACGCCTTGAGTGAGGGAGGCAGTCGCGCCATCGGAATGGGCCACGTCGGGTCCTTTCGAAGGAGAGGGAGCGGACGCAGTCCCACACGCCGCGAGCAAGAGGAGCAAGATCAGCCACGAAGGAATAGGGCGCATGGAACGGTCATCTCCCTCGGGCCGGATTCGAGCCCAGTTTCTAAGACAGGTCTCGGACCCGGAAGAACCGGGCCGACGAGCAGAAATGGTATGGTAGATGGCGCCCCGGAGAGCGTCAAGGCGACCGCCGGTCAGAGCTCGCGCGCGGCCAGGAGACCCGCGTCCACCAACCACCCTTCGTGCCAAGACCGATCCCCCGAGACCTCGGGATGAAAGGTGAGCGCGAGAGCACTTCCTTCGCGAACCGCGACCACTTCCCCCTGCCACCGTCCCACGACCTCGACTCCATCTCCCACGCGCAGGATGCGAGGCGCACGAATGAAGGCCGAGGCCGGAGTCACTCCCCCCGAGCCCCCCTCCCGCAGGATCGGGGCCTCGAAGCTGTCGATCTGCCGCCCAAAACCGTTGCGGCGCACCGTGAGGTCGAGGCGGTCGAGGGGCAGGACTCCCGCCGCATCTTCGATCCGACGGGCGAGGAGAATGCACCCCGCGCAGGTTCCCAACACCGGATGGTTCTGGACGAAGTCGGCCAGCGCCTCACGCAATCCACTCCGATCGAGGAGTTTGGACAGCGTCGTGGACTCCCCGCCGGGCAGGACCACGGCCTCGCAATCGGCGAGTTCTTCGCCGCGACGCACCTTCACCACGTCGACGCCGAGCCCCTCGAGGAGCTCGGCGTGCAGATCGAAGTCTCCTTGCAGAGCCAGGACCCCGACGCGTGGCATCGCGCTCCTACCACCCACGTCCGGCCATGAGTTCTTTCTCGGAGAGCTTGTCGATGTCCAGGCCCTCCATCGCCTCTCCGAGGTCCATGGAGATCTCGAGCAGTTTCTTGGGGTCGTCGTAGTAGGTCACCGATTCGACGATCGCCTTGGCCCGCTTGGCCGGATCTTCGCTCTTGAAGATCCCGCTGCCGACAAAGACCGTCTCCGCTCCCAGCTGCATCATCAGCGAAGCATCCGCCGGGGTCGCGATACCGCCCGCCGCGAAATTGGGGACCGGAAGCCGGCCCTCCTCGTGGACCTGCAGCACCACATGATAGGGCGCCCCGATCTCCTTGGCCTCGGCCATGAGCTCGTCGGTGCGCAGCATCTGGAGACGGCGCAATCCCTCTTGCACGGTCCGCATGTGACGGACGGCTTCGACGATGTTGCCGGTCCCGGCCTCGCCCTTGGTCCGGATCATGGCTGCGCCTTCGCCGATCCGACGCAGGGCCTCTCCCACATTTCGGCAGCCGCAGACGAAGGGAACCTCGAAGGCGAATTTGTCCACGTGATGCTTCTCATCGGCGGGCGTCAGAACTTCGCTCTCGTCCACGAAGTCGACGCCGAGAGCCTCGAGGATCTGAGCTTCGGCAAAATGGCCGATGCGGCACTTGGCCATGACCGGGACCGAGACCGTCTGCTGGATCTCCCGAATCATCTTCGGGCTGCTCATCCGAGCGAGCCCCCCCTCGGCCCGGATGTCCGCGGGAATGCGTTCGAGGGCCATCACCGCGACCGCACCGGCATCCTCGGCGATCTTGGCCTGCTCCGCGTTGGTTACGTCCATGATGACGCCACCCTTGAGCATCTCGGCGAGGCCGACCTTCAGGCGTAGGCGTTCATCCGCAGTGCGCGAGCGATTCGATGGGGACATGACCATTCCTCTCCGGAAGAAAACGCGGATCTCGACGCGCCCGGCCGAAGCAGAGCGGTACCGGGCTCAGTATAGGCCGCGGAAGTGGGGGCGGCAATTCGACTCGGCCCCGGCCACGGGGAGAACTCAGGTCCACGGAAGCACCCAGTGGTGCGCGGCCCAGGCCGCGCCCAGGATCGCCGAGGCGAGAGTCCAGGTCCCGAGCGAAGCGCGTCCCACCGAGACCCGCACCAGACCATAGCCGGCCAGGATGCAATAGAAGGGAAGCGCCAGGACCAAGGTCGCCACCGAGAGTCCGCAGATCCCCGCCTGGACCAGAGGAAGCCCCACTCCGAAAAAGAAGGGAGCATATCGCCCGAAGCTCGGCAGGAGAGCCGCCGCCCCGAACCACGCTCCCAGCACCACCACCGTCCAGGGCAAGAGGAGCAGACCCGTCGGACGCGGAGAACTCAACTGCGGCCACGCCGCCCACTGGGCCGCGATGCGGCGACCCACCGATCGCAGAATCTGGGTTGGGTGATCGCCCACTTCGGCCCAGATCAGCGTCTGCAGAGCCAAGAACTTCGTGACCGGAGAGGACCCGGGATCGAGTTCCGCCTCCGCGAATTCGAATCCGAGCCAGGCATCCATCGCCGCCGCGGCCGGACCCTGGTGTTCCTCGAAGGGCGCCCGAAGGTCGTCGCGATGCAATCCCGCCAACACCCGCTCGGTCTCGGGCCAGACCGACGGCGCCCCCGGCACCCAGGGCAGGAGAATCGCCCCGAGGGCGAAGACCAGGATTGCGGCCCCCCCCATCTCCACGCCCAGGCGGAGTGCACCCATCCCCCGAAAACGGCGGCTCACGGTGGGTAGCCAGGCCAGAAGCATGAGCCCCCAGACCCCGGCGAGGCCGGAGAACCAGGAGAGCACTCCCAGAATCGCACCCAAGCGCCAGCTTCCCGCGGGCCGTCTTCGCTGGGCCAGGCCCATCGCGGCCCAGGCGCAGGCCAGAGCCAGGGCCGCTCCCACCAGTTCTTCCCACAGACCGGGAGCCGGCACCACCGCCAGGCCCACGATGGCCCAGAGGGTGGAAGCCACCAGAGCCGTGGGGAGGTCCAACCAGCTCCGCAACACTCGGTAGAGCACGACGAAGACCGACAGACTCAACAAGGGGAGTCCCCATCGCCCGAGAGTCACCGAAGCGAAGGTGTCCGCCAAGGTCTCTGCCGGCACGACCCTCCAGGCCGCGATCTGGACCAGAGCAGCTACGGTGAAGAGGAGCAGGACCAACCGCCGCTCGGTCGGTGGAGACACGGTGCCGAGCTGGAGGTCCTTGGGCTGCATGGGTCAGTAGGCCCGCGCGAAGATCACGCGACCCTTGCTGGGCTTTCCCGTGACCATGCATTGGCCCGGTTCTTCGGGAGCGTCGAGGGGAATGCAACGGATGGTGGCCTTGGTCTCGGTCTGGATACGCTCCTCGGTTTCGGCACTCCCATCCCAATGGCAACGGAAGAAGCCCCCCTCTTCGACCAGGCGCTCCTTGAACTCGTCGTAGCTGTCCACCTCGTGAGTGTTCTGGGTCCGGAAGTCCAAGGCCCGCTGGAACACGTCGTTCTGAATCTGTTCGAGCAGCGCCGGAGCCTTGGCCATGAGTTCGGAAACTTTCATCTGCTCCTTCTCCCGTGTCACTCGATTGGCCAAGCGCACTTCTTCGCTGGCCACATCCCGGGGACCGACTTCGATCCGCAACGGCACACCCTTGAGTTCCCACTCGGCGAACTTGAATCCGGGCCGCATCTGATCGCGATCGTCGAGGTGCGTGCGCACTCCGAGATCCTTGAGCTCGGTGGCGATCTTCTCGGCCGCCTCACAGGTCAGGGCCTGTTCTTCCTCACCCCGATAGATCGGAATGACCACCGCCTGAATGGGCGCGAGGCGCGGAGGCAGGACCAGGCCCGCATCGTCCCCGTGGGCCATGACCAGCGCTCCCACCAGCCGAGTGGAGACCCCCCAACTCGTGGCCCACACGAATTCACGTTTGCCCTCGGAGGTGTTGTAGGTGACGTCGAAAGCCTTGGCGAAGTTCTGTCCCAGGTTGTGACTGGTCCCCGCCTGCAATGCTTTCTTGTCGCCCATCAGCGCTTCGATGCAATAGGTGCGCACCGCACCGGCAAACTTCTCGCGCTCGGTCTTGAGACCGGTGAGCACCGGCATGGCCATGTATTCTTCGGCGAAGGTGCGGTAGACCTCCAGCATCCGCAGGGTCTCTTCCTGCGCCTCATCGGCGGTGGCATGGGCGGTATGGCCCTCCTGCCACAGGAATTCCGTGGTGCGCAGGAAGAGCCGCGTGCGCATTTCCCATCGGACCACATTGGCCCACTGATTCACCAGAATGGGCAGGTCTCGATAGCTACTGATCCACTTCTTGTAGGTGTCCCAGATGATCGTCTCGGAGGTGGGACGAATGACGTAGGGCTCCTCGAGCTTCTTTCCCCCGGCGTGGGTCACCACCGCGAGTTCGGGGGAGAATCCCTCGACATGCTCCGCCTCGCGGCTGATGAACTCCTGCGGGATGAGCAAGGGGAAGTAGGCGTTGACGTGACCGGTCTCCTTGAACATGCGATCGAGAACCGCCTGCATGTTCTCCCACAGCGAATAGCCGTAGGGCTTGATGATCATGCACCCCTTGACCGGCGCATAGTCCGCGAGATCTCCTCGCTGCACCACTTCTTGATACCAGCGGGGATAGTCTTCCGATTGCTTGGTGAGCCAGTCGGCCATGAGGATTCCTCGAAGGCAATTGGGGCGTCGCGGAGGCCGACCCATTCGACTTCTGCGAAGACCGGCCAGAGTAGCAAAGGCCGGGAAGGGGGGCAACCAACTCAGTCCGCCCGCGCCGAAGCACTCTCCGCCCACGCCGCAGTCAGGACACTCAAGTTCGTGCCGTAGAAGCGGGCCGCACCGGAGTCGGAGACCTCGATCACCGGTCCGGCCGGGCTCGTCCCCCGGGAGGCTTCCACCGCCCACCAACGATCCGAGCTTCGCAGAATCGGGATCCAGTTGGGCCTCCAATCCCCCGCCGAACGCAAAGAGTCGTAGGCGGCCCGGGCTTGGGCGGCGTCCAACCACCGCAGAGTGGAGTCGAGACCGGGACCGCGGACCGACAGGGCTCGCCCCCTTCGATTCTCGAGGGCGAAGACCAGCATCACCTCATCGGGGAGACCAAAGGGCAGCTCTCCCAAGTCCTCTCGCACCCTCCGAATCGCCACACTGTCCGCCGCTCCCCCCAGGCCCAGGCTCTCGAGAGATTGCAGGAGAAGGTCGCGGTCGAAGCGAACTTTGGCCTGCGAAGCCTGCGCCGGGGTGGCGACCGGAGCTGATTCTCGAGCACAGCCCACCGCCGCCAAGAGGAGCCCGTACCAGGCCCACCTCCTCCCCCAACGGTGGACACGGTGGACCCGAAGTCCGGGGCGCTTCGAGGCCGGTCTTCGGGGGCAATACAAGTCGATGCCGGCGAAATCGCTCATGGCATTCCTTCGTCGGAGAAGGCCGAAGCTGGCGGAGCGGATCCGAGCGTCGCGCCACTTCGCCCTTCGCGCAAGTACAGAAGGTACGGTCCACTGCGGGCCACCGGATTGTCCGGGACGAAGTCCGCAGCCCCGACCTTCAGGATCCCGGCGGAGAAGTGGCCCTCCGCCCAGCGATCCCCGAACTCTCTCGCGTCGAGGACGATCTCTTGCGGTCGGTCGAAGTACCACGTGAAGACCTGTTCTACGGTGTAGGGTGCCATTCCTCCGACCAGAAAGGCTTCGCCTTCGGACACCACCTCTTGCACGCGGTCCACGAAGGGAAGAAAATCTCCGTCCTTCTTGGAATAGAGATGCACCGGAGTGAGGAGGAGGGCCAGAACCAAGAGCGCCCCCGAACCGCCCAAGACCGCAGTGGCTCCCCGAGCCACCCCAGGGGTCCATCCCCTCCGCTCGCAGGCGAAGGCCCCCACCAGGGCCAAGAACGGAACTGCGGGCAAGATGTACCGAGCCTTGTGAAAGGAAAGCAGGGAGAAGGCGCCCACCACGGTCAGGCTCGCCACCAGCGCCAGCCACACCCATCGGTCCTCCTGCAGACGCCGTCGCCGCAAGAGTTCAACCGCCCCCACCGCCGCCACCCAGGCCCCCGGCACCATGACCTCGGTGAAGAGCTTGCGCGAGTAGAACCAGAGGCTCAACGCGTGCGACCCCGCTCCCGCCGGATCGGGACGCCCTTCCACCGACCACGCCAGCTGGTGGTGGAGATACCAATCGAAGAAACGTCCTTGGTCCCAGATCCACTGCCCCAGAGCCCAAGGAACGAGGAGCACCGCCGCACCCGTCCCGAATCCCAGGATGCCCCTCCAGTCCCATCGCCGCTCGTCGTAGGCCCCCAAGGCCAGAGAGGCGAGGACCACCCCCCCTGCGGCGAAGCCGGGGACTCCCTTGACCAGAACCGCCAGTCCCATGGACAGCCCCGCGGCCACCGCCCACCGCCTTCGTCCCGACTGGGCGGCGACGAGGAGAAACAGAAACGGCAGAAAGAGAAAGAGGGTCAGCGGAATCTCCAGCCGGGCCTTGCGCGCGTAGTCGACGAAGTAGAGAGAGGTCACCAGAATCGTCGCCGCGACCATGGCGAAGCGATGGCCCACCATCCGGCGAGCCGCGACGTAGAGGGCGAGGAGGGTCGCGAAGCCGGAGAGGGCCGAGAAGAGTTTGGCCGCACCATCGGAAATGCCCAGCACCGAGTAGAAGAGGGCGGTGACCCACATGTAGAGCGGCGGGTGTTCGTAGAAGTTGGCCCACTGCTCCACCACCGGATGGTGAAGGACCCACCAATCCCCGCTCCGTAGAATCTCGCGGGAAAGGAGGGCGTAACAGGCTTCGTCGCCCCCGAGGGGACCTTCCCAGAGCTTGGCCAGGAAGATCACCCCTCCGAACGCGAAGAGGATGGCCCGCTGGGTCCTCTCGGAGTCGAGCATCCGCGTCATCTGCATCAGTTTCTCGGAGCGGTGGGGGAGGACTCCTCGACGAGGGGGCGACGCCGAAATACCCAGAACTCGCTCAGCAGGAAATTCGACAGCATTCCGGCCCCGATCCCCGCGAGATTCGCCAGGAGATAGATCCAGCCCAGACGGTGTACCAAGGCCAGGAGGACCAGGTAGTTGAGAATGGCTCCGACCGACGACGAGAGGTAGTAACGCAACAAGCGCGCGAAGTACTCGCGTCCGCCGCGGTGGGGATTCGCGCGCCAGGTCCATCGATTGTTGAGATGGAAGTTGTGAAAGATGGCGATGGCGATGGCCAAGGGGGAGGCCCATTCCAGCACCAGGCCGGCTAGGTCGTGGGCCAGATAGAGCGCGAGGTTGTGCACCACCACGCCCATTGCTCCGACCACGGAGAAGCGCAGGGGGCGCAGATGCAGAATGCGTCGCAGCATGGGACCCACTCTTCGGGGTTGCGGCCGAGGGAATGACGGGGCGATCCTCGTGCCCTCGAAGCTTCCAGCACTGTTGCCCCAGCCCCGTTCAGCGTCAACACCGAGATCCTCTCCGCTTCCAGACCCCGGTTTTTCGGTGGCGATGTCTTCTGCTCGACCTAGCTTGGGCCCAGCCCCGTCGCGGTCCCCAGCCCGGAGAGACGAGCAGCGATCATGTCCCCAGATCTGCATTTCGGTTCCGGATTCCAGGAGCGTCGGTCCGAACTGCGTCGCAACTGGCTCGACCCCCTGGCCGTGGCCTTTCGACGCTTCGGGTATCTCGGAGCGACCTTGGATCCCCTCGGCCGGCTGCGCCCGGAACTCCATCCCGACATCGTCGAAGCCTCGAAGCAGGCCGACCCCCGCCGGGTCGCAGAACTCCGCCGCGCCTACTGCGGATCCTTGGGAGTGGAGTTCGGACATCTTCGCGACCGGGAACGGGCCATGTGGCTCGCCGCCGCTCTGGAGTGCGAGGGCCCAACCGTCGACCTCGAGCGCTTCTACCGCCAAGTCCTGGAGACGGAGGTTCTCGAGGCCTTTCTGCACCGCCGCTACGTCGGCACCAAGCGCTATTCGATTGATGGCGGCGCAGGACTGATGCCGCTCCTGCACGAGATCCTCGCCGCGGGTCTGTCCGAGGAGGTCTAAGTCGCGATCCTGGCCATGAGCCACCGCGGCCGCATCAACGCCATGGTGAATCTGGTCGGCATCGATCCGGTCGACCTCTTCACCGGACTCGAGGACGTGGACCCACGCAGCACCCTCGGGAGCGGCGACGTGAAGTATCACCTCGGCGCCACCGGTCGCTATCGAGATCACCGAGGCCGCGAAGTCGACCTGCACCTCGTGAGCAATCCGAGTCACCTCGAGGCCGTCGACCCGGTCCTCCTGGGGCGAGCTCGGGCTCGGCAGGCTCGACTCGGCGACCGGGATCGCACCCGGGTCCTTCCCATCTGCCTCCACGGCGACGCGGCCTTCGCCGGACAGGGCGTGACCGCCGAGGCGCTCAACCTCTCGGAACTTCCGGGCTACGAAGTCGGGGGCTGTGTCCACATCGTCCTCGACAATCGCATCGGATTCACCGCCGAGGCGGAGGCTCTCCAGTCCACGGCCTTCAGCTCCGACTTGGGAAGGCGGCTGGAAATCCCCATCCTGCGGGTCCACGGTGAGGACCCCGCCGCGATCGTCCGAGCCGCACATCTCGCCATCGCCTACCGCCAACGGTTTCACACCGACCTTCTCATCGACCTCTTCGTCTACCGGCGTCACGGCCACAGTGAGGTCGAAGACCCCACCACCACCTCTCCACAGCTCTACCAACAGATCCGGAACCGCCCTCCCCTTCACCGGATCCTGGCCGACCGAATGGGTCGAAGCGACGCAGAAGTGGAGGCGGAGACCCGCGAACTCACCCAGGCTCTTTCCGCGGCACAGAAAGAAGGGCGCCGGCGCGAAAGCCGTCCGGTGCTGAGTCGGCTTCCGGCCCATTGGAACGAGTACTTCGGCGGTCCCTACCAGCCGGACTACGAAGTTTCCACCGCCTGCTCGGTCGAGCTCCTCGAGAGACTGGCCGACACCCTGCTCCGCTGGCCCGAGGGATTCACGGTCCACGCAAAAGTGCGACGCCTCCTCGACCAACGGGCCGCGATGCTGCGCGGCGAAGGGAAGCTGGACTATGGTGCGGCCGAATGCGCGGCCTTCGCCGCCACTGCCGACGACGGATACACGGTCCGCCTCTCCGGACAGGACTGCCGGAGGGGGACCTTCAACCACCGCAACGCCACGATCTTCGACCAGGAGACCGGCGAAGCCTTCACCGCCCTCGAATCCTTCGGTCGCGATCCGGCCCGAGTGGAAATCATCGACTCGCCGCTGAGCGAAGAGGCCGTCCTCGCCTACGAGTACGGTTACAGTCGGGATTGCCCCGACGGTTTGGTCCTGTGGGAGGCCCAGTTCGGAGACTTCGCGAATGGCGCCCAGATCCCCATCGATCAATTCCTGGCGGCCGGTGAGGACAAATGGGGCCTGCTCTCGGGTCTCACCCTGCTCCTTCCCCACGGCTACGAAGGGCAGGGACCCGAACACTCCAGCGCTCGCATCGAACGCTTCCTGACTCTGGCGTCCAAGCACAACCTGCAGATCTCGGCCCCGACCACCGCGGCCCAGTACTTCCATCTCCTACGCCGCCAGGTCCTGCGCCGGTGGAGAAAGCCTCTGGTGGTCTTCACTCCCAAGGGGATGCTCCGGGCCAAAGCGGCGACCTCACCGGTCTCGGAACTCGTGGAGGGCTCTTACCACCGGGTCCTGGAAGATCACAGCATCGACGACGCCACCCGCATCCTGATCTGTTGCGGGAAGATCGTGCACGAGCTGCGGGCTCACCGCCACCGCCTCGGGGACACCACCACTGCGATCCTGAGTCTGGAGGACCTCTATCCCTTCCCCGAGACCGAACTCCGAGCCGCTCTGGCTCAGCATCCTCGGGCCCGCAAAGTCATCTGGGTGCAGGAGGAGCCGGCCAACATGGGGGCACGTTTCTACGTGCGACCCGAAATCGACCGAGTTGCCGACGGGCGCCACGTGACCACGGTCAAACGCAGCGCCAGCGCGAGTCCGGCCACCGGATCGACCAATGCACACCGTCTCGAACAGGAGACTCTCCTGCGCTGGGCCTTTCGTTGAGGATCGGCCTCTGGCCCTACCGCATCAACGAAGCAGGAGCATCTTCTGCTGGAAGCGGGCCGATCCGAAATCGAGTCGGTAGAGATAGATGCCACTGGCCACGCTTCGACCCGAATCGTCCTTGCCGTCCCACTCCGCTCGGTGGAAGCCCGCATCGAGGGTCGCGTCGACCAGGGTGCGCACCCTCCGACCGTGGAGATCGTGAATCCGCAACAGAACCCTCCCCGCGGTGGGAAGATCGTAGCGAATGGTGGTGCGAGGGTTGAAGGGATTGGGGTAGTTCTGGGCCAAACGCACCAACTGCGGTAGCGCTGGCGAGCCTCCGATGGTGGTGGCCGAAGAGACCAGGGTGAGTGCGGCGCTGAGCGCCGCGGTCTGCCCATCCGGATTCTCGAGGACCACGTCGTAGCTTCCCAGAGCTCCGCCGCTCGGGTCGAGGTCGAAACTCACCCGGTCGAAGTCCTCCCACCAAGCCCGCGTCGACACGATGTCCGGATGACCGGCCGAGACCAGACGCAGAAGGCAGCCCGGCTGCACTTCCTGACCGCCCACGATCTGCAGGCGAATGGTCGAGGAATCGACCGAGGCGGTGTCCGGACTCACTCCGGTCAACCGGGGGGGAAAGGCCCCTCCCTCGAAGACGACCTGAATGGAATCGCCTCGGGCCACGGGATCGCGAAGCACGAAATTCGTGGCGCGGCCCGCATTGGTCCGCGCGGTGGGAGTGGTCGAGGAATCGAAGAGGGCCGCAGCGCTGGTGCCCGGCCACGGATCTCCCGAGTCTCCCCGATTGCCACCCACAGCGGCCAGGAGATCGAAGCGGCCGTCGCCTTCTTGGACCACCAGACCCCGAGTCCGCGACTCGGAATTCCCACCACTGTTCCCGCTGGCGCTTTGGAGCACCTCCCGGTCGAGGTGATAGAGCAACAGGCCCGAGCCGTGCAGCTGAGCATCGAAGCCCAGGGGCTGACGGTTCTCCACCAACCACGATTCGCTGAGTGGATTGTCCAGATCGGTCGATGGCTGGAACCATCCCTGTCGGTGTACCTCGAAATCCGCCCGGTAGTCCTCTCCCCCCCCAGCCACGACGATGTTGTCCACGAGGAATGGAGAACAGGTCGAAACGTAGTTGCCGTCCTCGTTGGAGAAGGCCTCGTCGGAACGGAAGCGGAACTTGAGCCGGTAGTCCGTGGCCCCGGCGCCCAGAACACCGGTCAGATCATGGGTCGCATGGCCCGCACTGCTGCCGTCGTAGACCGCCAGAGTCGTTTCCACCCCACCGACTTCGGCAAGCACGAAGGCGAAGTCGAAGCCGGATTCGGAATCGAGCTGATAGTCGTAGTCGAAGGAGACCGGTCCGATCCCGTCGAAGCGGAAGTCGTGAGCCACCGTCTCCCACCACCCATTGCCATAGCCCTTGGCAGCGTTCCAACCCCGCGCCGCACTTTCGGCCGCGGTCAGACCCACCGCCAGGGATGCGGATCCGGCCAGCACGCAGTCGGTCCGCCGACCCCAGCGTCGATCCGGGAGGCGCAGTTCGTAGATGGTCCGACTGGTCTCCACCGTACCCAGAACCACCGTGGACTGGGGCCAGGGGATCTCCACGGTCTGCACCCACCCCAGCTCCTGCTTGGTCCAGGCGCTCATGTGAGCCGGACGGTCGGGAGAATTCCAGTTGCCGCTGGCCATCAGCCCCCAGTGTCCAATGCCCTGGGCTCCTCCACCATTGATGTCGTAGAGATCCGGCAGTCCGAAGGCATGACCGAACTCGTGGCAGAACACCCCGATCTGCACTCGACCCACCCCTCCGCAAC
Source organism: Candidatus Krumholzibacteriota bacterium (assembly GCA_024276305.1). Taxonomy (GTDB): domain Bacteria; phylum Krumholzibacteriota; class Krumholzibacteriia; order JAJRXK01; family JAJRXK01; genus JAJRXK01. The sequence goes on from JAJRXK010000094.1 coordinate 31,092, forward strand.
GCAATCCAGGTTGAAGGACATAGTCGTCGATGAGAATGGTGCCGCCGTTGGCACTGGGATCGTTGGTCTGAAAGGGAATGCTCCCGCTCACCGGCCACGCGGTGTAGCGCCAGCGATGGGACCAGAGATTCGGGCCGGTTCCCCCGCACTCTCCTCCCGCTTCCGCATGGACGAAAGCGACGAAGTCCACATAACCGTCATCGTCGCCACTGTTGGGAACCCCGTCGGGCCCGTCGTTGTCGTAGAGCCCGAAGTCCACCGCCGGATCGTAGGCGACCAAGGTATTCGCGATGAGCTCGCCGGTCTTCGCGTCGTTGGGAGTCAGCCCGTTCGAGCTTCCTTCGTAGTAGGTGTCGGCCTGGGGGAGGACGTGCCATCCGAAGACTTGACCCCCAACATTGAGGAGGCCCTGACTCTGCTCGAGGTAGTAGGCGCGGAGGGTGAGACTATCGGGCTGGGTGGAGAAGAGGGCCTCTTCGAGTTCGAGGGGAGGATACTGGACCGAATCCGTGTTGGCGAAGCGAACCAAGAAGACGGGAATCTGGACGTTCCCCTGTACCGCTCCCGCGCTGACGGCCCGCTCGAGGGCCTGCCCCCCCCGCGACTCCCGCGCCAGGCGCGCGCGGGCGGCCATTCCCTTCCAGGCTCGGCCGAAGGCATAGGCCCCCGACCGACTCTCCCGCAACTCTCGAACTCCGGGAGGAAGGGGACGCGAGGCGTCCTCGGGCGCGATCTGGGCCCATCCCCGCGAATCCATCGCAAGAAGCCCCACCGCAGCGAGGACACAGACAAGAACGACTCGGCGCAGCATGGAGCCTCCGGGCACGATCGACCACGGGACGACCCAAGCGTCGCCCACCTGCGGCAGAAGAAGTGCAGAGAACGGGCCAGTCCTCGTCCGCTCGGTCGGGGATCAGATGCTCGCCCTCAGGGAGGCGCTCACCAGCGTGAGGCGGGAGTTGTCGGCATCGCGGCGATGACGTTCGGGCTCATCGCTCAGGAAGAATTCGAAGGAGAGGTGATCGGAGAGTCGAAGCCCTCCCAACAGACTGGTCCGAAAGAATTGGTAGTTGCTGTAGAGGTCCAGACCTCCGGACGCCTCTCGCGAGTAGCGCCGATCTCCCCACTCTTCGCTGAGACTGAACCACCAGCGATCACTCCCGAAATAATCGATGTGAACCACCAGACTGGGTTGAGTGTAGACATCTTCCACTTCCATGGAGGAACTCAACCACGACCACCGAGGTTCCACTCCGAACTCCAGACTTCCCCTCGAGTAGAGGAGGTCTCCCCCCACCCGGCCGGTGAAGATGTCGAAGTAGACCGAAGTGTTCTCGTCCGGTCGCAACCACTCCAGAGGAGTCCTCCAACGCAGACGCCAATGGTCGGAGAGAGGAATCAGCAACTGCGGATCGAGGGTGAGATCCCAGAAGGGTTGGCGCACTTCCGGTTCCTGGTAGACCCGCCGCTCCACTGCGGGCCGGAACTGGAGACGCCAACCATCGAGGACTTCGAATCCGAGGTCTGCGTAGGCGAAGAAGTGGTCGTAGGAGATCGCGGTGGAGTCACGAACATCCTTGGACCCACCACCCACCTCGATGTCGATCCAGTGCTTCCACCCCTCGCGCCAGCTCACGGTCGTGGAGACATCGGCTCGATCGTAGTCGAGTTCGTAGACACTCCGGGTGTCGAATCGAAGGCTCTGTCCCTTGGCCCGCAGTCCCAGCTCCCACGACGCATTCATCCGACGCCGCCACTGCAGTCGAAGACGGCCCTCTTGATTGTCGCTGTCCAGACTGAAGTCCGCGTCACGACGGAATTGCCGGGCCTGGAGATCGAAGTCCACATTCCAGCGGTCCCGCGAGTCGGGCCGCCAGTCGAGATCGAATTCGAGGCCCTCGCGGTCGAGTTCGCTGCCCGTCGACAACCGCGACGAGAGCTTGGTCCGCAGCGTCGGACTCTCGCGGGAAAGGGCGGCTTCGGCCGCCACCCGCATTTCCGTGAACACGTCGGCGGTATCCCGGAAGGTGGCTTCACTGTCGAGGAGGCCACCGGTGAGGTCATCGGTGATCCGGAAGATCTGACTGAAGCTGTCCACCCCCAGCTCGAGGACCGCCGAAGGAACCCACTCCGAGGATTGAGCCGATGCGTCGCGCGCAACAATGCCGATCGTCGCGATGCTCAGCAGCACCACGACGATGCGCGGACGAGAAGCGGGAGGAAGGACAGAAGTCATGAAGGTTCTTATCGACTCCGATCGTCCAACCAGTTGCGGATTCGGGTCAGGAGGTCGACGGTGGCCCGGTGGTGGCGAATCGCCTGCGGCAGGTCACCCGCGCCGAGGGCTCGGAGGCTTCGATCGTGCTCCTCGCGGGCCCGGTCGTACATCCGACGCACCTGGGACGGAGTTCTGGCATCGAGTTGTTCTCCCAGATCGGCCAGAGCTCTTTCGACTCGATCCACCGCCTGACGAATCTGCTCGGCATCCGGGCCGTTCGCTCCGGCATCGAAGGCCCGACCCAAGCTCCTCGCCTTGTCCAGAAGATCCATCGCCCGCCGAGGATGACCCGATCGGAACTGCTCTTCGCTGCGGCGCAGCAGATCCGCGGCCCGGTCGAAGCGCTGACGTTGGGACGGACTCATGGTGTCGCGATGCTGACCTGCTTCGTCCAGAAAGCGCCGAGCCTGATCGAGCATCGTCTCGTAGCGCCGCGCGAGTCCCGGACCGTCGAGACGCGCCGCCGCCGAGCGCATGAGTTCCAACGCGGCCTGCCCCAGGCGCAGAGACACTTCGAAGTCGCCGTCACGATACTGACGCTCTGCTCGCTCCACCTGACTCTGCACTCGTCGCAAGAGCTCCCTCAGGTTGGCATCGCCACTCTCGGAGACCTGATCGTGCGCGCGTCCCAGTGCATCGCGCGCCTGCTCCAACACCCGCTGCGCCCGACGCTGCAGGGTCACTTCTTCGCGCAACAACTTGCCGGCCTGCAGAGCGGTGTCTCTGGCCCGCAGGGAGAGGGTGATGGCTTGACGCAAGCGGGGACGGGCGGTCATCAGCGGCGTCTCCGCACTGAGTTGGGAGAAGATCTGCTCGGCCCGTCTCTGCAGCGCGAAGGCGGCCGACAGCAGATCCTGAGACTTGGGGACATCGGCTTCGCGGACCTCCGCGGCCACCTTCTCCAAGACCTCCCCGGTCCGAGAGAAGACCTGGCGAGCGTGGTCGATCTCGTCACGGAAGTCGCCCCGCTGGGCATGGGCAAGAGGAGCTGCGAGGCCCGCGCAGACCACCACCAGGCTCAGACACCCGAGGCTTCGCCGGATCCGATTCCAGAGGGTGGTGCTCTTCATGATGATCTCCTCCCCAAGGGGGCAGTCGTGGGAACACCCCTCGACTGCACACTCCGTTCCCAAAGCCCCAATGGGGAGAAAGTTCCGTAAGTCCTTGGTTCGGCTTGGGTTGAGTGAGGCCCAAGGCGGGCAGCCCCCCCGGTTGCCCCCGGTGAAGTGTACGCTGAGGTACAGAGCGTGTGTCCCCGCTCCCCCATCTCAGTCTTCGGCCTCGGGCAGGATCGGCGGATCGAGCCGCTCCATTCGGGAGTAGAGGGCTCGGCGGGTCAACCCCAGGAGTTCTGCCGCACGGGTCTTGTTGCCGCCCACGCGATCGAGTGCGGCCAGAATCAAGCGGCGCTCGTTGGCCTGAAGATTGAGGTCGAGGACCTCCGCTCCCCGGCCACTACGGGCTTTGGGCAGCACGATGTGTTCGGCCCGGATGGGGCCGCCCCCGGCCAGGATCTGAGCCCGCTCGAGGACGTTGCGCAGCTCCCGCACATTCCCCGGCCAAGCGTAGGTCCGCAGTATCACCAACACCTCGGGGGGGAGGTCGACTTCGGTGGCCCCCAGACCCCGAGCGAGTCGGCGAGTGAGGACGGGAAGATCCTCCAGCCGATCCCGCAGCGGAGGAAGGTCGATGGGGAAGACGTTGAAACGATAGTAGAGGTCCTCACGGAAACGACCTTCGGCGATGAGTTCTTCGAGGTCCTTGTTCGTGGCCGACAAGACCCGAACATCGACTTCGATCTCGCGATGACCGCCCACCGGGAGGAAGCGCCGTTCCTCCATGACCCGCAGCAACTTGGCCTGCACCGACGCATTTGCTTCGCCGAATTCGTCCAGGAAGATCGTGCCTCCATGGGCCAGCTCGAAGAGCCCGCGCTTGTCGGTATCCGCCCCCGTGAACGCACCCTTGGTATACCCGAAGAGTTCGCTCTCGAGGAGGGAGTCCGGCAGGGCCGCACAATTCACCGCCACGAAGGGACCTTCCGCCCGCAGGGAGTGGCGATGCAGGGCCTTGGCGGTGAGTTCCTTTCCCGTGCCGGTCTCTCCGCGAATCAGCACCGTGGCGTCGGTCGGCGCCACCCTCAACACGAGGTCTCGCACCTCCTGCATCGCCTCACTGTCCCCGACGAGATCCCACTCCTCGGACTGTCGAGCCATGACTTCGCGGAGCTGCTCGTTCTCCCGGCGCAGTGCGCTTTCCCCGAGGACCTTCTCGGTGATGAGATTGAGCTCGTCGAGGTCGATGGGCTTGTTCAAGTAGTGCGCCGCTCCGGCCCGCATGGCCTCCACCGCATGTTCCACTTCGCCGTAGGCGGTCATCATGATCACCGCGGTGTCCGCATACTGGTCTCGCACCGTCGCGAGGAGCGCCATGCCGTCCATCGGCTCCATGCGATGGTCGGTGATGACCAGTGCAAAGGGCTGTTCTCGAAGCCTCTCCAAGGCCTCTCGACCATCGCTTGCGGAGCGGACTTCATGGCCCCGACGCTCGAGAGACCGCGCCACCACTTTGGCCATGTTCTGCTCGTCATCGACCACCAGAATCCTCGCCATGGTCCTACCTCGTCTCGCTGGGGCTCGGATGCCGTGGCAGATGCACGGTGAACGCCGTACCCTCTCCCACCTTGCTCTCGACCGTGAGCTTGCCTCCGTGCTCGTCGACGATCCGCTTCACGATGAACAGCCCCAGGCCACTCCCCTTTTCCCGGGTGGTGTGGAAGGGCTCGAAGATCTCGCGCAACCGGGACTCCTCGATTCCGAATCCTTCGTCCTCGACCCGAATCTGGCAAGGATTGGATCCCGCTTCGACCACCAAGCGGAGTCGGCCTCCCTCGGGCATGGATTGGATCGCGTTGATCAACAGGTTCAGAAAGACCTGGTGCAGACGGCGGGGATCTGCGGAGAGCCGGACTTCGTCCACCGAATCCAGGTTGTGCTCCAGCCGGACCGAGGCGCGTCGCAGCTCCGCTTCCAGCATTTTCACGGTCCGGCGCAAAAGTCGCGCCACCTCCACCGACTCGAGTCGTAGCGGGGCCTCTTTGGCGAACTCCAAGTAGGCGGTGAGGGTCTCGTTGAGCCGATCGATCTCGGTCGGGATGACGTCGACCACCTCGGTGTCGATTCCCGCGTCGCGCAATTCTTCGCCCAACAATTGCGCGCTGTTCTTGATGATGCCCAGGGGATTGCGGATCTCGTGGGCGATCCCGGCAGCCATCCTCCCCATCGAGGAGAGGGTCTCGCTCCGCAGAAGGGCTGCTCGTGCCCGTTCCAGGCGACGTGCGTAGACCGTCATGCCGGTCACCAGGGCCAGAAAGAGACTCAGCACCACGGTGCCCACCACGACGAGGCTCCGGCGCAGGATCTGCAATTGGGAGAAGAAGCTGGGGTGGGCGAAGACTCCCACGAACCCGGCGACGAAGTCGGCCGCACCCACATCGTCGAGCATCCCTTCCGCCTTCAGGGTCTCCAAGGTCGCCTGGAAGTCCGTCGAGCCGAAGAAGACCGGGGCGTAGGCCGCTTTGAGCCAGACCTCTCCCTCGCGGCGGAGCGGAGCCACGGTGGCCATTCCCCCCAGAGCATTGGCGACCGCTTCGCTCTCCTCGGGGAGAAAGAGCAAGGTCTCCCCGGTCTCCAGGAGAGACGCGCTGTCGTAGATCACTTCCCGGGTGGCTGCGAAGACCACCACCCGTGAGAGATCGTTCTCTCGTTGCAGAGCCCGCAGCCGACGGTGCAGACCTGCCACTTCCACGCGAGCGGTGGAGGACTCGAGCCAGGCTCCCAAGGAATCCGCGGGCACCGTCGCCGCCGTAGCCCGAGCCACGGTTCGCAGCCGAGCCCCCAACTCGTCCTCCAGAACCGCCGAACTCCGAACATAGAGAGTCCAGAGCCCTCCCACGAAGAGCAGGGCCACCAGCCCGGCCAGCGAACTCAGCAACACCACCTGACGCCGGATCGAATTCACTTCAACTCGCGGGGCCCAAGGCCCGAGTCTGGGCCGCAGCGTGGTAGGAACTACGGACAAGAGGGCCCGACTCCACCCAGGCGATCCCCGCGCGGCGGCCCTGGTCCGCGATCTCCTCGAATTCCTCGGGCGAATAGAAACGCTCGACTCGATGATGCCGGACCGACGGCTGCAGATACTGACCCACGGTCAGGACATCCACTCCCACCGCGGCGACGTCCGTCAGAAGCTCGTCGATCTCGGTCCGGGATTCTCCCAACCCCACCATGATGCCGGTCTTCACCAGAGGACGCGGCTTCCATCGGGCGACCGTCGACAGCACCTTCAACGAAACCTCGTAGCTACTCCGCGGACGCACCCCCGGGTAGAGCGGGCGCACGGTCTCGAGATTGTGAGCCACCACATCCGCACCGGCCTCGAGGACTTGGGCCAATGCGCCGGGCTGAGCGCGAAAATCCGGGAGCAGCAATTCGATCTTGGTCGAAGGGCAGAGTCTGCGAAGCCTCTCCACGACGTCCACGAAGACTCCCGCTCCTCCATCTTCCAGATCATCCCGATCCACCGAGGTCACCACCACGTGGTCGAGACCCAATTCGGAGACCGCTTCGGCCAGGCGGGAGCCCTCTTCGCGGTCGACCTCTCCGGTCCAACCGTAGTCCACTTCACAAAAGGTGCAGCGTCGAGTGCAGCGGGTGCCCAGAATGAGAAAAGTCGCGGTCCGGGCATTCCAACACTCCCCGACATTGGGACACTTCGCGGCTTCACAAATCGTGTTCAGCCCGTGCGACCGCAAGAGCTTCTTCAATTCGAAGTAGTCCTTGCCAGTGCGGGTCTGCATCCGAAGCCACGAGGGCTTCGAACGCCGAGGCTCCCCCATGACATGACGACGGGGATGAGCTCGACTCACAGACTCACTTCCTCACGAACCACGACTCGACCTGATTCACTGCCAAGACGGGCCGCCGTCACTCGGCAATCGTGCTCGAAGAAGAGGATCCACCCTTCGGTCGCGGCCCGAGCCAGGATCTCTTTCTTCTCCTGCAGAGTGATCAAGGGGTGGAGATCGAAGGCCATGATCCAGGGAACCCGCACCTGGGTGGCGAAGGGGATGAGGTCCGCGCAGTAGAGCAAGCGCTGACCACCGGCTTCGCCGACCAGCACCAATTGTTGGCCCGAGGTGTGGCCGTTCACCACCAGGGCCTCGATCTGGGGCAGAAACTCTCCCGGACCATCCAGGAGTTCGAGCAGGTCCTGGTGCTCCTCCCGCAGCGGCCGCCAACGATCCTGCAGAAAGCTTCGCCGATCCCGCTCGGTGGGATCCTCCCCCCACCGCAGGTGCCTCTCCTGGACCCAATGACGTGCATTGGGGAAGGTCAACTCCGACCGGCCCTCCTCGGAGAAGGTCACCACCCCTCCCGCGTGGTCGAAGTGGAGGTGGGTCAGCACCACATCGGTGACCTCTTCCGGAGCGACTCCCTGGCGAGCCAAGTCCTCCACCAACCCACCCTCCGGGCGGTGCAGGCCGTAGATCGCGAGCTCTTTGTCCGTCCAGCCATTGCCCATTCCCACGTCGACGAGAATGGTCCGCTCTCCCCCCCGGAGCAGCAGGCAATTCAGAGCCAGCTCGATGCGATTCGAATCGTCGGTCGGATGGTGCGGTTCCCACAGCACTTTGGGCACCACTCCGAACATCGCCCCGCCGTCGAGAAGGTAGACACCGTCGCGGACCAGGGAGACTTCGTAGATTCCGATTTGCAATTCCTGCGCTCCTGCGTGACGGTGAGGGTGAGAGAGGCCCTGGCGCTTCCGCAGCAATCCAGTGGCCGCGCGGAGTCGTCTTCGCTCAGGCTAATCGAGCCCCCCCACCAGTGGCAAGGTCACGAGCCAAGGAATCGGAGTTCGAGTGGACAATTCGGCCGCCGCACAGCTCACGCTTCTCATCGTCGTGGGATTCGCTTCGGGCCTGGTCAATGTCTTCGCGGGCGGGGGTTCCCTTCTCACCCTGCCGATCCTGCTCTGGCTGGGCCTCCCGGCCCCGGTGGCCAACGCCTCCAACCGCATCGGCCTGGTCATGCAGAATATCGCGGCTTCCACCGCCTTCCACCGCGGAGGCCGCCTTCCCTGGAGGACCACTCTCCTCCTCTTCGCTCCCGCCCTGCCGGGAGCGCTGTGGGGAGCCGAGGTCGCCACCGACATCGATGAAGTGCTCTTCCGCCGCATCTTGATGGTCGTCCTCCTCCTGGCTCTGTGGGGTCTGCTGCGCCAGCACTCTCCCGCGATTCTCCCGACCCGGGGCCGTCATCCCGTCCTGGTCGCGGCGGCTTTCTTCGGAATCGGCTTCTATGCGGGCTTCCTCCAAGCCGGACTCGGTCTCCTCCTCCTCACTCTGCTGCACAGCCTGGGTGGCTTCGACCTGGTGCGTTCCAATGCGATCAAGGTGGCCTTCGTTCTGCTCCTGCAGATCGCTTCCCTCATCGTCTTTCAGAGCCACGGTCATGTGGACTGGGGCGCAGGAGCCGCCCTGGCCATCGGCAGTACCACCGGCGCGTGGGTGGGAGCTCATTGGCAGATGCGCCAGGGAACGGAGTGGGTCCGCCGAGCCGTCGTGGTCATCCTGGTCCTCTTCGCAGTCCGCCTGGGCTGGGAGGGATTTCTCCGCTGAGCATTCTCGCGAAGAGGACCTCGATCACGGCCCCTCGAAGAGAGATCGATCGACTTCGTCGAAGACTTCGATGTCGGTGAGCTGGGCCCGGCCCCGGTCTCCGCTCAGCAGGATCTCACCGTAGCGTCGCCAGTCGCCCCACGGGATTCGGAACTGCGGCTCCGAATCGTCGGCCGACGCATAGTAGGACCATTCCTCCACCAGATGGGAGTCGCGCGCCACATAGATGTCGTACTTGTTCTCGGGAGTCTCTCCGACGTCGGAGAACGTCATGGTGAGTCGGTCGGCGACCCTGCCGTCGAGCATCTCCGCTTCCCCCTCGTAGCGAAGAGTCACTCCCGGATCCTGGAGCTTGTAGGGCATGACCAGCCAGTAGCTGTCGTTGATCCAGAAGGAACGTCCCCGAGCGATCCACACCCCGAGCTGGGAAGGATCCCGGACCTCCTCCCCCGCGACCCAAACTCTTCCCTCGGCCCGCCCGAGGTTCATGCAGATCACCACGGAACGTCCTTCGTCGTCCACGAATTCGGTCCGCAGGTCTCCAGTCCACTTGTCCCAGAGATGGTGACGCCGGCCGAAGAAATCCCACCCCAGATAACGGGTGCTTTCGTAGGCCTGTCGACCGCCCATGGCCTGCATCACTTCTTCGGCAATCGCACGCCCGCGATCCTCTGCGGCGGGGGACGCCGACGCGCCACCGCAGAACATCACCCACAGAACCATCCACCCGATCGATCTCCTCACGGCCACGACCTCCGTTGGGGCGGCAAGCTTCAACCCATCACAGTTTCTATGATGCTATCGCATCAGAACTCTCGAAACAATTCCTTCCCTCGCCTGGGTCGACACGAAATCGGGGCCGCATCACGTTTTCTCGGTTCGTGGCTTGCAACAGTCCCGCTAGTTTGGCAGCGGAAAATACTCCAGACCCGATCGAGGCGACCATGAAACGACCCTTCCTCTGGGGGGCGCTCCCACTGGTCGGTGCGCTCGCCGTCCTGGGCCAGGTCCACCTGGCCGCGGCCGGAGCGGGGGGACCGCGCTGGTCCGCCCAACTCTCGAGCACCGCCTATATCTCCCAATCCCAACTGCCCGTCGCGAACGAAGACCAGACCAGCGTGGTCCAGACCTTCTCTCTCCAGTCCACCGGTTGGTGGAAGGGCAAACTCTCCGCGAATCTGTCCGGACGTCTCGCAGACGACCTCCGCGCCGATCGCGAGGTCTACGAACCGGCTCGGATGTACACTGGCTACCTCCGACTGAAGCTCCGGGCCCGCCGCACCGAAGCCAGGCTCGGCCGACAGTACCTCCATGAGGGAAGCAGTTGGCTCAACTTCGATGGACTGCACCTCTCCACTCGGCTGACCGAGAGAGTGGAGCTTCGAGCCTGGGCCGGAGCGCAGTCCCGCCTCCACATGGACTTCCAATTCGGAGACCCCTCCAAACGAGGCGCCTTCGGCGCGCGAATCGTGGGAAGGCTGGGACCCGGAGTCGACGCCAGTCTCTGGTGGGCCCGCACCGATCGCTGTGATGGAGTCATCCGCCAACCCGTGGGAGGCGAGGTCGGTTGGCGCCGCAGCCGACAGCTCTCTCTGCGGATCCGGGGATCCTACGAAACCGAGCGCAGCGAATTCGAAAGAATGGAATTCCTGGGTCGATGGACTCCCTCTGCCCGCGGTACGGTCCTCGCAGTCCAGTACCTCGACCGTCGTCCCCAGCTCGAGACGGGGAGCTGGTTCCAGCGCTTTTCCCAGTACATCTCCCGAGTCCGTCTCGCCCGCGAGACCTTCACCCGACGCAGTCCCCGTGGATTCGGCGGAGAAGTCCAGGCTCTGCAGAGTTTCACCGAGGAACAGTCTTCGGGAGAATTCGGATTCGCTCTCCTCGCCCCCCACCTTCGATTGGGCTATGCCCGAACCTACGGCGACCGCGCCACCGGAGATCGGATCTACGGGAGTCTCCGCTTCCAGCCCCGCCGGTGGTGGCAGTTGCGCGCGGGAGCGGTGGCCAGTCAATACGAGCTCCTCGCCAACGCTCCTTCGTCGGAGGAGCGCGAAGTCGTGAGTTCCTACCTTCGGTCCAGCTTCGACCTCCGTGAATCCGTGCGTCTCACGGCCGAGGTCCAGACCGTCGATCGTCCCTTCAACTCGGGTGACCTGCGCCTCTTGATCGGCCTCGACCTGCGCGGCCAAGCCTCCTTCGCCCCCCTGTCCGGAGAGGGATGAGACCCATGACTCTGTTGCGAAGCTCTCTGACCATCATCGTCTTCCTGGGCGCAAGCGCATTCCTTGCAAACGGAGCCGCCCCCGCCTCCACCTTGACCTTTCCCCACTCCATCCACGTCGAAGACAATGGAATCGAGTGCGAAGTCTGCCACGAGGGCGTGGCCGCATCTCGGAATGCCTCCGAGGATCTGCGCCCGGGAATGGATCTCTGCGGGGATTGTCACGATGTGGAGACCGAGGACCAGTGTTCGCTCTGCCACCTCGGTCCAGGAGATCCCCAGAGCTACGCGGCCCAGAGGTCGAAGGTCGAGGTCTTCGACCACCAGACTCACCTCGGGCGCGGGCTCGACTGCGCAAGCTGCCACGAAGCTCGTGGGGCCGAAGCCGTCCGTCGCGCTGCGATGGGGGATTGTCGGAGCTGTCACGCGACCCAGGCCTCCCTCGAGGACTGCGATCTGTGCCACACCGCGGATCCGACCTCGCTTGCCCCGCGATCCCACGGACCCGGCTGGACCCATTGGCACGGCCTCGAATCCCGTGCATCGTCGGCCGAGTGCGAGAGCTGCCACACGCAGAGCGATTGCCAGCAGTGCCACAGCGGCGACAACATCCGTCCTCGAGTTCATCCCACCGGATTCGAATATCGCCACGCTCTCGACGCCCAGATCTCCTCTCTGGACTGCGAGAGCTGTCATGTGGATCGGGAGTTCTGCAGCAGCTGCCACGCGGACCGTGGAGTACTCCCCGAGAATCACTCCTTCGGGGACTGGGCCATGGCGACCGGTGACGGCGGCCGGCACTCCCTGGAGGCCCAGATGGATCTCGAGAGTTGCCTGCTCTGTCACGAAGACGGTGGACGCCCGGTCTGCGCCCGCTGCCACGGAGATCGCTGAGATCCACCTCCGATCGGCGCCCCTCCGACACAAAGAAGCGCCGGCAGCTCATCCGAGCTGCCGACACCCCTTTGATCGCTCAGGAGGGCGATCAACCTCACGACACCCTCCACATGCGAGAGCGACGGATCAGCGGGAACTCAACGCCACCACCTTGGGCAAGACGCCGTGCATTCCCGTGGCCTTCGCGCTGAGCTCCGCCAGGGTCTTCGGGCTACCACCGCCGCCGACCCCCGCAGGATCGTTGTGGCAACTGTAGCAGGCGAAGTCCAAGGTGATCGCTCCCCTTCCGAATTCGTCGAGCGCGACGAACTTCCCGTCCGAAGTCCACATCGCAGACTTTCCGACCGCAGCCGGATTGATGGTGAAGGTGTGCGAAGCGATATCACCCCGGTACTCGTGCTCCGCCCGCGCCGACTTGGCGGCTTTGGGCATGTGACAATCGGTGCAATCCGGGGCACCGGCGAAGCCCTTCACATGGGTGAGATTGGTGTCGAAGCCGGTGTGGCAAGTGACGCATTCGGTGGTCACCCCATTGCCCGGAGCGACATCGTCGTACTTCACCGAAGCGTGAGGATCATGGCATCCACCGCATCCCACCGCGGCGTGCGGCGAATGGATGGTCTCATCGTATTGCTCGTGATGACGGATGAACCCGCCGCTCACGGCCACTCGGTTCTGGGAGTCGCGCGTGTGGCAACGTCCGCAGAGCTCCGGAGTGTCGTCGACCTTCATGCGGAAGGTCTGGGGGTCGAAGACGTGCTGGCTTCCCTGCCCGTGACATTCCTCGCACTGGACTCCGCCGAAGGCGAAGGTTCCGAATCCGGTGGTCCCTGCCGGCCACGAGCCCGTCTGGCTGGCACCGGTCGTGTGGCACTTGAAGCAATCGTAGTTGTAGGGCTTCACCTGGTCCTGGTGGTAGGGGACCCACTCCGGCCCGCTTCCCCACAGATTGAGTTGGGCCTGGGTTCCCGCGGTATAGACGTTGCCATCGGGCTTGACCCACCGCGCCTTCCATCCGTATCCGCCGATCACATAGGCAAAATCCGACCACGAGGTTCCGGGAGGCGGACCGTCACGTTCGACGATGGCTCCGGAGCTGTGCTCGATGTCCCACGGATAGGTGGGCGCGACACCATTGGTGACGGCGCTGAGCTTGTAAGGATGGCCCGACTTGATGAAGCTGTCGTAGTTGGCCTGATGGCAGGCCTCGCAGCTTTGCGAGCCAACATAGCTGAGTTGCGGCGCCGCATTGTCCTCACAAGTCGGACAGTCGTCGTCGGAACACGCCGTCAAGGCGAGGACTGGAAGCAGCAAGAACAGCCACCCCAGCCCACGAAGAGTTCTGGTCATGATCACCCTCCTGTTGGTGCGCGAAACCAGATCGCGCACGACTGATCTGCCACTCGAGTGGCAGATCCCGTTCCGCCCTGAGAGGAGATCACAGGATTGCTAAGTGTTTGTCAGTGATACACTTAGATCACTCTTGAAAGACATGTGAGCATGCGTTTTTCCATTCTTCCAGAATCGCCGCGGGGCGGAGTCCAAGGCCTTGGAACGATCCTCATGCGCGGCATTCACGGCTCCGGGAATCCGAAGACGGAGAGAGTTTGAGCTTGGCGTAGAGACTCGCGAGAGAGATCCCGAGATGGTCCGCAGCCAGACGCTTGTCCCCGTGGTGGCACTCGATGGCCTCGCAGATGAGCCGATGCTCGAACTCCCGCACCGCATCTTTCAGGGTGGTGGCAATGGGCCGGACCGACTCGTCGGAGTGTTCCCAGAGGTCTTCGACGCGAATCTCCTCCGCTTCGCAGAGGACCAAGGCCCTGCGCATCACATTCTCGAGCTCGCGAACATTGCCCTTCCACGGATGATGACGCAGCGCGAGGAGGGCTTCGGACCCGACCCGCAGGACCCCGGGCCCGAGCTCCGGACCGAAACAGCAGCGGAAATGCTCGGCCAAGGCGGGGATGTCCTCGACGCGGTCCCGCAACGGCGGCACCCGCAGCTCGAAGAGATTCAATCGGTAGTAGAGGTCCGCGCGGAAGTGTCCTTCTTCGACCATCGTTTCGAGAGAGCGGTGAGTGGCGGCCAGGAAGCGCACGTCGATGGGCCGAGGCCGTGAAGCCCCGAGAGGCAGGATCTCCCTCCGCTCGAGCGCTCGCAGGAGCTTGGGCTGCAAATCGAGAGGGAGATCGCCGATCTCATCGAGGAGCAGGGTGCCCCCGCCCGCGAGTTCCACCAGGCCGCGCTTGTCGCGGTCCGCCCCGCTGAAGGCCCCTCGGCGATAGCCGAAGAGTTCGGATTCGAGGAGAGTCTCGGGAATGGCGCTGCAATTGACCGCGACGAAGGGCCCCTGCTGACGGGCCGACCGGGCGTGGATCTGGCGAGCGACCAATTCCTTGCCGGTTCCGCTCTCTCCGGTGATCAGAACGGTGGAGGAGGTGGGAGCGACCCTGGCGATGAGGGCCCGCAGGTTGGACATCGGCGCGCTGTCTCCGACGAGCTCCTGGCTCCGCCCGAGTCTCCAGCCATCGTCGACCTTGGGCCGGCTTTTCCCTCCTTGGGAATCGAGGGCCTTGCGGGTGGCCGAGAGCAGATCTGCGAAGCGCAGAGGCTTGGTGAGGTAGTCCGCCGCTCCTCGGCGAAGAGCTTCGACCGCCGTCTCGACGGTGGGATAGGAGGTGATGACGATCAGGGGCAGAGGTCGAGATCGCACCATCGGATCGAGAAGCAGGTCGAGGCCCGATCCCTGCGCGAGTTGGAGATCGGCGACCACGAGGTCGGGAGGGTCGGCCCGCAGCAGTCGTCGCGCTTCGTGGACATCCGACGCGGTCTGAACTCGAAACCCTTCGCGCTCGAAGAGAGCGCGAAAGCTGCGAACGATCGCACGCTCGTCGTCGACAATGAGCAAGCGACTATTCATGGTGATCACCTGGGTTCTTGGCCAGTGGAAGACGAAGGACGAATTCCGCTCCTCGTCCCTCGGACGGAGCAAGCACGATGGTCCCCCCCCAGCGCTGAAGGACGTTGTAGCAGATCCACAGCCCGAGACCGGTCCCCCGACTCGGTTCCTTGGTCGTGAAGAAGGGTTCGAAGAGGTGAGAGGCCGCCTCTGGCGCGACTCCCGGTCCACTGTCGAGCACCCGGACTTCGATGGCATCTTCGAGAGACCGCGCCCGAATCCTGATCCGCCCTTCCCCGTCCATCGCATCCACGGCATTGAGGAAGAGATTGACGAAGACCTGAACGAGATGTTCGCAGGCGACACCGACCACCGCGGGCTCGAGATCCACATCGAAGTCCACGCCGCGGGACCGAGGTCCCTCGAGACGCACCACTCGCCGTGCAGTCTGGACACTCTCGTCGAGGCGGCAGTGATTCTGCCCGGAATGTGGACGCGCGGAGTCGGTGAGGTCATGGACGAGCCGACTGACTCGATCCACTTGGGCACGAATCTCCTGACACTCCGCAATCACTTCGGCTTCGTCGGAGATCCCCTCGATGACCTCGGAGAGGGAGAGGATGGCTCCGATGGGATTGCCGATCTCGTGGGCCACTCCCGCCGTCATCCGCCCCAGGGCCGCGAGTTTCTCCTGTTGGAGAAGCATGCGCTGGCTCTCCTCGAGCTCGCGGGTGCGACGCTGAATCTCTTTTTCCTGCCGTTCGACCAGGGCACCAAGGCGCTGAGCCATCCTCTGGAACGCGCGATTCAACCGCCCCAATTCATCGCGCCTCGGCCGGGGGAAGTCGGGCGAGAAGTCACCGCCCTCGATGCGTTGCGTCGCTTCGAGCAGGGCGCGAATCGGTCGCTGGACGAGCACTCGACTGATGGCATAGATTCCGACCACCGCCAGCACCACGAGCACGAACGCACTGGTCGCCAGTCGCCGCCCCACCGAAAGGAGTTCTCCATCGGCATCGTCGAGAGGGATGTCGAGGAGAACCTCGCCCAGGCTATCCTGGCGGGGATCATGGCATCGGCGACAGGCCTCGGCGTTTTCCAAACTGAAGAAGTAGGAGAACACCCACCGGCCGCCCTGCTGCCGGAGGACGAGGTCCTCGGCGGGAAGCAGGCCGCGACGATCGTGGCAGGCCGTGCATTCCGGATCGCCCTCCATCGAATAGCTCCGCCCGACCTCGGACGACTCGTTCCCGTAACGCACCACGCCCTCGCGGTCGAGGACGAGGATGCGCTCGATTCCCCCACTGCGACGCAGAGGCGAGAGATGTTCCTGAACGTTCTTGGGCTGACCCGCGATCATCTCGCGAGTGACAATGGCCTGGACGATGCGGCCGAGACGCCTCGCCTGGGCGCGCTTCTGCGAGAGCAACAAACGCTGGGGGTCATTGACCGAGAGATGAATCGCGAAGACCACCGTCACCAGGGTCGCGACCGGTACGGAGATCCGGTAGGCGAGGGGGATCTCCAGCCCACGCCAGAACTCCCATCCCGGTCGGCGCAGTCCGGATACCGATCGACGACCACCCAAAGACATGAGTCACTCGTCCGGTCCAGCCGCAACGCGTTGCGGCGCCCAGGGGCAAGGGCGGTCTGCAGTTTCAGTATGGTGGAAGCGGAGGCGTTGAGCCCCTGCCAAAAGTGTGAGCCGTGCCCGTGGCCCGCACTCAGGCCCAGTGAATGATTCCCGCCCCCATGAGCGCGTAGAGGATCGAACCCGGAAGATAGCCGAGGAGAATGCTCAGGACCTGAGTGCGCAGGGGAATCCGATGGGCCCCTGCTACCAGATCCGCCATGTTCCCCCCCACCCACGGGAGAAAGCGCAATACGGTCAGAAAGAAGAGATTGTCCCCCGCTCGGCGACGCACCCACCCCGGAAGACGCTCCATCTGTTTCTGCAGATCGAGTTCCTCATCTCCCCTTCGCCACACCGTGTACATGATCATGCCCCCGATGAGCCCGCTGAAGAGATTGAGCCCGATGGCGAGCCAGAGAGGGAAGAGCACTCCGTTCACCACCGCCATCACGACGTTTCCCACCGGAGTCATCTTGGTGATGGTCTGCACCGCCAGTGCGACCACCGGCGCCCACACGCCAAAACGCTGGACGGCCTCACGCGGGCCACCTTCGGCATCGACCCACTCACGAATCCCCAGAGAGAGGGCTACCAAGAGGATCAGCATCCAGAAGGCCCGTGAACGCAGAATCCGATTCAATCCCTCACCCCTGATCCTGGAAGGCCAATGCGATCTTGATGCTCGCTTCGGCACTTCGCCGGGTGGCCAACGCTAGAGCATCGCGAAACTGTTCCAAGGGGAAGACATGGGTCAGCAGGGATTCGATCTGACGTCCCCCGGGCTCGGCGAGGACCTCGAGGGCGAAGTCGAAGGCCCCCCGTGAGGCCATGGGGTGGAGGTGTTCCGTCTTCTGATTCTCGTCGCCGACCGAAGAAGTCGGAGCACCGAAGCCTCGATGATGGTTGTAGCAGAGGCTCCCCCGCATCCGCAGCTACTTGAGCCACACCGGGGTCCAATCCACTCCGTCGAGTCGGGCCACATTGGCCAGGAGAATCACTTCGCCCCCGGAACGGGTGAAGCGCAGGGCATCGCTCACTGCCGTCTTCCCCCCCACACAGACGAAGGAACGATCGAATCCACCCACCGCGATTCGCGGGCCGAGAATGGGGCGGTGCAAGCGCGCCCCCGAGAGGTCGGCCAAGGATTGGAAGTAGTCCTCTCCTCGACCGGGACGCACCACCCGAGCCGCTCCGAGTCGCTCTGCCGCCTCCGCCTGGAATTCGTGACGCGCGAGAAGGCAGATCTCGGCGTCGGCGGCGAGCCGGTGCAGTGCGGCCACGATCATCAAGCCGACCGTCCCCCCTCCGATCACCAGCAACTTCTCTCCGGACCGAGGGGGATCGGCCATCACCGGTGACAATGCCGTGGCCAGAGGTTCGGTGAGCACCGCCGCGCGATCGCTCAGCTCCGGACCGACCCGATGCACCTGGCTGCGATGAGCCACATAGGCCTCTCCCCAACTTCCCCCGACTCCACGCGTACTGCCCATGAGCATTCCGGGCGGAAGCCGACCTTCGGTGAAGTTCTCGCAGCGCGAGGGATGACCGCTGGCGCATCCGGGACAGGGAGGATCCACGGCTCGGACTTCGCAGGCCAGGAGCGGATTGACCACCACTCGATCACCGACTCGGAGATCGGTGATACCACCCCCCACTCGATCGACGATTCCCACGTTCTCGTGACCGATGACGAAGGGGAAGGAAGAGAAGGGAGAGGTCGAGGGAGACACTCCCAAGCCCACCAGATTGAGGTCGCTTCCGCAGACTCCGCCCAGCCGAGTGCGGACCCGGATCCAATCCGTGTCGGGCAACTCGGGCTCCTCGACTTCCCCCAGTCGAGTGCAGCGCCCCGGCCCGGTCATCCACTGAGGCCCCAGAACTCCCACCGCTCTGGAGAGCAGATAGCGGGGAATCGCTCCGTCGAATACCACGGCTTTCATGGTTCAATTCCTCCCCTTCTCCGATGGCGCAAAGACCCGCAGAGCCCGGGGGAGACATTCGATCTCCAGAGAATCCGCTTCGGTGCGGAAGACTTCCCCGTCGACCTCGTACTCGATCGGCCCCTCGAATTCGACCTCCAAGCGGGAGGCGGAGAGGACCCGCACGCGCGAGTCGCCGAGGTGACGTCCCCGGCCGACCTTCTGGAAGAGCCGCGCTCGTCCCCACGGTCCGGCATCCAGAATGGATACGGCATCGAGTCGTCCATCGTCGAGGCATCCTTCGGGAGCGATGTGGAAAGAGCCCCCGAAGTACTGACCGTTGGCGACCACGAGCATCAGATGCGGCCGACGCTCGGTCTGGCCTGCGCCTTGGCCGACTGCGAAGGGAAGGCCCCGATAGCGGAAGAGTTGGCGCAGAGCGCAGAATTGATAGAGCAGATCTCCCTTCAGCCACCGCAGGGTCTGGGCATCATGAATGACCGCGATGTCGAAGCCGAGCCCCACCACATTGAGAAAGTAGCGCCCCTCGACTCGACCCACATCTACCCGGCGAGTCTGCCCCTCCGCGATGGCTGCAATCACCTCTTCGCGCCGATCGAAGGTGATGCCCAGAGACTTTCCGAAGTCGCATCCAGTTCCCGCCGGTAGTAACGCGAGAGGAATGTCGGCACGGCCAGTCTGCAGAAGATGGTCGGCTGCGGCCCCCCAAGTGCCGTCCCCGCCGACCGCGATCACGGCATCGCACCCGGCTGCGAGGGCGGCATCGATCCGGGCCCCTTCCTGTCCCGGAGCGGTGGTCTCCTCATATCGAAGATTGGGGAGGGCCCGATCGAGGAGGGTTCGAAACTCCCGGATACGACCGATCCCGCGACCTCGTCCAGCCGCGGGATTCACAATGACCACTGCTTTCATGATGACTGCTGGCGCCCGCGGTGGCCGCTACAGCGTCTCGAGCTCTTGGAAGACCTGGCGTCCCGAGCGCATCCACATCTCCCGGAAGGGGAAAGTCTCGATTTCCATCCCCACCAACTTCTCGGTCATGGGGTGCGAGTGGATGGTGAGCGAGCCCGTCTCCTCCTCGTGATCGGTGAAATCTCCCTGCAGGTTCATGTCGACCTTGTAACGGGAATCCTCATCGGTCATGAAACACTGATAGAGATGGTCGACCTTCTCCCAATGATGGGCACTGATCGCGATGTCGAGAATCGGCCGATCTCCCTCGAAGGCGTGGGCTTCCACCCGGTCGCCATCCAAGTCGAAGCTCACCCGGATGTCCGCCATGTAGTGAGGAAGATGCCATCGCTCGATGGCGTGGTCCCGAGAGGCCTCACTACTGGTCGCCACCACAAAAGGATGGAATGCGGACTGGGGGAAAGCTCCACCCGCCTCGACGATGGGGGGAACGATCACCGCGAGGACGAGCTCCTGATAGGATCCGACCTCGCTCCCCGTGAAATCGAATGCGGTGACGGCGAGAACCGCCGTCTCGTGCTGCTTCTCCAGAGGTGGCAGATGCGCGGGCAAGAGCCGACGCGCGTCCTCCGCCGGCATCTCGAAAAAGCCGTTGATCGCCTCGGAGAACTCATAGGTCGTCAGGGACATAGTCCGTTCCGCCTCAAGACTCGGATGAGAATGTCCGCCCCCTCCTCGAGGTCGGGGCGTTGGTGAGCTGCCGAGAGCGAGATCCGAACGCGCGAGCGGTGCTTGCCCACCGCGGGGTAGCGAACCGGATTCAGGTACACGCCCTCGTGATTGAGTTGCTCCACAATAGAGAAAATCCGCTTGTCGTCACGCACGAAGACCGGAATGACCTGCGATGCGGAATCTCCGATATCCACTCCGGCATCGCGCAAACGGGTCTGCATGAACGCGACATTGTCGTGGAGCTTGGTCCGCAGCTCGGGCTCGTCCTCGACGATCTGGAGGGAGCGCAAGAGTCCAGCCGCGATCGCCGGCGGCATGGCGCAGGAGAACACCCGCGATCGAGCGAATCCCCGGAGGTAGTTGATGAGCTTGGAGGAGCCCGCCACGAAGCCTCCCACTCCGCCAAGGGTCTTGGAGAAGGTCCCCACGTGGATGTCGACTTCGTCGTCGAGTCCGAAGTGCTCGGCCACCCCTCGCCCATTCTCACCGAAGAGGAAACTCGAATGGGCTTCGTCGATGAGAATGCGGGCGTTGTAGCGTTTGGACACCTCGACGATGTCGGGCAGGTTCGCCAGATCGCCGTCCATCGAATAGACGCCCTCGACGACCACGAGCTTCTTGCCGTCGAAGCGCTTGAGCTTGCGCTCGAGGTCATTGGCATCGTTGTGCCGGAAGAACAGCGGTTTGGCCTTGGAGAGGATGATTCCATCGACGATCGAGGCATGGGCGTATTGGTCGGCCAGCACCAAGTCCCCCGGCCGCATCAGACCCGAGATCAGTCCCAGATTCGCACTGTATCCGGTGGGGAAGAGAAGCACGTCCTCCTTGCCCTTGAAGCGCGCGAGCTCCAGCCGCAGCTTCTCGTGAAGATCGAAGAATCCGCTCAGGATGGGCGAGCCGCTGGCCCCCAGCCCGTAGCGCTGGAGAGCCTCGGTCGCGACGTCGATGACTTCCTGGCGATAGGACAGGCCAAGGTAGTTGTAGGACGCGAGGTTGATGAGCCCCTTGAGGACCTTGTGTCCCTTGGTCTCCCGCACATCCACCCGGGTTCCGGGCGCCGACTCCATGGGCTGACCGAAGAGGTAGTATCCCTCGGGCCGAGCCCACTGCCACCAATCGTCGAAGGGCGTGAGCATGTCGAAGGCGTCGTGCCCCACCCCGAAATAGAAATTGCTGTAGTCATAGTCCTGGAAGTCCTGCTCCCTCGACGCGGGCTCGAGCGCAGGTCCGCCTGGACCCGTCTCGTCGAGGGCTTCCTGCTGCCGCGCGGCATCGATTTGGCTGCGACGATTGGACTTCATTGACGCTGGCGTGGAATCGGGACTAGGTTTCATTTCGATCTCTGGGGATCATAGGGGAAGGTTCACGACTTGGGGAAGCCTTTGTCGGGCTCCTCTGCGTTCCCGCGAAGGGGGGACCGCAGCTCGCCCCGACCCGAAACCGAGCCGAATCCAGGCGAACACCCGTGGAGTGCGATGGCCGCACGAGCCGTTAACTCAAAGAATGCCAAGCCTTTCTGGCCCCGGGTACGGGGTCGCGTCCTGCTCGTGGCGGTGGGCGTGACCTTCGTGTTGGCCGATCTCTGGCAGAGAATCGTGGTCATAGGTCTCGTACGCGCCTTTCCGTCTCGACGGGACACAATACTGACGAAGTGGATTCGTGGCATGGCCCATTTTGCCCTGATTCGACTGGTCGGAGGAGTGGCCGGCGCGAAGATTCCGCTTCCGCCGCAGATCGACCCCCACGGCCGCACGCTCATTCTGATGAACCATCAATCCTTGCTCGACATCCCCCTCGCGATGCTTGCGATCCGCGACGGCTATCCCACGATCGTCACCCGACGCACCTACGCCCACCGCATCCCTCTGGTTTCGTTCATGCTGCGCTATTGCAATTTTCCCCTGGTCGACCCCGGAAACCGCAGCGACGCTCAATTGGAAATGCTCGAGACCGCGGCCCGCCAGACCACTCGGCCCATGCTCATCTTTCCCGAAGGGCATCGAAGCCGTGACGGCAATCTCCGGCCCTTCCGGCCCGCGGGCACCAGTGCGATGCTCGAGACGGGCGCCTGGACCGTCCACGCGCTGGTCGTCGATGGTTTCTGGCGCTGTGGTCGACTCCGAGACTTTGCCGACGAAATCGGATTCGTCCGCGGACGGATCGCCGCGATCGGTCCCTTCGACTTCGATCCGGACCAACACGACGCCCCGACCTTCCTCCAAGAGATGCACGACCGCATGCAGCGGGCTCTCGACGAATTGAGGCAGAGCGATGACGACCACTGATGGGGACCGCGGGCTCCCCGCCGATGTGGCCCGAGCGGCCGAAATCCTGCGAAGAGTCTGCGGCAACGACCTGGTCGCGATTCTCTTCTTCGGCTCCCGTCTGGTGAACACTTCGCCGGGCAAGCACAGTGCCGCCGATCTCTTCGTGATCGTCGACGACTATGCCCCATCCTATCGTGCCCTCCACCGCGCCGGCCACCTCCGCCGTTCCCAGCATCTGCTCGCCTTCACCAATCGTCTCCTGCCTCCGAATGTCCTGCGCCTCTTCGCCGAAGAGGACGCGCCCGGCTGCAAGTGCTTCTTCATCTCACGATCGGATTTGGCGAGGGAACTCGGACCCCGCAGTCGTGACCACTTCTGCAAAGGCCGTCTCACGCAGACCGTCCGCATCATCGCCGTCCGCGACGAATCCACACGCCATCTGCTCGAGGACCTTCTGGAGGGCGCGCGGCGGGACTCGCTCCGTTGGGTACCCGCCTACCTGCCGCTGCGATTCCGGGCCGCGGACTATTGCGCACGCATGCTGGAGATCTCCTATCGCTCGGAGATCCGTCCCGAATCCAGAGACCGAGTCCTGGAGGTCCTGGAGGCGCAGGGCGATGAGCTCGTGCGCGAATACGAGAGGATCCTGCAGGAGCACGGCCCTTCGGTCGGCCTCCGACCGGAATCGGAGGGCAGCTTCTTTCACCACGCCGCATCCGCCGTGGGATTCCGGCGGCGGGACGCCTATTTCGGGTGGTCTCGGCTGCGTGCGACCTTGAGATGGCTCAAGTACGTGATCACCTTCGAGAATTGGCTCGACTACATTGCCCAGAAACTGCACCGTCGAAGCGGAGTCCGCCTGGAGCTGACCGAAGCGCAGCGCCGCTATCCCTTCCTGCTCCTGTGGCCGAAACTCTTCCGTGTTCTGTGGCAGCTCCGGTGCAATCACACCAACCCCTCTCCCCACCACCGAGGCAGTCGCGGGTGAAGACCGAGATCTGGATCCTCCTGGGCTCGATCGCCACGGCAGCGCTTTCGATGCCGGTCTACCGCCTCAGCTCCGAGGGACGCCAGCGGGGACGGGACGCCTCCGGCCGCGGCGGTTCCTTCTTCCTTGGCTACTTCGTCCGGGACTGGTTCTACTGGGCCTTCCGCCCCTGTTTTTCCCTGCCGGTGGCTTTGGGGCTGAGTCCACTCGTCTTCAACCTCTTGGGGGTGCTCTTCGGAGTGGCGGCCGGCGTGGCGTTGGCGATGGGGCAGCTGCCCTGGGCCGGCCTCTACGTCCTCCTGAGCGGACTCGCCGACGTGATCGACGGTCAAGTGGCGCGAGCTCGCAACCTCGCCAGTCCCGCCGGAGCCTTTCTCGACTCCACTTTGGATCGCTACAGTGAGACCGCGGTCTTCCTCGGCGCAGGCTGGTTCTACCCATCCCAGGCCGCGAATCTCCTGGTTGTCGCCGCTCTGGCCGGTTCACTCCTGGTGAGTTACACCCGGGCTCGTGGCGAAAGCCTGGGAGTTTTGTGTAAATATGGCGTACTTCAGCGCGCGGAGCGGATGCTCCTGATGGCCTTGGGGACCATCCTCGATCCGACCCTTTCGTCGGCGATGGGAGAACCCACGGGCACTGCGTTGCTGTGGGTCCTCGGCGTGATGGCGGCAGGAACTCTCGGCACCTCCGTCTTCCGAACGATCTGGATCACGCGACGCCTGGGTGACGGGGCCGAGTGAGTCCACGCTGGAACCTCTAACTCCCCCGTGTTGCCATGAAATCTGTCTTCTTGCCCGGCGTGGTCTGCGCTCTTCTGGTCGTCGTTCTGAGTGGGGTCTCCACCGCTTCGGCCCAGGACCGGTCGCTCCTCGAAACGGCACCTTCGCCGCGCTCCCTACCCACCGGTCTGCTCACCGAAGCCGACGAGATCTGGCTGGACCAAGAGTCCCAGGATTTCATGGTCGCGATCTACCAGAGCCGACTCGACGACGCCCGCGCCATCGTGGATTCGGTCTTGGTTCGGGTTCCCCAGGATCCTCGCAGTTCTCTCCTCCAGGCCCGCTATCTGAGGGAATTCCTGGCCGACCAGAACACTCACCGGCAGACCATCGAAGTGCAGATGCCTCCGGTCTACGCCGCTCTGGACGATGCACGGCAAAAGGCCGAGGTCCTCCTCGACAAAGACGAGGACGATGTCGCGGGACATCTCTACCGGGGATGGGCACGCATGTTCGAAGCCCAGCTCCACACCCTCTCGGCAAGCTACTGGTCCGCCGGCCGGACCTCGAAAAAAGCCAAGAAGGATCTCGACTTCGTCCTCGATCGTGATCCCGACAATCCCCACGCCAAGCTGCTGATGGGAGCGTTCTACTACTTCGCGGATGGGCTTCCGAGCGTGGTGAAATTCGCGGCCTGGTTGTTGCGGCTGCCCAGCGGAGATCGCGACCGAGGACTGCAATACATCCGCGATGCCTATCGTTCCGGCGCCTTCGGATATCAGGACGCCTTCGCCATTCACGGACTCATCTACTTCGCCTTCGAGGCCGACTTCCAGAAGTCCCTCTCCACCTTCGAGACCCTCTCTCACGACTATCCCGGCAATGCCCGACTCGTCGAGCCCTTCGCAGTGATCGACTTCTTCTGGCCGCAACGCTTCGCCATGGACCAGGACCGGATCTCCCGGTGCTGGCAGCTCAGTCAGGCTTCTGAAGATTCCGTCAATCGGGCCGGAGGCCGACGCCTCCGCTACTACCAGGTTCTGGGGTGGCATCTGGCGGGGCGCGCAGCCGAAGCCCGAGTGGCCATGACTCAGCTCCTCGAAAACGTGCCCTCGCAACCGGACTGGCTCGAGCCCTCGGTGCGCCTGGCCCTCGCCGACATGTCCCTGCTGGCCGGAGATGCGCAGACCGCCCGCGAGGTGGTCCGTACTCTCGAGAAGGACACCCGGCCGAAGAAGTGGATGGGCTATCTCTTCGAAAAGGACGATGTCGCGGCTTCGCCCCAGGAAGTGGTGGCCTTCCTCCGCCTCCAGCCCGCGGCCCGCGCGATCTACGCGGGCAAGCTCGACCGAGCGGCCCGATTGCTCGACTCCGAAACCAATCCCGA
>JAJRXK010000095.1 GCA_024276305.1 Candidatus Krumholzibacteriota bacterium
CACCGCTTCGTTCGGACGCGAAGGGGTCGGGGACTCCACGGCCGCGCGCCGAAAACGATCCGGCTCTTCGAGCTGAGCCACCGAAATCTTGCGATGGTCGAGATCGACGCCGAAGCGGCGGAGCACGACCTCCACATCCCTCACAATGCGCTGCGCGGCCCGGCTCGTATCGGAGATCACATCCACTCCGATCACCGATCCTCCCGGGTCGGTCCGTACGTGGGCTCCGTCTACGCTCTGAATTCTTTCGATCTGAGCGCGAGCTTCTGCGATCTGTTGCGCGTCGAGACTCATCGCTGCCAACCTCCTCACGCTGTCATCCACACAACGCCGATTCCACGAGTGTAGAGCGAAGTGTATCACACAGTCGTGCCTGTCGGCCACTGCGTCATCTCACGAAGAATCGATATGCGATTCTCGATGTCTTCGAGGTTGGCCTCGACAAGGCGATCGGCTCCGAATCGTTCCGTAGCATAACTCGCGGTCACCGTCGCGTAGATCATGGCCCGCCGGAGAGTCGGCCCATCGAGACACCCTTCCCGGGCCACGTGGCCGAGAAACGCCCCGGCAAAAGTATCCCCCGCGCCGGTGGGATCGAAGACCTTGTCCAACAGCACTGCGGGCAAGGCGAATGGACCATCCGAAGAAAAAAGCACTGCCCCATGCTCGCCCTTCTTGATCACAACGTGTCGCGGGCCCATCTCGCGCAAGGCATCCACGGCGCGGCACAGATTCGAATGCCCGGTCAATTGCGCGGCTTCTTCGTCGTTGACGAAGATCAAGTCGACCCGCTTCAACACTTCACCCAATGCATCGCGTGCGGTCTCGATCCAGAGATTCATGGTGTCGAGAGCTACATAACGAGGGGCGCTCACCTGATCGAGCACCTCGAGCTGCAGGGACGGGTGGATGTTGGCCAAGAATACGATCTCGGTGTCGCGGTAGGACTCGGGAAGCTTGGGATGGAAGTGCTCGAAGACATTGAGCTCGGTGAAGAGAGTGTCCCGCCGATTCATATTCGCGTGGTAGCGTCCTCCCCACCGGAAGGTCTTGCCTTCGGCCACCTCCAAACCCTCGGTATCGACTCCTTTTTCGCGAAAGAGCTGCGTCGACGCCGCAGGGAAGTCGCTCCCCACGATACCGACCATCCGAACCGGAGCGTAGAAGGTCGCGGCCAGGCTGGCATAGGACGCACTCCCCCCCAAACAGTCCGATGCCGCTCCCCAGGGGCTCTCCAGAGTGTCGAGAGCCACCGATCCCACGATGACGATGCTGAAAGACTGAGACATGGGCTTCTCCCGTCGGGGCCAGGCCGCGATCTACATGCGCTCGGGTGCGTCGACGCCGATCAGCGCCATGGCGTTCGCGAGAACCGTTCGAGTCGCAGAGCACAAGGTCAACCGAGCCCGACTGAGGGCTTCGTCCTCGCCCAGAATGGTGCATTGGTGGTAGAAGGGATGGAAGGCGCCGGCGAGTTCTTGGACGTAGGTGGTCAAACGAGACATCTCCCGCGCGCGTGCAGCCTGAGCCACGACCCGAGGAAACTCGGGCAACATTCTGGCCAGATTTCGTTCGCTCGCGTGCACGAGGAGATCGAGCTCTTCGAGTGGCGTGTCCTCGAAGGTGAAGTCCTTGGCCTCCGCATTCCGCAGTACCGAACAGATTCGCGCATGGGCATACTTGACATAGTACACGGGATTCTCATTGCTCTCGTCCTTCGCGAGATCCAGATCGAAGTCGAGATGGCTGTTGTTCTTTCGGGCCAGAAAAAAGAACTTCGCCGCGTCGGTCCCCACTTCGTCGATGAGCTGATCCATGGTCACGAGTCGCCCCGCCCGCTTGGACATCTCGAGAGGCTTGCCATCGAGGATCAAGTTCACCTGCTGGAGGATGGAGACCTCGAGCCAATCCTCGTCATAGCCCAAAGCCTGCATTGCGGCCTGCAACCGAGCGATGTGACCGTGATGATCCGGACCGAGAAAGTCGATGGCCTTTTCCCATCCTCGCGAATGCTTCGACGCATGGTAAGCGATGTCCGCCAGGAAATAGGTGGTGTCCCCGTCCGCCTTGACCAACACGCGATCCTTCTCGTCTCCGAAGACAGTCGAACGAAACCACCGTGCACCGTCCCGATCGTAGACATGACCTCGTTCGTCCAGCTCATTCAAGACCGGAGTCAAACGATCGTTGCGG
This sequence comes from Candidatus Krumholzibacteriota bacterium, assembly GCA_024276305.1. GTDB lineage: Bacteria > Krumholzibacteriota > Krumholzibacteriia > JAJRXK01 > JAJRXK01 > JAJRXK01. The sequence goes on from JAJRXK010000095.1 coordinate 2,194, forward strand.
TGCAGATCGGACTCCAAGAACCAGGTGTCGTAGGAGATTCCGAATCGAGCGCAGGTCGCCAGCTGAGACGCGATCATGGCTCGAATTCCATACTGAGCGAAAGCCTGGACCGACGCATCTTCTTCCAATCGCATCCAGTCCGAAGGGGAGCCATCCGCCATCACCAGCTGGCCCTGAATGCGAGCGGTGGCCGGCAGAGCGGGCGCCTCCACCGGAGAATCCGGCTTCTCGGCCAGAGCTCTCGCCATCTCCACGACATAGTCTCCCCGGTATCCATCCTCGGGAAAACCGACCGAGTCGATCCCCACCTGCTCGGCGAAGCGCGCTCTCAGAGTAGCTCCGAAGATCCGTGCCTGACGGCCCCAGTTGTTGCAATAGAACTCCGCATGGGAGCGGTAGCCGGCGAAATCCAGAGTGCGGCAGAGCGCGGATCCCACCGCCGCCGCCCGGGCACTGACAATGTTCATCGGTCCCGTCGGGTTCGCGCTCACGAACTCGACGTTCACCCTCTGTCCTCCTCCCGCGTCCGATCGTCCGAAACGCGGTCCTTCCGAGAGGACCTCCTGAATGCACTCGCTCCACCAACGCTGCGCGGCCCGAAAATTCACGAAACCCGGTCCCGCGATCTCCACCGACTCGATGTGCTGTCGGTCCAGATCCAGATTCGCAGCCAGTTCCCCCGCCAGTTCGCGCGGCTTGCGCCCGAGTTTCTTGGCCAACACCAACGCCACATTGGTCGTGACATCCCCGTGGCTGGGATCACGGGGTTGCTCGAGGTCGAGAACGAAGTCCTCTTCGTACATCCCGTAGTTCTCGAGCACCTTCACCAAGGCATCACGAATCGCGGTCTTCATGAGAGAGCATCTTGGGTTGGGGGTTCGCCTTCACGCTCCGCGGCAATCGCCGACTCGCGCTGTGACACGATCTTCCCGGTTTCGTCATAGCGAATGAGGGGTGCATCTCCCCACAGACGGTCCAAACGATAACGGTCCCGATCTTCGGGAAGCATGATGTGTACGACAACGTCGACGAAGTCGATGAGAATCCACTTGCCGTACTCCCGCCCTTCGACGTGGAGAGGCTTTTCCTCGACTCCATCGAGGATCGCGTCGCAGATTGCCTGGACCTGAGCCTCGGAGTAGCCAGTCGCGACCACGAAGGTATCGGCGACATCGGCCAAACCCCGGAGATCGAGGACGATGAGATCGTCGGCCTTCTTGGATAGAGCAAGGTCGACGACCTGGGTCGCGAAGGACATTCGGCTGGATTCGTTCATTCGTTCCCGGCTCGGGGCGCGGCGATCGCCCGACAGAGGTTCTAGTGGAGTCGGCCCAACACGTAGTCCGCGGCCGTCGAGAGAATCTCGTGCTGCGGAGAGCCGTCGAGTAGGTCGAGAGCTTCCTTGGCCTCGCTGCCGAAGCGACGCGCAGCTTCGTAGGAAGCCTCGACACCCCGGTGTTCGTCGACGAACTCTCTCACCCGAGGCCACAGCACCGAGGGGTCGGGATGCTCGTCCACCGCTTTCCGCAAACTCTGGCGCTCGCCCTCCTCCGCTGCGTTCCACGCCGCGATGAAGGGTAGGGTAATGCGGCCTTCACGCCAGTCACCACCCACCGGCTTGCCCAGACTCTCCTGATCTCCGTGGTAGTCGAAAATGTCGTCGACGATCTGGAAGGCCATGCCCACCGCTCGCCCGAAGCGGGCCAAGGCTGCGTGGTGCTTTCGCAAATCCGGGTGAAAGAACGATCCCATCTCGCACGACGATTCGATCAGACTCGCGGTCTTGTTCCGAATCACCAACATGTAGTCGTCGACGCTCAAATCCATTCGGCGGCGCCACTCGAGCTGCATCATCTCTGCGCGGCTCATGGCGTGGGTGGCCCGCGCCAAGCTGCGCATGCAGTCGTGCAACCCTCGTCCGGTGAGCAAGGCAAACACTTTGGTGTACAGATAATCTCCGGTAATCAGCGCCGCAGCCGCTCCCCACTGGGTGTTGACCGATGGCAACCCCCTCCGGGTCTCCGCCTCGTCGATGAAGTCGTCGTGCACCAGAGTCGCAGTATGGATGAGTTCCACGCAAGCCGCCGCGAAGACCGCATCCGCCGGAGCCCTCTCCTCACCCCGGGCACTGATCAACACCAGGGTAGGCCTCAGAAGCTTCCCCCTACCCAACGAAACGTGGGTCAGGATCTCCTCGAGCATGGCGAGATCACTGTGCAGGAGTTTGGCGATCTCTGATTCCAGACTCGCGAGCTCCGGCGCGATCCACTCCTGGAGCGTCTGGAGTCGGACGCGGTCTTCTCCAGCGAGGGGCACAGCCTAGGCCTTTCCGGGAAGGGATCTGCTCGCGACGGGGAGAGCACCCGAGCGATAGGGAGAAGAACCGGGCGTCCGCACACCCAGATCTTGCGCACCAATGTATAGCGACCCGCCGCAAGGCTGTCAATTGCCCCCATCCGTGGGGTCTTTCGGCATTTGCGGGTCCTCCTCCCCTGCTTCGGATCCCTCGTGGCGATCCCGGCGGGTCACAGTCCCCGAAGCGGGCCGAGGCCACGACGAATCGCCTTCCGAACCGCCTTCCGCATCGGGCCCGGAGGCCGCTTCACGGGGGGAATCCCCCGCGCCGGGGTCCTCTGGTCCATCTGAACCATCGGCGCCGGAGGGACCGCCCGGATCCTCCGGAGGCTCAGGGGGAGACTCGTCGACGACCTCGGAGCGGCGCCGACGCCGGACCAGCATCGCCACCAACACGCTCCCGAGATAGAGCACCATGACCGGTCCGGCGAGCATCACCTGGCTCAGCGGATCCGGCGGGGTGAGCACCGCAGAGACGGTGGCGATTGCGACCAAGGCATATCGCCATCCACGCAGCAGAGTCCGAGGCTCGACCACTCCGGCCCAACTGAGGGCAAAGATCACCATCGGCAATTCGAAGAGGATCCCGAAAGCCAGACACAACTTCGCCGCGAAGTCGAAGTAGTAACCGGCCGAGAGCAGGGGCTGGAGAGAATCGGTTGCGAAGCTCACCGCGAAGCGGATCACCATGGGCATGAGAACGAAAAAGCAAAACCCCACGCCGACGTAGAAGAGCCCGGTGGCGGCCACCAAGAGCGGAGTGACCACTCTCCTCTCCCGAGGGAAGAGGCCCGGCAGAACGAAGCCATAGATCTTGTAGAGGATCAGCGGAAAGACCAACAGCAATCCAACCGAGCCCGCTGCCTTCAACTTCAGCATGAAGGCTTCCATCGGGGCATGGAAATAGAGAGACGATTGACCGGCCAGGCGTGCGGGACGCAAGAGCGTGTCCACGATCTGATCGCTCACGAACCAAGCCGCAATGGCCGCCAATGCGGCCAGAGCCACCGCCCAGATGATGGTGCGACGCAGCTCGTCGAGATGGTCGAGGACCGACATGGTCTCGGGAGGGGTCTCTTCACGTACGGCAGGGGTCTCGCTCATCGATCCGGGGCCTCATTGCCCTCGATCCCGGCGACGTCGACCTGACGTTCGAGGAGAGAGCGAAGTTCTTCCATGAATTGAGTCACGTTGCGGAAACTGCGGTAGACCGAAGCGAAGCGAACATAGGCGACTTCATCGAGAGCCTCGAGTTCGTCCATGACCGCCAGACCGATCTCGCTCGAGGAAATCTCCTCCTTGGCTCCGGAGAGGACCCGGGCCTCCACCGAAGCGACCAGACAATCGAGCTCCTCCCGACTGATCCTGCGCTTCTCGCAGGCTCGCAGGACTCCGCCCAGAATCTTCTCCCGATCGAAGGCCACTCGACGCCCGTCCTTCTTGATCACCAGCGCCGGAGCCCGCTCGATGTACTCGTAGGTGGTGAAGCGCTCCCCGCAACCCAAGCACTCTCGACGACGGCGGGTCGCCGCGCCCTCCCGAGTGGAACGGGAATCGACCACGCGGTCCTGATGATGTCCGCAGTGCGGGCAGCGCATGGTTCAGCCAAAGCTCCCAGCGAATTCGGGGTAGAGAGGAAAGGCGTCGGCCAACGCTTCGCTGCGTTTGCGGATAGATGCGAGCTCCGCGCTTTCCGCTCCCGCGCTCAACGCCCGGTCCATGATGTCCGCGATTTCTCGCATCTGCTCCTCGCCCATTCCGCGAGTGGTCAGGGCCGGAGTTCCCACCCGGATACCGCTGGTGACGAAGGGACTCTCGGGATCGAAGGGAATGGTGTTCTTGTTCACCGTGATCCCCACCCTCTCCAGAATCGCTTCGGCATCCTTGCCCGTGAGCTGCTTCGACCGGACGTCGACCAGCAGGAGATGGGTATCCGTCCCTCCACTGACCAGGCGGTACCCGCGCTCGACCAGGGCTTCGCCCAGAGAGCGGGCATTGGCCACGGTGCGTGATTGATCGATCCGGAAGACTTCCTGTTGGGCCAGAAGGAAGCACACCGCCTTCGCTGCGATCACGTGCATGAAGGGCCCCCCCTGCGTCCCCGGAAAGTTGTTCTTGTTGACCGCCTTGAAGTGGTCGGGACTGCTGAGGATGAGCCCCCCCCGGGGACCCCGCAGGGTCTTGTGGGTGGTGGTGGTCACGACATCCGCATGGGGAATGGGATCGGGGTGCAGCCCGGCGGCCACGAGTCCCGCGAAATGGGCCATGTCCACCATCAGGAAAGCCCCGTTTTCATGGGCGATGCGGCCGAGTCGGTCGAAATCCCAGGCCCGCGGGTAGGCGCTGCTCCCGGCGACGAGGACTTTGGGGCGAAGTTCGATCACCTGTTTCTCGAGGGCATCGTAGTCGATCTGCTCGGTCTCTCGATCCACCTCGTAGTGATGGGCGTCGAAGAGCCGACCGGAGAAATTGACCGCATGGCCGTGAGTGAGGTGGCCTCCGTGGCTCAGGCTCAGGCCCAGGATCCGATCTCCGGGATCGGCCAAGGCCAGGTAGGCCGTCATATTGGCCTGACTCCCGCTGTGAGGCTGTACATTCGCGTGCTCCGCAGCGAAGAGTTCCTTGGCCCGATTCCGAGCGAGGCGCTCCACCTCGTCGACGAACTCGCATCCTCCGTAGTAACGCCGCCCGGGATAGCCTTCGGCATACTTGTTCGTGAGCACCGATCCCATGGCCTCCATGACCGCCGGTGAGGTGAAGTTCTCGCTGGCGATCATCTCGAGCTGTTGGCACTGACGCCCGTACTCCTGCTCCACTAGATCCGCGATGGCAGGATCGACATTCTTCAGAAAACCCATCTCAGGTCCTTCTTCTCAGAGGTGATACGGAGCGAGATGGGCCCGATCCGGTCGGGCCCATCTCGAAGCGGCGCGGATCGATGTCCGCGATCCTAGAGAAACTCCAACCAGCCGTGCCGATCTTCCGCACGACCTTCCAGAATGTCGAAGAAGGCCGACTGGATTTCCTTGGTGACGGGTCCACGACTTCCGGCTCCGACCGGTAGGCGATCCACACTCCGGATGGGAGTGACCTCGGCTGCGGTCCCGCAGAAGAAGGCCTCATCGGCAATGTAGAGCATTTCTCGGGGCATGGATTGCTCGGTGACCTCGTAGCCCAGCTCCTGGGCCAAGGTGATCACGCAATTGCGAGTGATGCCTCCCAGCACCGTGTTCCCGAAGCCCGGAGTGTAGATCTTTCGATCTCGGACCAAGAAGAGATTCTCTCCGCTGCCCTCCGCCAGATTCCCGGTGTGATCGAGGAGAATGGCCTCGGAGAACCCACCGAGCACCGCCTCCATCTTGGCATATTGGGAGTTCACGTAATTTCCGGCGACCTTGCCCATCGGCAAGTGAGTGTCGGGAGCCATGCGACGGAAGTTGCTGACGCAGACGTCGACTCCATCGTTGAGCGCCTCGTCCCCGAGATACTTGCCCCACTCCCACACCGCGATGAACATGTTCACCGGATTGGCCAACGGATTCACCCCCGCCGGTCCCACTCCCCGGTAGATCATGGGCCGCACATAGCAAGCGTCGAGCTTGTTCGCCGCCACCGTATCCCGAATCGCCTGCAGAATCTCCTCGGCGGAGTAAGGGACTTCCATCCTCAGCATCTTCGAGGATTCCAACAAGCGGCGAACGTGATCGCCCATGCGAAGCATTGCCGATCCCTTGGGATGGGCGTAGACCCGAGCACCTTCGAAAGCGCCACTCCCGTAATGAATCACGTGGGCCAGGACGTGGATCTTCGCCTCGTCCCATGGCACCAATTCACCGTCCATCCAAATGAATTCTGCCCGGGGTCCCTTCACGACCTCACTCATCTTCTTCCCCTTCCTCTCGGGAATGGATTCCCGTCTCTCTCGAATCCCGACGACGGATCAACTCCGCCTCGGCCCCACCTATGAACTTCTCGATCTGACGATAGGCCTCTTCGTAATCTTCCAGAGTGCCGCCATAGGGATCGGGAACGTCTCCTTCGATTCCCTCCCCGAAACCCGCGAGGGTGGCGATCTCCACGGTGTCCACCTTCAGGCTCCGCAGCACCTCGCGATGACGCACGGTCATGGTGAGCACCAGATCAGCCCACCGGAGGTCCTCGATCTGTACCGACCGACTGCGGTGGTGACCCAGGTCGCCCCCGTGGCGGGCGACGACCTCTCTCGCTCCCTCCGAGGCCGGCTGGCCGACCGCTGCTGCCAAGCCCGCCGACCGAAGGTCGACCTCGATCCCCGCCGCCGGCCAACGTCGACCGGCGATCACTTCGGCCATCGGGCTGCGGCAGGTGTTCCCCGTACACACGAAGAGAACCCGGAGTCGACGGTCTTCGGGCCTCTCGAGGCCCTCGCGGGCATTCCGATCGAGGCTAAGGGGTCGGTGCTCCACCGTCAAGAATGCCCCCCCGGATGAGCTCGAGGCGGCCAGGCCACCGCTACCGGCCGCAGGATCTCTCCCGGGGACCGGCTCAAGTCCACCACGGTCGAAGCCGTGCCCAGAGGAATGATCCCCAGATCCCAGGCCCCCAATTCCGGAAATCGGGCCCGGGCCTCCTCCAGACTGGTGGCCGGATCCTCCCCCGCCCGGTTGGCCGAGGTCGAGAAGAGCGGGCCCTCGAGCTGCGCCAGGAGCTCTCTCAGCGCCGGAGAGTCGGGAACTCGGGCCGCAATGGTCTTGCCCTGGTGAACCCAGTGATCCGGAGTGGAGCGCCGCGGCGGAAGAAGAGCGGTGAGCGGTCCAGGCCACGCCCGTTCCAGGCGATCGACATCCGAGGGATCCACCGGCTCGCCATGACGCAGGACCGCATCGAGGGAGTCGAAGAGCAGAAGGAAGGGACGCCCCGGAACGGATCCCTTGCAGGCCACCAAGCGATCCACACTGCTCGGCTCGCGGGCGAGAGCGTGCAGGCCGGGAAGGGTCTCGGTATTCAGGAGAACGACCTCGCCCGCTCCCACTCGTTCGAGGACTTCGACCTCGACCGGCGTCATGACCCTTCTCCCGCCAGAGCCCGCTTGAAGTCCTCGACCCGATTCCTCAGTTCGGGATCGCCGACAGACAGGATCTGGGCGGCCAGGATCGCGGCATTCTGGGCGCCGGCCCGTCCCAGTGCCAAGCCCGCCACCGGAACTCCCTTGGGCATCTGCACCACCGAGAGGAGGGCGTCCATCCCTCCCATTGCGCCGCCGGGCAATGGAACCCCCAACACCGGACAGGTGGTCTGCGAGGCCACCACCCCCGGCAGATGAGCGGCCAGGCCGGCCATGGCGATGAAGACTCGAGCCCCCCGCGACTCGGCTTCCCGAATGAAGGCCGCCAGAGCCTGGGGTTGACGGTGGGCCGAAACCACTCGGCAATCGTGAGCGATGGCAAAGTGATCGAGCTGGCGCCCGCAGACCTCCACGAAGTCCGCGTCGCTCTCGCTGCCGCTCAGCACTGCGACCTGAATGGGCGAAGTCATGATTCCTCCTGGGCGGCAATATCCCGCCGAAGCTGGGCTCCTTCGAACTTCAACTGCTCCGCTTGGCTCAGGGCCACTCTCCGAGCTTCCCCGATGGTCTCGCCCCAGGCCACTGCACAGAGGACCCGCCCCCCGTCGGTCCGCCACTCCGGGTCCCCGGTCGACCCACGACGGGTCCCGGCGTGGAAGACCAGAGCGTGGTCGCCCTTCGCGTCGATCCCCTCGATGGGGACGCCCTTCTGGGAGGACCCGGGGTAGCCGGCCGAGGCCAGCACCAGTCCCACCGCTGCTCCCCGACGGTCGAGCGCGCCCTCGACCTCCAGGTGGCCCCGGGCCGCCGACTTCAGAAGGCCATAGAGGTCACCTCGATAAGCCGGTAGAACGACTTGAGTTTCGGGGTCTCCGAATCGGCAGTTGAATTCCAGGACCTTGGGACCCTCGGCGGTCAGCATCAGCCCCACGTAGAGCAGTCCCCGATAGTCGATCCCCCGGCGCCGGAGCTCGGTCACCGAGGGTTCGAGGATCTCGGCGACCACCTTCGTCATCAACGCATCGTCGGCGTCGCGCACCGGGGTGAAGGCGCCCATGCCTCCGGTGTTGGGTCCCGTGTCCCCCTCTCCGATGCGCTTGTGATCACGGCTGGGAGCGAAGTAGGCGATGCGCTCTCCGTCGAGGACCGCGAAGACGGAGAGCTCCGGTCCCTCGAGCATTTCCTCCACGAGGATCTGCTGACCGGCCTCCCCGAAGGCCGCCTCTTCCATGCAGGTCCGAATGGCGGCCTCCGCCTCGGCGAGGTTGGCGCAGAGGATCACTCCCTTGCCGGCCGCCAATCCGGTGGCCTTGACCACGCAGGGGCCGGGATGCGCACGTACATGGGCCAACGCGGCTTCGCTTCGGTCGAAGCACACCGCCTCGGCGGTCGGGATTGCCGCCGCGCTCATGAATTCCTTGGCGTAGGCCTTGTCGCCTTCGAGACGCGCGCCATCTGCTCCCGGCCCGAAGACCTCCACTCCCTCCGATCGCAGCCCGTCGGCCCATCCTGCGACCAGGGGCTGCTCCGGCCCCACCACCACCAGATCGATGGAGGCTTCACGAACCACCGACAGGATCTGTTCGAGCGTCGAGGCATTCACGCAGGTGGCGACCAGGGCGATGCCGTCGCTCCCCGGAGCGCAGTAGACCTCTTCCACCGCGGGCGACTGGGAGAGCTTCCAACAGAGGGCGTGCTCACGTCCACCGCTGCCGATCACCAGTACCTTGTCGGTCATCCGGACCTCCGTCAGAGCTCTTCGACGCAACGCTGGATCCGAGCCACTCCCTCGCGCAGGTTGTCCTGGCTGTTCGCATAGCTGAGGCGAATGAACCCATCTCCATGCTCTCCGAAGGCGGTGCCCGCGAGGACCGCGACCCCGTAGTCGTCGAGGAGGCGCGTGGCGAGATCGCGCGCGGAGATGGAGAGTTCACTCACATTCGGGAAGACGTAGAAGGCTCCTCCGGGGCGAGTGCAGTGCACGCCATCGATTTCGTTCAACGCGTCGACCACCAAGTCACGGCGGACCCGGAACTCTTGGACCATGGCCTCGGCCCCGGACTGATCCCCGAGCAGAGCCTCCATCCCCGCGAGCTGGGTGAAGGACGCAGTGCAACTGTTGGTGTTGGTCATCAACTGGGCGATCGCGGGCGCGAGTCCCGCGGGCATCACCCCGAATCCCAGCCGCCATCCGGTCATGGCGTAGGTCTTCGAATGCCCGTCCAGAACCACCGTCCGCTCAGCCATTCCGTCGATGCCGAGAATGGTGTGATGCTGCGCTTCATAGATGATCTTGCTGTAGATCTCATCCGCCAGGACCCAGGCGTCGTTCGCCTGCGCCACTTCGGCCACCACTTCGAGATCTTCACGAGTGAGGATGCCCCCGGTGGGATTCTGCGGGGAATTGAGAATGATGAGCTTGGTCTTCGGACCGACCAGCGACCGCAATTCGTCGTGGTCGAGACGGAAATCCCTCTCCTCCCGGAGGGGCAGAGGCACCGCTTTGGCTCCCACGAAATCGATCACCGATTCGTAGATGGGAAAACCCGGGTTGGGGTAGAGAACTTCTTCCCCTTCGTTCACCAAGGCGGTGATCACGTAGTAGAGGATCGGCTTGGCCCCCGGAGTGATGACGATCTGCTCGGGCCCCACCTCGACCCCGCGGTCCCGTGAGAACCACTGCGCGAAGGCCTCGCGGGCCTGAGGCAGTCCGGCCGATGGTCCGTAGTGCGTGGCCCCCGACCGCAGAGCTTCCACCCCCGCGTCGACGATATTCGACGGAGTATCGAAGTCGGGTTCGCCGATCTCGAGGTGAATGACGGACTTCCCTTGCGCTTCCAACGCCTTCGCTCGCGCCAATACTTCGAATGCCGTCTCGGTCCCCAGGCGCGCCATGCGCTTCGCCAGCTCCACCGCCATCGTCAGCCTCCCGATCCGCGCGGGCCTTGCCCCGCGCCGTCCTGCTCCATCCGTGCTCGCGCACCATGTCGGGCTCCCCGGCGGGGGGCAGCCCACACTCTCACACCGGTCGAATGTACGGCCTGCGAGGCCGAGTGGCCAGGGTGAGAGCGTGATGAAGGGAAGAGCGGAGGAAGGCCGATCCCGGCCGGAGCCCCAGACCAAAACTCAGGTCAATGAGAGCAGATAAGCCTCGATCTCGTCGGCGACCTCGCGTCGGATCGCCGATCGATCCTTGGCGAGTCGGCGCAAGTCGATCTTGCTCACGTAACGCACGTTGATGAACTTGCGGAGGGTCTTGATGGGGATATTGGCGGGGCTGCGGAGCAGAGCGAGAGGCACGTCCTTGTTCGCGAAGCCCGAGTGCAATTTGCGGGTCTGAGAGATGATGTCCAGAACTCTCAGGTTCCGAGTGCGCTGCGCCACCATCGCCACCACCCCGGGAGTGTTCACGACCTTGGCATTCTTGAGCAGGCCGAGCAGCACGCTGGTCTTGTTCAGGTTCGCCAGGACCAGGTCCTTCACCGAGGGTTCGACCCCCGGATCGACCGGCGCCGGAGGACGGTCGTCGAGAGGCACGGGCAATCCGTAGGGAAGGGCCAAGCGCTTGGCCGCCGACGGATCGAAGACCAGGCGGAGTCCGCCCTCGAGGAGCTCCACCCCCTCCGGGGGCTCCTCGCGCAGCGCCTCGACGATTCGTGGCGACGCCGGGAGCCGAAGCACGCCCTCCCGGTGGAAATCCAGCACGTGGGCCACGGCGGTGGGCACATCCAAGGAGCGCCGCCGCAACTTGGCCTTCACCAGGCGTTCTGCGGTGGTCACCAGTCGTTCGGTGAAGTAGCCCAGGGTCTGCGAAGGCAGGGGATTGCGTTCGATCCCCAGGAGGATTCTCTGCAGCAAGCGCAGGTTCGGATCCTGACCGAGCTCGTCCCGGAGCTTCTTCCATTCCCGGGTATCGAGATACTCATAGCCCCGAGGACGGCGCTGCAGGAGCAGCCGAGCATCGAGCTTCTCGGACACCTCGGAGATGAAGGCCCTCAGATCGTGGATCTCCGAATCGACATCCCCGAGCACGGGCATGATCCGAGAGATCTGACGAGCCGCGTAGGGATCGATGGCCTCGGCCAGAGACCCCGCCCGCTGTTCGCGAGCGTCGAGTTCCAGGGTCGCGATGCTCAGAAAGTCCTGGAGGTGTGCGGTGGTAAGCGATTCTGTAGCTTCGAGTTCTGCGATTAATGCTCCGAAGGCCCGTCGGAAGATCCGGGTCTGACCCCAATCGACGGCCACCAGCTCGTCGCTCTGACAGTCCAGACTCTCGTCGTAGCGGTCGGCCAGGGCACGGTCGAGTTCGGCCGCCGCCCGAAGCAGCTGCACCGCCGAGGGCGAAAGGGAATTGCCTGCCGCCGTCGCCCGTTCTGCCAGCCTCAACTGGCGACGCAAACTGGTGAACTCTCTCACCCTCTGGACCAGGCGCTCGCCCGGCGCGCGCACCGATACGAAGGCCGCAAGAACGGCAATCCCCGTGGGGTCTCCCTTGACCGAGAAGGAAAGGATCCCCGCGCCCAGACGATGGAATTCTTCCGCGCCCAGATACTTTCGGAGGCGGGCGTAGAGACGTTCGCACCGCCTTGGCAGCTCCAATTCTGCCCCCAGGTCCTGCAAGCACTGCCGGGTCGGAGAATCCACGGCGCGGGAGGCGAGGGGGACCGACGACTCGTCGAGGAGCGGTTCCGTGGGGAGAACCGCCGAGAGGACTCGATTCATGGCGCTCCAATGGAGGTGGGCAGCCGAAGACATCGACACGGTCGGAGGACCCGTCAATCCTTCCCCTCTGCAGCAACCTTCGCACCAGTGCGCAAGTGCAGCACCCAACCTCCCTGGAGATCGGGTCCGGCCTGCGGATCGGTGGACATCGCGGACCACAGACGCCACTCCCACCCCACCGCCGACCGGCTCCTCCGACGACCCAGGGACGCCAGGGCGAGAGTCTCTCCGGGGCGCAGCCAGTGGAAGAAGACCTCTCCTCCGATGAGGCCGGTGGCCCAGGGCTGGGACCGGGATCCCGAGGCCGCGGCCAGAGTGAGGCGTGCCGCCCACTGCCCCCGATGTTCGAGGTCGAGAGCGACCGCGCGAGATGCGCTGCCCCGACGGCCATGCCACCACAGTCTGGCTCGGCGCAGCCACGAGGAGCGAGTCGATTCCAGTCGAAGGTAGAGGTCCAAGTCCGTCTCGGGGACGACCTTCGCACCGCCACCTTCGTCGTCGAGGCCCAGGCGGAACTGCCAAGCCACCGACCGCGTCCGGCGGCTCAGCCGGGGTTCGACCCACATCCGAGCCCGATGCACGACTCGCTCGGCTTTTCCCTCTCC
>JAJRXK010000096.1 GCA_024276305.1 Candidatus Krumholzibacteriota bacterium
CTCGATCGCCGCCATCGAGCTGGATCATGTCTCCGAGCTTGTAGGGTGCATCGGCGAGGATGAAGATCCCCGCGAAGAGATTCGAGAGGGTGTCCTGGGCCGCGAATCCCAAGGCCAATCCCACCACTCCGGCCGAGGCCAACCACGCCGTGGGCTGGATTCCGAGGATCAGGAAGAAGGCGTAGATCGCCGCGGTGAAGACCAGGATGCGAGCGACATTGGTGAGAAGGGGTTCGGTGCGCGGGACCACGAAGGTCACTTGGGGAGTGGCCGCCATGCTACCCACTGCCAGGCCGATGAGCCGAACCGCGAAGACGGTCCAGGTGACCAGGACGATGATCTCCAGCGCGCCGATGGTCAAGCGGGTGGGGGTGGAACCGAGGCCCAGGTGGCCGACCGCGACCCCGAGTCCGAAGAGGAAGACGGTGCTTCGGATGGGCTGGTGGAGAATCTCGACCAGTCGGTCGTCGAAGGTGGTGGTGGTGCGACGCGTCACCACCCGGCTCAATCGGGTCACCACCGCGTCGAGGACCACGCTGGCCACGAAGGCCGCGACGACGATCAATCCCGCGGCCACGTAGGTGTTGGACATCACCAAGTCGAAGGCGGGACGGACTCTGTCGATCATGGCTCCGATTCCTGGAATTGCGGCGGAAAGGCGTCGACGGGCGCAGGCTAGCATGCGGGGTCGGGAGTGGCAACGCGGGTTGGGAGGGTCATGTAGGCGAACAAAAACCGAAACACTACGGGTGGTCGAAGAGCTTGTCGATCTCCCGGGCTCACGCCTCCGATGTCGCCGTGGGGAGAGGGGCGCGTTATTCTCGCGGCCGCGGCTCTTGCGCGCGCCGCCGAATCACCAAGGGCTCGCCTCCCGCTGCGGGAGCGATCAAGGAGGAACGCGATGAAGAGATGGGGAGCGGTCGCGTGGAGAGCGGCCATGGTGGTTCTTCTGACCCTGGGTGCAGGGGGCGCTCTGGCCTCGGAGATTCCCTCCTACACTCCCGATCCGAATGCTTCGCGCGAGGAGGTGCCCGAAGTCTTTCGCTGGGATCTGTCGGCCCTCTTCGCCACCGAGGCGGACTGGAAGGCCGAAATTGAGGTGGTCGCGCGGCAGGTCGAGGAGCTCGCTTCCTTCCCGGCGACGGATTCCGACGCCCAGACCCTCGCCCGGATCCTGGGCCTCTACTTCGACACTCACGACCGTGCGAATCACTGCACCCTCTACGCCAACCTGATTCACAGCGTTCGCCTCGACGACGATCATGCGGGAGCGATGGAAACCCAGAGCCTGGCCTTGATGGACGAGGTGATGACTCAGGCCACCACGGTGCGCCAGGCCATCCTCTCCTTCGATGACCAAGAGATGACCGATGCCTACGCAAGCGAGAAGGATCTGCAGACTTATCGGAGCTATATCGAGAACATTCGACGTCGTCGTGACCGGGTCCTGGATCCGCAGGCGGAGAGAGTTCTCAATCTGATGGGCGACAATCTCTGGGCCGAAATCGACCTGAACGAGATTCCCTCGAAATCCGAGAATGCCTTCGGCGCACTGCTCACGGACATTGCGTGGCCGAAGATCATCGACGAAGACGGCAATGAAGTGCAGATGACTCTGGCGAGTTATGGCAAGTACCGAGCCTCCGAGAATCGCGAAGTCCGGCGTCAGGCGGTGCAGGCATTCTTCGGAACACTCTACCAATTCCGTCACGCCTTTGCGGCGACTCTGAGTGGCCAGTACGAGTTCAGTACCGAGCTGGCTCGCGCTCGCGGATACGAGAGCGCCAAGGTGGCTTACCTCGACAAGTACGCCCTCGCCCCCGCGGTCTACGACAATCTGATCTCGACGGTGCGGGCCCACACGGATGTATTGCATCGCTACGTGTCGCTGAGGAAGACGGTCATGGGCCTCGACGCGGTGCATCTCTACGATCTCTACGTTCCGATGGTGGATGCGGAGATTGGCGCTGGCGACGGGATGGATTATGCCACCGCACGCGAGACCCTGATCGAGGCATTGGGGCCGTTGGGGAAGGAATACGGCCAGCTTCTGGCCTACGGGACCGACCCGGCCAACGGCTGGATCGACGTCTATCCCCACGCTGCCAAGCGAAGCGGGGCATTCTCGGCCAGTGTCTACGGAGTTCACCCCTATGTGCTCATGAACTTCCAGAACTCGCAGGACGACATGTTCACCTTGGCCCATGAATTCGGGCACGCCATTCACAGTCATTTGGCCATGACCTCTCAGCCCTACTCCGCCTTTCGCTATGTCCCCTTCCTCGCGGAGATCGCGTCGACCTGCAACGAGGCCCTGGTCAATGACTACCTCTTGCGTCACAGCCAATCGGACGAAGAGCGGATTTCGTTGCTCCTTGCACAGGCCGAGAACATCCGGACCACGATCTTCCGGCAGACTCTGTTCGCCCAATTCGAGCGCGATGTTCATGCCATGGTGGGACGCGGCGAGGCGGTCACTGCCGATGCCCTCGACGAACTCTACGCCGGGCTGGTGCGCGACTACTACGGCCCCGACTATGTTCTCGACGACTACGATGGAATGGAGTGGGCCTACGTTCCGCATTTCTACTACAAGTTCTATGTGTTCACCTATGCGACCGGCCTTTCGAGTGGGATCGCCATCGCGGACCGGGTCCGCGAGATGGGGGAGCCGGCGGTGAAAGGGCTGATGGCCATGCTTTCCGGGGGGAGCAGTGAGGCTCCGTTGCAGCTGTTGGCAAGAGCCGGCGTGGATCTCACCCAGCCCGCTCCGATCGAGGCTGCGATTCGACGATTGGCCGAGACCTTGGACGAGCTCGAGCTCCTGCTGGTCAAAGGGTCGAGGTAGCGATGGAGGGGGCGGTGGCTTCGGAACTTTCGCGGTGCTCCCGGTTGCCGCGGTCGATCTCTGACTCTACACTGTCCGCATGCGTTGGCTGATTGCGACCATTGCGTTGTGGACGCTGCTCCTGGTTCCCACGCTCTGCCTGGGCGGAGCGGTGGCGCACCCTTGCGTCTGCGCCGGTGCCAACCGCAATTACTGTGCTGGTGAACTCATCTGCCAGGATGACCCCTGTGCGGTCGGGGGACCGGGTACGGCTTCCCTGGACTTCGATCGCCCGAGCGTTCCGTTGCCGGTGGTCGTGGCCCCCGCATGGATTCTGCCTCAGGTCGTGCAGGATCCCTGCTTGTCGCCGATTTCACTGATGGTGCTTCCCGTGGAGACTCCCTCCGCGGCCACGAGGGTTCTGCCTCTACTGATTTGATTCCCCGAGTAATCTTCGGATCAACCATTTCTTGTTCCATTCCATGAGATGAGTCCGCGTCGGCTTGGGTC
>JAJRXK010000097.1 GCA_024276305.1 Candidatus Krumholzibacteriota bacterium
CATATCTGGGTGTCGCCCAAGAAGGGAGGTGGAAGCTAAAACCCTGTCAGATCGTCAGATCTACGGAAGACGGGTGCGCGAATCTGGATGTCGCCTTAGTGCGAGAATCTGGGTGTCGCTGGACAGTGGAGGTCGATTTGTTAGGCAAAGCCCTCCGTCGCTGAGTCTCGGCTGGAGGATCTTGGATGCGCGCGCCCGTCGGCTCGACGAGTGATGTCGTGGCGAGAGGCAATGCTCTCCTCGTCCGCTGAGTCCCGGAGAGTGGATCGGGGCAATTCATTGCGGATTGCCCCGATCCGAGGCAGAGCGCTGTCCACTACCTCCAGATACCCGCACTGTAGAGGGACGTGCAGACGCCGATCAGAAGAATCGGAAAACCGATGCGCAGGTAGCTCCGACCTCGATCGCTGAGGTTGGGTGCATTCCAAGGCCAGCCGAAGCGAAGGCGCCTATCCGACGACTTCCAGTCGTAGTGGGCGACCATCGCCACGATGCACAGTCCGCCTCCGACAACTTGAAAGATCGCACCCACGAAACTCACGAGCGTGATGAAGGACAACTGCATTTGTCATACCCCTCTCAGTCCCACCATCCGAACCAGTCTCCGATCGTCTCCACGACATGCACTACCCCGCAAGCCGCGGCGAGTGAGATCGACGGTACGAAAATGGGAGCGCAAATTGGGAGGCACGCTCCAGAGAATGTGCCGATCCCGGCCCAGGAGCAAGCTTGAATCCAGCTCTCACTGCGGGTCCACCTGGCTGCGAGTTCGGCCTGGACATCGTCGATCTGCGAGCTGGGGACGCTTGCGTTCATCCCACCAGCTTTGACCAGCCAACTCATGAACCCGAGATCGCCAATCATCGCCGACAATCTTTCACGATCGACAGAGGAACCCGCGAGGCTGGTCGATTCGTAGTCGGTTGTTGCCGCGGCGGCAATCTTCGCATATCCGGGACTGCGCTGAGGCACAACCGATGGATCGATCGTCAGGACATACGAATTCTGGTTGATTCGAGTGGTAGTGGTGACAAGACCAGTGATCGCGTCGTTGCGGTACTGGCGCGAAATCACGTCGCGGGAGTTGGCCACGGTTTGCGCCAAGACGATCGATCCATCGGACTCGACGGAGGCTGCGAACTCCATATCGATCCGAGACCCGGGAGTGGGTGACTGAATGGACGCCCGGAACCCTCCCGCATTCGACGGCGATTTCGGTTTGGCAATCCGTACTACTCGGAAGTCGTAGCCTCCATTGTCGTTTGCGATGTGCGCTGCAACGAGGCACTCCTGAGTTCGTGTGTCGAAGTAGTAGTCGTCGACGAGGACTTCTCCTCGCTTGGTGTGAAAGGTTGCGATCGGGAGACCCGGGGGAGCGATGCCGGGCCCCTTGGCCAGCATCGACTCGACCCATGAACTCGACGGGTGCTCGGGGCCTGGGGCCGACGACACTCCTTCGGTCGAGGTCGTCTCCGGCGCACTCGGATCCTGGGATCGATCGCAACCGTAGAATCCAGCGAATGTAGCGACAATCAGCAGGGAGGCCGTCCAAAACGAGAAACTGCGAGCTTGAAGCATACCGCACTCTCCTAGTTGTTGGGTGGCCTAGGGGCGGCGTGTGATCAATTCGATCAGTGAAAGCAAGACTAGCGCTTCGAAGAAGCGCTAGCCCAGAGATGCAATTGCATCAGTTGTGCTCGCCGAGTCGGCGGGAGGGGAGTGGCGGTGGGGAGCGCTCAGGAATTCCGCTGAGCGAGGAGACGATCCCGGAGCGGTGTGGATCCCAGCTCCGTGAGGATCATCCCGATTTGTCCGACGTGATAGGACTCATGCCACGCCCTGAACACGAGTGCACCGCGCACGCTTTGGTCCGGCATGGGGAACCCCTCATGCGGGGCGAGCAACTCGGAGTCCTCGAGCTTCGCGAGAGTGTTGGCAAGGTGGTCTGCAAGCTGGTTCCACCGTTCTCTCAGATCCCCAACTGTCCCCGATGCGGACGCATCGGAGGTCGGATCACGATGATCCGATCCTTCCGACGGACCCCCCAGGAGGTTCAGGAGTGCCCGACGCGCGTCCAGCAGGTGTTCCACCAAGGAGGTGATGGACGATCCTTCCCCCCCTCGCATCCGGTGTGCAGCATCTTCGTCCTTCAGGCCGTTCAGCCCCAGCTTCACGAGATTCGAGTTCAGACTGAAGGTGTCGGCCGCACCTCGTGCATGCGTATTCACCGGGCCTCCTTGGGGAGCGGACGGAATTCGTCGTCCAGGGGAACGTTCGTAATGCGGTCGGTATAGCTCGCGAGAGTCTCGGTGGCGATCCCGAGAAGCATTGCGAAGAGTTGGGCTCGGCTGTAGCCGACGTCGAAGAATCGCTGCAGGGTGTCGCGGGAGGCTTGGCCGCGTTCGCGAACCATTTCGACGACGAGTGTCCGCAGCGCTTCGAGTTTGTCCGACCGCAGCGGGTCCCCGGCGCGCAGGGCTTCGACGATCTCGGGCGCGACTTCCGACATCGTGGCCATGGCCGAATTGGCGGCCAGGCAGTAGTCGGAGTGGATTTCCGACGAAACGCTCAGGAGCACGACCCACCGCTCCTTCACGTCGAGGCTCGACTGGTCGACGAGTCCCAGGAGCTGGACTGCGGCGTTGAGGGCTGCGGGCTCTTCGGACATCTGACGCAGAATGTTGGGCACGAAGCCGAAGCGGCTTTCCACCATGTCCAAGGTGGCGCGTGAGGCGTCGGGGGCCGTCTCTCGGTTGTGAAGTACGAAGCTGGGCATCATCTCTCCTTCGGGGGGCGTGGTCCGCCAGAATGCGGATCTGAGTGTTGGGATCTGTAGTCAAGAATAGTTGCTCATGAGTAGACGGACCATGGTTGGAAGTCCATAATGCCTAGCAGATCGTCCAGGTCATTGAGACGTGTGCTATTGTTCGGAGATCGGGAGGGAATCGGATGGACGTTCTGGGAGATGTGCTCGCGATGACTCGCATCGGAAGCACCTCGGTCTGCGCCCCGCAGCTGGTCGCCCCGTGGGGCGTGGTCGTCGAGCCGCGGAACCAGGTGTCGATCATGGTGGTGCGGCGGGGCCGTTGTTGGTTGCATTCCAAGGGGGAGTCGGGACCGGTCGAACTCTTCCAGGGGGATGTGGTCCTGCTGATGCCCGGCGGAGATCATGCACTGTCCAATCCGGTGGATGCGGCAGTGAGACCTGGTGCGGAGGTGTTACGAGAACGGAGCATCGAGGACGGTGCGGAGGCGCCGACGGGGGCGAGCCTGACCGCCTTCTACCATGGGATCTATCACTTCGATCACGATGGCCCTCACCCTTTGCTGACCTTGCTCCCGGGCCGGATTCTCGTGACCTCCGACCAGCTTGGGACCGAGGACGCCATGCAGTCGACGTTGAGACTTCTCCTCGGCGAGCTCCATCCGCGCGCGGTGGGGTCGGACACGGTGATCACGCGCTTGCAGGACGTGCTGTTCGTGCTGGCCATTCGCAAATGGCTGTCGGAGTCCTCGAATCGAGGCAGCTGGCTGGATGCCCTTGGGGATCGCGCGATCGGCAAGGTCATCGCGGAGATCCATGCGGCACCGGGACGACCCTGGACCGTGGAGTCCCTCGCCCGGACCACCTCGATGTCCCGGGCTGGATTCGCCAAGCGATTCAGGGACCTCGTGGGAGAGCCACCCATGGCCTATCTGACGCGGTGGCGGATGGATGTGGCCGCCCGCCTGCTTCGCGACAGCGACTGGGGAATCGCCCAGATCGCACAGAAGGTGGGGTACGAGGGAGAGACCTCATTCAGCCGGAGCTTTCGGCGGCAGAAGGGCGTAGCCCCCGGATTGTACCGCAAGCAAGCCAAGTCCCGCCCGGATCTCGTCGTGGAGTGATCATTGCGCGCTCGTCTTGTTGAACATGTATCGAGCGATCTTCCACACCCCGTCGATCTTCTGGAAGACGAAGAGTTCGCGATTCTCCTCCGTCAGAGTGATCTGCTCCGCAAGCACCGTGACCTGTCCTTTGGAATCGGTGGTGGCGAAGGCCAGAGTGTTGTCGACGACGATTTCGTGGACCGAGAACTCGATCTCCAGGCGGATGGTGGAGAAGACGTGTTCGTAAGCCGCACGCACCTTGGTGGATCCAGCCGCGGTGGGGGCATTCGAGGGCATGAAGATGCCGTCGGAGGCATAGAGCTCGAGGACGGCGTCGACGTCGGAGTTGTTGAGGGCGCTTTGGTAGAGATGGAGGATGGTCTGGATTGCTTCTCGATCGTGCATGGGATCTCCTTATTGTTGGAACGATAGACGTGGCAACAAGTATTTGGTTAAGAAAACGCATCACGATGCCGCCTCCAGTGCTTCTGCGAGGAGTCGTTTCAGAGAACGGAGTTTGGCGGGACCCAGCCCAGCCAGCTGCTCTCGGTGCAGCTTCATGACCGGTCGGTCGAGAGTCCGCAACAGCTCCTTGCCGGTCGGAGTCAGCTCGACCCACACCACGCGCCGGTCCTGGTCGCAACGTGATCTGCGCACCAGGTCTCGCCGCACCAAGCGGTCGAAGAGCCGGGTCATGTCGGAATCTCGCGTCAGCATCCGTTTGCGAACCTGGAGGACTTGCAGTGCCTCACCCGCCCCTCGGAGAATCCGAAGAGCGTTGTACTGGGGCTCGGAGAGCCCATGCCCGGCCAGCAAGGTCTTGAACGAGTAGGCGAGGGCCTCGTGCGTGCGGAACAGATCCAAGTAGACCTCTCGTGCGAGCTCATCGAGGCTCGACTTCGAGTTTCCACCCTTTGTCGTCGTCCGCTTCTTCTTCATGGGAGCCAATATAGAGCCAGGAAATAGATGTGGCAACAACTATTCTTGAGACCTGCCACTCAACTTCAGTTGGAACCAGGCAAATCGCCCCGATCCACGCTCGCATAGGTCTCTTCGCAAGAGTAGCGGGCGGCCTCGGGTCCGAGTTGGGAGGAATAGACCGAGAACGACCGGATACCCACCCCCGGGACCTCGAAGATCGAAGCACTCCGGACGATGCTTTCGAGATCTCGGGGTCGGCAGTGCTTCAGACGGGCAATCGTCACGTGGGGGCGGAACCGCCTTCGCTCCAGAGGGAATCCGCTTCCCAGAAGCGCTCGATCGACCTTCTTCTTGAGGGACACCAGCTCTGCACTGGGTCGACAGCCCACCCACAGGGTGGTGGGTTCGCCTCGCCGAGGGAAGAAGCCGATCCCGCTGAAGTCGACGGAAAAGGCCGCAAAGTCGATGGACTCCAGAGACTCGCTCAGGTCTTCCCGCTGATGGGGAGAGACCTCGCCCAGAAAGGCCAGGGTGAGATGAAGGTCCTCGACCGCCAGCCACCGCGCCCCCCGGATCTCCTGAGCGAGGGTGCCCAATCGCTCTCGGCAGGAGAGCGGAAGGTCCAGTGCGACGAAGAGTCGGGCCATGATGCGCTGATTGTAGCGTAGGGACAGGGAGCGCTCCAGAAGGTCCACTCATCCGTTGAACTCCGCGCAGGGAGGTCGTAGGCTGTCTTGGCGCGAGTCCACCCCGTTTCGCCCTCCGGGGAACCGCGCCGCCCACTGTATCGCCTGCAGACCTCATTCAAGGGGAGATTCTGTGTGCCGTTCACTCGTCGCCTCGCGATCCTGTGCGTTGGGCCGTCTGGCTCTTCTGATGACGACTCTTGGCTTGATGGTTCTTGTTTCCTGCAAGGACAGCACCACTGCCCCCACCGATGACGGTGGAGGTGGAGGCGGGGGAAACCCGACGCTGGGCAGTCTGAGCGTCACCGTAACCGGACTGCCAACGAGCCTGGATGCGGCCATCGACATCGTGAGTGCGGCCGACTCGTTCCGGGTCACCGCCACCACGACCCTCGACAGTCTGAACCCTGGCTTCTATGACATCACTGCCCTCGACGTGATCGACCCCGTCCTGCCCGTGGCGTGGGAGCCATCGCTGTCGGTCTCCCAGATCACCGTCGTCGCCGGGGAGACGGCGAGTTTCACGGTGGCCTACGATTCGGTGAGCACTCTGATTCATCTCGAACTGCGGACCGCAGACGGCTACAACGGGGTTTCGGCCGAGTGGAACGGGGGCAAGGTTCAGCCCGTCTTCAACGGTGCGCGCTTCGTTTCGGATCCCTGCGGGTCGGGGTGGGCCGGTGGATTTTCCATCGCCAAGGATGTGGGGCAGGTGCACGCCGACACCATGTCGAGTGTGATCGACGTGGATTTCCGGGCCGCAATTCCCGACACCCGCACGATTGCCATGACCTGGAATGGATCGGTCAGTCCCCCGATCACTCAGGGATCTGCCAACGCCCGGGTGACCTTCAACGAGCTGCCCTACAACTACTTCTATGGCGATCTCTTCAATCCCCGCGGCGACAGCCTTCTGGTGTCGATCGAGGGGAGCGCGGTGCTCAACGCCCACACTCCGGTCGGGGGCACGCCGAATGTCGCGCGGACCGGAGCGACGGCGTCGGTGGATGTCCGAGACTGCGCGGATCCGGTGTTTTTTGTAGAGCTGTACAGGTTGTCCTCCCAGGTCTCGGGCGACAGTCTTTCGGCCACGAAGAGCACGACCTTTCGGACCAGCGCGAAGCGACTGCTATTCAGGATCCACTTATCTGCCACGCTCATCGGCAGCAATGACTCCGTCAACGGGTACCAGTACACGGCCGATGGATCGGGCCGGCTCATGATCAGCGTGAACAAGATCACTCCCTGAGTGTGGTGCTATAGCGCCCCCCTTTGAGACTGGACAGCTGCTAGAGTAGCAGGGACCAAGTGTTGGAGGAGAAACGATGACGGATCAGACGCCAGAGGTGGCCCCCAGAAATCGGACAGCATGCTAACCCTGATGTGACAATAATCTAGGCCGCATCGAGTCGTTGGAGGATGTTTTCGAAGAGGTGTTTCGTGCTTTGGTTTCCGGAGAGTCGGAGGGTGCATCTTCCGGCAGGTCTCAGGAGTTGACCGGCC
>JAJRXK010000098.1 GCA_024276305.1 Candidatus Krumholzibacteriota bacterium
AGAATCTCCTGGATGCGCTGGGCGGTCCCATCGGCCTGGGCGATGATCTGGAAGGTGCCGTCGATCACCATGGCCTCGAAGGCATCGACCACCACGATCTCGAATTGAGTCCCGCGGAATCGCTTCACCTCTTCGAGGCACTGGTCGAGGGTCATGGCCGCACGGTAGGGCCGATTGCTGCACATGGCATCAATGGCGTCGCAAATGTTCAGAATGTGCGATCCCAGCGAGATCTCCTCGCGCTTGAGCCCATCGGGATAGCCCAAGCCGTCGGGACGCTCGTGATGGTGGCGGACGAGATCCGCGGCGTCCTTCAAGAACTTCATCTGCTCGACGATTTCACCGCCGATGGCGGGGTGGGAACTCAAGATGTCGAATTCGTCCTTGGTCAGGCGCGCAGGCTTGCAGACGATGTCGTTGGTGATCGCGATCTTTCCGATGTCGTGCAGCATCCCCGCGTACTCGAGTGTCTCGAGGTCCTTCTCGCTCATCCCCAACCTGCGGCCAATCGCCACCGCGTACTGGGCCACGCGATAGCTGTGACCGTGGGTATAGGGCTCATCTGCTTCCAATGCCGTGGTGAGCGCGGCCACGGTGTTCTTGTGGGCCTCACGCATCTGCTCGAAGAGAAGATGCACTTCGTAGACGATGACCATGGGCAAAACGAACAACACCAACGACCACAACCCCGCATACTCGTAACCGAAGATCATGAACGCGCTCAGAGGAGCCGACATCACTCCGCTGAGAAAATGCCAGCCGAAATTCTCCCGCAACTTACGAGGGATACTCGTTCCATCGCTGAGGGCCACCACGACCGAGAGCAGGCTGGTGTTGATCACCGTGAAAACGGTGTAGGAGATGAGCGCGGGAATGAGAAAGAGCGGCGAACGCAATTGGTCCGCCCACGGCAGATGGGTGTATACGACCCCGGCGACACCAACCGAAAGCACCGAAGCCGAAAGATTGTAGAGAATCTTCAGCGGAGAACGACGCTTGATGAAAGCCTCGCCCATGATCACTCCGACCACTTCCATCAGAATCACGGCTGTGGGTCCGGTGGTGACCCACATGGTGACATCGAGGGTCGCCGAAGGGATCCACCGGCTTCCGGTCGAGGTCCGGACTTCGAAGAGCTCCACTGCCACCATGAAGGCCGCGAAGCAGACGATGGGGAGAATGAGATCGGTGCGGAAGGGCCAATGCTGCAATGAGTATTCGACGAGCCGCGTGGCCGCGAAGGCCAGCAGGAAGACGTAGGGAACGATGAGCTTCTTGTTCTTCATGTCGGTTCGAAACGCCGGGATGGGAAGGGCCAGGGGTCGATCTGCGAGAACCTTCAGGAATCACTACCAGTAGACTTTACCGCCAAGGTTGATCGCCTGCAGGAGCATCTCCAGGAATCTCATGGATATCACCTCACTCATTGTCGTCGGATTTGCCGTCCCGCTCCTCTGATGCGACGGCAGTGAGGCTCCGCTCCACTCTCGCTGGATATCCGCTCGTCTCGGTAGGTTCTGGGTACTCTACAGATCGACCCCCATTCTTCTGGGAAAAATCGGCCGCTCAGGCCCCTGTGGCCCGCGCCCTCTCCTCGTTCGTCGCATCGCTCTCGAGGAGCGTCAGCACCCGAAAACGGGCCCGGCCCAATGGCCGATTCAACGCATCGAGAACTGCATAAACCGCTGCATCATAGAGAGATCCGCGGTTCGGACAACTCCCCAGATATCGCTCGAGGCGCCGACCGTCGCCGAAATCCACGGCTGCCACCACCGCAGGTTGACCCCCGATGGTGATCCGCCGGATCTCCCGGAGCTGGGCCTCGTAGCCCGGTTCAAGCAAATTGCGCACCGCGGCCAGCGCCGCTTCTCCCACCAGATGAAGGCAACCGGCCGGATCGGCCGCCGGGCCCTCCGCCCGGCCCGGAACGCCTTCGAGGTCGGCAAACACCAGTTCCACTTCTACCGCAAAGGCCCCTCCCCGGGGCGTGCTGTGCACAGCCACCGGACGCACGCGCTCCGTCTCCTCGACCACCTGGAGCACCGCCGCTTCTTCGGCCACCGCTTCTTCTGGACGAGAAGGCACGGGAGATTCCACAACCGTGCGCCGAAAACGACCCGGCTCCTCGAGCTGAGCCACCGAGATCTTGCGATGGTCGAGATCGACGCCGAAACGGCGGAGCACGACCTCGACATCCCTCACAATGCGCTGCGCGGCCCGGCTCGTATCGGAGATCACATCCACTCCGATCACCGATCCTCCCGGGTCGGTCCGTACGTGGGCTCCGTCTACGCTCTGAATTCTTTC
>JAJRXK010000099.1 GCA_024276305.1 Candidatus Krumholzibacteriota bacterium
GGATCCGGAAACCGGAACCCTCGATCCGGCGACCTGGCCGAATACCGGCATTGGTCGAGTCAATCCCGATGGGAGTGAGGGTTCCTGCACCGCCTGCCATCAGCGCCACGAGTTCTCGGTGGAGCAAGCGCGCCATCCGGACAATTGCGGCAAGTGCCACATGGGTCCCGACCACCCCCAGAAGGAGATCTACGAGGAGTCCAAGCACGGGATCGCCTTCCGTGCTCACGAAGACGATCTCAACATGGAGTCGTCGAAGTGGATCGTGGGTGAGGACTACACCGCGGCCCCGACCTGTGCCACTTGCCACATGAGCGCGACCGCGACCCAGCCCGTTTCCCACAACATCGGGCTGCGGATCAAGTGGAACAACCGTCCTCCGGTGTCCAAGCTCTCGCACAAGACGGACGAGAAGTGGAACCTCTCCTCGGCCAGCATCCACGCGGATCAGCGCCGCGAGAACATGGAAGGCGTGTGCCAGGCCTGCCATCAGTCCAGTTTCGTGAAGAACTTCTTCGTGCAGTACGAAGCTCTGATCGATCTCTACAACGAGAAGTATGCTCTTCCGGGCCTGGAACTCTACGCTGCGGCCACCGCGGTGTTGAAGACCAATCCCGACTACGTGAAGTTCTCGGAGAAGATCGACTTCACCTGGTTCGAGATCTGGCACCACGAAGGACGGCGGGCTCGCCACGCCGCTTCGATGCAGGCGCCGGACTACACCCACTGGCACGGGACCTACGACCTGGCCAAGCATTGGATGATCAAGTTCGTTCCCGAGATCAAGGAGATCATCCGCGACTACCGGGATTCGGCACCGAAGGAAGTCGCCGCCCTCGAGGCCAAGCTCGAAGAGGTGCAGCAGAGCGACAATTGGAAGTGGTCCATCAATCGGGAGGATCCGGAGGTGAAGAAGGCACGGCTCGAGCGTCAGGCGGAGTTCAAGCGGCGCTACAAGAACTAGTCGGCCTCCGAGCTCTTCGTCCTCTCTCCGGCGGGGAGTCCGGACGGAGGGGTCGAAATCCGGCGGGGTGGAACATGGTTTCCACCCCGCCGGCCCATCTGCAGAGTGAGCGAAACAGACACACTGTGCCGATCGATCACGCCTCGATCCGAGAGGGCCCGGTCGACGTTCTTGCAATCCTTTGAAAACACACAGCTTAATAATGTGGACGGCTTGGCCGACTCGGGCATGATCCTTGGTGGAGTGACCCACATGATGCCAAGTCTCTCTCTCAACCACCGGCTCCGATTCCGGCCCCCACCGTGGGGTGGGGTCTGGCCGATCTGGCTCTCCTGCCTCCTGATTCTCCTGGCCGGGGCCCGGGTCGAGGCCGCAGGCGATCTTCGCCTCGAGCGGATCGAAGTGGAGCCGTCCAGCCCCGCGCTGCTCGCAGCCGTGCAGCAGCGGCTGGGACTGTGGCCGGGGGATTCCATCGAGGCCGACGATCTGGCCCACGCCCGGGAGCGCCTCGAAGAGACGGGCTGGTTCGACGGGGTCGAGGTCTACGCCCAACCGGGCTCGCGCCTTGGAGCGGTGATTCTCTTCGTCGAGGCCACGCTGGACCGCGGCGTGCACTTCGAAAGCGGCGTGGGCTACGAGCCTTTCGACGGATGGTATTCCAACCTGGCTGGACTGAGGGTGCAGAATCGGCTGGGTTCCTTGTCCGAGCTTCGATTGCTCTATCGTGTGGGACTGCGGCGCCAGGATTTCATGCTCGACTTGGTCCTTCCCCGGCGCATCGGACCGCTGGACCTCCTCTTGCGCGCGCGCAGCGGTGCCATCGACTGGAATGTCTTCTCTGGAGACGTCTTCCTGCAACAGATCGTGGACAGTGGCGAGGCCTCGGTGGGACTGCGGTGGAGAAGCGGGGGACCGTGGAGTGTGACCGCTTGGGCTCGTCAAGCGTCGGCGGACCCTCAGAGCCTCGAACGCCAAGACGACAGTGCGGATCCGGTCCCCTGGAGCGTTCTCCCCGGCGACACTCCACGGATCGAGTGGAACGAATGGGAGATCGGCGCGGTCTACGATCGAAGGGTGGCGGAGCGATCCTACCGGCACGGCATCTACGGAGCGCTGCGAGCGAGGGTGGGACGTTTCGAAGACGGCAAGACCTTCGGTCGCTATGAGGTCCAGCTTCTGGGGAATCTGCCGATCGCCGAGACCACCGGACTTTCTCTGCAGATGGGAGGGCGGTGGGCGGATCGGGCGACTCCCTACTTCCTGCGGCCCATTTTTGGTGGGCTGGGGACGGTGCGAGGCTACCGCGATGCCAGTCTCAGTGGTCCCTTGGGGGCTCGGGGCTATGTCAATGCCAGCGCGGAGTTGACGACGCCTCTCTTGCCCCGCGATGGATCCGAAGCCCGGGTGCTGGGGGCCATCTTCGTCGATGGAGGGAGCTTCGTCGATGCCGAGGGCCAGTGGAGAGATCCCGTCCTTGGAGTGGGATGGGGCCTGCGCATCCGCGTCCCCTGGATCGACCACCTCTCCTTCGACGTGGGGATTCCCCTTTCGCCCACCGGCACGTCGGATCCATTCTGGATCCACGCTCGATTGGGGGTGGGATTTTGAACCATCCCCCCTGGAGAGCGAAATGGACTTCGATCTCTCGGCTCATTCCTCTGGGAACCCTGGTGCTCCTCTTCGTTCTTCTCGGCCCCGGTGGGTCTGAGGGAGCGGTGTTGACCCACTTGGTGCCGGGGCGGTCGGATGGTTGGCTGGTGGCCGGGGTGCAGGGAGCGAATCTCCTGGACCTGCGGACCCGATCGACCATCGAATCGGGATTGCCGGGGACCTTGGTGCTGCTGCTGGCGGTGGAGGAAGAGGGAGGGCGCATCGTGGCGGTGCGGGAGACCCAACGCACCCTCGAGCTGGATTTGTGGGAGGGGACCCTCCAATTGCGCGAAGGCGATCGCGTGGTGACCTACTTCGGATTGGCGGCGGCGGATTCTGCATGGTCGTCGTTCCAGGACCTTCGCTTGGTGCAGCTCCGCGAGCTTCGACCCGGAGTGAGGTATCGCCTCCATGCCGAGTTGATGGTGCGACCGCTGGGGGTCGAAGATCGACGGCGGGTGTCGCGTTGGGTCAGTCGCCGCGAAGAGGGCCAACGCAGAGAACTGAGTCTGGACCTCGGCGGATTGTTGCAGCACTTCGTCGGACGGGCGGCGAGGGGCGACCAGGAAGTGAACGCTCGACTCAGCTCGGAGCCCTTCCGGGTCGAAGACCTTCTCGAGGAGAGTTCCGCCCCATGACTCTCCGGCTACGACTCATCGCACTCTTTGCCTTTGCCACCCTGCTTCCGGTCGTGCCGGCCGCATGGGTGACCCGAGACCTGCTGCACCGGAGTCTGGAAATCGGTCAGAGCAAGGAGATCGATGCCGGGCTCGAGGGCGGGGTGCACCTGGCCCAGAGAGAGCTGCGTCTTCGGACCGCCGAACTGCGGTCGGTCGCACGCCGTTTCGTCGACCAGCACCCGTCCCCGGCTTCGGCGATCGACTGGCCCGATACCTTGACCCGCGTGGAGTGGATGCGGGGAGGCGAGACCCGGATTCTGGTGCCGGGGCCACAGGCCTTGGGTCTTCCGGATCCGCCGCGGGCCACGGGCGATCCTCCCTTTCGGATTCGGGTTCAGGTCGCCGGAGAACGCGGCGCGGTGTGGGTCTTCGAGCGGCCCCTCGATCCCCAGTGGCGCGACGACGCCATGGCCGCGGCCGACGCCCTGCAGCTGGTGCGAGGCTTCGGCGCCCAGAGCTCGACCATCGAGGGCGCATTCCTGAGGCCCTTCCTCGCCATCTACTTCTTGGCCTTGGTGCTGTCCTGTCTGGGGGCGGCGTGGATGGCCCGAGGCATCACCCGCCCGGTGGAGCGACTGCTCCACGCCACCGAGGCGGTGGCCTCGGGGAGTTGGGATCAGCAAGTGGAAGAGTCCGGACCGAGGGAACTGCGCCAACTCAGTGCCGGGTTCAACCGCATGGTGAACACCCTCGACGCCCAGAATCGCCAGCTCGTGGAGATGGAGACCTTGGCGGGCTGGCGGGAGATGGCCCGGGCTCTGGCCCACGAGGTCAAGAATCCGCTGACCCCGATCCAGCTCACGGTCGAGGAAATGCGTCAACGCTACAGAGGTGAAGACCAGTCCTACCGGGAGCTCCTCGATGAGTGCACTCGCATCGTGGTCGAAGAAGTCGAGAGTCTTCGCGAGGTGGTGACCCGATTCCGTGAGTTCTCCCGTCCGGTCGAGTTGCAACCAGAGCCGGTGGATCTGAATGCCCTGGCGACCGATCTGGCCGCTCTTCAAAAGGACTTCGTCGTCGAGCTCGACCTCAGTCCCTCGGTGCCGAGAATCGTGGCCGATCCTCAGCGCATCCGACAGATGCTCATGAACCTCGCGTCCAACGTTCGAGACCTGGCGTCGTCCACAGAAGAGCTGCGGTGGAGAATCTCCACCCGAGTCGAGGAAGAGTCGCTATTGCTTCGGGTCGAGGACAACGGTTCTGGCATTCCACCCGAGGAGCGGCAACGGGTCTTCGATCCCTATCGCAGCGGGCGCAGCGGAGGTCTCGGTTTGGGATTGGCCCTGGTGAAGGGGATCGTGCTGGCCCACGGAGGGAGCATCGAGGTGGATGAAGGAGAGTGGGGCGGTGCACGCTTCTCGATTCGTCTTCCGATCGAGGGGGAGATCACATGAGTGCAGAGGCGAGGATTCTCGTCGTGGACGACGAACAGAACATCCGCCGGAGTCTGGAGATGACCCTGAGCGGGGAGGGCTTCGAGGTCCGAACGGCGGCCGACGGAGAGAGAGGATTGCAGCTCTTGGGCGAGGAGGGCTTCGAGGCGGTATTTCTGGATGTGAATCTGCCCGGTATCGATGGCCTGGAGGTCTTGCGTCGTTTGCGCGCATCCGGGAACGAGACCGCGGTGGTGATGATCAGCGGACACGCCACGGTCGAGAGGGCGGTGGAGGCCACCCGTCTGGGTGCGTTCGATTTCGTGGAGAAGCCCTTTTCTCGGGAGCGCATACTGCTGTTGGCCCGCAACGCCACTGCGGCCTACCGGCTTCGCGAGGAGAATCGCCGGCTGAAGAGCAGCGGAGAGGATCTCATCGGCGAATGCCCCGCGATGCAGAGTCTCAAGGAGCAGATCGATCAAATCGCGGGGACCGACGCGCGCGTGCTCATCCAGGGGGAGAGCGGGACGGGAAAAGAGGTGGTGGCGCAACGTCTGCACTCCCACAGCCGACGTCGGCACGCACCCTTCGTGAAGGTCAATTGCGCGGCCATTCCCGACGAGCTCATCGAGGCGGAACTCTTCGGTGCGGTCAAGGGCGCCTACACCGGAGCCGACCGAGACCGCGAGGGACTCTTTCGCACCGCGGATGGCGGAACTCTCCTCCTCGACGAGATCGGGGACATGAGTCTGCGGGCTCAGGTGAAGGTCCTGCGGGTGCTGCAGGAGGGGGAATTCGAAGCCTTGGGAACAACGCAGACGCAGAGCGTGGATGTGCGGGTCCTCGCGGCCACGCACCAAGATCTGCGCGCGAAAGTGAAGGACGGGAGTTTTCGTGAGGATCTCTACTTCCGCCTGAATGTCGTCCCCTTGGTCGTCCCGCCATTGAGGGAGAGGGGGCCGGATATCGAGTTGTTGGTCCATCATTTCCTGGGAGTGCACGCCGGTCGGCACGAGAGGGCCAAGGTGGAGGTCACCGACGCAGCCATGCGCCGATTGCGAAGCTGGATCTGGCCGGGGAACATCCGGGAATTGGCGAATCTGGTCGAGCGTCTGGTGATCCTGCACGCAGGAGAGGCGATTACTCCCGACGACCTTCCTCCGGAGATGCGAGAGGTGGTCACGGGGAGCAGCTCGACCCCGCTGGTCGCGGGGGGCAATCCTTACGCCCACCTTCCGCTGCGCCAAGCCAAGCTGCAGCTCGAACGCGACCTCATCGTGGCGGCTCTGCGCGAGGCCGGAGGCAATGTGACCCAGGCGGCCCGAGGACTCGGACTCGAACGAACGCATCTCCACAAGAGGATTCGGGCCTTGGGGATCGAGGAGGTCTGAGCCGGATCGCCCGCGTTTTCCCGGCACACTGTGACGAATGTTCACAGTTCATGGATGGATCCGAAGTCTCCTTGGAATACCACAAGACGTTGCAATATCAAACGATAGGAGATTGCAAGCTCGGGAGTCCGTCACTGGCCCGGGCCTTGTAGGGGGGAGGTCGAGCAGGTGACCACCCCGAACCCCGGAGAAGGAATCATGAGGAACCTGAAGCACATCATTCACGGGAGCGACCGACTCTGGAAGCTCTCTTCGCTGGTCGCTGCGGCGGCTCTCGTGGCGGCCGCGGGCTGTTCCGAGGACACCGTGGCTCCGGCCGGAAGCGTCAGCGATCAGGCCAAGGTCGAAGCGAGTCAACGGACGACCGAGGTCCTGAGCGCCCAGCAGTTGGCTCAGCGGGCCACGGCGGTCGAGGATCTGGTGGGAGGATTCGATGTCGGGATCGCCGGCGATGCCGCCGGCGTGGGTATGGAAATCGGCGCTCCGATTCCGGGTCTGTCCATGGCCAAGGCGCCGGTCTCCTTCGGAGACAATCTCTCCTCGGCTTCTCGCGGATTGCAGCGTCAGCGCAAGCGCTTGGCCCAGGTGGAGATCGCCTCGATGGCCAAGGCTCCCGGCGACCTGCTCTTCGAAGAGACGGTGACCAATCCCGATCAATCCCAGACCCACACTCAGGTCTTCGAAGACAGTCCGGCCTCGGTGGTGCGAGTCGTCCAGGAGACGACTTGGCCCCAGGGGAATCTGATCCTGACTTCGATCACCAATGAGATCTTCGTGGATCGCGGCGCGGATCTGAGTTCCGACCTCGATGACACCTGGTTGAGCATTTCCAACTCTCTGGTCTTCGTCAATGGATCGAGCCTGTCCCGAGTGGTGGACGCGCGCGACCTCGGAGGCCTGCAGGACAACCTTCGCGTCGACTTGGTGTCGACCTGGATCCCGCGTCCGGGCCACCCACGTCTGCTCGATTCCGTGACCACACTGACCGTCGATCTGGGGCAGCTCGATCTGCCCGCCGACGACCGATTCGTCTCCGTGCGTCGGGTGACGCGCATGTTGGGTACGGCCTTCGATGGCGGTTCCCCCCGGGTGGTGGAGAGCCTGATTCCCGAGTCGCCGATCGCCGAGGGTGAAGAGCCCTGTGGCGGCGAGGTCTCCCGGGACCTTCGCTTCCGCAACGATCGTGCGGTGCGGCGGTGGACCGACACCGCCAGCTGGGCCTGCGCGGGTGGGGGAAGCCTGAGTCGCACCGTGACCTATGCCGATGCTTCGGTCGACGAAGTCACCATCACCGAGGGTACGGACGGAATCGTTCACCTCAATGCGACCAATCACGACGGCACCATCGTCAGTGGCAGCTATGACGAGGCTTCTCATCAGTTCGATGTGACGGTGACGCATCCGACCGGATCCGATCCGGTGCGCGAAACCCTCAGTGGGAGCACCAACGCGAACGAGACTTCCTGGCAGCTCGACTCGCAGGTCGAGTATGCCGATGGCTTCATCGAGCGTGGACATCTCGAGGGCCTCGAGGACTCCACGGGCGAGCATCTTTCGGGCAACTTCGTAGGCCGGGACGAGAGCGTGAGTTTCAGTCTCGACTCTTCGCCCGACGAATCCCGCTTGGTTGGCCACGTCGAGAACTCCCGGCAGGAGATCTTCGACTTCGAGGTCGAGCGGCTGCCGGACGGCGGAAGCCTCGTGCACTTCGAAGCCCAGGAGCCGGGGCGCGTGGTGGTGGGCGATCTGGAGATCGACGTCGACGGCTGCGGTACGGGGACCATCGAGGTCACCGAAGGCGATGAGCGGGAAGTCTTCGACATCAGCTTCTGTGATGGCGAGATGGACGCGGGTCCGCTGGCCGGTCTCTAGGCCCATCATCCAGGGGGCGCCCCTCGTGGGCGCCCTCTCCAAGCACTTTCCCCGGTTGCAGAACGAATCCCGAGTCCCGTAGAGGAAGAACCATCATGAATGCCACCACCGCCAAGCACGCAGTCCTCTCCACCGTTTTGCTCGCCGCCGCCACCCTTCTCTGCTTCTCGGTCGCGAAGGCCGGACCGAGGACCGACGACGCTTCCCGTCCCGGCGCGGCCCGGCCCGGTTGGTACCTGGGAGTAGGCGTCGGCGCCGCGAATCTCAGCCTCGACGATGCCGTCGAGAGTCGCTTTTCGTCGCTGAATCTGGAGTTGTCCGACACCGGGCAGGGGGGCTCGATCTTCGTGGGCTATTCCTTCCACAATCGTCTGAACGTGGAACTGACTCTGTTGGCGAGGGAGTTCAGCACCGGTCGCAACGACATCGACGCGAGCTTGGGTGCTCTGGACCTTCAGGTCATCGCTCCGTTGCTCCCCGAGGCCAGGGTTTCGCCCTACCTCGCGGGATCGGCGGGTGCCGGTGCTTTGGCCTTCTCGGGGGCGGGGATCGACGACAAGGGGCTGGTGGCCGGTCAGGTCGGAATCGGCGCCGGGTTGGAGGTGCAGGTGAGTCGGCGCTTCGCGGTGGATTTTCACTATCGGGTGATGGTCCAACACTACCAGCAAGAAGTCCTGACGCTCCGCGACGGAGGCGATTCGACCATCGACTTCGATGGATCCGGTCTGCTCCAGCTCTGGGGAATGCGACTGGTGTTCAGTTTCTAGGTCGGGTTGCGTTGTCGGAGGGCTTCGTAGAGGAGCACCGCCGTGGCCACCGAGAGATTCAGGGAATCGGAGACGCCGTTCATCGGAAGATGGACGGCGGTCGCATCGATGGCATCCCACTGTGGGCGGAGTCCACGGTGTTCGGAGCCCATCACCACCAAGGTGGGACGGGACAGGTCGACTTCGAAGTAGCATCGGGAGGCTTGCGGCCGGGCCAGGATCGTTTGGAGCCCACAGTCGCGCTGCCAGCGGAGAGCATCCTCGAGAGAACACTGATAGACCGGGAGGGCGAAGAGGGTACCCATGCTCGCCCGGATGACATTGGGGCCATCGATTTCACAGGCGGGGTCGACGCAGATCACCGCGTCGACACCGACGGCATCTGCGGTGCGGAGCAGAGCACCGAGGTTGCCAGGTTTCTCCACGCCGTCGATGAGGAGGACCAAGTCGAGGGCGTGAGTTTGGAGGAAGGTCGGCCAGGAGCGCGCACTCCAGCGCAGCGTTGCGCAGATTCCCTCGTCGCGGTCTCCATAGCGAAGCTTGTCGTAGACCGCTTCGCTGATGGTCAGAAGGCGACAACCCGATCGACGAGCAGCTTCCAGAGCCTTTGGGGCATCGTCGCCCCGAAGTCGGGGGGGGCAGTGGTAGACTGCCAGGGCTTCGGCGCCGCCCTCCAGGGCTCGGAGCAACTCGCGGCCGCCATCGATTCTCGTCTCTCCGCTGCGCTTGCGCTCCCGATTCTCGCGCAATCTCAACAGGTGCTTGATCTGGGGATTCTGGAGACTCTCGATGTCATAGCCGGCGGTCATCGAGGCACCTCGGGGCGAAGCGAGGGAGCTTCCGTGGCGCTCCAGGCGGTCCAGCTTCCGCTGGGCAGGGGGTCGGTGCCCGCGGCTCCGGCGAGGAACATCTCACCGTGGGCCCACTCTCCGCCTCCGGTCGCCGAAGCGGCATGGTCTCGGAGGGCCCGGCGCAGAAGCAATCGAAAGGCGAGGGGGCCGAGGCCGGGGGTGTGCGCGCTGAGCAACACGAAGGCCGGTCGTGGAGTCAGGATCTGTGCGCAGGCGGCCAGAAGCTCGCCGACACTCTCTTCGAGCTTCCACACTTCGCCTTTGGGTCCGCGTCCGAAGCTCGGCGGATCGAGGATGATGGCGTCGTAGCGAGAGTCGCGCCGCGCTTCGCGGGCCAGGAACTTCATGGCATCGTCGATGATCCACCGAATGCTGCCTCCCTCGAAGTCGCAGGCACGCGCGTTGTCGCTGGCCCATCGGACGATTCCCTTCGACGCATCACAGTGAGTGACCTGGGCCCCTCCCTGAGCCGCGGCGATGCTGCTGCCTCCGGTGTAGGCGAAGAGGTTGAGGACTCGCAGGCCCTTGCCCCGGTCTTCGAAGTGGTGCCGACAACTCTGGCGGATCCAATTCCAGAAGGGCTTCTGCTCGGGAAAGACCCCCACGTGTCCGAATCCGGTCGCCGAGAGACCGAAGTCGATGCCGGAGATGGTGCAGGTCCATCGTTCGGGCAACGCGGACTGGCCCTGCCAGCTGCCTCCGCCCTGGTCGCTGCGGTGATAGGTCGCGACCGCCTGATTCCACTCCTCTGCCGGGCGGCTGGGCGCCCAGAGGGCCTGGGGGCTGGGGCGGCGAAGAACGACCTCGGTGAAGCGTTCGAGCTTCTCGCCATGGCCGCTATCGAGGAGCTGGTAGTCGTCCTGGGAGGCCATCGTGAATCAGGCCTTCGTCGCGGGTCTCTTCGCGAGAAGGAGATAGAACAGGATTCCCAGAGCGATGGCACCCAGGCTGGTCCACTGGGCGGTCGACATCCCCAGGGTCTTCTCGGGACGAACGCGATAGATCTCGGCGATCCATCGCTCCGCTCCCACCAGGACGAGGTAGACCCCGAAGAGGCGGCCGGCTCCCTGGACCCGGGTGCGCAGCCACCAGAGCAGCCCGACCACCGGGATCATCATGAGGATTTCGTAGATGGGAGTGGGATGCACCGCGACCGTGGTGGCCACCACCCCGTGCGGATAGGCCATGGCCCAGGGGGCATCGGAAGGGGGCCCATAGTCTCCATCACCGGCGAGTTGGCATCCGATGCGTCCGATCCCGTAGGCGGCCGCGAGACCGGGGGCGAAGGCATCGCACATCTCCAACTTGGACTGGCCCTTCCTGTGCGCCCAGAGCAGCACGGCGATGGCGCCTCCAAGTGCTCCACCATACCAGGTCAGACCCGCGCCTCCGAAGAGCGTGCCGAAGAAATCAGCCCGCAGACTTCCGGTATGCTCCAAGAGGTAGTAAATCCGCGCGCCGACGATCCCTCCGACGAGGGCCAGTAGCGGATAGCCGTCGAGGTGATCGGGGACGATGCCGCGTCGACGGAGTTCCCGGGTGACCATCCATCCACCGCCCAGGAAGGCCATCATCACCATGAGCCCGAAGCTGTGGATCTTCAGGGGTCCGATTTCGAAGATCACAGGAAACATCGTGGCCGACCTTTCGATTGCACTAGAGGAGTTCGGTGGCCAGAGCGGCGAGGTGGCTGCGCTCGCTTCGATCGAGCCAGACGTGGCCGAAGATGAGCTCCTGCTTGAAACGCTCCGCGACCACCGACAGGCCGTTGCTGGTGGCGTCGAGGTAGGGATTGTCGATTTGGTAGGGATCGCCCACGAGCACCACCTTGGAGTCCTGGCCGGCCCGGCTGACGATGGTTTTCACCTCGTGGCTGGTGAGGTTCTGTGCCTCGTCCACCAGAATGAAGAGTTTGGGCAAGCTCCTTCCCCGGATGTAGGTCACCGCTTCGACTTCGAGCCATCCCTGGTCGAAGAGATAGCTCACTTTGTCGTCCACCGCTTCGAGAGTGGGGTCGACCAAGAATTGGAGGTTGTCGTAGATCGGCTCCATCCAGCTGTCGAGTTTTTCTTCCTTGCTTCCGGGGAGATAGCCGATGTCTCGCCCGAGGGGAATGATGGGACGGCTCACCAGGGCCCGGCGGTAGAGATTCTTTTCTGCGACCTGCTCGAGGGCCGCGGCCAGGGCCAGCAGGGTCTTACCGGTTCCGGCTCGACCGAGAAGGGTCACGAGTTGGATATCGGGATCCAGGAGCATCTCGAGGGCGAAGTGCTGCGCCATATTGAGAGGGGAGAGTCGCCACGGACGACTCTCGTCGTAGCGAAGGGGTACCAAGGACGCCGACGCGGAGTGGTGTCGGGCCAACGCAGAGTGCTTGGGTTGGGCCGCGTCTCGGATCAACGCGCATTCGTTGGGTTGCATGTCGTCGGGAGCATCGATTCGACCATCGCGGTAGAAAGCATCGATGGCCGCCCCATCCAGATCCAGCTCCCGGTATCCTCGGTAGAGCTCGTCCACGTGGGGTTGGCTGTCCGGCGCGTAGTCCTGGGACTTGATGCCCAGCGCAGTGGCTTTGACCCGAGCGTTGAGGTCCTTGCTGACGAAGATGACCGGGCGGCGAGTAGCCTTCTGCAGGTGGAGGGCGCAGGCCAGGATGCGATTGTCGGCGATGGTCGAATCCATGTTCGACGGAAGGTCCTGGAGGTAGCCGGTCATGATGACCTGGACCATGCCTCCTTCGGGCAGGGCGACCCCTTCGGCGAGGGGGCCGTGGGCCCGCAGCCCATCGAGAAGCCGGATGGCTCGGCGGGCGGTGCGCCCGAGTTCGTCGGGCTGGGACTTGAACTTGTCCAGCTCCTCCAAGACGTCCACGGTGACGACCACGTCGCCGTCGGGAAAGGCGTGGAGTGCGTGGGCTTCATGGAGCAGCACATTGGTGTCGACCACATAGGCCGAGCGCGGAGTGCGACTTGTCATACGAGGACCTCCCGGAGGCCAAGCTACGCCCCGCCCCGGGGGATCTCAAGCAGGAAATGGCGATTTCCAGGTGGGGGCAGCTTGGGTCTCATGGCTCCTCAGAGTGGAGCGCCACGCAGGATTCGTGGTACGAATCTCAAGATCAGATCAAAAAATCGCCAATGTGAAGAAATAAATGTGCACGATCTGCAAGAATTGAAATACACTTGGGCTTGGCCAAGGGCTCCCAGGTGGGGCCCACTTCTGTGACTGGCGCCCCTTGGGGCCTCGGAAGGAACGATCCGATGACGAAACGTGAAGTTCTGGCGGAACTCAAGAAGCACAAAGTGCGGTTCTTGCGGCTGATGTTCACCGACATCATGGGTGGAATCAAGAATGTCGAAGTCCCCAGAGAGCAGTTCGCCAAGGCGATCGATGGGGAGATCATGTTCGACGGATCGTCGATCGAGGGCTTCACTCGCATCGAGGAGAGCGACATGCTCCTCAAGCCCGACCTCGACAGTTTCGTGGTCTTTCCCTGGTCGGACGAGCGCGGCAAGGTCGCGGGATTCATCTGCGACGTCTACAACCCCGATGAGACTCCCTTCGAGGGGTGTCCTCGGATGGCCTTGCGCAGGATCCTGAGTCAGGCGAAGGCCAAGGGATATACGGCGATGTTCGGGCCCGAGCTCGAGTTCTTCCTCTTCCATCGTGATGAGATGGGCAATCCCACCACGCGGACCCACGACTCCGGGGGGTACTTCGATCTGCTTCCGGTGGACCGGGGAGAGGAATGTCGACGGGACATCACCAATGCGCTCGAATCCATGGGATACCATGTGGAGGCGGCTCACCATGAAGTCGCACCGGGGCAGCACGAAATCGACTTTCAGTACGCCGATGTTCTGACCACCGCCGACCGGGCCGCCGTCTTCCGCTTGGTGGTGAAGAAGTATGCCCGGGACCACCACCTCCATGCCACCTTCATGCCCAAGCCGATCTTCGGCATGAACGGCAATGGAATGCACGTGCATCAGTCTCTGTTCAAGGGAAAGAAGAACGTCTTCCACGCCAAGTCTGCGCGCGAAGAGCTCAGCACCACGATGTTGCACTACATCGGTGGATTGTTGCGGCACGCACGGGCCATCGCGGCGATCAGCAATCCCCTGGTGAATAGCTACAAGCGACTGGTTCCGGGCTACGAGGCGCCGATCAATGTGGCCTGGAGTTACCACAACCGCTCGCCGCTGGTCCGTGTGCCCGCGCGTCGGGGTGCGGGAACCCGTTGTGAATTGAGAATGGCCGATCCGAGCTGCAATCCTTACTTGGCCTTCGCAGTGATGCTGGCGGCGGGGCTGGACGGAATCGCGGAAAAGACCGATCCGGGTCCTTCGGTGGATCGGAACATCTTCGAGATGAGCCACCGAGAGAAGCGCCGCTTGAAGATCGACCAATTGCCCGAGAACCTGGCCGAAGCGGTGAAGTTCCTGAGAAAGGACAAGGTCATCCAGGCTGCACTCGGATCGCACATCTACGAGAACTACGCTGCGGCCAAGGAAGTGGAATGGTCGGAGTACATCAGCACGGTGCACGATTGGGAAGTGGATCGCTATCTGGCTCGGTTCTAGCGGATGCGTTCCTCGACGCTCGTTTCGGTCCTTCTCTTGGCCGCATTGCTCCTGGGATGCGGCGAGAGGGGACCGCGGGTGGAGCGCTTCACTCCGAGCGGTGAAGAAGCCACCGACTACTCCCTCCTCGAGGCGCGGGGGACCCGCGACGGAGACCGTACCTCGGCGCGATGGATCTTCGAGGCGACCGATGGACGGCGCCTCGAAGTCGACCTCACCCTGGGCTATGACCCCCAGCCATTCTTGGCGCAGGGAGTCTGGCGCGGCGATGGCGGGGAGGGGACGGTGCGGGCGGAGTCCGTTCTGTTCACCGGAGGTCAGGGGCAGGGAGTGAGTGCCGGGGGGACCTACACCCTTCTCGACGGCGTCGAGAAACGGTGGCGAGTGATTCTCCCACTCACGCGATTGCAGTCGCCGGGTTGGAAGCCCTGATCCGGGCCACGCGCAGAGAGACCCGGTTCGGTCAGCGGTAGCGACTCTTGAGCGTGGTCCATGTCGATGCTGCAGTGGGAACGGGGCAGCTGATCTGGATGATTCCATTCGAGCAGGTCGCCGCGACCATCAGGTTGAGAGAATTCCGCAGGTCCACAGAGCGGCAATCGATGATCGCGATGCCGTCTTGAGATCCCACGAAGGTCAACGTCGCAATGACTGCGGGCCCCGCTAGAGAACAGCCCAGAGTCGCGCCGTCCAACTGAACGGCGGACATGGTGGTCGTGATCGGGAATGGGTGAAAGAAGTAGGGACAGGGTGCGCCGATCAAATCCACTCCGGGGTCGACGCTCACCAGGCTCAGGAGAGTGGAATCGTACTCCACCTCGAGAGTGAATCCCCGAAGGTCGGCGATTTGGTCCACCACGACGTCGATACTGATGAGGTCGTTGCAGTTGATTTCGGATGCCGAAGGCGCGTAGGAGATCGTGGCGGCATGGACGGTCCCTGGCCCATACCATGCGACGAGCGCGATCCACAGCGCCGGAAGCACTCGAGCCCATCGTGGGCATTCGCTCAGTTGCATCTCTTGGATCCCTGGCTGGAGAGAGGGGTCGGACCCCGCGGTCCGACCCCGTTGTTGGTGGCAGAGGCTACTTCAAGAGAACGATGTGTTGAGTGTCACTCCGACCCGCGGATTCGAGTCGAACGACATAGGTTCCCGAAGCGACGCTTCGGCCCGCATCGTCCACTCCTGTCCAGACCATGGACCGAAGGCCGGCTTTCATCGGCTCTTGGACCAGGGTTCGTACGAGTCGTCCCTGGAGCGAGTAGATGCGCACCCGCACGTCGCCCGACTGGGCGAGGCGGAAGCGGATCGTG
Organism: Candidatus Krumholzibacteriota bacterium; assembly: GCA_024276305.1. Classification (GTDB taxonomy): domain Bacteria; phylum Krumholzibacteriota; class Krumholzibacteriia; order JAJRXK01; family JAJRXK01; genus JAJRXK01. Next base: position 15,446 of record JAJRXK010000099.1, read on the forward strand.
GTCGCGGGATTGAACGGATTCGGCATGTTTGGGAGGAGTTCGGTGACCACGGTCCCGGGAACCGTGCCGCCTCCTGCCCGGACCGAGCTGTCGACGGCGATGGGCTCGTTCTGGAGGGAACGTCCGTCGCTTCGCTCGATGCCGAGTCCGAGGTCTCCCCCTTCGAGGACCCGGAACCGGAGTACGGCCAGAGTGCCCTGCCCCAGGATGCCGTCACTTCGGGGTCCGAAGACCGCGGTGTCGAGGCGTCCGGGGCGCGGGGAGTAGACCGGAGCCAGGCCCCCCTGGGCCGCCATGAGGTCTCCGGTCCGGAAGCCGAGATAGGCGAGCTTGTCCCGATCCCAGGTGATGTCGGTGCTCAGTCCCCGCAGCGATCCGTCCCCCGACAGGAGTACCGACAGCTCGAGTGTTTCGCCGACCGCCACAGCATTCCGGACGACGAGCTCCACCCGATTCTCGCCCGCGCTGGTGAGGGTGGTCGGGGCTTTGCTGACTTGTCCGTGATTGATCGCGAACATCATCAGGTCTTCGAACTGAATCTGATTGTCCGTCGTCGGTCGCGCGTTCACGAAGAAGTCGGTGGTGGGACCGACGTCCAACTCGTTGTCGTAATTGACATCGCCGTCCGAGGTGCCATAAGACGCGCCGAGGGCGGAGATGTCGAGGGTCGATACGAGGTTGTCGCCAGGAGTGATGCTCACATCTCCCAGGTGGTAGTTGAGGGTTCCGTTGGTGCGATTCGAATTGCCGCTGATGTTGCAGCCGTCACTGACGAAGGCCACGTAGTACCAGAAATCACGGTTGGTCGTTTCGTCGACATAGCTCGCGCTCCCGGGGGGGAGCGACGCAGCCAGTACCCAACCCGCGCCGGTTGCCGTGGCCGGATCCGCGGGAGCGGCCGGTGCGCTGCCACCGAGATCGTCGTACTCCGGGTAGAACCCGAAGCCCTTCCGGTAGACGTCGATCGAGACCACGTCCGGCTCCACCGGTGCGGTCCAGCTCAGGTTGATCTTGGTGGTACCGTCGCTGTCGTTGCCGATCTTCAGCTGGCTCGCGGCAAGATCCGCGATGGCGGCTGGAGTGGCGTTGTTGATGACGACCGTCCCGGCGGGTCCAGGCACGGCGGGCAGCGGAGCATTGTTGCAATCCCGCACTGTGACGCCGGTGACGGTGATGGACCCGGTGGTGTCGGTCACGATCCCCGCGACGTTGGTCACGTCAACGGTGATCACCGTTCCACCGGTGGTGGGTCCGCAAGGAGTCCCCAGCAATGTGAGGTCGGCGGTATAGGACCCGCCGCCATTGTCCAGGAGGAAGAAGTTCGTGTTCGCGTATCCATCGAACAGGCTTCCTGGACCGACCGCTGCCTGTACTCCGCTTCCGCACAGCTCGAGTTCGGGGCTGAGTTGGAAGGTGACGGATACCCCGCGCAAGGTGGACAGGTCGGTGCGGCTGAGGTCGATGGGAACGGTCACGCAGGGCGTACAAGGGTTGATCTCGACCGCAACCGTCGGGGCGATGACATCGCCGCCGTACTGATTGCAGGATCCGCTGGGGCCATCCAACCACGGCCAGTAGGTGATGTCCCCTTCCACCGCGTCGCCGGTTCCCGCGTTGACCGGGGAAAGAGCGGCCGGTCCGGAAAGGTCCCCGTGCCAATTGCACCTTCCGTCGACGGTGAGATACGTGACATTCGACCGCAGACCGAAGGTGTTTCCGATGAAGGTGTTGTTGTTCACCGAAACCGATGTGAACACACCCGCGGTGCAGCCCGATGGGCAAGCGAAGATGTCCACGCCGGCTTCGAACCCGGTAACGACATTGTTGGTGGCGGTGAAGGCGATGTCATTCGCCCCGTACCCGGCATCCGCTTCGATCCCGAACACCGAGGTATTGTCCATGCCCGAGAAGGTCACGGTGTTGCCATCGGCCACCACGCTGATCGATGCCTTCTTGGCCAGCGGCCGCTTGGTGACATTCGCGGAGACGTAGGGGGAGGGAACGGCGGTCGGAGGATCCGATGCCACGATGCCCCACGAGGCAACCCCCGTCTTCACGACCGTGACATCATTTCCACTGATCGCACCCGCAGCATCGATCTTGTAGATCCCAGCCTGGGAGAGGGTCAGAGTGTTGTTGGTGACATTGGCCGAGGAATAGAAATCCAAGATCCCCGTGGCGACCCACTTCGTGGTGTTGTTGGTGTTGTCGTAGGCGATGCCGCCGATCACATTGCCGTCGACGAGGCCGCTGATCAGAGCACCGTAGAGCTGGATTCCATTCTGAGCGGGATCTCCATTGTCGAAGGTGAGCACTCCCGCTCCGGTCACTGTATTGCCGGTGATGGTCGCCACGACGGGGGTGGGAGCGGCGGGAGCATTGATGGTAATTCCGTTCTTCTGAAACCCAGTCACCGTACAGCCCTGCACGGCGATGGTGCGACTGATGCCGTCGTCGTTGAAGAGATAGAAGGCATTGCCGTGTTGAGACCCGTCCAGGGGAGTATTCCGCACGTCGCGGATCTCGCTGTTGGTGAATGACCCACCGGCGTTGCGATAGGCGACTCCGTAGAAACGGGGGTTCGCGTTGCCCAATCCGGCTCCATCCACGCTCAGGTCCGTGATTGCGACGTTGTCGGCGTCATGGACGTAGACGATCGGGAAGTTGTTGGCGCTGGTGGTGAAGAAGAGGGGCAAGTTCGCCGGGGAGACGACGGTGGTGATCCCCATTCCCGCTCCGCTGAGGCTCAGGTCCTTCGCGATTTCCAGCTGCTCGACGAAGGTGCCCGCACGCACGTCGACCGACCCGGCCACAGGTGCGGCGTCGATGGCGGTTTGAATGTTCATCCCCGCACCGACGATGTAGTGGCCATCGCTGACGCGGAGTGCCGCTGAGGAGGACTCGGCGCCGGTGAAGGCAAGGGCCCCGAGGACCGCGTTGGCCTCCGTATCCACGAAGAAGGTATATCCAGGAGCGGCTACGGCATTGAAGAGCTCGAATTCGTATCCGGTCACCGACACGTTGGTGCTCACCATTGCGAATTCGTCTTGCTGATAGATGTTGCTTTCGCCCAGGGACATCGTGGCACCGTCGATGGTGACATTGGCCGAGGGACGATTCAGATACGCGGGTTGCGAGACGTAGATCGCGATGCTTCCCCAGGAGTTGTTCAGGGTCGTGATGTTGGACATGGTCACACCGACGCAGCCCGTCACCTGGACCCCGTTGCCCCAGCTCGCGTCACGCGAGGTGATGAAATCGAGGATGACGTTGTTGTAACCGTGGACGTCGACGCCGGTCCGACGCTTGGGTCCGGTCGTGGCGTCACCCTGGACCGTGACATGTTGGATCGTGAGGTTCGAATAGCCCCCGGGAGGATTCGAGATTCCCGCTGCATGGATCGGATATCCGCCCTCGGGCGTGGTGCTGATGACATCGAGAGTAACGTACTCGAGCGTGATGTCGTCGGCGGCCAGAGAGATTCCCCAACTGGCGCCGGTGTCGATTTGGAGAATCACCCCGGCCTCGCTCTGCCCCGTAATCGTGATTCCGGTGGTGACATTCAAGGTCGAAGAGATCAGGTAGGTTCCGTTGTCGATCGTGACTTGATCTCCCGCGACAGCGGCGGCGACCGCTGCGGCGATGGTGGGTTGATCGGCCGGTACATTGATGATTGCCGCGTTTGCGGCTCCGAGTTGAAGCGTGAGCAGTAGTACCGAGACAAGTGCTGTAGCAATGCGTCGTCTCATGAATACATCCTTCCGGTCCCCGCGCATCGAGGCGCAGGGGGTGATTGCTGTGGAATGGGAGCCGGAAGAAAAGGAAGGTTCAGGTTCGTGGTGGCATTCCTTTCGATGGGGCTACTTGAGGAGAACGACTCGAGTCGTCATCTGCAGGTCGGGGCTCGAGAGGTGAACGAAGTAGACTCCGGAGGCCAGTTGAGGGTCGGCTTGCCAATCGTAGTGTCGAGCCCCCGCAGTTCCGAACCCAGACCAGAGAGTCGCAACGAATCGTCCGGCGAGGGAGTAGAGTTCCAGGCGCGTCCATCCGGCCCGGGGAGCTTCCCAGCTCAGGGTCGTGACGGGGTTGAATGGATTGGGATGGGCGAGGAGGTGTCCTCGCGAGAGCAGCGGCGCGGTTGCCGTAACGTCGCCCACTGCGACGACTGCATCGCGAGTGGTGAACGGGATCACGAAGGTTCCCGCGTCGTAGGCCGCGGTGCCCTCGACCAAACGCAGGTGGGTCAGTGCGTTTTCCGTCGGCGCGCGAAAGTTCAAACGATAGAGCACTCCGGGTCCGGCAACCTTCACTCCGGCGCAGAGAAGGACGTGGGCCACATGCGCGATCGAGCTGTCGGGGTCGATGGTGAAGAGGTGATAGCGTTGGGGACAGGCCTGAGTGAAGAGAGGGCCCTCTTGCTGGACCGCGGTTGCCCCCAGAAGCACCAGGGTCTTCGGGTCGTAGGCGAGGGCCATGTCGTAGCCGTTGAAGGAGTCGGCACTCGCGTCGGCGCGGAGTTCGACGGTGAACACTTCTCCCGGCGACACATCGATCCGCGCAGGAGTGAGCGCGAAGTCCAGGGCGCGGGAAGCTGTCGTGGGGACGGCAATGGTGACGGCGATGGTGAGCGCCGCGCGGATCCATTGTTGTTCGAGGCGAGGGCGATGCACGTAGGCTCCTGCTCGTCGTCAGGGCGGACGAGACCGTTGAGCTGGGAGCCGACCACGAATTCTAGGCTGCGGAGAGGGGCGGTGTCAAGCGGCCCCACTGGGAGGGTCCTCTACCGGGTCCACCGGAAGATTCCGCTGCAAGCCGTAGCGCTGGGAGACGCTGCGTCCGATCACCAGGGTTTCGATTCCTTCGGCGGTGACCACGAGCAGGATCCCGAGGACCGCCCCGTTCACCGCGGGCCAGAAGTGAAGAACGAGGGTTCCGACCGTGAGCACTCCGATCACGTCGATGACCGCGCTGATGCTGATGATCCCGGTCCGTCGGGTGGCCAGGATCATCCCCTTGAAGCAGGCCCGGAGGCCCAGGAGTAGTGGGGCCACGAAGAGAACTCGCATCGCCGGTTCCACATAGTCCAGCAGGTGCTGGGGGAGAGTGAAGGCCTCCCGTAGCAACCAATCCCGCCAGGGCGGGATCCATCCCAGACCGAAGACCAGGGTGGTGAAGAGAAGGGTAGCCAGAATCCCGAAGCGGAGGAAGGGGCGCGCGCTGCGTTGGTCGGTCACCAGAATCTGACCGGTGGCCTGCAGCGCCCACAGGGCGCTGGCGGCCAACAGCACGATCGGATGCAATACTCCGAAACTGGCCTGCGCAGCTTCACTGTCCGCGGTTCGGCCGAGGATGCCATTGATCACCGGACGCAGGGCGGTCCAGGCGATCGCCGATACCACCAGGGGCATGGCAAAGCGAGCGATGGTGCGGTTGGTGAAGTGCTGTCGGGTTGCCGCCTCCTCGGTGCGGACGAAGTCCGCTTCTTCGGGGAGGGCCTGGAGAAGGGGCCAAGCGCGAATCGCGATCCACACCGTCTCGGCCAGGATTCCCCCGCTCAGGGCCAGGGCCCCGACCACCGCCCCACGAATGGGCGAGAGGAAGAGGATCGCGCAAAGACAGATCAGCCGAGCCGCGGTGGCTTCGGTGAGGAGTCGAGTGCGGTGAGCGCGCATCGCGAGGGCGCTGAAGAGCCCGCGGGCCCCCACGAGGGCCGGTAGCGGGCTCAGGCCGAGGGCGACTTCCTGAGCGCGGGCCGCGACCCGGGGCGTGGAATGCAGGACTTCGGTGAAGATCGTCGCACCCCAGGGGCTGAGCCCGAGAAAGAGGTCCAGGGCGGAGATCGCCAGTCCAATGCCGAGGGAGTGCCGCATCAGCCGGCGGAAACGGGGGCGGCTCTCCGCCAGGCCCGCGCCCACGTCACGGGAGACCAACATGGGGGCATTGAAGAGGACCAGCAGTCCGAAACAGACACTGAAGGCCGCGAACTCCAACTGAGGATCTCCGGTTCGGGAGAGGCGCAGATTGATGAGCGGTGTGCTCAAGGTCATCATTTGAGAAGTGAGGACCAAGGGCAGATAGAATTCGAGAATCTGCCGAAGTCTGAGCTGTTGAGACGCGGGCATCGCTGCTATTCTCACCGGGTTCTGTGATGGATCCGTGCTTCCCTCCGGGAGCCGGAGTTCTGAACCTAACCCCATCGCTACCAATGTCCTATCGTTTCTTGCTCATCGACGTCTTCACCGAGCGGCCCTTCGGTGGAAACCAACTCGCGGTCTTTCCGGACGCGTCGGAGATTCCCGTGGGGATGCTGCAGTCGATTGCGGTCGAGCTGGGATTCAGCGAGACCGTCTTTCTCTACCCGTCGGATCGGGAAGATGCCTGCCGCAAGTTGCGGATCTTCACCCCCGAAGCGGAGATTCCCTTCGCGGGCCACCCGGTGGTGGGTTCGGCCTTCGCCCTGGCGGAGGAAGGGCTCCTGGCCGGAGAAGCCGACATGTGCCTGGAATTGGAATGCGGCCCGATCCCAGTGCGTTTGCGTTGGTCGGACGAGGGGGTGCTGCTGCAGGCCACCATGACCCAACAGCGTCCCATGTTCCTGGCCGAGCACTCTCAGGTCGAAGCGGTGGCCGGGGCTCTCGGCATCGAGGCGCGCCAAATCTTGATCACCGGACTTCCCTGCGAAGTGGTGTCGACGGGGCTGCCTTTCCTCGTCGTTCCGGTGGGATCGCTGCGGGCCATGGGGCAGATCTCGGTGCGTCCGCATCGGCTCCGGGAGCTCGGCGAACAATTGGGAGTTTCGGACGTCTACGTCTTCACCTTCGAGACCGTCCGTCGGATCTCCACCGTGCACGCGCGCATGTTCGCTCCCAGTTACGGGATTCCCGAGGATGCGGCCACCGGTAGTGCGGCCGGCTGTTTGGGGGCCTATCTGGTGAAGAATCGGGCCGTACTTCCCTCTCGGCTCACTCGGATCACCATCGAACAGGGCCTCGAGATCGGGCGTCCCAGCAGCATCGAGGTCGAGGTGGAGAGCGACGGCGAGAGAATCGGAGCGGTGCGAGTGGGCGGGAGCGCGGTCATCGTCGGCGACGGGAGCATCCGGGCCTGACCGCCTCTTGTGGAGCGGGCTCGGTTCTACTTAAGTTGATGCGACAATCGTCAATCACGATTCGGGGGGATTCTGATGGTCAGAAGACCGAAGTCGAGGAGATCCGCCCTCTCGGCGGGAATGGTCGCGGGCCTGGGCGTCGTGTTGTCGTTGGTGCCGCTGGCTCGGGCCGCGGAATCGGGCTTCGCCATCTTCGGCGGAGCCTTTGCCGCGGGCCATCTCTTCACCGCAGTATCCGACGTCGACCGCAATTGGATCACGCCCGATGGCAGGAATTTCCGGGGCACCGAGATCCGAGCCGAGGTCGAGGAAACCTTCGTGAGCGGCCTGCGAATCCAGAAGGCTTTGGGAGATCAGTGGGGACTCACTGCCACCTTCTGGGGTGCCGACGCGGATGTGAGCGTGATCACCCGGACCGTCGAGGCCAATGTGGACAAGCGGGACTGGGACCAGGTCTTCATCCTCGATGGTGAACTCACGGCCTTCTACGACCTGATGCCTTCCGGACGGACTGCCTTCGTCTTCGGAGGTCTGGGCATGTCGATTTGGTCCGGCGAGGGCAATAGCGGCCTCGATCAGACTCGTCCGGCCGTGGTCTTGGGCGCCGGCTATCGAATCAGAGGCATCGGTTTCGACATCGATCTCGAGGCCCGTGACAGCATCATCTTTTCGGTCTTCGACGACGAGCGAGATCGTCTGGGCGTCACCGACTTCAGCTCCAACGACCCCACCCATCTCTGGGGCTTCACCGCTTCGTGGACCTACGCCTTCTGATCGGAGCGTAGAGCTCGGGGATCGGTGGGGTGGTCTCCGCGAAGCTGAATCTCCACCAGACGTCGGTAGAGCGTGTCTTCGGCCATGAGTTCATCGTGGGTCCCGTCCTCGACCAGCATGCCTTCGTGGAGAACCAAGATGCGATCGCTGTTGCGAACCGTGGAAAGGCGGTGGGCGATGACGATGCTGGTTCTTCCTCGCAGAAGTTCCTCGGTGGCCTGTTGGAGGCGCGCCTCGGTTTCGGTGTCCACGCTGGCCGTCGCCTCGTCCAAGATGAGGATGGGCGGATCGTGAGCCAGGGCCCGTGCAAAGGCCACCAATTGTCGTTCTCCGGTGCTGAGCCGCGACCCTCCCTCGAAGACCGGTTCCTCGAGGCCCAAGGGGAGACGCGCGATGATTCGGTCGAGTCCGATGCGCTCGACCGCCTCGGCGAGACGATCGGGATCGACGCGATCACTCCACAGGGTCAGATTGTCGCGGACGGTTCCGCTGAAGAGCCGAGGGTCTTGGAGGACCAGCGCCATTTGTCGGCGCAGGAGACGAGGATCCCACTCGCGAATGTCCCGCCCGTCGACCAGGATCCGGCCGGAACTCAGATCGTAGAAACGGCAGAGAAGGGAAATGATGGTCGACTTGCCGGCTCCGGTGCTGCCCACAATGGCAATCCGCTGGCCGGGTTTCACTTCGAAGTCGATACCCCGTAGGACCGGCACCGCTTGGTCTCCACCGGAGTCTCGCAGGGGCCGATAGGCGAAGTGGACCTTCTCGAAGCGAATGGACCCATCTCCGCGTTCGAAGGTCGGCGGGGCGCCGGTCGCGGTGACCTCGATCGTGGGTTGGGTGTCGAGGAGATCGAAGATCCGCTCACCAGCGGCCATGGCCCCTTGCAGGATGTTGAACTTTTCGCTGAGGTCGCTGATCGGACGGTAGAAGCGCTGGGCGTATTGGACGAAGGCGACCAGCGTTCCCAGGCTCACCGCGCCGGACTGCACCCATCCGCCACCCTGCCAAAGCAAGAGCACAACGGCGGTAGTACTCACCAATTCGACGGCGGGGAAGAACACCGCGAAGGAATTCACGGTGGAGAGGTGGGCCTGAGTGTGGGCTTCGTTGAGAGTGTCGAAGCGCTCGAGACGTTGGCGCGAACGTCCAAAGGTCTGCACGATTGCGATGCCGGCGATGTGCTCCTGGAGGAAGGTGTTGATCCGAGCCAACCGGACCCGGATCTGGCGGAACGCGCGTCGAACCCGTGAACGGAAGAAGAGTGCGAGAACGAAGAGGATGGGAATGACCAGGAACGCCAGCAAGGCCAGTCGCCAGTCCAGCCAGACCATCACGCCCATGATCGCGAGCAGAGTGAAGACGTCCATCACCACGGTGACCAGTCCGCTGGTGAAGAGCTCGTTCAATGCTTCGATATCCGAAGTGAGGCGAGTCATGAGGCGGCCGACCGGCTGCCGATCGAAAAGGGCGGTGTCCTGCCTCAGAAGGTGGGCGTAGAGCTCCCGTCTCAGGTCGTACATCACGCGTTGACCGGTCACCTGCAGCAGCATGATCTGTCCGTAGTGCACCGCAGCCGTGAGGACGAGGACCGCTGCGTAGAAAATGGCGATTCGCTCGAGCATCGCAGTGCGCACTTGGATGCTTCCCTCGCCAGCGAGGGCCTGGTCGATGGCCATCTTCACCAGGAGGGGGCCTGCGATGCCCAAGGCACTCATCAGGACGATCAACACCAGGGCTACCGCCACGCGGCCGCGGTAGGGGCGAAGGTAGCGCATCAACCGTCCCAGGAGGCGGCGATCCCCACTGGGAGCGAGGTCTTGCTCCTCTTCGAGTTCGAACCCGTCCTGCACGGCTGCGTCGGTCAAGAGTCACCTCGCCGCTGACTGTATTCGAGTTCCAGAGACTGCTCTTTCCACAGTCGCGCGTAAATCCCGTCTCGAGCGATGAGTTCGTCGTGGCGACCGTGTTCGGCCAAGCCCCCGTCGTCCAACACCAAGATCTGATCCGCGTCGCTCAGAGAGAGGAGTCGGTGGGTCACCAAGACCACCGTGCTGCCTTTCCAGGCTCGCTTGAGCTCGTGAGTGAGTTCGGCTTCGGTTTCGGTGTCGACGCTGCTGAAGACATCGTCGAGAAAGAGGAGGGTCGGATGGGGGGCGAGGGCTCGAGCGATGCCGACGCGCTGCTTCTGACCTCCGCTCAGGGTGATTCCCCGTTCTCCCACCGGCGTATCCCACCCTTGAGGGAAGGACTCGTAGTCTCGCTCGAGGCGGCTGACTCGGGCCAGCTCGGCCAGTTCTTCGTCCTTCAGCTCGTCGACGCCGAAGGCGATGTTTTGGCGCAGGCTGTCACTGAAGAGGAATCCATCTTGCGGTGCGAAGCCAGTGCCCGCTCGCAGGTCCGCCGGATCGATCTGGCGCAGGTCGATTCCGTCGAGGAGGATTCTGCCTTCGAAGCCGTCATACTGTCGGGTCAGGAGCCGCAGGAGAGTGGTTTTCCCGCTGCCCGTGGCTCCCACGATGGCGGTCCAGGTGCCCGCTTCGATGCGGCAGGAGATGTCTCGCAGAACCGCTTGGTCGCCGAGGGGATAGGTGAAAGAGACCTGGTCCAGAGTGAGAGCGCCGCGCCGCGCCGGTTTCGGCCAGGCGACGGGATGTTCCGGAGCCTTCACCTCGGGCTGCTCGTCGAAGATCTCGCCGATCCGATCCAGGCTCGCCAGGCCGCGCTGCCACAGATTCACGGTCCATCCGAGGGCGATGGTCGGCCACGTGAGCTGACCCACGTAGGCCAAGAAGGCGACCAGGGTTCCAACGCTGATGCTGCCCGCCATCACCAACTTGCCTCCCAGAAGCAGGACCAGGGTCGCGGCCAGTCCGGCCAGCAGGCCCATCATGGGGTGCATCACCGCTTGGACCTTGAAGTACGAGATGTTCAGGTCGACATAGCGGGCGGCACTCTCGTCGAAACGGCGGGAGATGTCCTCCTCGCGGGCATAGGCTTTCACCGTTCGAATCGACGTCAATGTCTCTTGGGCCAGCGAATTCACCTCGGCGAACTGCTCTTGGACCACTGCGAAGCGCTTGTAGGTGAAACGACTCGCCTGTTGGACGGCCAGGGTGAGCAAGGGCAGAGGCAGGAGGGCGTAGATCGTGAGCTCGCCACTGAGACGGATCATCAGGAGAATCGCGATGGTCAAGGTCACCGAAGTATCGATGACGTACATGATCCCCGGTCCGAGCAACATCCTGATGGCGTTGAGATCGTTCGTGGCCAGAGCCATGAGGTCGCCGACCTTGTGACGATCGAAGAAACTCGACGAGAGGGTGAAGACATGCGCGGCGAAGTCGTGACGCAGCTCGCGTTCGATCTTTCGGCTCGCGCCGATCATCCATCGGCGCATGACGAACTTCCCCAGACCGCCCACGGCGGTGACCGCCAGCATCAGAAGCGCGGCCCGGTTGGCCGCGGAGCGGTGCCCCTCGCGGAGGGCGTCGATCGCGTCGCGCAGGAGCCAGGGAACGGTGAGCAGGCAGAGGTCGGCCGCCACCAGGGCGATCACCCCCAGGAGAAGGGCTCCCCGGTGGCGTCTCAAGTATTTGAAAAGACGAGAGATACGCATTGCTCACACTTCGGTTGCGTTTCGGGAGGGTTCCGCTTAGAGTAAGCCTTACTTCGGTCGGCGGCCACCCTCGGTGACCGCCCGGTTGTGATCGTACCCACCAGAACGGTATCCTGCATGAGCAACGTCATCGCCATCGTCAACCCCAAAGGCGGGGTGGGCAAGACTACTACTGCGCTCAACGTCGCCGCGGGTCTCCTCCGCTACAGCGACATCACCTCTTCCGTGCTGGCCATCGATCTCGACCCGCACGGTTGCTTGTCTTCGGCCATGCTGGGCAAGGTCGATGGGAAGCCGCCCGCCCGCAGTATCTTCGATGTGATGCGGCGAGCCATCACTCCCCATGATGGGATCACCTCGACCGTCTTCCAGGAGAACATCGACATCCTGCCCTCGAGTCCGCACCTCGAGAGCATGGCCAAGACGCAGATCTTCGATCGCCTGAAGAAGGTGACCGAGGCGCTCTCTTCCAGCTACAGTTGGATCATCGTCGATACGCCTCCGACGATGAATGTTCTCACGCTCAACGCGTTGGCCGCTGCGGACTACGTGCTGATCCCGACGCCGATCAACGGGCTGTCGGTCTGCACTCTGCGCAAGCTCAAGGACGACTTGGAGAGTGCGCGGAATTCGAACAACGAGCTGCTTCAGATCCTCGGGATTCTGGTCACGATGAAGGACGCGCGCACCAAGCTCGACGAAAAGCTGGTGAACGAGGTCAACGAGATCTTCGGTCCCGAGGCATTCTTCGAGACCCACATCACGGTCAACACCAAGCTCGAGGAGGCTCCGGGAGAATTCCAGAGTATCTTCAGCTACGACAGCAGTTGCGTGGGTTCGACGGTCTACCGCGATTTCCTGAAGAAGGAAATGATGCAGCGTCTGGCCAAGCTCGAGGCCAAGCGAGCCGAGCTCATCGAGTCGCGCTACTAGAGGCGACGGACCATCCCATCGGTTTCGCGCGCAAGTGCACGGCAGCGAACACTTCCCAAACGCCCTCGTCCTTGGCGGGGGCGTTGTTCGCGTTGGTGATGTCCTGGTAGGTGAGTGAGACCGACACTCGGGCGCGAGGTGCGATGTCGGCGTCGGCGCCCGTACTGAAGATCCATCGCTTTTCGACCGTCCCCAGGGGAAATGGCCGGCCGGCCTGGCCCAAACGGGAGTCCGTCGTCCACAGGCGGTTGGTCCCTCGGCGTCGTCGCTCGAACTCCCACCAGATCCGACCGCTCTCCCACGGACGGTAGGACAGGGCCAGGTTGTGACGGTCGGTGTCCGGGCCTTCCGGTGCTCCGAGGGGCCGCGAGAACTGGCGGAAGTCGGTGCCCGCGAAGCGCCGCAGATAGGTCCAGCTGCCGACCCGCCGGTATTCGTACCCCCAAAGCCATTGCCCTCGGTCGCCGCGGCTTCCGTCGACGCCGATCGACCAGGCCAGTTGGTCCGGGTCGTCTTTTCGTCCTTCCGGGTCGATCTGGATGTCGTCGACCACCAATGAGCCGTAGAAACGCAGGCCAGAGCGGCGGTACTCCGCGTCGACTGCGTTGAGGATGTTGACCTGGGCTCCCTTCTTGCCGTTGTCCTCGCCTTGGATCTGGGCCCAGAGTGGAATGGGGTTGAGGTAGCGGAGGCTCAGGCCCTCCGAGGGCCCCGACACCACCGCGAGTTCGCTCAATCCGATCCGCAGGTCATCATTCGCCAGAAACAGATCCAGCCGGTGTCCGTAGAGCCAGCGCTGGTAGATGATTCCCTCTTCGGTCTCGGCCGACAACTCTCCCGCAAAGGCCTGGAGAAGATGGGGGCCCATGTCGACTTCGACCTGCAGGAGCTCAGGGGCGGGCGCCGCTTCGCTCAGAATCAGGCCCCCCAGGCGTTCCGGCCCCCAGCTCTGGACGAAGCGTCCCAGCCGAAAACGAATCCTGGAGAAGTGGATGCGCGCGTAGGCTTCCTCGAAGTTGTTGCTGGCCTCGAGTTGGTGGAACCGGCGGGTTCGGTTCTGCAGTTGGTTCCGACCGTCGCTTTCGAAGAGAAAGCGGAGGTGGGCGTCCACATGTTCGTGAAGACGAGCATCGACCAGGGTTCCCACCTGGTAGCGAAGCTTCGGGTCCACCGCGTCTCCTCGACGCACATCCTGAAAGATGGGACGCAACTGACGCTTGGGGTCCGTGCCCAATAGGACCACGTTGGAAAAGGGTCTCAGCCAAACTCCCAGCCCCGGGCGGGGGCGGGGTTGCCAGTCGCGGAGCAGTGCGGCGGCCGAAGTGCCGCGAGGGGGATGGGTGGTCGGATCGAGAGGTCGGGTCGCGAGCTGAGGAGCCAAGCCCAAGCGGGCCATCTCCCGCAGGAGCGGATACTCTTCGTCGACCGGCGAGAGAGGCCAGAGGGAATCCCCGAAGGCCGCGCGTGCGCAGACCAGCAGAACCGCGAATGA
>JAJRXK010000100.1 GCA_024276305.1 Candidatus Krumholzibacteriota bacterium
CCACGCGATCTCCTCGGTCCGGTCGGCCAGAACATCCTTGGGAGTGGTCACGATGACCTCTCCTTCGAGAGAATAAACGGTCAGCCGCGCGGTGTGGTCCTCTGCCGAGTAGAAGCGAACGTGAGCAACGGAACCCGCGTCGCCCCTCAGGGGGTTGGGATAGACCGAAGGTGCCGAATCGAGAGTGGCGGCCGTCACCGAAGCAGAGCCGCTGGGGGAAGTCCAAGCGGCCCTTCCCTCGCGCTGAGGGGTCCCCCCGAGAGCGGTCCATTCGAAGCGCCCGGCTCCGGCCGGAGTGGGACCCAGGTCCACGGCATTGAGCCTCGCACTGCGAGTCCGGCGACCGGGACGAAGGGTATCGCCGAAGGACTCGTAGAGCAGAAGGGCCCGGCGCGATTCCGGCCCCAAGGTGTCGAAGACCACCGGCGCGACCGCATGCCCCCCACTGCGCTGCTGCGGAAATCCCTCCACGAAACCGCCGTCGGAATCGATGGCGTGGATCAATCCGAAAGTCGACTCCACCAGGATCTCGTTCAGTCCGTCCGCATCGATGTCGGCCACTACCGCCGCGCCCGAAAAAGCGTTCTCACGCTCCTCCCGAAGGAGGTAGCGTTCGGCCGCCACCACCGGGAATCCGTAGAGAGAAGATCCCGACAGACCGCGGACGTGCACCCGGCTCGAGGTCACTGCGATCCAGTCGATCTGTCCGTCACCGTTCACGTCGGCCGCCGCGGGAGCGGCCACCAAGGGCTCTCCCAAGGCCGGACCGAAACGGCCTTCGACCCAGATCCCCGCGCTGTTCTCGAAGAGAAATGCCTCTCCCGACCCAGAAACGAAGACGAAGCGGTCATCCGCCGTCGAATCGGTCGGAGCCATCGCGACCAGATATCCGGGGCCGGGGGCGGTTGGTTCCGTCCAGGGAACGCGGTCCACGCCCGAACTCACCACCCCGGATCCGTCGCGCTGCCGCAGTTCCAGACCCCGATCGCTGGCGAAGGCGATCACCGTCCGGAGGCTTCCCGCCCCTCGGACTCGACCCAGAATGGGCGCGCTGCGCAATTGCAACCCTGCGGTCATCGCCGCCGACCAACTGTCCTGACGAGTGCCGTCCGCGTCGACGACTTCGATCCGCGAGTCTTCCACCGAAGACCCGATGATCACCGCCCCCGCAGGATCGTCGAAGAAGAGCGCACCCTGATCAATGCTGTCCGAAAAGGCCGAGGGAAAACCGCTCCACTCGTTCAAACGCAGTGGAGTCCCGGAGGGGCCGCTGTCGTCGAAGGCATGAAGGCTGCCGTTTCTCTCGGCCACGATCAACGCTGCCCCCCCCCGGAAGGATGAGGTGGCCGCCGGGGCTCCGCCCAGATCCGATCCGAAGTCGGCCACCCGATCACTGGCGAAGAGGGGAGAACCGTCCGACGCAAAGACGTAGAGGCCGGGGCCCTCCGAGCCGTCTGCGACCCGGGCCGCGACCACGATGCCCCGCCCCGCCGCGAAGGAGAAAGGGGTGAGACTGCGAGGATCTCCCCGCATGAGCGGCGCAGACCCCGCACTTCCGACTTCCACCGGGAATCCGTCGCCCCCTCCCACGTCCAGTAGCCCCTCCACCCACGCGTCGAGCAGAATCGGCCCCTCGTTGGTCTTGGGAATGTTGGCCAGATGCGCTCCGGTGTCGATCCCCAGGGTGCTGGTGCTGGCAGGAAGGGTATTGGGCCCGAAGCTCGTCGCGGTCTCGGGATAGTCGGAGACCGCAGGGTTGGGCGAGGGAGTGAAGGCGCGGAACGCGTCGGTCTCACTCCCCACGAAACCCACGGTCGTGAAATCGAAGACCCCGAGATCCTTGATGCCGTCGGCCTCCACCAGTTCCACCCCCAACTTGCGTGGAAGGGTCTGCACCTGATTCA
>JAJRXK010000101.1 GCA_024276305.1 Candidatus Krumholzibacteriota bacterium
CCCACCGATACGGCCGATTCCAACCATGAATCTGCGAATGCTGCGCGTGCGCCGCGTCCGTTCGAACCCGGAGACGTCAATCAAGCCGATTCCTGGCCGGTCAACTCGGAGTCATGAATAGTCCGGGCTAGGACTATTTTACGCTGTCGCGCTACAGCTGGCCTCTATCGGCAGGCATCGAATGGCCATCCGTGTCTTCTGATCAAGCTTCAACGCCCCACCTCCTGACCGTGAGGAATGAGAGGGCGCGGTCCTCCGGGCCAGGGCTTTCGATGCGATTTCGAGAGTTCACTCGCTGGCCGGCTTCCCCTGACCTCGATCGCAACCCTTGCGTCGCGGGACACCTCTGTTCAAATGGTCGGCGGTTGCTCGTGCACCGTCTTCGCGCGGGCCACACCGACCAACAAGCCCAGGAATGCCAGGAACCCCGCGCCCGCCATCGCCACGTGAGCGGGACCTCCTCCTTCGAGGAGTACGTGGATCAAGGCGTACAAGGACACGAGCGTGGCGCCGATGCAGTTGTAGAGAGCAAAGCGGCGGCGTTTGGAATCTGTCATTTCGCGTCTCCGTTCTGCGCGAGGGCTTCGATTCGAGAGCCGAGCAAGTATCATGCTCCTGCCCGGCTCTCCACAAGCGGGAATTGTGGGGGTTCAGCAGGAAGTCGCTGCTCCGACGAGTCCCTCAGCGACTGCGCCGATCACTCCGCCAGCAGCCGTACCCAACGCGGGGATTACCGATCCTCCACCAGCGCCAGTGAACCCACCCAGAATCGCCCCTCCCACCACGCCGGCCGCACAGCGCCAGAAGGAGAACATCTCGCTCGAGGCGGTGGTCATCGACATTCCGACCGGCAGTGAGGCCGGCGATCCTCCGCGGGCAGTACTGAGTACTCGCAGCGTCTCGTCGAGAAGCACCAGATACGAGAGTTCGGCCTGTCGATCGGCACGCGCATCCGCACTGGAGAGAACCTCCCCTTGAAACTGCTCCAACGCGTCATGGAATTCGGTCAGTGTCTGTGCCCGGTCGGCTGCCTCGTTCACTCGGCCCACCAACCGCTGGAGCGGAGTATCGACGAGCAGGCCCTTCGGCGCGACGGTGTCCGCGCGACGTTGCCGTACTGCACCCTCGATCAGTGCGAAGTCCCGCGATTCGCCCCCGAACTCCGACGCGTAGAAAGTCACGGTGCGGTCGAGCACGGCCGCCTCGTCGGTGAGATCCGCGCCAGAGGACATGAGATCTGCAAGTTGGGCGGAGTAGACCCGGCGCAGAGTTCGAGCTTGGATCTCGAGTGTCGCTTGGTCTGAGCCGGGTGCCAATATGGATTCGCTACCGCACCCAACGATCAAGAAAGCAAACAACACCATGAAGAACGCGCCCAGGAGATGGCGCGCAGCACGGCGCGCATCGAGTCTTCTAGAAATCCCTACGGTTTCGATCGTCACGTTCATGTTCACTTCCCCTTGAGAGAGACTTCCGACGTGGCCAGGTACTGCCGGCGTCATCTTCTGTGGGGCACGTGTCATGACGTGGGAACACGAGCATTCTGAATACCATCGCATGCAGCGTTGCGAAACACGGTGTATCACATTTGTAATCAGGGACTTGCTACTAGTGATGGCAAGCAGAGTCGGTCTCATGACATCTGTCCCGATTCCCGGACAGTGTCCGGAGATCCGTACACTTGTCCTTCGACGAGAAACAACTGCGGGGCTACCCGGCCGGACCTGTTATTCCCATCCGAGCTACTGCAATTCCGGCGTACGTGGCTTACGCTCCGAGTTTTCTCGGCGCGTCCCTCTACAGTGGGGGTCTCTGGAGGTAGTCGACGGCACTCTGCATCAGGATCGGGGCAACCCGTAGGGGATTCCCCCGATCCACTCTCCGGGACTCAGCGGACGAGGGCCATCTTCCCAATACGCACGAAGCCGTCGGCCAACAGACGATAGTAATACACGCCAGAGGAGACAGATCGGTTCGCCTCGTCCGTGCCATTCCATACCACCGAGTGACGACCCGCGGACAGGTCCGTGGACACCAGAGTTCGGATCCGACGTCCGCGCCCGTCCATCACCGTGAGTTCCACGTGTGCCGAGCGCGGCAAGTCGAATCGGATCGTCGTCCGGGGATTGAAGGGATTCGGTCGCGCTGGAAGAAGAGCCCATCTCGTGGGTGCGATCACCGAGTTCGTGACTTGGACCTGCTGGAAGTGAGCTCCACCACAGGAATCGATCCAGCTCAGAGTCACGACCTCCCCACCCTCGACCTGCCCGACCATTTCCGGCAATGCGCTATCGGACGATGGCCCCAGATCGCCCACGAACGTGGTCCTCCCGTTGACCTCGATCCGGAGATCATATGCCGAACCTTGACCATCGTTGTGAACGAGCAACCGTTGAGTGGACTCGCCTCCGTCCTCGAGCGACACCGAGAACTCGGCTGGGGGAGCGGCGCAGACCTGCGATGTCACCAAGAATCCACTGAGCAGTACCGCGGTCTCTGCCCCGGTGACGACTCGGACATCTCGGTAGCCGAGAGTGGCGGTCGAGTCCACCGTGATGGTTGCGCTCATTGCGGTGGAGGATGTCACGGTGAGGGCGTCCACGGTGATCCCTGAACCGGAGAAGCTGAGCACACTCGTCCCGTCCACAAAATGCGTATTCACCCCGGTGATGGTTACGGCCTTGGTCTGTCCCGGCAAGCCGTGCGAGGGCTGAATGGAAGTGAGAACTGCGGGGGCTGAGGGAACCTCTCCACTCACGAACATCGGTCCGTAGAGGTTCTCGTTGGCGAACTCACTGCCCGTGGTGATGGTGATGGACCGATAGCCCACGGTCGCATCCGTGGCCACTTGGATCACTGCCGTCAGCAGGTCCGGCGCCACCGCCTGCACCGAAAGCACGGTGATCCCGGAGCCCAGATTCACCTGACTGCTGTCGGCGAACTGGGTGTTCATACCACTGATCTGTACTTGCAGACTGTCCCCACGGCCTACCATCGTCGGTGAGATGCCGGTGACTACCGGTAGAGCCATTCCGGTGATCACCCGGAATGCTCCGGCCCCCATCGCGGTCTCCACCGTACCGCCGCCGAGGTCCGTGGTGGCCGTCACATCGTAGAAGCTATTCGCAGGCACGGCGGACGAAACGTTCACCAGCGCCTCGATACGAATCGGAGATCGTACGACTTGGTTCTCGACGACAATGCCCGGGTCTCCAAAATCGAGGATGGTATTGGAGCGGAAGTTCGTGCCCGATCCGGTCAGCGTGACCCAGCTTCGACTCCCCGAGTAGACCGGCTGGGGCTCCACCATGGAAATGGCTCCACTGAGTCCACCCTGAACGATGTTGAAGATCGTGTTCTGATACTGAGTGGCCCCAACCGTCGTGGTGTTCACATCCGGAACGAAGGCGAACAAGCCTCCGGTCAGGCTCGACAGAAGAGAGAATCCCTCCACCGCCGAATAGGTCGGCGGGAACGGGGGAGCTGCGACCGTCACCGGATCGAACCCCAAGGTCACGGCCTGTAGGTCGAAGAGATTCGCGGAGCTGAACTCCTCGTACACCAGACCACTGGACACGTCGATCGGCGACACCAGAGTGGAGAGGTCTGCTGAACCCGCATCGGGTACATTGCCGCCAACGGTCACCGCAACAAGAGGATCGGTGATGGAAGACGGCCCGTAGCGGATTTCGAATCGACCGTCCCGGTGGAGATCCAAATCGAAAGAAACCATGAGGCTCGAAGCATATCTAGGGACCGCAGCAAAGGAGATGCGGAAGGTGGTGGTATCGACCGTCGAGACGGTGACCAAGCCCCCCGCATTCGGAGCCAAGTCGGTCCAAGCAGGTGCGATGAGCGGCTGGGTCATCAGGTCTCCCGGAACGGCCGGGCCGAATGAAGAGGTGCCCGATCGGAACGTCATCACGCCGTTCGAGCCCACGTAGATCGACGACCAAGTCGTGTCGCTGAAGGAAAATGCGAAGGGCAACAAGACCTCTTGAAAGCTGTCATCGCCCAGCAGGAGAGTGTCGATCGTCGCGATGGCGCTCGGAATGAACACATTGGACGACGCCGACTGCAGGGACACTGGTTTGGGGGGCGATGTCTGCACCGTCGGTCGTCCCTGTCGTTGGCAGTCGGGACAGATGGTCAGCGCCGGCTCCGCAAGCACCGTCGTACAGTCGCCCGAGAGGATCACATCCACCCGGGCCCCCAATGCGCGCAACGCAGAGATGGCCGCACCAAGGTCCACCCTGGGGTGGGGAGAGGCATCGGTGGCCAAGAGCACGCGGGCGCCGGGCTTGAGGCCCGGATAGACTTCGAGCAGAGCCTCTACCGAAGCCTCTGGGCACTCTCCCCCTCCTCCGGCCGAAAGACCCGCAACTTCGGCCTCGATCTCGGCCAGATTCGAAGTCGGAGCCCTGGGGCTGACCACGTCTTTGAAGGTGACGAGCTGAAAGACCGTTCCCGAGGCCGGATCGTAGTGGGCAAGATGGGCGAGCAAGGCATCGCGCACGCCCGCAATCTCCTCTCCTATACTCCCCGTGTCGTCGATCACGAAGGCGACGTCCACACCCTCCATCCGCACCAGCCGATCAGGGCTCGCGTAGAAGCCGGTGGTCGGGGCTCCGGTGTTGTTCGCACGGACGAACCAATGGACCGGGCCGACCCCGGCAAAGATCTGCTGATGCTGAGCCAGCGTGGGGGTGAATGTGGCAGCCGTGAGATTGTCGACCTGAAGCCGTTGCGTGGACCAATCCGACGACCAGAATTCGATCCTGAATTGATTGCCGCGAAAACTCGGGCCACCCACATTGGGATCCCAGGTGAAGGTCGGAATCGTGGAGGGTTGGATCACCGTGCCCATAGCGGGAGCTGTGGGTTCCGGAGAGATCTTCTGTACCGCGAACACATCTCCGTAGAGCACCAGAGTCGGGACCGACAGCCCCGCGGTGAATGCCGTCCAGGAATCAGCAACGCGTTGAGGAGCGATGGTCTTGATCTTGTTGAACAGACCCGTGGCTCCAATGCCAATCTGATCGCGAGTCTCATTGGGGCCGTCGAATACGTCGAAGAGAGCCCGCGCGACGGAGGCTTCGTTGTCCTCCCCCAGAGGATTCCGGCCCGACAGGGATTCGATGTCGTAGTGGAGAGAGGCATCCTCGGTGTCGTCGTAGAAGGTGTCACCGGCCTTGGGCACACCACGAGCGGAAGTCCCCTGTTGCTGCTGCCCCGAGATTCCGAAATAGGTGGCCCAGCCCTCAGACCACGCCAATCGGGTGCCCTGATCCTTGCCGAGGCGCTCGCTCAGGTTTTCCTGACTACTATGAGTACCTCCGGGACTGTTGTCGAGATTGTGCACCTTGGCCAGGTAATGACCCGTTTCATGATGGGTCACGTCCCAATCGTAACGATCGAGCCGCAGGATGGAGAGGTGGTTGCCACCGTTCGGCGAAAAGAAGGACGCAGTACCCGGACCTGGAAACTCCACCGGAAGGTTGGGAAGCGGCGATCCATGCAGCAGAGCCCCATAGCGAAAAGCTTCGAGAATGCCATCGCAGACCGAGAACGCATTGTAGGC
>JAJRXK010000102.1 GCA_024276305.1 Candidatus Krumholzibacteriota bacterium
ACGGGCACCGGGAGGAGGCGACCTCTTCGAAGACGGCCTGGTCCGCTCCACGCCCTTCGATCTCGCGGCCTTCGAGGAGCTGATCTGGAACAACCTGGACGACCTGCAGATCCTGGTGATCGGCCACACCGACCGCGAAGAAGTCGACGGGCTCCTCTGGGACCCCATGCCGGGAGGGTCGGGACTGTTGGACCGGATCTGCGAACGTTTCGAGGACGTGATCGCTGTGGCGCTGGAGATCGTCGAGGAGTGCCCGTCCGCCTGCGAAAGCTCCTGCATCGACTGCATGCAGACCTTCCGCAACGCCTTCTACCACAAGCATCTGGACCGCCACCTGGCCTTGGAACGGCTCGATGCCTGGGGGCGGCGGCTTGTGAAAAGCCACAACCTCCCGCCGAGGCAGCCCGCTCAGGAACCGGAGGACGGGACGCACCCGGTCAACGAGGCGGAACGCCGGCTGCGTCACCTCCTTCTCGCGGCCGGGTTTGGGGAAGGTATCCGCGGTGAGCAGCTACGGCTGGATCGGGCCATCGGCACCACGACGCCCGACGTGATCTACCGCGCCGACCATCACGAGGACGACGAAGGGGTGTGCATCTATCTCGACGGACTGAGCAAACACATCCATGGAAACCGGGAAACCGAACCGCGGGACCGGCTGATTCGGGGTTGGCTCAGGAATAATGGCTACGACGTCATCGAGATCCCGGTCAGTGATCTGGATGACGAAAATGCGATGACCAGGTATTTCCGCCGCCTTGCCGGCTACTTGCGGGAGGACCGGATTCGGCGTGCGATTCGGGCCGACACCCAGTGGTTCGATGCCCCGCAAGAGGAGTCAGGAAGCCAAGAAGAAGGGCGGCTACGCCTGGTTGTCCCGACCGAGGAGTCTCGCTTCGAGACCTGCGTCCCGCTCTACTCCCTGCAGGCGGCCGCCGGGGGCTTTGGCGAGGAGCAGATGGTCGAACCGGAAGGTTGGGTGGAACCGGATGTGCGACGCAAACTTGCCGCCGGCATGTTCGTGGCCAGGGTCGTCGGCAAGTCGATGGAACCGCGAATCCGCGATGGTTCTTATTGTCTGTTCCGAAGTCCCGTGGAGGGAACGCGCCAGGGCAAAATCGTCCTGGTCAAACTCCGCAGCGCAGTCGACCCGGAATCCGGAGAGCGCTTCACGGTGAAGCGGTACTTCAGTGAAAAAGTCGAAACAGAGGACGGCTGGCGCCACGAGCGAATCGAACTCCGACCAGAAAACTCGAAGTTTGATACCATCGAACTTGACGCGGAGCAAGGCGAACAGCTTCAGCTCGTTGCGGAGTTGTTGGACGTTCTGTGAGGTGATGGATGCAGAAGCGCCGACCCCGCCATCGGCCACCACCAGAGACAACCTACCAAGACACCGACCGCATCCGGTCGCACCACCTGTTTACCCCGACTCGATTACGGCGTGCGACCCTCTCTCCCCACTCGCGCCACCAAGGTCGTCACCAACCATCCCAATAGGACGAATCCGAGCGCCCCTCCCACCTGTCTCGCATCCGGAGAGAAATAGGCGGTGGGATAGTCCTCCACTTCCAGCTCGGCGAGAGCTTCGGCGGTGAGTACTTCCCCGTGGACCACGGTCTGCCCCACCACCGGTGGAACAGTCTGTTGGAAAGGCCAGAGTCCGACCACCGCTCCCAACAACAGTCCCACCAACACGCCGAGGGTGGCCTTCTCGTAACGGAGGAGGAGCCACCGGATGGCATTGCTCACCGCCACCACTCCGATCACCACCCCCAGGGCCACCGGCAGGACCACCCCCATTCCGACCTCGGTGATCGCTCCGAGGTCTTGTGCGCCCAGCGCGGTCTTGAAACGGTCGACTCCGGCCAGAATGGGTAGGTACATCCCCAGCACCAAGAGAAGGTATCCTCCGCTGACTCCGGGCAGAATCATCGCACTCGCCCCCGCCAGTCCGGCCAGGAAGAAGAGTCCCCACGACTCCCCGCCCGAGGCGCCCATGGTCGTGCCTTGGGCCTGGGCCCAGGCCAGAACGGCCATGGCCAGGAATCCTCCGCCTGCACCCCACGCCACGCGGCGATCCGCCGGTCTCGCCATCCTCCAGACCACCGGCAGTCCCCCCAGGGTGAGCCCCACGAAGAGGCTGTACATCACCCACCGATGGTCCACGACCAGGTTCTTCACCGAACCCGCGAGGAGAACCACCGCGGTGGTCGCGGAGAGAACCACCATGGCCAACAGAGCGAGGGACGACCGACGGAAGCGGAGCGTCGTCAACTCGGCGATCGCCTCCACGAAGGACGGGTACACCCCCGCCGCGAGAAGCATGGTTCCCCCGCTGATCCCGGGGACCAGATTCGCCAATCCCATCAACAACCCGCCGAGGGCCGCGCGCAGCAGTAGAGTCGACATGGAATCCTCTTCCTCGGTGACTGGAAGCATGGAAGGCCCCCGCGGGGGAAGGCAGGAGTGTGCCCAAAGCCGACCCCGCTGGCAAGTTCCCCGCGACCGGGGCGATGGATAATCTACGCGACGCATCTTCGGACTATCCTGTAGGATCCTGAGCCATCAGCCCCATGTCTTCAGGAGTACCATGTCCACGCCGCCTCGGATCGGAATGCTGGTCTTGATACTGATCGCCGTCGGCCTCGGCTGCGAGAAATCCGACTCGGGACCGGGGCAGAACGACGACGATCTCACTCCGGTGAGAGGGGGACGCATCACCATCGCGGTGAACAGCGACCCGGGAACCCTCAACCCCCTGACGAGAACCGGAGCCCTCGCGGGGTCCATCCTGGGAATTCTCAACGACGGGCTGGCGGATATGTCCTCGGACCTCCAGTTCCACCCTCGCCTGGCCCGACATTGGACCTGGTCGGAGGACGGCCTCGGCTTGACCTACCACCTCCGATCCGGAGTGCGATGGAGCGACGGCGAGCCCATGACCGCCCACGACGTCGAGGTGAGCTTCGGGCTCTACTCCAACCCAGATCTGCCGAACCCTCGGCGATCGAATATGCGAGACATCGAGTCCGTCCGGGCGATCGACGACACCACCGTGGTCTTCCGCTTCAAGGCTCGGTCCCCGGACATGATCTTCAATTCCGCCTTCACCCTTCTTCCGGCCCACGTGGTCGAGAACCTCGACCCGAGTCGGGCCCGTGAGTGGTCGATCAATCGTCATCCGGTGGGCACTGGGGCCTATCGGCTCGAGGAATGGGTCCCGAACGAGCGCATCGTCCTCGAACGCAATCCTTACTACTGGGGCGATCCCGCCTATCTCGACGAAGTGGTCTTCAAGATCGTGCCGGAGGAAAGTGTCCGCATGCTCCAACTCGCGATCGGGGAAGTCGATCTCGTCTCGGAGATTCCTCCCAAGAATGCGGCCAAGCTCGAGAAGCGCTCCGACACCCGAGTCTACGAACTCGGACCCCGCTACCTCGGTTACATGGTGTACAACCTGCGCAACCCCATCCTCGCCGACGCCCGGGTCCGCAACGCGATCAGCTATGCGATCGATCGACGCAGCCTCATCGATGGACTCCTCTTCGGACACGGAGAAATGAGTGCTTCGCCCATCACTCCCATCATCACCTGGGCCTACAACGACAAGCTCACTCCTCACCACCGCGACCTGGATCGATCCCGACGACTCCTGGCCGAAGCCGGCTGGACCGACCACGACGGCGATGGGGTCCTCGACCGTGACGGACAAGCGCTCAGCCTGGTGATCAAGACCCGTACCGGCGATCCGGTCCGAGAGAATGGCGTATTGGTGATTCAGAGCAATCTGCGAGATGTCGGCATTCGGGCCCAACCGCGGATGCTCGAACTCTCCACCGTCCTCCAACAGGTGGGGCGTGGCGATTTCGACATCTATCTCGGCCAAGTCTCTGCCCGACTCTCACCCGATCTCTCGGGCAGCTTCTCCACCGGCGGAGGCTTCAACTACGGCGCCTATTCCAACGCCACCGTCGACAGCCTCATCGCGGCGGGCCGTTTGCAGCTCGACCGCGATCAGGCGGCCGCCACTTGGTACGAAGTGCAGCGAGTTCTCTATGACGACCAGCCCATGACCACGCTCTACTGGAAGTATCCCCTGGTCGCCATTCGGTCGGAGATTCGCAACGCCACTCCCAACTTCTTGTCGGTCTACGAGGGCATCGAAGACTGGTGGAGACTCCCCACCCAGCCCTGAGGCTGGAACCCGTGGGGAACGAATGATGCAAAAGGACCACTACAGAATTCGCCCCTTCGGGGCATGATGCCTCCAAGTTTCATCGCCCGTGTGAGATCACAGATTCGTAGCTCTCAACTTGCCTCACATTTTCGATGCGACGATCTGCTCTCTCTCGCTTGCTCTGGGCGCGGACGAAGTTACCCTGCTCAGAACCGTGGAGCTAGTGCATCTGCACTATTCGCCTGCCGCCACTCCGATGACGGCCCGCTGCTGCAAGGAGGCGCTGTTGGCCAGTTCCCCCCCTGACCCACCGCCACGCCCATTCCTTTTCCCTCGGTGGACCAACCAACTGCGGGAGATCTCTGCTCTGGTCGGAGTCTTCGGACTCGTCTACGCGGTGATCGTGGTGGGCTGGACCTTTTCTCCCGAGACCTCGGCCATCGGCTACGAGCCGGACCAACCGGTTCCCTACAGCCATCGCCTGCACGCCGGGGAGTTGGGAATCGACTGTCGCTACTGCCACAACACCGTCGAGAAGACGGCTCGGGCCTCGCTTCCACCGGCGGCGACCTGCATGAACTGCCACTCCACCATCCGTACCCAGAGCGAAGCTCTCGCCCCGGTGCGAGCGGCCTACGAGGACGGGGAGCCTCTGCGATGGGTCCGGATTCACGACCTTCCGGACTTCGTCTACTTCAACCACAGTGCCCACCTCAACGCGGGGATCGGATGCGTCCATTGCCACGGCCGCGTGGATCGCATGGAAGTGGTGTCGCAGCGCAAGCCCCTCACCATGGGATGGTGCCTCGGCTGCCACCGCAATCCCCGACCTTTCCTCGGTCCAAGGTCAGAGACAACGAATCTGGCGTGGGCACCCGATCAGGGCTCCTTCGATCCCGAAGCGTTGATCGCAGCCTACGACCTGACCCCGTCGACCGACTGCTCCACCTGTCACCGCTGACCTCTTCCCCGCACTGCGGGAGGAATGCACGCATGCCCAAGACATCTCGCCCCGACCACGGATACTGGCAGAGCCTGAACGAGCTCGAGGCTTCCCAGGCCTTCCTCCAGGGCCTCGAAGCCGAGTTTCCTGCAGATGCGAGCGTGCCCGTGAGCGGCCTGTCGAGGCGACGATTCCTGCAGATCATGTCCGCGTCGGTGGCCCTGGCCACCCTCGCGGGTTGTGAATGGCCCGAAGAGGAGATTCTGCCCTTCGGGCGCCGTCCGGAGGGGTACCAGCCCGGGCGCCTCGCCCACTTCGCGTCGACCCTGCGGGTCGCGGGGCACCTTCGCCCCGTCCTGGTCAGCAGCTACGATGGCCGCCCCATCAAGATCGAGGGCAATCCCGACCACCCTCTGAGCCTCGGCGCGACCGACGCACGGACGCAGGCTCAGATTCTGGAATTCTACGACCCGGACCGCAGCCGACACCCCCGCCGCCTCCACCGCGGACTGCCGCTTCGGGCCAGCTGGAAGGAAGTGGAGCGCGGAGTCCTCGCACCTCTCCGGCAATCGGAGACCGGCGCCGGCATCGCCATTCTCTTCCGCGAGGAACCCTCGGAGGCCACTCGATTCGTGGTCGACGAGCTCCGAGAGAAGTGGCCGGAGGTGGAGATCTTCGTCGAGACCCCGACCGCGGCCCGGAGCCTGATCCCAATCCGCCACGCGGTGGACCGGGCACGGATTGTGGCCTGCTTCGATGACGACTTCCTGG
>JAJRXK010000103.1 GCA_024276305.1 Candidatus Krumholzibacteriota bacterium
GGCGGGGGTGAGAACACTCTCATCGGACGCTACTTCATGGAAGGCGTCGAAGCCAAAGCGGAGAGCCGGCTCTTCGTCGAGCGCAGTCACCCCAAGCACGCCCCCACTCGAAGCATGGTGACGGTCGAGGGCATCGACGCGCTGCTCATCTTCGAACAGTACTTCGCTCGATCGGAGCAGATCACCGCCCGCTTCCTGGAACTCTCCGACACCCGAATGGTGATGGTCCAGGGCCTCCCCCGAGCCGACGCCGGCTGGATCGCCCAACTCGGCCGCCCCGAGGTCGAGGAGATCCTGGCCGCAGACCCCGAAGCGGTCGAGACCCGGAGTTTTCGTCTCCACTGCGGATGCGACGGCGACCGGATGGCCCGAGCGCTCGTACAGTTCTTCCGCCACGATCCCGAGCAGCTCTTCGACGGCGACACCGGGGCCGAAACCTCTTGTCCGCGTTGCGGTTCGAGATGGTACATCGACCGCGAACTCTTCGAGAGGACGGCCGCGACCTTCCCGGTGCAGGACTCCGGTGCATGAGCCGGACCTTGCCACCCCGGACGAATCCGCTATTCTTTGACCCCTGAACTTCGCCTCAGCCGCGAGAGGTCAGGATCGCGCCCGGTGCCTGCGTTTGTGTCGCAGATTTGCCCGGGACCCCAGGAGCACTCCTGGTTCACATCTTCATGGAAAGGGATGCCACACATGTCCCGTCAGACCGGCCCCCGCCTCAAGCGGATGCGCAGCCTGGGAATGGACCTTCCCGGTCTCTCCCGCAAATCCATCGCCGACCGTCCCTATCCCCCCGGCCAGCACGGAAACAGTCGTCGGCGCCGCAAGGATTCGGAATACAAGAAGCAGCTTCAGGAAAAACAGAAGCTCCGCTTCAACTACGGAGTGCACGAGCGTCATCTGCGCAAGCTCATGACCGAAGCCCGTCGCTTCGGGGACACCGGCACCAAGCTCCTCGAGCTCCTCGAATCACGTCTGGACAGTGTGGTCTTCCGGGCGGGATTCGCGTCGACGATTCCGGCCGCGAGGCAGCTCGTGAATCACGGCCACGTCATGGTCGACGGTCGCAAGATGGATATCGCAAGTTACCGCGTGAAGGTCGGCGAGAAGATCACCGTTGCCCCCAAGGCGCGGAGCTTCAAACCGGTCGAAGAGAGCTGGAAGCACCCCGCTCACGAGCGTCCCAACTGGCTCGTCTGTGACGCGCAGGAAATGTCGGCTCAGCTGACCAGCGTTCCGAGCAAGGACACGCTGCTCTTTCCCTTGGATGTCAATCTGGTGCTGGAGTTCTACGCCAAGCGCATGTAGATCCGGACATCGGAGTTCGCAGAGGCCGCCACTTCGTGGCGGCCTTTCTCGTTCGATCCCCGTCCGCCCATTCGCAGCCTCCCCGCATCGTGTTATCTTGCGCACGGAGGACCATCCCCCATCTCTGGCCGAGGTCGCCTTGCTCCGCAGTCGCGTGGACATCGTCCAGGAAAACCTGGAACAGTACCTACGAGAAGCCAAGGCCCCGACCTTCCGGTTGGACCGAGATACGCCCTTGCGAGCCGGCAGCAGTCTCCTCGCGAGCCAAGCCGTCGAAGTCTTCCACGACCAGCTCCGAAGCCGACTCCTCGATGTCATGTCGCGCAAGCTCAAGGAGCGGGGCCAGAGCTACTACACCATCTCGAGTGCGGGCCACGAACAAAACGCCATTCTGGGGACCCAGCTCCGGGTGACGGATCCCTGTTTCCTCCACTACCGCTCCGGTGGACTCATGATGGCTCGGTCGCGCAAGTGCCCCGGGGTGGATCCGATCCGCGACACCCTGTTGAGTTTCGTGGCTTCGAGCGAGGATCCGATCTCCGGAGGTCGTCACAAGGTCTGGGGAAGCCGCGCTCTGTGGGTGCCGCCCCAGACCAGCACCATCGCCTCCCACCTGCCCAAGGCAGTGGGAATGGCCTTCGCGTTGGGTCGACGTCGCGCAATGGATCTCGACTCCGAACTCCCCGAAGACACCATCGTGCTGTGCAGCTTCGGAGACGCCTCGGCCAACCACGCGACTTCACTGGCGGGCATCCGCAGCGCTCGCTACGCATTCCGACGGGGCAACCCCGTACCGATCCTCTTCGTCTGCGAAGATAACCGGGTGGGAATCTCCGTCGGCAAACCTCGACGTTGGATCGCCGACAGCTTTTCGGGGCTGAGCCAACTGGAATACCACGTCGCCAGCGGAACCCTCGTCGATACCTGGGACACCGTGGAAAAAGCGGTCGCTTCGTGTCGCCGACGCCGACGTCCGGTCTTTCTGCGCCTGCCCACGGTGAGGCTCTGGGGACATGCGGGCAGCGATGTGGAGACGACCTACCGAAGCCTGTCGGAAATCGAAGCCATCGAGGCACAGGATCCTCTTCTGGCCAACGCCCGACTCCTCGTCGAAAGCGGCGCCGCCAGCCCTCGAGAGCTCCGCAGCCTCCTCGAGCACACCGCGGCCCAGGTCGAGCAAGCCGCGATCTACGCCGTCGGCCGACCCAAGATTCGTTCCCTGGAGGAAGTCACCCGGACCCTCGCCCCCGAAGTCGATGCCTCCGCCCAGAGGCGGGCGCGGTCTGCGATCGATGAAGATGCCCGACGTACGGTCTTCGGAAGCACTCTTCCCGAGAACCAGACCGCGCCGACCAAGCGCACTCTGGCCGCGCATCTCAATGCCGCCTTGACCGACGAAATGATCCGCATTCCCGAGATTCTGCTCTTCGGCGAGGACGTCGCCAAGAAGGGGGGCGTCTACCACGTGACCGCGGGTCTGATGGATCGCTTCGGCAGAGAACGTGTCTTCGACAGTTTGCTCGACGAGACCACGATCCTCGGGGTCGCCCAGGGACTGGCCCAACACGGACTGATCCCGATCCCCGAGATCCAGTACCTCGCCTACCTCCACAATGCCATCGACCAACTCCGCGGCGAGGCCTGCTCCCTGAGCTTCTTCTCGGATGGACAGTTCCTCAATCCCATGGTGGTGCGGATCGCGGGCTTGGCCTACCAACGGGGATTCGGAGGACACTTCCACAACGACAACGCGGTGGGAGCTCTACGCGAGATTCCCGGATTGCTTCTCGCGGTGCCGAGTCGAGGCGACGATGCGGCCCGTATGCTCCGGGGGATGGTCGCGGCCGCGCGCAGCTGCGGTCGAGTGGCCTGCTTCCTCGAACCCATCGCCCTCTACCACCAGAAGGATCTCTACGTCGAAGGCGACGGGCAGTGGCTCTTCGACTACCCACCCCCGAGTGGTCCGGACAGCGTCCTCTTTCCCGGAGAGCTCGGGGTCTACTACGAAGATCACTCCGACGTACTGCTGGTGAGCTACGCCAATGGACTGCTCATGTCCCTGCGCGCGGCGAGACGTCTGCGTGAAGAGTTCGGCATCCGAGCTCGGGTTCTGGATCTGCGGTGGCTCAATCCCCTGCCCCAACGGGCCATCCTCGAACACGCTTCGGACTGCGCCGCCGTATTCGTGGCCGACGAGTGCCGCCATACGGCCGCAGGCATCGCAGATGCGGTGATCGCCCATCTCGCGGAACAGGGCTACCGTGGCAAGTTGGGCAGCGCGCGAAGCGCCGACACCTATATCCCTCTCGGTCCCGCCGCCGACCTCACCCTCTTGAGCGAAGACGACATCGTCGCCGGGGTCCGCGCGCTGGCGGAGTGGGGTTGAGGGGGGGTGGTCGGTTCTCTGCCTACCCAGGGAGGTACGACGTCGGAAGAAGGAACGGGCATCTGGTGAAGCGATAGCACTCCAAGATTCCATCATGATGATTGATGGGGGAGATCTGCAATACAAGCTTTGCGACTCCTCCAGCGGTAATTGTAGAATTCGCATGGTGCGTTTCTCTCGAATGAAGATAGCTCGTGGAAACTGTACCGAAATATGGCACGATGATGCGACCGTACCGAGATGGGTCCTTTCCACCGATGCAGAGGGACGACTGTTCTGCGACTGCCAGCGCCCGCCGCCAGCTCCACTTCGAGGAGATCCGCGAGCAGCTCGAAAAGGAACGCGAGCGGATCCTCAAGCATCTGCTGCCCCGGCGACACGCCATGAGCGGCGCGGCCCAGGTCTTCCCGGTCAGCCTCGAGGTCCGCCTGCCCGCCGCCTCGGACGCGATCGGCGACGGGGGAGGGGATGAGGCATGACCCCCCCGACCCTCCCCGGCTGGGATCGCCTGCGTCACGGCGGCCTGCTCCTCGACCCGCAGGAAAAGATCGACGCCGCAGGCGGCGACCGGGACGCCGGCATCGAGGCCTTCCTCAACCAGAACGACGGCGAGGGTTGGCTCTTGCCCGAGACCCTGCGTCTGGCCGACTACGGCCTGGGCCACGACGACCGCGCCAAGGAGCCCCAACCCGTCGCCTCCCGCCTCGGCCCCCGCTTCTACGACTGGCAGCTCGCCCAAACACCCGAAGAATCCTGGCGCGAGTGCCACCTCCACGCCCGCAACCTCCTCGGCGAAGCGGGCTACCAAAAGCTCCTGGCTGACATCGAAGCCGAGAAGAACGGCCAGCCCACAGCTCACGCCGGCCGCGCCGCCGAGCCGGAATCGCCGGCCTGCGGCCCGCCGGAGCAGCAGGGGGACCTGTTCGACTGACGCCGGACTCATACCGCGGCTCTTCGTTCTTGCGTAGGAACGCCGAAACTGGTAAAGTCTGTCCAGTTATGGAGGTCGAACGCAGTGTCTCCGGATCGATTTCTCGCTACCCATCGGATCTTCACCCGGGCGGAGTTGATTGCCGTTCTCGGCGGGCGGTCCGCGGCCACCATCGATCGCACCCTAGCTCGCTGGCGGCAGCAGGGACGCATTGAACCGGTCAAGCGGGGCCTTTTCGTGCGCCTGGGTCCGCGGGAGGCACTGCCTGACTATGCCGCCCTGGCGGCGCGCATGGCACCCGATGCGGCCGCGGCATACCACACGGCATTGGAAGTGCATGGCTGTGCCCAGAGCTTGTTCGAGCGTTTTCATTTCGTGACCTGGACCCGGGTCAAGGCGGTCACCTACCACGGACGAGATCTCTTGCCGGTCCGGCCCAGGGCGCAGCTTGGGCCCGGTGGTGGCGAGGGCTGGATCGAGACCCAGGAGCGCGACGGGCTCGAGTTGCGGGTGACCAGCCTGGAGCGCACGGCCGTCGATGTGCTGGATCGGCCCGATTTGGCGGGAGGTGTGGAAGAGGTCTGGCGTTCGCTTGCCGGTCTGCCGGCGATCGATCCGGTGGCGCTTCTCGATTATGTGCGCGCCCTGAAGAGCGCCCGCGTCGCGGCGCGGGTGGGATTCTTTCTGGAAGCCCGGCGGGAAGAGCTGGCGGTTCCCGCGTCGACCCTTGCGGTCCTGCAAGACCTGTTGCCCCGGCACCCGGTCTACATGGAGCGCGCCCTGGGCGGCCGCTTGAATCCACGCTGGCGCGTGATCGTGCCCGCGGAGCTGGCCGGCCCGCCCGAGGAGGAGGGAGCATGATGACGCGCAGCCGCCTGGAGAGCGTGGCCAGGGAGAGCGGATTCCGTCCCGTTGCGGTCGAGAAGGTGATGCGCCTGTGCGGCATCCTGCGCCGGCTCGATTCCCATCCGGACACCGCAGGGCGATGGCTGCTCAAGGGCGGCACGGCACTCAACCTCCTCCACCTCGAAGTGCCGCGCATGTCGGTCGATATCGACCTGAACTTCATCGGAGCCATCGATCGCGAAGGCATGGTGTCCGCCCGTCCGGGATTCGAAGCGGCCCTGGCGGCCGTCTGTGAGCGGGAAGGGTGCACCGTGAAGCGCACACCCAGCGAACATGCGGGCGGCAAGTTCCGCCTGCGCTTCGCCAGCGTGGTGGGAGGCTCCCAGAACCTGGAGATGGATGTCAGCTACGTGGCCCGCGTTCCGCTCCTGGGAACCGAGAGGATGCCGACCCGGTTCCCGCAGGATGATCCGGTGGAGGTGACCACCCTGTCGCTCTTCGAGCTGGCCGCGGGCAAGTTCACCGCGCTGATGCAGCGCAGCGTGCCCCGCGACGCCTTCGACGCCGTCAATCTGTTACGCCAGGTGCCCGACCTCCTGGAAAACGCGGACTTCCGGCTCGCCTTTGTCTGCTCCATCGCGGGAGGCCGCCACGATCCGCGTGCGCTGGAGCCGAAGGATCCGGCACCGACGCCGCTGACGGTGA
>JAJRXK010000104.1 GCA_024276305.1 Candidatus Krumholzibacteriota bacterium
GAGGGTCCGGAGAGCCGTGGACGACGAAGAGTCCTCCACCCGGCACCTCGTTCGCGAAGGCGATGTCGTCGAATCCGTCTCCATTGACGTCGCCGATCCCCGCCACTCGAACCCCGAGTTGCTCCGCGGTGAGGAGTCCTCCATAGGAGCGTACATGACCGGTGTCGGGGCCGTTCGGAGAACCCAACAGCACTTCGACTCGTCCCGCATCTCCCACCGGACTGTTCGTTCCGGGGCTGCCCACCAGGATGTCCGCGTAGCCATCCCCATTCACGTCTCCGGCCGGTGCGACGTCGAATCCGTAGAGAAAGTCGGTCGGCCCTCCCGAGAGGGTCGACGTCGGGAAGACATCCACCCCATTTGCAGATCCACGGTAGAACTGCACTCGGCCGGGAATGTAGGATCCGTTCATCATGGGCAGGTCATCGCCGATGGCCACATCCACGAATCCATCCCCGTCGACGTCGCCGACCAGCATGGCGGCTCTCGCGAAGCGCGTATTCTGCAACGGGTCGGAGTCGTGGATCCACAGCCGAAACGTGTCGAGAAAATCGTAGGGTCCCACCTCGCCTTGGGAGAGCAGCAGATAGGCGGCTCCGCCATCGTGTTTCGCGGGGTTCTCGTCGCTGTTGCCGATCAGCACATCCGACAGTCCGTCGCCATTGACATCCATTCCCGGAGACATCCGGATTCCCACGAAGGGAGGTGATTCGTGGAATCGGTAGCGACGATACGCTGAAGCGCCTTCGGAGGTCTCGTGGTAGCTGAACACCTCCACCTGCCGATTGTCCGACTGAATGATCCACTCCGAGTGGTGGTCTCCATCGAGATCCCCCGCGCTTGCCACCTGCACCCCACCCCGCCTGGCCTCGAACTCATGGGGGCGGTCGTCGATGGCCGCCACGGAGGACAGTCCCGCCACCGACCCGAGGTAGAGATACCAGCGTCCGGTCCGAACCGTCCGAGTGAAGGTGGAATTGCTGCCATCCCAGTTCCCGACGGTCCAGGTGATCTCGGTCATCCGGCCCGGAGCTCCCACCACCACGTCGTCGAATCCATCGCCATTGACATCGCCGGCGGTAGAGACCGACGACCCGAAGTTGTCTCCGGGAAGCTCCCCGTAGAGAGCCAAGGAAGGCCGACCCGCGCCCAATCCCGTCGCCGACCCGTAGACTACGACCGCCACTCCGGCATCGACTCCCATGGTGTCATCGTAGGGATCGCCCAGGACCAGGTCACTGAAGCCGTCCCCGTCCACATCTCCGGCGGCCTGGAAGGCAAAGCCCGTATGACCGGTTCCGTTGCCCGGATATTGCCAATCCGCGGTCCAGCTCGACGCAGAGGTGGGAAGAAGAGCTACGGCCAGAGCGGCGACCGCACGCATGATCTGAAGAGAAAGTGAAGACGCCATGGCTTTCCTCGGCCTCGGAGAGAGTTCTGAGCGCAGGAATCGGACAGACTGCCTTTGGGAGGAGAGACACCGCCCCTCGGCCCGCATCACAGTCGATCCCCCAATCCTCGGGAGGGTGAGCCCTCACACGAAGGCCCGACCGCTTCCTGCGGCCGGGCCCGGATCTCTCCGTGGATTCGGAGTGGGCGCTACTCTCCCAGGATCACCAGCTTGTGCCAGGGCTGCTCGGCCTGCTCCCTTTGCATCTTGGAGATGTTGAAGACCCCAGCGTCTATCGCCTTCTTCTGCTGCTTCTTCGAGAATTCCTGCTGGAGATCCAAGAGGTCCGAAGGCCAGACCAGAGCCGTTCCTCCGACCCAACTCTCTGGAATCGTCCCTGCTTCACAATCCTCACATTGAGGAACCCAGAAGCGTCCCCCTTCCATGTCTCCCGTGCGCACGACGATCTGATCGAACTGCAACCAATCCTCACGCCCCTCGTCGAATTCTCCAAAACCCGGAGTGTGAACCAACGCCACCGTGGCCGGAATGTCGAGCTGACGCAGCATCACCGCCATCATCAGCGCCTTCTCGGCCGGAGTGACCTCTTTGGCCCCGAGCAAGGGCTTGGCGTCGCGAAATCCGAGAGACTCGACTCCAGGTCCTTCGAGGGTGCTGATCTTCTGCTGCACGTGCCGATAGACAGCCTCGATCTTTTCGTCTTCGGTGGTGGCTCCGGTGGTCACCGCCGAAAGCAGGATCCCCGCCTTGCCCGCGTCCTCGACCAATCCTTCGAGGAGCCCAGCCCCCACCGTAGCGGTGGTATTCCAACTGCCGACTTGGATCCACTGAGGCTGTACCGGACCCTGGGTCGGAGCGATCCAGATCTTCTTCAGGGCCGCCGCGATATGCGGCACGCTGGTGGGATAGGGAGGACCAACCGGGATCTGATCCACCGCCGCCATGGCATTGACACTGGCCTTCCAGAGTGAAGGCTCCCCCTGGACGATCTCCCTCTCCTTGAGTTTCAGCTTCTTGGTAGCGAATCCCACCGGCTGGAAGTCGTAGACATACTTGCCTTCCCCATCGAGGGTGAGATTGGAAATCACGCAGGGATAGACATCGGCAACGGCGAAGATCAACGAGGGGAGGGTCTGCTCCAGTTTGCCCACCCAGGACCAACCGATGATGTCAC
Source organism: Candidatus Krumholzibacteriota bacterium (assembly GCA_024276305.1). Lineage (GTDB taxonomy): Bacteria > Krumholzibacteriota > Krumholzibacteriia > JAJRXK01 > JAJRXK01 > JAJRXK01. Next base: position 2,586 of record JAJRXK010000104.1, read on the forward strand.
CCTTCTCGATCTTGCCCCAATCGATCTTGCAATGGCTCCGGCCATAGCCCTCCGCTCCGGTCACGATTTCGAGGGACTCCTCGGCGATGGGCCTCAACTCACCGTCGTGAAGGACGAACGCCGACAACTTGGTCAGCTCGATGTCACTGTCGACCCAGGGGGAGACCAGGTGCTCGACCAGATTCTCTGGGTCCCGGACCTGGACCATCAGATTGCGGCACATCTCGGCCTTGTTGTTCTCGACTCGGGTCTGTAGCTGATTGAAGAGGATGACCGCATCGGCCTCCTTCTGGCCGGGCAGATCCTTCACATAGGGTAGCAGCTTGCCCACCAACGACTCGATTTGGGAGGGATCACGATCTGCGACCACCCAACTGATCTGAGCCTGAGAAGGCACGCTGACGACCAACACGAGTAGAAGCCCGATCAGCACTCCTGAAAGCTTGCGCAAGAACTCCATCAACATTGTCACTCCGAGATTGAGACTGTGGCCAAGCCGGCGAAAGATTCTCCCTACGATTTCTTCGCCTTGGAAGATGGGACCATCGGATGTCCGAGACAAGGACCAAGAAGCATTTTCGGCTCAGGGGGAGGATGAGGGCGATTGCGATGTCCGAAACATGGCGCGCATTTCGGCTTCCATGCGCTTCGACGTGGCTTCGGGGCCGACGAGGTGGAAGAACGCCTGACCCTCCGGCCCCTCCACCACCACCCCGACCATGTGATAGCCGGGCAGGGCTTTGGTTCGCCCCCCGGTCATGGGTCCGCCTCCCATCGAGCGTTGGTAGATCCCGTCCACCACCACGAAATCGTAGATGGCATCGCTTCCGACTCGGCGCGATCGAAGAGCCACCCGATTGGCGTCTCCCCCGTCGGGTGCGTTCATCTCCGAGACCCACAGACGCAAGGTCTTCTCGATGTCTCCAGCGCTCTTCGGACCGAACCAGCGCACGGTCAACTCGGCGCCTTCCCCATCGCCCTCCACCGCGGCGCGTCGGTACATTGCCCAAATACGGGGAGAGGGATCGAGCTGTTTCCAATTCTTGGGAGTGGACCAGTGCAATCCGGCGACATCGAGTCGGCCATCACGGGCCTGGAAGGTTGCCCCACGGTCGGGAGAGGATTTCGCGCAGGCGGCGAGGATGGCTCCTCCGACCAACAGGATCCACACCCGCGGACCGAGGATGGATCGCCGCGGAATCATGCCTTTCCGGCCTTGTTCGGGGAGGGTCTCCGGAAACTCGAGGGAATTCCTTCCAAACGCAGATCCCTTCGATCCAAGACCCTTTCGAAGCCCTCTTCGGCCATCTCCACCAGCACCTCCCTCCTCGCCGCGATCGGCCAATGTCCTTCGGCCCCCGCCAAACCCGACGGCGACCCCTGCGCCCGCTCCAAGAGGGCGATGGCCTGATCCCCCCAATCCGCCGGCTGAGAGGCTAGCACGAGAAGCCCGCAGTCGGGAAGGCCGGGAACCTCATCGAAGGCCTCTCCCGCGGCCACCAGGCCGGCATCGATGCTGCCTCGTCCGTCGTCGCGGACCATCCAGACATCCGCTCGGTCGAGGGAACGGATCAGCGGCCCTCCGCGCGCGGGAAGAACCAGGACCACCGGGCGAATGGGAGTGAGCAGCGCAGTCCGAGCTTGGGCCTCGAGCTGAGCCGAAGTGGTGGAGGCAGAGGCAGCGACGGCGGGTGGCACACAGTTGGCGAGGACTACGATGAAGGATCTCTGGCACCCCGCCGCCACCGAGGTGGTGGTGCGGGATCGGGGCATCTCAGGCCTTTCTTTCGGGAATCTGATGATTTCGAATCAGTTGGCTGAGACTAACCCAGCCTCGATTTCGTGCCCAGCGGAACTCGCCGCACCCTAGTTTCGTCTACACCAAGAGATCCCCCCGCGTCGAGGAGCGCCCATGGCCGAATCTCCCACCCCCGAATCGACCGCCCCCGAAAGTGCTGACCGCGAGGAGACCACTCCCCATTGGGAGCTCATGGCCCAATGGCATCGCTTCCTCCATCGCCTGCGCTGGGGACTGCGACTGCTTCTCGTCGGATCGATCCTCCTTCTCGCCGCCCAAGTCGCTTCGGTCTACCGACTCTTCCACGATCTCCACCCCCTCGCGGGAGGGGCCGCGGCAATTGTCTTTCTCGCCGCTCTCGCGTGGTTCGTGGGCCGGCCACTCCTGGCCGCGGCCCGAGTTCCCCGGGCGGTCCGCCCTCCCCGACTCCCGGCCATCGAGTCGAGGACCGAACGTCATGTGCATGCTCAGCTGACCTACCTCCGGCGGTACCTCGGGAACCTCGACCGGAACGAGGAGCTCGCCGAAGATCGCGAGGAGATCCGCCGCGCGGTCGAGGAGCTCCGCCGACTGGGCGCATCCGACCTGCGATCCGATGGCATTCACCGGCGCATCATCCGCTTCGAGCGCGAATACATCCTTCCACTCCTCGACCGACTCGACACCCGAGTCGATGCCATCATCTATCGGGAGGCCCTGGCCGTGGGCACGTCCACCGCCCTCTCTCCCAACGGCACCCTCGATGTCTTCTTCGTCCTCTGGCGCAATGCCAATCTCACCGCGACCATTGCTCGCATCTACTACGGGCGCCCGGGATTGGCGGGGTCGGTCCTCGTGCTGCGAGACGTGGGCTCGGCCATTCTCCTCGCATCGGTGATGGAGCGGATCAGCGACGTCAGCGCCGGTCTCATCCGCAAGCTGGCGGAAGGGGGCCGTACCCTCCCCTTGTTGGGAGCCCTGGTCGGGCCCGCGGTGGACGGGATGGTGAATGCTCTGATGACCATGAAGCTCGGTTACCTCGCCAAGGAGAGGTGCCGAGCCTTCCAGGCCTGGGACGGAGAAACTCGATCGCACGCGGTGCGGCGAAGTTTCCGCGCGGTCGGCCGGGCCGGCACCGATCTCTTCGACGATCTCCTTCGCCGCATCGACCGCCCACTGGCATCGGTAAAACGAGGCGCGGATACCGGCCGCGAAGCCGTCCATGATTTCTCGAGCCGGACCATGGATTTCCTGAAGGGGCTGCGCCCCACGCTGCATCGCAAAGAGAGTCGGAGCTAGAAGGCCTCGTTGAAGGTGAGGAAGGCTCGGACGGAGTCCTGACCGAAGGCGACATCCCCGCGCAGAACCACGTCCTTGTCGTCGAAGAGCTTCCAGCGCAAGCCGCCTCCACTAGTGGGCCGCAGCTGGTCGATTCGCAGAGTGCTGATCTGGGGACCCACGACCGCGAATCCGCCGAAGAAGGCCCCGCTCACCCTCCACCGCAAAGGCACTCGCCACTCCCCCTGGGCGGCCACCAGGGTCTTGTCGATGAAGCGGGCGTGTCGGTAGCCACGAGAATGGGTCCGACCGCCGAGCTCGGCAAAGCGCCAGATCGGAGCGTCTCCCCGCGCGGTCCAGGCGAAGGCCTGCAGGGCCAACACCTGTCTGCCGGCCAGGGGAAGGTAGCCTCGCAGATCGAGGTTGTAGTTCTGGAATTCGAAATCGCTGCCCGATCGATCCGAGAAGAAGAGGGCAAAGGCCTGGGCGTAGGTGCCCCGATGCGGTTGGTAGATATCGTCTCGGGTATCGAAGTCCAACACCACTCCGGCCCCGACCACATTGTCCCGGTCGACTCCTCGATAGCCTACCGTATCGAGCAATCCCCCGGACTCGACTTCGGCGTAGTTGAAGTCCTGGTACTCCCCGCGCAGGCCGATCCGGAGATGATCGGCCACCCGACGGATCACCTCCACGTAGGCGAAGGTATTGTGCGGCCGGTAGAGCTCCTCATTGCTTGCCGGGGCGTCCCCCCCCACTCCCCAGAACCGCCGGTAGAGATTCTCGAAACGGATGCGGCTGCGCAGTACCCAGCTTCCCTCATGGAGGTAGAGCGTCCCCCGTGCGCTGGCCCGCACATGCCCGTTCTGCGTCACTCTGCCGGCCAACTTCAGCTCGGCGTCGGGATTCGACGAAGCTTCCTCCCCGAAGCGGAAGGGGTGGAAGAGCTCGAATCCTGCGGAGAGATCATTGTCGCTGGAGTAGGATGCCTTCCCCAGAACGGTGGTGTCGCCCAGGTTCAGCCGAGGCGGAATCCAGTGCAGTCGCGATCCGCAGGCTGCCTTCGTCGCCGGCGCAGTGGAGAAGACCAACAGCGCCACCCCGCAACACATCCATCGACGAGCGAACAAGCGGAACCACCGAACTGGGGACGAAGGACGGCGACTGCATCCGTGCAGTCGCCGTCGAATGTTCTGCGCATCGCGGCAGAAGGTCAAGCAGGCGAAGGTCCTCTCTCAACCCAGTAGATTCCGCTCCTTGGCCTGGACCTCGAGGTCGGACTGGAAGTCGGGGTGAGCAATGCTGATCAATAGCTCTGCCCTCTCCCGCAGATTCTTGCCAAAGAGATTCACCGCCCCGAATTCGGTGACCACGTAGTGGACATCGGCCCGGCTCGTGACCACGCCAGCGCCCTCCTTGAGGAATGGCTGAATGCGACTGAGGGTCCCACTCTTCGCGGTGGCCGGTAGAGCAATGATCGGCCGTCCTCCCTTCGACCGGGCTGCGCCCCGGATGAAATCGACCTGTCCTCCGAAGCCCGAATAGATGTAGGGCCCCATGGAATCGGAGCAGACCTGTCCGGTGAGATCCACTTCGATGGCGGAATTGATCGCGGTCATCTTGTCGTTCTGGCTCACGATGAAGGGGTCATTCACATGCTCCGCCGGATGGGCTTCGATCAGCGGATTGTTGTCCACATAGTCGTAGAGTTCCTTGGTCCCCAGCGCGAAGGTGATGACGACCTTCCCTTGGTGCAAGGTCTTGCGACTTCCGGTGACCACTCCGCGTTCGATGGCATGCATCGCGCCGTCGCTGAGCATCTCGGTGTGGATCCCCAGCTCGAGGTTCCCCTCCATCGATTCGTAGACCGTATCCGGAATTCCGCCGATTCCCATCTGCAGCGTGGCCCCGGGTTCGATCAACGGCAGGATGTGAGAGGCGATCGCCTTCTCCACCTCGGTGGCGGGTTTCGGATCCAGAGTCGGCAACTCGTGTTCGTGCTCGACGATGTGGGACACCGCGCGCACGTGGACGAAGGAATCTCCCAGGATCCGCGGCATCTGCGGATTGACCTGGACGATGACCTTCTTGGCGGAGTGGACCGCCGCCTTCGAAGCCAGACACTCCACCCCCAGGCTCATGAAGCCGTGCTCATCGGGAGGGGAGACCTGAATCATGGCCACATCCAAAGCAATCACGGACTCCGTGAAGATTCTCGGAATCTGGTGCAAGAAGATGGGCATGTAGTCCGCACGCCCGTCGTTGACGGCCTTCCGATCCGCCGGACCCACGAAGAGGGAGTTGTGACGGAAGTGGCCCTCCATTCCCGGTTCGGAGAGGAGATCCTTCCCGAGGAGGAGGACGTGACTGAGCTGCACGTCCTCGAGCTCGTCGCGGCGCTGCGCCAGGGCTTCGACCAAGGCCAGAGGGATCGCGGCATTTCCGCCGTAGTAGACCCGATCTCCACTCTTGACGATGGCCACCGCGTCGGCGGCGGTGGCAAGTTTTGCGTTGTAGTCGTCCAACCAGCTCATCGATCCGCCTCCTGCGCGATCAAGCTTTGGATGTCTTCCGAACTCTCTCCCAGCTGTCGCGCCAACCGCGCGTGGGTCAAGGTTCCCCGATACATGGTGACTCCGGCCGCGAGTCCGCGGTCGGTGCGGAGCGCTCCCACCAAGCCCTCGCGCCCGATGTGCATCAGATAGGGCAGTGCGGCTCCCGCGAGGGCCCGAGACGCAGTTCGAGCCACATTCGATGTCATGTTGGGAACGCAGTAGTGCACCACCCCATCCACCACGAAGGTGGGATCTTCCAAGGTCGTGGGACGGCTGGTTTCGACACACCCTCCCTGATCAATGGAGAGGTCGATGATGACACTCCCGTCCTTCATTCCGCTCACCATCTCGCGGCTCACCAGAAATGGCGCCCGCCCTCCCGGGATGTAGACCGCTCCGATCACCAGATCGGCGATCGAGGTGTACTTCTCCAATCGGGACACTCCGGCTTGGGTGGTCACGATCTGCCCCTGCGAGAGATCGTGGATCTTTCTCAGCTGATGCACATCACTGTCCACCACGATGACGTGCGCTCCCAAGTGCAGGGCTCCCATGGCCGCAACCTGACCCACCCTTCCCGCACCCAGAATGAGTACAGTGGCCGGAGCGACGGTCGGGATCGACCCGAGAAGGATGCCTCGGCCTCCGCTTCGAGTCTGGAGAAGATGAGCCGCGACGTGCAGAACCATCCGTCCCGCCATGTCCGACACCGGATGCATGATGGGCAGATCCCCACTGCGATCCTCCACCAGCTCATAGCCCAATAGGGTCAATTCGCGACCGCGCGCGGCCTCCACTCCCGATTTCGGGGCCACCGCCAAGTGCTGGAAACCGCAGACCACCGTGCCCTTGCGCAGAATCGCCAAGTCCTCGGCGTCCAAGCGGCCCACAGTGGCCAGGAGATCACTCCGGCCCAGGACCTCTTCTCGGCCATAGGCAATCCGAGCTCCCACCGCGGTGTAGTGACGATCCTCGAAGCGCGCAGCCTCTCCCGCCCCCTGCTCGACCAATACCTCATGCCCCAAGCTGATGAGCCGAGCCGCGGCAAAGGGATTGAGGCCGACCCGGAATTCGGATCCGGCGCTTTCCCTGGGCACTCCAATGATCATGGATCTCCTCCTTCGCTGGCCTCGATATGCACAATCTCGTCCACCCGGGCCGTCTGGCACCCGGCGAAAATGTGAGATCACTCGCCCTCGTAGGGCACACCCTCCGTCCACCACTCCGGGGCGGGCTCCCCCTTGCAGAAATGGTCGATGAAGGCCTTCATCTTGAGGCTGTAATCGAGCTTGTTCGGGAATTTCTTCAGGTGGTGAGGCTCGCCCCGATACTGGAGCATGACGCAAGGCCGGTCCAGACGGCGCATGGCCATGTAGAGCTCGATGCCCTGGGTCCAGGGCACCGCTTCATCTTCGTCCTCGAATTCGATGAGCAAGGGAGTGTGGATGCGGTCGGCAAAAAAGACCGGGGAATTGTCGATGTAGCGATCGAGTCCATTCCACAGGGTCGCGCCGATCCGGCTCTGTCCCATTTCGTATTGGAACTGGCGGGACATGCCCGAGCCCCATCGAATCCCGCCGTAGGCGCTGGTCATATTCGACACCGGAGCTCCCGCCACCGCACAGGCGAAGAAGTCGGTCTGGGTGATCATCTGCGCGGTCTGGTAGCCACTCCACGAGTGACCGTGCAGCGCCACCGCCCGGGGGTCGGCGATGCCGCGATCCACCAGCATCTGCACCCCCGGCACCAAGGACTTCGTCGCGGCCAGACCCGGCCGACCGATCTCGAAGCGGATGTCGGGCAGGAAGACACAGTAGTCATCGCCGGCGTAGACGTAGAAGGACGGGCGGTGATTGATCACCGGATCGTTGAACTCGTGGAGACGCTGGCTGAAGAAGCGGTAGTAGTAGACCAGCACCGGATAGCGTCGATCGGGATCGTAGTCGGGTGGCTTGATCAGCACTCCCTGGGTCGGAATCCCATCGAGGCTCAGCCACTCCACCAACTCACTGCTTCCCAGATCGAAGTGTTCCAATTGCGGATTCACTTCGCTGACCCGACGACGGTGCTTCAACCGGGTGGTCGCGGTCCACAGATCCGGGAATCGATCGTAGTTCTCCTCAGTGAAGACCAGACGATCGGTATCTTTGGCCTTCGCTCGATAGCGCAATCGCATGTCGCCGCCGTAGAGTTGCTTCAGTCCCCGACCATCCGTCGATACCTCGTAGAAGAATGAAGCCTTGGTGTCTTCGTCGAAGGCCGACAACAGCAGCATCGAACCCTCGTCGAATCCCTCGACTTCGGGGTCGAGGTCGAGGACGCGGAATTGCAAGTGCTCGGCCCGGCCTTGGCCCTGGGTCAGGCACAGCGGCGCGCCGCCGTCGATCCCGAATCTCCAGATGTCGTATTTGTCGTAGACCAGCACTCCGCCACCGCCACGAATCCAACCCGGACTACCGTAGCCGGGTGTGGGAAAGGGGTAGTCGTGGTCTTCGTCGGCAAAAGGAGTCTCGATATCGGCGGTCAGCACCCGAGCCTCCCCGCTCGCGACGTCGATCATCTGCCATCGACCCTCGCGGTAGAAGGCGAGCTGCGACCCGTCCTCCGACATGGTCACCGGGTCCGAGCTCCGAGCCACCATCCGCCTTCGTTCACCGGTTTCGAGGTCGATGAGGTAGTAATCTTCGTAGAACCAGCCCCAAGTCTGCTGCCGGAGGTAGGGCACTTCGGTCGATGCCAAGATCCGAGATGCCTCCAATTCGGGCGGCACCACCGGAATCAACTCGTCGGCCAGGGCCACGACCTTGGCGCGGTCGAGGTGCACGACCGCCAGTCGTTGCGCCTTGCTGCGATCCTCCCAGCTGCTCTTCTCGTGGGTCTTGATGCGCGGATCCCGCCAATTCCACACGTCGACCTCGCGGCCCTCGAGGATCGCGTCGAAGTCATAGGGGTCGAAAGGAGTCTCCGCTTCTGCGTCCTCGGATGAGTCGCCTTTCTTCGGGAGCATTCCGAAGAACAAGCGCTTCGCATCGAGCGACCAAGTGAGTTCGTTCTCCTCGGCCAGATCCATGCCCTCGGGCAAATCCGCGGCCGAAGCGACTTCGCGGTCGGCGTCGACGAAGACGTGCAGGCGGAGGTCCTGGATCTCTCCGGGCTCGGATTCGTCTCCCACCACGAAGGCGAGTGCGGGAAGGTCGCGGGCCCAGGCCATGGCCGGATAGGCCGCCATCGCCTGCGAGTGCACGACCTCTTCGGTCGGGGTGTCGGCGAGAGACCATCGGCGCAAGGAGTTCTCCTCCCCCGATTCCGTGGCAATCACCACCGCCAGGTGCTGCGAGGTGGGGTCGAAGCCATAGCGCGCGACGGATGCGATCTCCCACTCTTCACCGTCGGCCAGACGCCGCAACACCAGGGGGGTCCCCGCCTCACGGTCGGGCGCTTCGTCTTCGGCCGTCGAGTCGTCGGCCGCTTCGGCCAGGTCTGCGCCGCTCTCTTGGGTCGAGTCGTCGGCTGCGTCCTTCGCTTCTTCCAGATGCCGTACCCACCACTTGCCATCCTTGGAGAAGGCGCTGCTCTTGACGCGATCGAAGTCGAGGGTCTGACCATCGCTCGTTCGCACCAACACCACGCGCTTCTGCGGCCACTCTTCCTTGTCGAGGATCTCACGTTCTTCGAATGTCGGTCCCACCACGAAGGTCGCGAATCCACCGTCCACGGTGATCGCCACTCCACTCGCCCCCGGCACACGGGTCTTGTGCCGACCGCGGGCATCGGACACGATGCCCTCGCCATCGCCACGATCCGGCCGCACCACATAGGCCAACCACTCCCCGTTGTCGCTGATCGCCGAGGTCGTGATCTTGCGAATCTTCATCAACTCGCGGAAGTCCATTCTCTCGCCGGCAGAAGCCATCCGCGGAATCAGCATCAACCAAAGACAACAGATGAGAAGCGGACGCCGGGACTCGGCAAAGGGCAGTCGATCGGGCATGGATCACTCCTCACTGCCCGAAGGCAGAGGGGGGGTGTCGACAAGATGATGGGGGATCAGAGAGTGGCCCAGGAACGCGCCGTCGGCAAGGCCCGAGCCCACCCGCGAATCTGCGCAGGAAGGGGCAATCCCCGGTGGCCTCAGCTTCGAGCCCTGCGCTGCGACCTCTCGGTGATGCGCTCGGGATGGTCCGCACACACTCGCTCGACCACCGAACAGCTCCAGCAGAGAGGGTCGTCCACCTCGAGGTGGGCCGGCAACTCCCTCAGCGGAATCTCTTCCCAACTCAGGGCCCGACCCTCCGGGCTTCGCAGTCCGGGCTCGTGGCCCGCCCACCGGGACGACTGCGAAACGTCCGCCCCGCAGAGCACGCAGCAGCGATCGCTGTAGTAGAGGTCCAGATAGGAGTGGAGTCGGCAGGCCGCGGAGGAGTTGGCCAGCTGACGACGACATTCCTGTTCGCAGTCGCAGGCCTCGGGCCAGCGAGAACATTCCTCCAGGGGATGAGCCGCATCATCGGTGAACCAAGAAGCTGGACCCGCCACCAGACGAATGGCCTCGAACTCCCGGGACTGCGGGCACACCACCAATCTTGGTTCACGCAGGTGCCGACGCCGAAGCAGCGCAAGAGAGATCAGGCCGACCAACAGGGCCGATGAGGCGATCCAGAGCACGATGGTCATGGGGACCTCCTCTCTCGAAGAGGCCTAACACAGGAGGGCCTGATGCATGGGAATCATTTCCCTTGACCCGGCCCCGGGCGTAGATGCAGTCTGGAGATGAGCCGTCCGCGCCAAAGCGCGGCGGTCCCAGAGCAGCTACGGCCACTGCCGGGACCGAACGGGTTGGGACCCGATGCCTTCGAATTGACGCCGGCAGGAGGTGATCCGTTGGGTAGATCGAATTGCGTAGGATTCTCGGAGGTGTCGGCCCTCTAACGGGGCCACGCGAAGAGATGCCCCTGCGCCTCGACGACGAGGCCCAGGAGTCGCCCCGCGAGGGGAATCCCACCTTCACCTGCGAAGGAATCCAGCCCCGGCCCGCCTTCTGGCGGACCGGGGCTCCTTTTTCTCGGGGATCCGGGATTCAGTAGCGCAAGAGTGCGCTGCCCCACGTGAATCCGCTGCCGAAGGCCGAGAGCATCACCAGCATCCCCGGCTTCAATACTCCGGCCTTGATGGCCTCGTGCATTCCCAGGGGAATCGTGGCCGCGGTGGTGTTGCCGAAACGCTGGACCGTGTTGAAGACCTTCGAATCGTCCACTCCGAGTTGCTTGGCCACCTGCTGGTTGATCCGCAGATTGGCCTGATGAAAGAGAAAGAGATCCACCTCGCCGACTTCGATCTCATTGGCCTCGCAGGCTTCGTGGACAGACTCGGGCATGCGTTTGCTCGCGTGGAGAAAGACCAGCTTGCCGTTCATCTGGGGATAGTGCTCCTTGGCGTCGATCATCTCGTGAGTGATCCTCGGCCCTTCGACTGCGGTCTGGGGAGCCTTCATGCACAGCGCCTCGGCGAAGTTGCCGTCGGCGTGGAGATGGGTCGAGAGAATGTGGGGATCGGTGGCTGGATCGCGGAGGTCGCACCCCTCCAGGATCACCGCACCCGCACCATCGCCGAAGAGCACCGAGATATCCCGTCCCTCGGTGCTGATGTCCATGCTCTTGGAATGGACCTCGGCTCCCACCACCAGGATGCGTTGCGAATGCCCACTGCGAATGAATTGATCGGCGATCGAAAGCGCATAGAGGAAGCCCGTGCACTGCTGGCGCACATCGATGGCGGCGATCCCCGGAACACCCAACTTGGCCTGCAGATAACAGGCAGTCCCCGGAAAGTCGTGGTCCGGACTGAGGGTGCCCAGGACGATCATGTCCAGATCCCCAGCTTCGATTCCTGCCGCTCGGAGCGCCCGGTGGCTCGCCTCCAGAGCTAGATCCGAAGTCGAGGTCGCTCCATCGACCCAATGTCGGGTCTCGATCCCCGAGCGCTGGCGAATCCACTCGTCACTGGTGTCCATCCACTGAGTGAGCTCTTCGTTGGTCACCACTCTCTCGGGGACATGAGACCCCACTCCACGAATGCGTGATCGGCGCGCAGCCATGTCGGATTCCCTTGGATTTGGAGGAGTTCATCCCACCGCAGACGAAGACAGTCTAGCAGCGATGGGGTCTGGAACGCGATGCTTCGCCCTCCTCTCCCAAGACCACGCAAGACGCCGGAATCCGAAGATCCCGGCGTTCCCTCCACGCGGTGTTCGTGGATACGAACCTTCGACCGCGGCCTAGTCGTCGTCCATTCCGATGGCGCTCTCGGGGCAGGCATCGACACAGGCATAGCAGTCGGTGCATTCCTCAGGATCGACAAGCGCCTTGCCCTCGACCATGGAGATGGCCTCGGTGGGACAGACTTCGACGCACTCTTCGCAGCTATTGCACATATCGCGGTTGACGAGGGCAGGCATGGCGGACTCCTTGTTGGATCGATAGACAGACCGCAGCTGGGCGGAAAACGCGTCCAAATAACGCGAAATCAATGCCAGCGGGCAGAGTGATTCTGTGAGATGGAGACTGGGAATTCGTGATCCCTCTGGGGCCCGGCCCCTCAGCTCCGCAGCTGCCGGGCCAGCAGCATCGCCATTTCCAGGGCCTGTTCTCCATTGAGCCGCGGATCGACTCTCGAACGGTAGGCCCGCTCCAGGTCGGCCTCGGCCAAGCCCCGGGCCCCTCCGATGCACTCGGTCACGGCTTCTCCGGTGAGTTCGAAGTGCACTCCGCCCAGCCGGGTTCCCGCGGCCCGGTGCACCGCGAAGGACAGGCGGATCTCGGCCAGAATTCGATCGAATCGCCGAGTCTTCCGGCCGTTTTCCAGGGTCTCGGTATTGCCGTGCATGGGATCACAGCACCAGGTCACGAAGCGCCCCGATTCCTGGACCGCGCGCAGAAGAGGCGGCAGCGCTTCTTCGACGCGGTCAGCGCCCATCCGATGGATGAGGGTGATGCGTCCCGGCTCCTCTTCGGGATCGAGTCGGGCGACGAGCCCCATCAACCACTCGGGACTCATGTCGGGTCCGACCTTGATCCCGATGGGATTGCGGATCCCCCGGAAGTATTCCACATGAGCCCCGTCGAGCTCTGCCGTCCGCATCCCGATCCAAGGAAAATGAGTGGAGAGATTGTACCAGCCCTCGCGGCGCGGCACCTGACGGGTCTGGGCTTGCTCGTAGTGGAGCGACAGTCCCTCGTGACTGGTGTAGAAGTCGACCCGCCTCAAACTCGCAGGCTCTCGGCCCAGAATCGCTTCCATGAACTCGACCGACTCACGGATGCTGTTGACGATCTGATGGTATTCCGCGGCCAACTCCGCTTCTTCGAGGAAGTCCAGATCCCAGTACTCGGGATGGTGGAGATCGGCGAAGCCGCCGTCGGCCAGAGCCCGCACGAAGTTGAGAGTCATGGCGGCATGCTCGTAACCACGCAGCAGCAACTCGGGGTCAGGAGTCCGATCGGCAGCGGTGAAGGGCGCCCGGTTGACGATGTCCCCCCGATAGCTGGGCAATTCCACCTCCCCGCGCTTCTCGAGGGCATTCGACCGGGGCTTGGCGTACTGGCCTGCCATCCGGCCCACCCGAATGACCGGAAGCCGACTGCCGTGGACGAGGACCATGCTCACTTGGAGCAGGATCTTGAGCTTGGAGGTGATCGAATCCACGCTGCAGTCGTCGAAACTCTCGGCGCAGTCCCCCCCCTGAAGGAGGAAGGCCTCTCCCCGACCGGCGGCCGCGATCTGCTCCTTCAGACTCTCGACTTCCCACGAAGTCACCAGCGGCGGCAGCGCCGCGAGTTCTGCGACCCGGTCTTCGAGCTCATCGGGATCAGGATAGTCCGGCAGCTGCGCAACCGAGCATTTCTGCCAACTCTGGGGAGTCCACTGGTTCATGGTGTCTCGTTCGCAGGGAGTCGCGTGAGAGCAGGGGAAGAGTGGAAGCAAGTATAGGACAGACCGAGGGGCTTGGCAGCCTCACAACATCAGGCGCAAGATCAGGCAAAGGGGATCGAGAACCAACAGTAGAGGGCACCCACGGTGGCGATCGCGCCCAGGGCCGCCAGGGCCCGCGTACTGTTGTCTCCCCTCCGAGCGCCCAGGGCCCGGTGGATTACCAGGCCCGCGACCGCGACCACGAGGGCCAATGTGATGCAGTTCCGCGCAATCGCAGCCTGATCCAGATTCCAGGTGGTCTGTACCCGACCTTCCCACCGCTTGTCCATGAGATTGGGGACCCGGGGCTGCGCCGCAGCCAGAACAAAGCCTCCCACCACCAGCAGGATCAAACAGACCACGCTGAGAAGGGGACCGAGTCCGCGCCACGGGCCTGGGGTTCCGTGGCCGGGCGGCGGAATGACCTGTCGCGTAGGCATCTCGGGCTCTTTCGTCTCCGGAGAAGGATCCTCATCCGTAGACTTCGGTCGCGCCCTCCAGAACTGAAGAACATTCTGGCGGAATGGGTCGAGTCGACGACGCTCGGCATCTCCGCGTCGCTTCCTCAAGCAAGACGAACCACGTAGAAGACCGGCCCGGGAAGTGTAGTGGACCTTCCCGAACCGAACCAGCCGCGCACCTCCCGGTCGACGGAGTGGGAGTCCACGATCAGAGTGCCCGCATGAACTCCACCAGATCGGTCTTCTCTTGGTGGGAGAGATCCAGCTGCAGCACCAGATTGAAGAACTCGACGGTGTCTTCGAGGGTCAACAGTCGACCGTCGTGCATGTAGGGAGGCGAATCCTTGATCCCCCGGAGGGAGAAGGTCTTGATCGGTCCGTCCGCGGTCGCGTAGCGGCCGTTGATCATCTTGGGCTCGAAGAAACGCTCGGCGCGCAGGTTGTGCATGAGGTTGTCCGTGTAATATGCACCGCTGTGACAAGAGGAACACTTGGCCTTTCCGAAGAAGAGCTTCTCTCCCCGCAGCTCGGCTCGGGTCGCGAGACTCCGGTCGAGTCGTCCAAAGACATCGAGCTTCGGAGCCGGAGGAAAGTCGAGGATCTCCTCGAACTCGGCCATGTTGTGAACCTCGCTCCCTCGCTCGAGAATATTCACACCCTTCTTCGTGGCGATGACCGGATCGCCATCGAAATAGGCCGCCCGCTGCTCGAATTCGGTGAAGTCTTCCACGGTCTTGAGCGCGCGTTGCGAACCGAAGAGACGCTGAATGTTCACTCCCCTCAGCGAGGGGGTGTCGAGGCGATGTCGGTACTCCTGGGGACGAATGTCGCCCACGAGGTGAGTTGCTCCGTTGGTGTGACCATTGGCGTGACAGTCGAAACAGGTCACCCCGAGACTCGGACGCACACTGCGTCGATCATGGGTGGCGTTGAACTGCTGTTGAGGAAAAGGCGAAACCAAGAGCCGCAGTCCGTCGAGCTGCTTGGGATTGAGAATGCCATTGAAGAGTTCGTAGTAGTTGTCCGAGGTGACCAGCTGACCCTGTGAGACATCCCCGAGGTCCGGACGCGTCGTGAGATAGATCGGCGGAGGGAATGCCGGCAGAAAGCGATCCGGCATGACGAAGTCCAAGTCGAAGCGGGAAAGGTCGCGGCCGGTTTGTTCCAGGATTGCGTCGATCTGCTTCTGAGGGAAGAGCATTCCCCCCTCAGCATGATTGGGATGCGGAAGAGGATAGAACCCGGCCGGCCAGACTCCGGCCTCGCGAATCTCCGCGGGGGACATGCCACTGAGTTTCTTCCAAGTCATTCCCTGAGGAAGTCGCACTCGGGTCCCCACCTGCAGCGGCTTCCCGCTGGTCATGGTGATCCCTCCTTGAGTGCGATCGCTCAGATCATATCGCTCCTCGAGGAGGTCGCGGTGGCGGCGCAGAATATCCGGCTTCTCCGCAACCATCCGTTTCATCACTGACGAAAAGGACTCCGTTCCCGCGACCGGAGCGTAGCTGGTGGCACCGCGCTCGGGAGGAGATTCTCCCGCCACGGACGGAAAGGGAAACGCCGCGATCAAGAGAAGAGCGGCGGTCAATAGAATCGTGGATTTCATGGGCACCCCCGGAGAGAGACACCGCATCGGAGTGCGGCGATGAACAGATCTCCCGGCCAGCAGCTCCTGCCACCGGGACTTGCCAATAGTGTCGCTCCAGGTATTGTATAGGTCCAATCGTTAATACACGGGGGTATCGATAGGGCATGACTATATCAGTCACCCTTCGGCAGCTGCGCTACGCGGTGGCGGTGGCCGAACACCTGAATTTCAGCCGGGCCGCGGCGGCCTGCCACATCACCCAACCCTCGCTCAGCGGGCAGATCCAGGCTCTCGAATCGGCCCTGGGAGTGCAGATCTTCGAGCGAGGCCGGCGGCAGGTGGTCGTCACCACCGCTGGAGCCGGAATCCTCAAGCGGGCCCGAACGGTTCTGACCGCAACCGAAGAGCTGCAGGGATTCGCCCATTCCTTGGAGGAACCGCTCAGCGGAGCGCTGCGCCTGGGAGTGATCCCCACCATCGCTCCCTATCTGCTTCCTGCCGCCCTCCCCTCGATCATGACCGAGTACCCCAGCCTGAAGCTCTTCCTGCGGGAAGGCCAAACTCACGAATTGGTGCGAATGCTCGAAGATGGATCCCTCGACCTCCTGCTCATCGCAGTCGAGGCCGAGCTCGGTGACGCCAAGGTGCTCCCCCTCTTCTCGGACCCCTTCCAAGTGGCTCTCCCGGAGGGTCACCGCCTGGCCGACCGCAAACGCCTCGGTCTGGAGGACTTGCGCTCGGAGTCGGTACTCCTCCTCGACGATGGCCACTGCCTACGGGACCAAGCTCTGCAGATCTGCAACGAGACCGGCGGCATCCAACTCGCGGACTTTCGGGCGGGGAGTCTGCCCACCTTGGTACAGATGGTCGCCAGCGGTTTGGGAGTGACCTTGGTTCCCCAGATCGCAGTGGCCGCGGAGGTCGACGGCCGCCCACTCCGTGCGGTTCCCCTGCGCGAAGATCCTCAACGCACGATTGGCTTGGCATGGCGCCCATCGTCGGCCCGAGAGAAGGAGTATTCCCTGTTGTCGACTTTCTTTCGCGAAGCCAATCCCACGACGACCTGAATCCACGACCCAACGATCCCCTCCACCTCCGACTGAACGTGGAGTCCCATCGAGGGCTCGATTCCTCGCCGAGCGGTGGAGTTCGACTCAGTGGTCCCAGTCCACTCGATCCAGACTGCGCTCCCGGATCCTCCGCAAGAGATCCTCTTCGAATTCGTCGAGCCGCAGGGCTACTTGGTCGCGAGATCCGTAGCGCCGCAGCGTCACCGTGCCGTCTCGCTTCTCGCGTTCGCCGACCACCACGATATTGGGAATCTTGTGAGTGGTTGCATTGCGGATCATCTTGCCGACGGTCTCTCCGCTTCGATCCACTTCCGCCCGTACGAAGTTCTTGCGGAGCCGAGCCACGAGGGCATCGGCGTAGTCCAGGAAGACATCGCTCACTGCCAACACGCGCACCTGTACGGGTGCGAGCCAAGTCGGGAACGCGCCACCGAAGTGCTCGATCAAGAATGCAACGAAGCGCTCATGGGTGCCGGCCGGGGCCCGATGGATGCAATAGGGATGAGTCTCCGAATTGTCCGCATCCCGGTAGACGAGTCCGAGCCGGGCGGGCACTGCGAAATCGAGTTGATTCGTACTCGCGGTCTCTTCTCTTCCGGTGACCGTCTTGAATTGCACATCGATCTTCGGACCGTAAAAGGCTGCCTCGCCCTTGCCTTCGGTGAAGGGGATCCCCGACTCCACCATCGCCTCGTACACGTGCTTCTGGGTGGATTCCCAAGCCGCAGGATTGTCGACGTACTTGTTCTTCCCCTTGGGATCGTCGGGATCCCAGGTGGAGAAACGAAGGTAGTAATCCCGAAGACCCAGAATCCTGTAGAGATCCTCGTGCATGGTCATGACCTTGAGGAACTCGTCCTTGATCTGATCCTCGGTGCAATAGATGTGTGCATCGTTCATGCACATCCCTCGCACCCTCAGAAGACCGCTCAGGGCACCGGAATCCTCGTAACGGTAGACCTGACCGTATTCCGCCAGACGAATCGGGAGATCTCGATAGCTCCGCAATCGAGACGCGAAGATGCGATGGTGGTGAGGACAGTTCATGGGCTTGAGTACGTAGGTTTCACGCACCTCATCACCCTCTGCTCCACCGTGATCCTTCAGCTCCATGAAGGGATACATTCCCTCGGCGTAGTAAGGAAGATGGCCGGTCTGATGGTAGAGTTCGGTCTTGGCCAAGTGCGGAGTGGCAACCCGCTGGTAGCCGTCGGCGAACTCGAGCTCCTTCATGAGCTTTTCGATCTCATCGCGAATCACGGTACCGTTGGGCAGCCAGAGCGGAAGCCCCTTGCCGATCGCGTCATCGATGACGAAGAAGTCGAGTTCCCGGCCCAGTTTCTTGTGATCACGTTCGAGTGCCTGTTTGTAGGCCTTGACGTGCGCTTCGAGTTCTTCCTTGGTGAGAAAGGCCCATGCGTAGATCCGGGTCATCATCGCATTGTCCGAATTGCCCCGCCAATAGGCGCCGGCAATCGAACGCAGCCGGAACGCACCTTTGGGTAGAGCCCGCGTCTGCTCGACGTGGGGTCCTTCGCACATATCCAAGAAGGGTCCGTTGCGGTAGAAGGTCAGCCGCTCGATGCCCTTCTTCTCGAAGAGTTCCTCCGCGTACTCGCGCTTGTAGGGCTCCTGCATCTCGTCGAGACGGCGCATCGCCTCTTCCCGAGGCAGCTCTTCGCGCTCGAATTTCTGACCCTGCTTGATGATGTGCTTCATTCGCTTCTCGAGCTCCGGAAAGTCCTCTTCGGTGAGGGCTTCGGTCAGAATGAAGTCGTAGTAGAAGCCATCGCTGATCGGAGGGCCGAAGCCCAGCGTCGATCCAGGACGCATTTCGAGGACTGCCTGAGCCAGTACGTGGGCCAGACTGTGCCGGACCCGATAGAGTTCATCGTGATCTTCGGCGACCCGCGGGTCGTCCGCTGCAACGGTAGACATGATGCGCTTCGATTCGGCGTGGCGGAGAGACCGCAAGGGACTCCCCTGGTGAAGGTGGACTGGGCTTTGGATCCCCTGGAAGCGGAGGCCGCCACTCGGCGGGCCGAAAAGGAAGCGCAAGTGTAGCCCGGCCGCACCTCCCACTTCAAGATCGACCTGAAACCGGCCGTTCGTGGGTTCATGCACCGATCTGCGGGGCGACCCCGGAGGGTCGCCCCATCGTCCCTAGTCGTCGTAGCGCGACTTCAGAGCACTCCAATTCGGCAGATCCACCGCCACGATGCCGTTGCAATCGGAGTCATCGACGTCGTAGGCCAGGTCCCCGTCGTTGTCGAGGCCGGTCCCGTCGCCGTCGAGATCTTCCCCCCCATTGGCCGCATCGCGCCGGCAGGTGTTCACCAGACTGCTCCGACCATTGGTGTAGAAGTAGGGCAGAACCTGCTCGCCGGCCGACGTCCCGATGACCGAGGAGTGACAGGTGTTGCAAGTGGTGATGCCGCTGTTCACGTGATGAGTGGCCAGACCCGCGAGCTCATGGCAACCGTTGCAACTGTAGTTCGCATAGTTGCCGCTCTTGTTGGTCTTGGGGGTGTCACCGATGTTGGTGTGGCAATCGGTGCAACTATTGATCTTGGCCACGTGCAAGTCGTGCTTCGAGGGACTGCCGCTCCGGAAATTGCTGTGACAGCTTCTGCATCCGCCGAAATCGGGATAGGCCATCGCGGAGACGGCGAAGGCGGACGTACAGAAAACGATGAGCGCGCCCAGTCGTAGGACTCTCAGAACTTGGCTGGGATTCATGGCTCCTGACCTCGCAGGTTTGAGAAAATCGACCTGGGCCAGAAGCTAGAGGGACGGCTCCTCATCGAATACGTTGTTTCTGTGATCTCCCCGCTCTCCGCTCGCTCCTCCACTTTCCAAAATCTTGGAAAACGTTCTCCTCTTCGGAAACTCCGCCAGGAAGTACGGACCATGCCTCGGCTCAGACGCTGAAGCGGAAATGCACGACATCTCCCTCAGCGATCAAGTACTCCTTGCCCTCCAGCCGCCAGCGCCCGGCGTCCTTGGCTCCGGCCTCGCCTCCGTGCTCGATATAATCCCCGTAGGCGATTACCTCCGCCCGAATGAAACCCCGCTCGAAGTCGGTATGAATCACCCCCGCTGCTTGGGGGGCAGTCGCTTCCTTCTTGCAAGTCCATGCCCTCACTTCCTTCGGGCCCGCGGTGAAGAAGGTCTGCAATCCCAATAGGTGATAGGCCTCCCGGATCACGCGGTTCAGCCCCGGCTCGCTTTCACCGATCTCGGCCAAGAACTCTTCCTGCTCCTCCGGTTCCAAACCGGCAATCTCCGCTTCGAAGCTGGCGCAGATCGAAATGACCCCCGCGCCCTCTGCCTCCGCCAGTTTCCGAACGGCCTCCACATGCTCGTTCTCGACGGCTCCTTTCTCGTCGACATTCGCCACATACATCAGGGGCTTGGCGGTCAACAGCTGGAGCTCCCGCAGTTGATCGAGTTGCTGCGGGGTCCGTTGTTGGCCCCGCACCGCGATTCCATCGCTCAATTGTTGCATGACCTCTTCGATGAGTTTCGACAATGCCAACGCCGACTTGTCTCCGGAGATTCCCTTGCGGTGATTCCGATCGAAGGCTCGTTCGAGTCGCTCCAGATCTGCGAGCGCGAGTTCGGTATGGATCACTTCGATGTCCGAAAGGGGATCGACACCGCCGGACACGTGGACCACGTCATCGTTTTCGAAGCAACGCACCACATGCGCGATCGCATCCACATCGCGAATGTGAGAGAGGAATTGGTTGCCCAATCCCTCACCCTTCGAGGCCCCGGCCACCAAGCATGCGATATCCACGAATTCCACGACCGCAGGAACGATCCTTTCGGGATTCACGAAGCCGGCCAACTCCTCCAAACGGGGATCCGGGACCTGTGCCACGCCCACATTGGGATCGATGGTGCAAAATGGGTAGTTCTCGGCCTGAATGTCAGCCCGAGTCAGAGCGTTGAAGAGAGTGGACTTGCCCACATTGGGCAGCCCCACGATGCCACACTGGATCCCCACGAGATTCCCCCAGAAGCGATTCGGGACAGCGGTAAGAGCCGCAAACGGAGACCCCCATACTAACCCGAAGGGATCGATTCGGCTGCTTCCGGCCACCCACTGGACGTGCGGTGGCCCCAACCACTATGATTGAGATTCCTTGCGATCGACAGTTTCTCCGTCCTGTCCGGGAGGACCGTATGCGCTCTTTGTTCAAGCCCGTTTGGATCTACACCGTCGCACTCTTCGTTCTGGCCCTGGGCCTCTCCACCGGGTCGACCTCGCACCTTCAGCCTCTGCCGGCACGGGCCATCACCGTGGTGGGCCCCTCGGTCTTGCCCGATCTGAGCGGGAACTGGCAGGGGACTTGGTCCGACACTCGTTATGGTGTCTCGGGAGCCATGAGCCTCGCGATCGCCATCAGTGGAAGCGATTACACGGCGACCGGAACCATCGACATCAGCCAAATCGATCCCCTTCTGGGGCAGATCAGCGGGACCGCTTCGGGGACCATCGTCGGCAATACCATGACGTTCTCCTTCTCGGCGACGGACCTGGGGACGGGCACCGGAACCTTCACCGACGGTGCCGTCAGCGGCAGCGGCACAGTGAGTGCACCCCTGAGTTTCGGCGACTTCGAATTCTCCGGAACCGTCACTGCCGGTCAAATGAACGGTACCTTCAACTTCCTGGCTCCGACCGGTGGCAATGGAGTGGCCACTCTGAGCCGCACCGTTGCCAATGAGGACGTGAACTGGGGCGAGTTCAAGGCGGACTATCGCTGAACCCTTGTTTCGAGATTCCGGCTCGATGAGCTCCTTGCGCCGATCCGCCGCTGCCGCCAGTGATTTCCTGCTGGCGGCAGCGCTTTCCGTGGTCACCGCCCCTCAGCTGGGCGTGTGGTGCGGCGAACGCGCCGTCCTCGCATTGTCCATCGGCGAACCCAGCAGTTGGTGGCGCGGTCCCCTTCCCTTGGTCCTCGGTCTGGCGGGAAATGTCGTCTTCGCGATGCCCTTCACCTTGATCGCGGTGGGGTTGGCGCGCCTCGCCTTCGGGCGCACCCCCGGTCAGGCCTTGTGGCGAGCTGAGGTCACATCTCTCTCCCAGAGTTTCGCCTCTAGATCCCTGCGATGGGCCTACGACTATGCACCGGCCCTCCTCCTCGCCCTGGCTTTGACCGTCGGCCATCTGGCCTTCACCGAAGTGACGGTGGGCCTCCTCGGACTCTGGCTCGTGGCGCGCGTCCTCCGAACTCACCGAGTGTAGAGGCCAATCACTCTCTCGATCGCCGCGCTGCAGACCGGGCAGAAGTCCTGGGGATTGCGCGTGAACATGATGCAGTCGACCGCGGGCCGGTAGATCCCCTTGGCCTGGTAGGCGCCTCCCTCGAATGCTCCCACCCGACCGAAGTACTTCTCGCTTCGCAGCATGGGTTCGGTCACCGCCTTCACCTCCGCAAAGAGCTCCTCCACTTCCTCATCGGGGGCTCCCGCCGCGCGCAGGGCATTGCGCTTTTCCTGGTATTGGTAGGAAGCCTCATCGTATCGCTCCTGATCCCAGGGAGTCGGAAGGGGCGTCGCATCGTCGACCAGATCCTTCCACTTGAGATTCTCTGGATCGAGGAGAGCGGTGACATTCGGCTCCCACGGTTCCACGCCCGCGAGGTTGAAGTCCTCGTAACTCACCTGCGAGGTGTAGTACTCGTCGGCCAAGCCCGCAAAGCTGTGCCCCAATTCGTGCACGAAGACATATTCGGCAGGCGCGGTATCTGCGGCCACCGTGGCGTAGAGATTGAAGATCCCGCCCCCGCCATATTTTCGGGAGTTGCCCACGATGATCATGGCATCGTAAGGAGCGTTCGCGGCAATCTCCCGCACCGCACGATTGGCGTAGGTCAGTACGTAGCGTTCGCTGTCGAATGCGTTGAAGGACAATCCCAACGACGTCCGCTTCCAAGACCCCGCGCGGGGATTCGTGATGCCGGAGTCCGTGGACGCGACGTCGATGCCCCAGACATTGAAGTCTTCTCGGTGGGAGGCGAAAGGCTCCGATTCGAAGAGAGCCTTCACTAAACGTTTCACGTCTCGGTGGTACTTCTCGAAATCCTCAGCCGCATAACCGTCGCCCAGAACCAACAGGTCGACCTTCGCCTGTGGATCACCGTGGCGCATCACCGACCACACCTTCGTCACCGGCTCGAGGGGCGAACGATCCACCGATCGATGACGGGGATCGACGGTGGTCGTGAAGAGCTCCCGGAACACTCCGGTCGCATCGCGCTTCTTGATCACGACCTGCACCGGGGCCTTGGGCTCGGGAAACCGTTGAGACTCATGAAAGCTGCGCCAGAAACCCCGCCGGGCCTCCCTGATGGTCTCCCATTCCCCATAGATGCTGGCGTAACCCCTGGAGTAGAGCGGGAGTTGGGTCTCGAGGTCGAGGACCTCTACGCGATACTTCCCCAGATTGGTGGAGTCGAGCAATTGAACACGGCTCCCCGGCCACTCTCCCTCCACCCGGAATCGGTCCAGAGAAATGTGTTCTTCGTCCGCGGTGCCGCTGTGCACATAGTCGAATCGGAGAGTCTGACCGGTGAACCAGTCCTCGAAATCGAGCGCCTGGGCTGGCGCTCCCACCAATACCATGCTCCAGAAGAGCCCGAGCATCTTCCACATCATCGATCGTGCCTCCGTGACCGGGGAGATGCGCTCCATGCTAACCCTGATGTGACAAAAATCTAGGCTGCTTTGAGTCGTTGGAGGGTGTTTTCGAAGAGGTTTTTGACAGTCCCGTTGCCGGCGAGCCGGAGAATGCACCTTCCAGCGGGCCTCACGAGTTGTCCGGCCCGGTGGAGCATCTCGAAACGTAGCGTTTGGATGGTTTTGATCACCGGCTGCGGTGTTCTCTTCCGACTGCGACCCCTCATTTGTGCTCCAGTCTCCATCTGAAAGTTCCGTACGATGTTGTAGGCCAATGTCGAGACCTGTTGCAACACTCACGCAGGAAGGTGATCGAGCTGGCTCCGTCGTGGACATTCCCCGAACGATTCTTCACCCGCAGGATATGGCCCGTGTCGCCGAGGTGAGCGAGGATGGGAAAGTAGCTCGGCACCTTGCGGTGGTGGGGATTGTATCCTCGGAAGGCACGTTCGGCCGTGAGCCCCGTCGAAACGACCGTGCCGTCCACATCGATGGTCAAGGTACGCAAGGGCATCGAGGCCACCTGCTCCGCCACGAGCTCGGCA
>JAJRXK010000105.1 GCA_024276305.1 Candidatus Krumholzibacteriota bacterium
AGGCCTTGATCTGGGACTTGCTCGCGAGGTAGGAGGGCGCGATCTCGACTTCGCGGCTGCGGTACTTGACGAAGGTGGCCAGGAGATCCGCGGTGACCCGGAGATCCGCGTCGTCATCGGCGATCTTGGGCAGACGGGGGAGGTCGTCATCGGGGCATTCGAGTCCTCGCTCGACGGCAGCGACGATCTGATCCCCTCCGCGGTCGATTTCTCGGGGATGAAGTCGTCGAAGCTGGCGGAGGTCTTCGCTTCGCCGCGGACGACGACGAGCGATCTCCACGAGGATCTCGTCGTTCACCACTCGGGAACGAGGGACGTCACGGGCCGCGGCAGTATCTTCTCTCCAGGCCGCCAGCTCCCGAAGGATCGCCAGCCCTCGGGGATCGAGGCTGCGGTGACGAGAAACCCGTCTCCAGAGTTCGTGCCGATCGCGGTCGTAGGTTTCCTTCACTTCGTAGAAGGCCATCTCGTCCCGAGCCCAATCCTCACGTCCACGTGCAGTGAGCTCGCCGACCAACATCTCCCGGAGGTGGAGGAGGTGGAGGACATCGTCGAGGGCATAACGCTTCTGGGCTTCGGTGAGCGGTCGGGTTCCCCAATTGGTCGTCCGCTCCCCTTTCTTGAGACGCACTCCGGTCACCCGCCGCACCAGGTCCGCGTAGCCGGGTTGCTCGCCCATGCCCAGCAACGCGGCCGCGATCTGGGTGTCGAAGACTCGAGTGGGGAGGCGGCCCCCGGATTCGTGGTAGACGATCTCCATGTCCTGGTGTCCGGCATGGGCCACGATCTCGACTTGGGGATCGCAGATGACATCCCACAGGGGGCTGAGATCGTCGAAGGCCAGGGGATCGATGAGTTCCATCCGGCCGGTTGCGGTGGCCACTTGGAGCAGTTGCAGGATCGGCCGGAAGGTGCGCTCGCGCTCGAATTCCATGTCGACGGCCAGGACTCCGCCCTCGCGAGCTTCGCGGCAGATCTCGTGGACTTCTTCGATGCGGTGGACGAGCGACATCTTGGCCTCGGCGGGTCGTGAAGGTCAGGGCGGAAGCAAAGCCTACAGAATAGGCTCGGGGGCCGGATTCGTCATCCGGGCCCTGCTTCTTCACTTGGGATGGCCCAGGGCTCGCGTAAGGGGCGGAGCGATCGTATGCTGGGCCTTGTCGCCACTGTGGCGGAGTCCTCTCTTCGGTGTCAGGAGCAGTCCACGATGAAGCGCATCGGAATTCTCACGGGGGGCGGTGACGTGCCGGGCCTGAACGTGGTGATCAAGGCCGTGGTGGGAAGGGCGAACGAGAATGGACAGGAGGTCCTCGGGATCCGCAACGGTTGGCAGGGCATAGTGGAGGTCGAGCCCTCCTCCCCGGCTTCGCGGGAGCGCTTCACTCTGCCTCTCGATCTTCCCTCAGTACGGGCCATCGATCGGTCGGGGGGAACCATCCTCCACAGTTCGCGGACCAATCCCGCCCAGGTTCCCGCCTCGGAAATGCCCGCTCATCTCGACGCCTCCGAGTTCTCGGTCGACGCGGAGGGAATGCGAGACCTGACTCCGTTGGTCCGCCGCAATCTGGAATCCTTGGGCATCGACGCATTGGTGGTCACCGGTGGCGACGACACCTTGGGCTATGCGGCGGCTCTGGCCCAAGACGGCTTTTCGGTGGTGGGCGTGCCCAAGACCATGGACAACGACGTGTGTGGAACGGAGTACTGTCTGGGATTCAGCACCGCCGTCACTCGGAGCGTGGATCTCATCCACCAGCTGCGGACTCCGGCGGGAAGTCACGAGCGCATCGCGGTGGTGGAGCTCTTCGGGCGCAACAGCGGTGCGACCGCCCTCTACGTGGGGATGCTCAGCAGCGCGGACCGCGTGCTGGTTTCCGAAGTGCCCTTCGACGTGGATCGCCTGACCGAAATGCTCGTCCGGGACCAAGACCTCAGCCCGAGTCACTACGCCATCTGTGTGGTGAGCGAGGGGGCCCATCCCGAAGACGGAGCGATCTTCGAAGGCGGAGAGCGAGATGCCTACGGGCACCTCAAGCTCGGTGGGGTCGGAGACTGGCTCGCCGGAGAGATCAAGGCTCGGAGC
Organism: Candidatus Krumholzibacteriota bacterium; assembly: GCA_024276305.1. Classification (GTDB taxonomy): domain Bacteria; phylum Krumholzibacteriota; class Krumholzibacteriia; order JAJRXK01; family JAJRXK01; genus JAJRXK01. The sequence goes on from JAJRXK010000105.1 coordinate 2,084, forward strand.
GGGCGTGCCACCCTGACCCAACGCCTGGCCTACCTTATGCGCTCGGGGAGTCCGGACTCTCTCGATCGGGTGGTGGGGCTCAGTTTCGGCAATCTGGCCTACCAGTTCCTGGCCGAGGGCCGCTCCGGTTGGATGACCGCGGTGGTGGATGCTCGCTACACCGGAGTGCCACTGGCCACGGTGCAGGAAGGGGCGCGCCCCGCCAACATCGATGACTACTACGATCGCGCGGAATACCGACCCCACCTCGCGGAGGTGGAGGGGAAGAGCCTGCTTCTGGCCTGATTCTCCGCGGGGTTCGGAAGGCGTCTCAGGGTCGCAACAGGGTGATCTTCACTGCCCGGCCGGAGATGCCTCGGGGCCGAGCGAAGTAGATTCCGGGGGCCAGGCTTCGGCCTTCGGTGTCGCGTCCGTCCCAAACCGTGACTTCACCCCGGGAGGGGAGTTCGCGGACCAACCGTCCCCGGAGGTCGTGGATTCGCCACTGCGTCCCCGCTCCGCTCTCGCTCCGCGGAGCGCGCAAGGAGATCCCGAGTCCCTGTCGACCGGGATTCGGCCAGGCCCTCAGCTCCGCCGCAAAGGACTCCTCGGGCGCGGCGGTGGCGATGTGAGACACCAGGACGATGTCGAAGGGCGGGAGTCCCACCGAGATCGGCCCCGCCAGGGTTCCTCCCGTGGCCGCGTCGAAGAGGCGCAGACCCGGAGCGCTGGGGGTGCGGTCCCCCATGACCAGGATCCCCTCCTCACTCAGCTCGAGGTCCTGGAGCTGGAATCCGGCCGAAGAGTAGACCTCGTCGATTCGTGTGCCGGTGGAGGGGTCGAAGCGGATGAGAGCGGTATCGAAATTCGCCTTCTCGATCAGTGCATAGCCCAGTCCGGCGTGGACCAAGACGTAGTCCAGGAGGTCTCCGCCCGCCTCGACCTCGGTGAGCAGCGCCCCTTCGCTGCGCAAGGTGAAGGGGTTGAGGACTTCGAGCGCGCCGTCGAGGGAGAGGAAGCGCCCCGCGCAGATGACCACGATGCGGCCCAGGATTCCCTCGTAGCGCATCTCCCAGAAAGGATTCTGGTATTGCAGCGCGATTCCGTCGAGAGCCGGAGTGGAGGGATCGGTGTCGAATAGGGTATCGGTGGCGGTGTCGATGACCGCCACCGTGGACTGCCCGGTGGGAATCCATCCGGCACTGCGGTCGAGTTGTTGGAGAGCGACGAAGAGCCGTTCTCCCAGTCGCGTCATCTGATCCGCCTCCACCAATCCGTCGGAGTCGGCGAAGACCGAGAGATCGATGGTTCCCGACAGGGCACCGGTCACGGGATTCCCCACCCGGAGCAGGTTGGTCTCGTAGAGACTGACATAGGCCTTGGTCGGGCTCACCCCTTCGAAGTCGCGAGGGTTGGCTCCCACATCGGTGACGGTGTACTGGTGCAGGACCGCATAGGCGTCGAGGGGATCGAGGACCAGGACATTGTCGCTGAAGAGTCGATTCAGGACGTAGAGGTAGCGACCGTCGTGACGGACCACGGCATCGCTGTGGATGGTGTATTCGTCGAGAGTCGTGGACCAAGAGCCATCGAGCTGGACTCGGCTGGTCGACCCGCTGATCTCGAAGGTGGTGGTGGCCACGAAGGCCTCCGTGGCTCCGGCGATCGTGGCCAGGGCCAGGGCGGCCAGGGCGGGGCCGAGGACCGCTCCCAGGAGGAAGCAGGCGCGGGAAGTCATGGGAGGTCCTTCCATCGGAGAGCGAGGGAGAAGTTGCGACCGGGGAGCGGAAAGTTCCAGAGGTCGAAGGTCTCGACGTCGGTGAGGTTCTCCACTCGTGCGATCCACAGGAGGGACGCCGTGGGGACCCGAAGGTCGATTCCCATCACCGCGCGAGAGGGTACGCGCTCGCGGCGTCCGGTCTGCAGGTAGTTCCCGCCGACCGCGCGGAGTTCCCACTGCAGCCGAGCAGGGCCGAAGTGCAATCCCTGCTGGACGCTCAGTTCCAGACCGGGACGGCCCGGCAGGGGAGCGTTGCGGGCATGACTCCGGTTGGACCGGTCTCGAGTGCTCAGTCGAGTCAGGGCGATGCGAGTATCGAAGGGCCCATATCGTCCGAAATCCGCTTCGACTTCCATCCCCCAGAGATCGGCGCGTCCGACATTCACGGGGCGGGTCGAGACCGGGCTGTTGGCCTCGTAGACGATGAGGTCGAAGGCATCGTTGTCGAAGAGGCTCCATTGGAAGCGGCGTCCGGGCTGGGGTCGCCACACCAGACCCAGATCGCGCTGCACGCCTCGTTCGGGCCGCAGTTGCGGATTGCCCTGGACCGTCCCCCGGTCGCCGAATCGCTCGAGGAGGGTGGGAAGGCGCTCGCTGCGGGCGAGGCTCCCCTTGAGGGCCAAGGTGGGGGAGAGTTCCCATCGCGCGCCGAGTTGGAGAGTGGTGGACCATCGGCGGATCTCCGCCGTTGCGGCGCGGGTGGGAGTGGGGGCCAGAGTGGCCGCGTCGAATCGATCTTCGCTGCGTTCGACTCGCAGACCCGGGCGCAGGCGGAGACGGTTCCATTCCAGATTCGGCTCGAGGGCTGCGGCCACCGTCCACTGCCGGAGATGGGATCCCGATTCCGCCGGGCGGACCGAATCCTCGGATTCCAGGGTTGCGGATTCGGCCGACAGACTCCACTCCTGGCCTCCGCCTCGGCGAACCGCCCCCGAGGCCCTTCCGCCGACCCGTCGGATGCGATCGCGGCGGTTGGTGGCTCCGCCTCCGAAATCTCCCTGGGGATCCTCGAAGCCCTGCCGGTCGGAGCGGAGGTAGGCCGAGACCTCCTGCCACCGCGACCGGCGCGGTCCCAGGAGGGCGATGCGCCCCTCGAAGGCCGAGCTCGACGAGGTTGCGAGGCGACTCTGGCGGACCGAATAGCCGGGAGTGCCCTGCTGGCGGTAGTCGCCCAGGAGCTGGGTCCGGAGAGTCCAGGATCCGAGGGGGCGCATCGCATGGAGCAGTATTCCGCCGCCCTCCACCCGGTTGTTGATCCGGCGCCGGCGCAGGTCGTCCTCGGAATTGTAGCGGGTGCCGCGGTCGTCGAGGAAGGACCAGTCGCCGTCGTTGCGCAGAACTCGTCCCCGGAGGTCGACGACCCAGTCCTTCCAACGGAGGGAGGAATTCCCCTGCAACTCCCGATGCCCGAAACTCCCGCTGCTCACAGTGAAGGTGCGGGGGTGGCGGCCGGAGTGGCTTCGGAGGTAGACCGCGCCGCCGAGGGATCCCTCGCCGAGGACCAAGGGGGCGGCGCCCCGATAGACCTCGATCGATGCAATGGCTTGGAGAGGCAGGTCGTTGAGATTCGTGCCCCCGGTGGAGGGATCGTTCAGGGGGACTCCGTCGAGGAAGATCGGGACCTGGATGGAAGAAGATCCTCTCAAGCTGAGCCCCGCGTAGCCCCCGATGCCTCCACTCTCGCGCACGCTCAACCCGGCTGCTCTTCGCAGCAGGTCGCCCACCGTTTGCATTCCGCCGGTGAGTTCCCCGACCTCGAGGATGGTGACGGTTCCCGGATGCTCGTCGGCCTTCCGCTGGGCGTCGGGATGGGGAGCCCGAATCGGCGGGAGTTCCGCGACGAGCCCGCCGTCCAGACCGCGATGGATCTCGAGGATGGTGCTGTCGGCGGTTGCGGCCTCTTCGGCCCGAGCGTGGCCGAGCCCCGCTCCTGGGGCCAAGAGGCACCAAGTCCAGCAGCTGAGGAAGCAGATTCCGCGACAGGAGTCGTGCAACGAGAGCACAACCACCCCTCCTTCCCCCGAAGGACTTGGGTGGAGCGCCCAGGGTCGGTCTCCTGGCTCTCGGCTCGAGCCGAAGTGCTGCGCCTTCCCGGCCTCGGGCCAGTGGCGAGTGCAGACTTCGTCGCCGATCACAGTGGCGGGGCCGCGCTGGAATTCCACCAGCTTCCCAATTCGAACCCACTGGGCGTAGAATCATGAAGGGCCGTCGAAGAGCCCGAGGGGGGAGTCTAGTTCCTGGTCGGCGGGAAAGCAAGACTGCGCGGGGCGAATCCGCGAAGGTGGATGCGGCCCGGGATCGTGGATCACAACTCCACCCTGTTCCCCTTTGGAGGCTGCTGCTTAGCTAGGGTGCGGAGGTGCCCCCGAATGGACCGAACGGACGCGATGCCCACGGAAGTCGTCGAACTCTGGCCCGAACTCTCCTGGATCGAAGACCGGAGTCTGCGAGCTGCGGTGGGTCGTACTTGGCAGCTCGCGTTGGAGAGAAGCCCTCTCCGGGCAGAGGATCTCCACCGGATTCCCTTCACTCTGCTGGTGCCGAACTGTGCCGCGACCTTCATGCAGCACAAACGCTGCGTGGTTCACATCGCGCGGCGCAGCGCCGAGGCGATGCAGGAGTATCTGGGGCACGCCTTGCCCATCGATCTCGATACGGTGATTGCGGGGGCGATTCTGGCCGATGTCGGAAAGCTCCTCGAGTACGAGATCGTCGAGGGCGAGGCGGTGCAGAGTCCACGCGGTCAGCAACTACGACATCCGTTCACCGGAGTGGCCTTGGCCCTCGAATGCCAGGTGCCCGATGCGGTGTGCCACATCGTGGCGACCCATGCCGGCGAAGGGGATCTGGTGAAGCGCAGTGTGGAGGCGACTATCGTCCACCACGCGGACTTCATGAGCTTTCTGCCCTTCAAGAATCTCGGATCGAGAAGCTGATTCTCGCAGTCACCCCTTTCCATCCCCAGCCCAGAGGAATCTCATGTCGGAGACCATCACTGCCACCATGTCCGAGTGGGCGGCTCGATTGCGCTACGAAGACCTGAGCGAAGGAGCTCGGGTCCAGGCTCGACGCTACCTCCTCGACTCGGTGGGTTGTGCCCTCGGCGGAATGCAGCAGGAAGATGCGCACATCGCTCTCGCGGTGCTCGACGAGATCGCCGGGGAGGGGCCCTGCGCGGTCCTGGGAAGTGGCCGCACCATGGACGCGGTCTCGGCCTCGCTCGCCAATGCCCTGATGATCCGGGTGATGGACTACAACGACATCTACTGGAAGCAGGATCCATCGCATCCCTCCGACCTCATTCCGGCCGCCATCGCAGGAGCGGAACGTCAGGATCTGAGCACGCGGGAACTGATGGTGGGCATCGTGCTCGGACACGAGTTCGAGATGCGCCTGTGCGAGGCGGCCTTCCCCGGGATTCGTGAACGGGGATGGCACCACGCGACGTTGACCGCATTCGCGGCGCCGATCGTGGCCGCCAGGATGCTGGGCCTGAGTGCCGAAGCCATGCAGCACGCCATCGGAATCAGCGCTTCACGGCACGCGACTCTGGGAGCGGTGACTGCGGGCAAGCTCACGATGATGAAGAATACCGTTGATCCGATGGCGACTCAGGCGGGGATGTTGGCCGCTCTGATGGCCGAGAAGGGATATACCGGCCCCGAGCACGTCATCGATGGCAAAGAAGGCCTCGTGCATTGCTTCGGTCCCGATTGGAAGCTCGAGGTGCTGACCGAAGGGTTGGGGGAGAGCTGGCGCATCGAGCAGTGCGGAATGAAGGCCTTTCCCACCGAGGCGCTGACCCACGCTCCGATCTCGGCGGTGCTGGACATCGTGAGGGAGCAGGATCTGGCCCCCGACCAAGTGGCGAAGGTGAAGATCCACTCCCTGCAACGGGCGGCGGACATTCTGGCCGATCCCACCAAGTACGATCCGCGATCCAAGGAGACCGCGGACCACAGCCTTCCCTATGTCGTGGCGGCGGCCATTGTGGATCGGAACGTGACTCCCGCCCAGTTCACTCCGGAACGCATCGCCGACCCCCAGATTCGGGCCCAGCTGAACAAGGTGGTGGTCGAGGCGGACGACGAGATCGAAGCTCTCTTCCCCGAGTTGCAGAGGGTGCGGGTCGAGATCACCACCACCGATGGAGAGCGCTTCCAGTCTCAGCTCGATTATCCCAAGGGCGATCCTCGCAATCCTCTCAGTGACCAGGAGATCGAGGCCAAGTTCGATGCGTTGGCCGAGCCGGTGATGACCGAGACCGCCCGGGCTCGGCTGAAGGAGTCGATCTGGAAGCTGGACGACTTCGGTTCGGTGCGCGATTGGATGCGCCTCACCCGGAGTGATCGGACGTGAGTGGACAGAGCCTGGCCGAGAAGATCGCACAGGCCCACCTCAGTGAAGGTCCGAGTCGGCCACTGCGGGCGGGAGACATGGTTTCCCTGCGTCCCCGTCACGTGCTGACCCACGACAACACCGCGGCCGTCCTCCAGAAATTCCGGGGTCTGGGAGTGCCCCGGATCCACGATCCCCATCAACCCGTCTTCGCATTGGATCACGACATCCAGAATCACAGCGAAGAGAATCTGGCCAAGTACCAGCGGATCGAAGCCTTCGCGGCCGAACAGGGGGTGGACTTCTACCCCGCGGGCAGCGGAATCGGTCACCAAATGATGGTCTCGCGGGGCTACGTTCAGCCGGGAACCCTCTGCGTGGGAAGCGACTCGCATTCGAATATGTACGGTGCGTTGGGGGCCTTGGGCACACCCATCGTGCGCACCGATGCGGCTGCGGTATGGGCCACCGGAGAGTTCTGGTGGAGCATTCCGCGCAGCGTGCAGGTGGTGCTCGAGGGAGAGCTGCCGGAGGGGGTCAGCGGGAAGGATCTCATCCTCTCGCTCTGTGCCCTCTACCACCGCGGCGAGGTTCTCAATGCGGTGGTGGAGTTCGTCGGGCCGGGGGTCGGCACCCTCGACATGGACGCCCGGATGAGCGTTTCGAATATGACCACCGAGTGGGGAGCCCTGGCCGGAATCTTTCCCGTCGACGAGCAGACCGTGGCCTACATGCGAGAGGTCGCGGCGGCCCTCGAAGAGGCCGGGACTCCGAGGGTGGACCGGGCACAGCTCCGAGAGTGGAGTGAGAATCCCTTACGGGCGGACGAGGACACCGTCTACGCGGCGACCATCCACCTCGATCTCTGCAGTCTCGAGCCACACGTGACGGGTCCCCACTCGGTCCAACGGGCGAGAACCCTCTCCGAGATCGCTCCCGAACAGGTGGAGGTGGACAAGGCCTATTTGGTGAGCTGTGTGAACAGTCGTCTCGGCGACTTGCGGGCCGCGGCGCGGGTGCTCGAGGGAAGGCGAGTGGCCGAGGGAGTGGAGTTCTACGTGGCGGCGGCCAGCGCGGACATTCAGAGTGCGGCCGAGACCGAGGGCCTCTGGGAGATCTTCGTCCAGGCCGGAGCTCGGATGCTCCCGCCGGGGTGCGGACCCTGCATCGGCCTGGGCTCGGGTTTGCTCGAGGCCGGAGAGGTCGCGATCTCCGCGACCAACCGCAATTTTCGGGGCCGGATGGGTTCGCGGGAGGCAGAGGCCTACCTCGCATCTCCCGAAGTGGTCACCGCCTCGGCTTGCGCCGGATACATCACCGGATCCCCCCAGCAATTGCAGGCGCGCCCGCCCCTGCAGAGGCGGATTGTCGAGTCCGAGGGATCGATCTCCGTCGACGAGAGCACGGAGATTCTCGAAGGTTTCCCCGCCTCGGTGGAGGGGCGGGCACTGTGGTTGGATGCCGACAGTCTCGACACCGATGGGATCTACGGGAAGGACTACACCTATCGAGATCTCAGCCCGGAAGAGATGGCCGACGTGGTGATGCGCAACTACGATCCCGCCTTCGCAGACCTCGCGCAGGAAGGCGACATCGTCGTCGCGGGTGGGAACTTCGGCACCGGAAGCAGTCGAGAGCAGGCCGCGACGGCGTTGGTGGCCAAAGGGATTCGGATGGTCATCGCCGCCTCTTACTCGCAGACTTATCTCCGCAATGCCTTCAACAATGGATTCCTCTGCGTGAGCTGTCCCGATCTCGTGGAAGCTCTGCGTCGGCAGGACTTGCCCGCAGAACCCACAACCGTGTTGGCTCGTCCGCTGCGCGTGGATTTCGTGAAGAGTTCGATCGACTACGATGGCCACCGTTTCCGCTTTGCGCCGTTGGGGTCGGTCGCCCAATCCCTGGTGGTGGCCGGGGGCATCGAGAACAAGGTTCGACAACAGCTGGGGCTCGAGGGAGCTTCGGAGAGAAAGGGTTGATCATGGCCAAGTACACCGTAGTGACCATGCCCGGAGACGGAATCGGAGCCGTCGTATTGCCCGAGGCTCTCCGGGTTCTCGATGCCGTGGGCTTCGATGCCGCCTACGTCCATGCGGACATCGGTTGGGAGTGTTGGTGCAAGCAGGGAAATCCCCTGCCCCAGGAGACCCTCGATCTGTTGGCCGAGCATCGTCTCGGACTCTTCGGCGCGATCACCTCCAAGCCCAAGCCGGAGGCCGAAGCCGAGCTGGCGGAGGAGCTGCGAGACCAAGGACGGGTCTACTTCAGCCCCATCGTGGCCATGCGCCAGCACTTCGGCCTCGATGTCTGTGTGCGTCCCTGTCGCAGCTTCGCGGGGAACCCCCTGAACTTCGTGAGGCAGGATGGCCGAGGCGGAGTGGAGGAGCCGGAAGTCGATGCGGTGATCTTTCGTCAGAATACGGAGGGGCTCTATGCGGGCATCGAGTGGAGCGACCCTCCGGAGCAGGTCCTCGAGGCCTTGAGGACTCATCCGCGTTTTGCCCGCTTCGCCGACTGCGATCCCTCCCAGCTCGCGATTTCTCTGCGGGTGTTCACGCGTCGGGCTTGTGAACGCATTGTGACCGCCGCCTTCGACTACGCTCGCAAGCACGGATACGAGTCGGTGACGGTCTGCGAAAAGCCGAATGTGTTGCGGGAGACCAGCGGCATGATGGAGGCGGTGGCGAAGGAAGTTGCCAGTCGCTACGAGGGGATTTGGTTGCGGTCGACGAACATCGATGCGCAGATGATGTGGCTGACCAAGAATCCCGAGGACTATGGGGTGGTGGTCGCGGGGAATCTCTTCGGCGACATCGTCTCCGACGCCTTCGCGGGGCTGGTGGGAGGCCTGGGCTTCGCCTGCTCCGGAAACGTCGGCGACGAGGTGGCGGTCTTCGAGCCCACCCATGGTTCGGCTCCGAAATACGCGGATTTCCCGCGTTCCATTGTGAATCCCTGCGCCATGATTCTTTCGGCGGCGATGATGCTCGACCACGTCGGCGAACTCGAGAAGGCACAGAGGACTCGCGATGCCGTCGGTCGAGTGGTACGCGAGGGAAAGGTGCGGAGCTACGACATGATGAAGTTGTCCGGCCGTCCGGATGTCTTCGATCAGGGGGCCGCAGACTCCGCGGAGATGACCGACGCGGTGATCGCGGCTCTGTGATCCAGCGCGGCACGATCCCTCGAGGGATGCAGGCAGGAGACGAGGAGAGATAGCCATGCCCAGAACACCGACGGCATTGGGAGAGGCGGGCCCGGTGGAGGGAGGGGTGCGTGGAGATGCGCACGTGCGGGTGGAACTCTCCGGATCCGGTCTTCGGCTCGACCTCCGATCGAAGGTGGAGGCCCTCTACGGAGATGCCATCGAAGCCGAAGTCCGGGGAGTGGTCGAGCGATTCGGGGTCGGCGATGCCCGGATCTCGGTCGAGGATCGAGGTGCGCTGCCCGCGGTGCTCCGGGCGAGAGTCGAGACCGCGTTGCGTCGGGCCGGTCGGTCTGCGCCGCCCTCGGACCTGCCGTCGGTCGCGGAGGGCACGGCGCGCAGTCGCCGTCGGCGCAGTCGGCTCTACCTCCCTGGCAACCAACCCAAGTTCATGGTCAACGCGGGATTGCACGGGGGCGACGCGATCATCTTCGATCTCGAAGACTCGGTGCATCCCGATGAGAAAGACGCCGCCAGAATCCTGGTGCGCAATGTCCTGCGGGAGTGGTCCTATCCGGGCACCGAGCGGATGGTGAGGATCAATCCGGGGAATCTGGGCTTCGAGGATCTCGAGGAGATCGTAGCTGCTCTGCCGGATCTCCTCATGATTCCGAAGGTCGAGAGTGCGGAGGAAGTGCGATCCGTGGCCGCCCGCGTCGAAGAACTCCAGGCGCAGCGGCAGATCGACCGTCCACTGTGGATGATGCCCATCCTGGAGACCGCGGCGGGGATCGAGGCGGCAGCGGAGATCGCGAAGGCGCACGATCGTGTCGTGGCCATCACTCTGGGGTTGGAGGATCTCACTGCGGATCTCGGGGTGGCGAAGACCGACGAGGGCGTGGAGTCCCTCTACGCGCGATCCCGAGTGGTGATGGCCGCCCACGCGGCCCGAGTCCAACCCATCGACTCGGTCTACGGCAATGTCGGTGACGAGGAGGGCCTGCGCCGATGGGCGGCTGCGTCCCGGGCCATGGGTTTCGTGGGAATGGGTTGTGTTCATCCGCGTCAGATCGGCGTGCTCCACGAGTGCTTTGCCCCGACCCCCGAAGAAGTCGAGAAGGCGAGGCGAATCGTGGCCGCCTTCGAGGAAGCCAAGGCCGCGGGACGCGCGGTGGTGAGCCTGGGGTCGAGAATGATCGATCCCCCGGTGGTGCAACGTGCGCTTCACATCATGGAGGAGGCCGATGGTGAGCGCTGATTTCGTGACCAATGCCGCGGGTCGCAAGGTTCCCGTCGAAGTGAACGGCCGCACGCCTCCTCCTTTCGCGGGAGTGGGGCAGCACCATCCCGCCGGTCAGAAGGCCGCTCCTTCGATTCGCAGCTGTTCGGACTACCCGCGCCGAGGCGACAAGCGCATGCCCTCTCTGGAGGCCGCGCTCGAAGCCTGCGGTCTCCGCGATGGGATGACCCTCTCTTCGCACCACCACCTGCGCAACGGGGATCGCGTCGCACTTTCGGCTCTGGAAGCCGCAGCGAAGTTGGGAACGAAGGATCTCCTGTGGTTTCCCTCGGCCTCCTTCCCCTGTCATGCGCCGGTCGTGGATCTCATGGAGACGGGAGTGGTCCACCACATCGAAGGGAGCATGAATGGCCCATTGGGCGACTACTGCTCCTCGGGGCGGATGCGCGGGCTGGGGGTATTGCGCTCTCATGGAGGGCGGTGGCAGGCGATCCAAGACGGAGAAGTTCCCATCGACATCGCGGTGATCGCGGCTCCCAGCGCGGACTTCTTCGGCAATGCCAACGGATGCCATGGTCCGACCGCCTGTGGCTCGTTGGGATTCGCCCTCGCGGATTCCATCTACGCCGAAAAGGTCATCGTGGTCACTGACAATCTGGTGCCCTTCCCCTGCCTGCCCTGGCAGATCCAGGGCAACCATGTCGACTACGTGGTGGAGGTGGATTCCATCGGGGATCCTTCCCAGATCGTCAGTGGCACCACCCAGATCACGCGCAGTCCCGATCGACTCCTCATCGCCGACTACGTCGCTCGTTTCGTGAAAGAAGCCGGGATCGTCCGCGACGGTTTCAGTTTTCAGGCGGGAGCGGGGGGCATTGCGCTGGCCTTCGTCCAGTTTCTCGCCCCCATGATGCGAGAGATGGGGGTCACCGCGAGTTTCGTCCGGGGTGGTTCCACCCGCTACCTCGTCGAGATGCTTCGCGAGGGTCTGGTGGGATACATTCTCGACGGACAGACTTTCGATCTCGCCGCGGTGGAATCGATCGCCACCGACCCTCGACACGTGCCCACCTCTCCCTTCACCAGCTACAACTATCACGGCAAGGGAAACTTCGCGGGCATCGTCGACTTCGTGGTGCTCGGGGCGACCGAGGTCGATCTGAACTTCAACGCCAATGTGAACACCCACAGCGATGGCCGTCTGCTCCATGGAATCGGAGGATGGCAGAACTGCCTCGACGCCGACTGCACGATCTTGGCTCTGCCGAGCATGCGCGATCGGATTCAGGTGATCGTCGATGAGGTGACCACCCTCACGGGTCCAGGGGAGTTGATCGATGTCATTGTGACCGAGCGAGGCATTGCGATCCGTCCGGACCGTCAAGACCTTCTCGAAGCGGTAAGGGGCAAGGGATTGCCCTTGCGCAGCCTCGAAGAGATCCAGCACGAGGTCCACGCTCTCTGTGGAGGTCCCCCACGTCGACCGATTTTTTCGGACGAAGCGGTGGCCGTGATCCAGTGGGTCGACGGCACGGTCATCGACACGGTGTGGAAGGTCGAGTCCTAGCCGCGTTCGCCACGAATGTAGGCTTGGGTCAGAGGGTGCTTGGGATGGGAGAAGATCTCGTCCCGGTTGGAGAATTCCACTAGCCGCCCTGCGGCGCTTTCCTTCCAGAACACCGCAACGTCGTCGGCCAGTCGGCGGGCTTGGGCCAGATTGTGGGTCACCAGGACGATGGTGGTCTTGGACCGAAGCTCGTGGAGCAGATCTTCGATCACCGCCGAGCTCATGGGATCGAGTGCGCTGCAGGGCTCGTCCAGGAGCAGGACTTCGGGGTCGAGGGCCAAGGCCCGCGCGATGCACAGCCGTTGTTGTTGCCCTCCGGAGAGGTGGGTGGCGGAGTGGTCGAGACGCTGGTCGATCTCGTCCAGCAATCCGACCCGTTGGAGCGCATCGCGCATCGTTGCCTCGCGCTCCTCGCGGAGGCTCATCCCCTGCTCCTTCAGCGGAAGGTGCAGGTTCTGGCGAATGCTGGAGGGGAAGGGGTTGGGCTTCTGGAAGATGAGTCCGACCCGACGTCTCAACGACGGGAGATCACAGTTGGATGCGTGCGCCTCGGTGTTCCCGATCCAGATCTTTCCGCGGACCTCACAATTGGGGTGGAGGTCGGTGAGGCGATTCAGGCAGTGGAGAAAGGTCGTCTTTCCGCATCCCGAGGGCCCCACGATCGCGGTGATCTGGCGTGGTCGCAGCTCCAGCGAGACCTCCTGCAGCGCGAGCTGGCCATCGTAGCTCACGCTCAGTGACTCGACCCGAATCTGGGGACGGGTCACTGCGCTCAGGGGCTGCGGGGTCGGAGTCCGCAGGGCCAGGGGCCTCATGGATCATTCCTTTCGCTGGCCCATCGACGGGTCAGAGCCTGAGCCGCCGCGTGGATCGCGACCAGTAGGCTCAGCAGCACCAGGGCCGAGGCGGCCGCCCGGGTCTGGCCTCCCGGTACGTTGAGCGCCAGATCGTAGATGTGGACGGAGAGACTGCGGCCGGAATCCCACCAGGACTGGGGCAGCCGGACCACATAACCGCTGGTGAAGATGAGGGCTGCGGTCTCGGCGAGGGCCCGTCCAATGCTCAGCATCAATCCCGCCAGGATCCCGGGGAGGGCGATGGGGAGGGTGAGGTGCAGCCAACGCCGTCCGTCGCTCAGACCCAGCGCGGCCCCGCCGGCCCGGACTTCGGGGGGGACCTGGCGCAGAGCGGTCTCTGCGCTGTGGGTGAAGATGGGCAGAATCATGCAGGCCAGGGTCAACGCTCCGGAAAGAATCGAGAATCCCAGACCCAACCCCCGGGCGAACAGGGCGTTGCCGAAGAGACCGAAGACGATGGAAGGAGTGCTGGCCAGCAAGTCGAGACTGCGGCGGGTCCCCGCCACCAGGCGGGGATGGGTCCTCTCGCCTTCGCTCAGAAAAGTCGCGGTGGCCAGTCCCAGGGGGACTGCGACGATCAGGCAGATGGCGAGGATCCACGAAGTGGAGACCAGGATGGGTCCGATCCCCCCCGAGCGCCCTGCGTCGCGGACCGCAGCGGTGAGGAAGGCCCAGTCGACCGAGGACGCGCCGCGCCACGCAATCTCTCCCACGATGGCTCCGACCACTCCGACCACAACCACTGCGCAGGCCGCGCTCAGGGCGTGGAGCACGGTGTCTCGGGAGAGGGCGGCGGGAACGGAGGCCTCAGGCATGGATCTTCTCCGACATCGGTCGACGGGCCGCCAACAGGAGTGCGGCACTGAGGAGGGTGAGCCCCAATGCGCTCACGAAGAGCGCGGCTCGATGGACTCCCATGGCGTAGGAGATTTCCAGGGCCATGTTGGCGGTGAGAGTGCGGACCGGATCGCTGAGATGGGAGGGAAGCTGCACCACATTCCCCGCGACCATGAGCACTGCCATGGTCTCTCCCAGAGCTCTTCCTGTCGCCAGGAGCGCCGCCGTCCACAGGCCGCCGCGGGCCGCGGGGAAGAGAACGTGACGCAGGGTGGCGACTCGGTCGAGACCGAGGGCCGCGGCCGCGCGGTGAGGATCGCGTCCCACTGCCCGAAGCGCGTGCTCGGAGAGAAGGGCCACGGTGGGGAGGATCATCAGGGCCAGAATCAGAGCGGCGGTGAGAAGGGAGACTCCCGGCTGGCGCCACCGGGCGAGGGCCGGAGCGAGCACCGTCAATCCCCATAGTCCGTAGACCACCGAAGGGATGCCGGCCATCAGATCCAGAACTCCATGAAGAAGGTGGCGCCCGCGGGGCGTGGCGAATTGGGAGGACCAGATGGCCACTCCCACCCCCAGAGGAAAGGCCACCGCGAGGGCCAGGAGAGAGCTGAGGAGGGTCGCCGCCACCAGGGCCCCTTGACCGTAGCGACCGTCTTCGGGCTGCCAGTGGGAGTCGAAGAACGAGGCCAGAGATGCGTCGCCCCTCAGGCCGGGCCAGGCCTCGTGGATCAGAAAGGCCACCACCAACAGCAGAATCCCGTTGGAGATCCACGCCGCGGAGCGGCCCGCAATCCGGGCGGAGATGGGGCTATTGAGGCGCAACGAAGTACTGCCCTTCGATCAGGTCCACGACCCCAGAAGAGGTCGCGAAGTCGACGAACTGCTGGGCCAAGGGAGAGGGTTGCCCGTGGTATACGAGGTTGAGCGGACGGGCCAGAGGAAAGCTGCGATCTCGAACCTTGGCCGTCGTGGCTTCCACTCCGCCAATGGGGAGCAAGCGCAGCGGAGACCCATGTTCGATCTCGAATTCGGCGGCACCGATCGAGACATAGCCGATGGCCTGAGGATTCGAGGCCACGGCCGCGATGCCCTGCTGGTTGTCCCCGATGATCATGTCGGCCTCGACCTCCGAGGCCTTCAACGAGAAGTGATGGAGGAAGAGTTCGAGAGTCGAATGTCCCGCCGCCTTGTGCACCACCACGATCGGGCCCGGCTCCGAACCGAGTTGGGCCCAGTCGGTGATCTCGCCGCGGTAGATCCCGACCACCTCCTCATCCCGGAGCTCCCGGACCGGATTGTCCCGGTGCACGATGATGCCGATCCCATCGAGAGCGATGGTCACTGCGTGGAGATCCTGCTCGTCGGGATGGAGTCGTCGGGAGGCCATTCCCAAGTCCGCCATTCCGCTCCGGGCATCGAGGAC
>JAJRXK010000106.1 GCA_024276305.1 Candidatus Krumholzibacteriota bacterium
AAGAGTGACCGCTTGCAGACTCGACGCGAGTTTCTCGGTGCTGGCCAGGACCCCACTCGAGGCGAGGAATGCGTCCAGGAGACGGAGAGTCCCCGGAGACTCCTGCTCGAGCCTGGCCACGGCATTGGTCAAACTCTGTGCATCGCTACCATCGATGAGCTCGGTCAGGCCCGAAGCGAAGGAGGTGGTCCACTGCTCTTCCACGCCCACGGTCTCGTTCACCAAGTCGGAGATGCGTCCGACTTCCACGGCGATCGTGGTCAACGCGGCCGAGGTGCGATTCGTGGACCCGGGCGCAGGCGCCAACGACTCGACGAGGAAGGCCCCCCTCGCCACTGCAACGAGGTCTCCCCCGGCGAAGAGCTCGACGTCGACCGCGGCGGCGGGAGGGGAGGTTCCCGCAGCACCGGCGGCCATGAAGGGCACCGCGGTGAGCAATTGCCCCGTCGGTGAGAGGAGCACTGCCGATTCCAGGCCTGCGACCCGGGCGGTGAGCTGATCGACCTGAGTCGCGGAGGGCGCAAAGCCGCTGAGGGCGATGATCGTCCCGGGAGCACCCGTCGTGGGATCGAGGGTCAGCGCCTGAGGAACCACGGTGGTTGCGGTCGGACTGTTCCCACAGCCACCCATTCCAAAGAGGAGTGCGGCCATCGCCAGGATCACCAGACACAGGAAACTGCGTTTCACATTCTCTCCCAACAACAAGGATGAGGCCCATCGACATGGGACCTGGGATTCGGGGACCCGTCACGGAGACACCGGTGGATCCTGGTGCCTCGATCTGGGTGATGAGAACTACTGGGAGAAGACGCGGACTTCGGCCGCAGATCCGGACATTCGCAACTTCGATGGCCTCCCCTGGAGTCGAGGAGACGTCGAAAGGCTCGGGGCATGAAGAGCATGAAGAGAAGTGAAGGTTCCCCGAGATTCCCAGAGGCTCGAGAGGGGGAGGACTGGCGACCCGGGACTTCATTCTCACAACTCGCTAGTTTTGACGATTTATCGATATGTACCAGCATTTGCTTGATCCATCGTCGACTCGCGCCGCTTCTGCTACAGTAACCATTCTGATTTTGTGATGGCCACGGCGCCGTGGCCCACTGCCCTGCCCTTCCCAGGAGTCGCCGAATTGATCGGGAAGATCCTTGCCCACTACGAAGTCCTGTCCCTGCTCGGCAAGGGTGGAATGGGAGAGGTCTACCGTGGACGAGACACCAAGCTCGACCGGGACGTCGCACTGAAGATCCTTCCCCGGGAACTGAGCGGAGATCCCGAGCGCGAGGCGCGCTTCCAGCGGGAAGCTCGGTCTCTGGCCATGCTCCAGCATCCGAATGTCGCCTCGATCTATGGTCTGGAAGAAGTCGACGGGGTGCGTTTCCTGGTGATGGAACTGGTGGAGGGAGAGAATCTCTCCGAACATCTCGCGCATACTCAGCTCTCGGTGGGAGAAACGCGACGAGTGGCGACGCAGATCGCGGCCGGACTCGAAGCGGCCCATGAGAAGGGGATCATCCACCGCGATCTGAAGCCGGCCAACATCATGATCAGCTCCAGCGGGGAGATCAAGATCCTCGACTTCGGGCTGGCCCGCGCCTGGTTCGGCGATGCGGGAGAGCGGGGAGACATCGAGATCTCTCCCACCATCACCGCCGCCATGACCCAGGCGGGAACGATCCTCGGCACCGCGGCCTATATGAGTCCCGAGCAGGCTCGCGGTCGAAATGTCGATCGGCGCGCGGACATCTGGGCCTTCGGGGTCATCCTGTGGGAATTGCTCACCGGTCACCAACTCTTCGAAGAAGAAACCATCAGCGACACTCTCGCCGCGGTGTTGCGAGCCGAACCCGACTGGGATCGGTTGCCGGTGGACGAGGCGCCGGATCTCTGCCGCATCGTGGAACGATGTTTGGTCCGCGACCCGCGCCAGCGCCTGCGGGACATCGGCGAGGCCCGGCTGGGACTCGAAGGCAGTCCTGCAACCCAAACCCGGCTCTCCATCCCAGCCAGCAGCGTTCGCGCCCCCCATCAGGACAGCAAGAAAGGCAGGCCCACCGTCGCAATCACCGCCGCGATCGCAGTGGCGGTCGGTCTGGGCATCGGTTGGTTCGGTCTGGGCCAGAGGTCGACCACCGAGACGGCGGCCCTTCACCTCATGATCCCGCCGCCGAGGGACATACAATTCGACCTCAGTAGCGCCACTCCGGGCCCGGCCCAACTCTCTCCCGACGGTCGGATGGTGACCTTCACCGGCTACGACACCGAGGGGACGACTCGTCTCTACTTGAGGCATCTGGCCCGGGAAGAGTCCATGGAGATCTCCGGCACCGCGGGGGCCGTCTAACCCTTCTGGTCGCCCGACAGTGAGTTCATCGCATTCTTCACCCCCGCCACCGGCAAGCTCAAGAAGGTGGCCGTGGCGGGCGGGCCTCCCATGACCCTCTGCGCCGCAAACAATGGGAAGGGCGGAAGTTGGAATGCCGACGGAGTCATCATCTTCGCCGCATCCCACGACAGCGGCATTTTCCGGGTGCGGGACATCGGAGGACTACCCGACTCCCTCACGGTACTCGGCAGCAAGGAAACCTCCCACCGTCACCCTCGGTTCCTGCCCGACGGAGACCACTTCCTCTACCTCAACCGCCAATTCGACAGTTCGAAGCTCCACACGATTCGGCTCGCATCGCTGACCGAAGGTGAACTTCGAGATCTGACCACCAGCGAATGCCAGGCCGAATACAATCAGGGTCATTTGTTGACCGCCCGAGAGGGAGACCTCGTCGCAACGGCCTTCGACCTGAAGAAGCTCGAGACCGTCGGAGGCAGCTTTCCGGTGGTCGAGAATCTGATGATGCCGTCCTCGGAGACCGCGGTGGGCGCCTACTCGTTCTCGACCTCCGGCACGATGATCTACCAGACGGGTAGCTCACAATCCGAT
>JAJRXK010000107.1 GCA_024276305.1 Candidatus Krumholzibacteriota bacterium
CCGATGATCATGTCGGCCTCGACCTCCGAGGCCTTCAACGAGAAGTGATGGAGGAAGAGTTCGAGAGTCGAATGCCCCGCCGCCTTGTGCACCACCACGATCGGGCCGGGCTGTGAACCGAGTTGGGCCCAGTCGGTGATCTCGCCGCGGTAGATCCCGATCACCTCCTCGTCCCGGAGCTCCCGGACCGGATTGTCCCGATGCACGATGATGCCGATCCCATCGAGAGCGATGGTCACCGCGTGGAGATCCTGCTCGTCGGGATGGAGTCGTCGGGAGGCCATTCCCAGGTCCGCCATTCCGCTCCGGGCGTCGAGGACGCCTCGGGAAGAGCCCCCCAATTGGACGTCGACTTGGACCCCGGTGTGGAGTTCTTCGAAGCGCTCTCCCAGCGCTGCGGCCAGGGGAGCGACGGTCGACGATCCGGTCAGCACCAACACCTGAGGCGATTGCGATCGTCGGCCACAGCCGCTCAGGACCACCGCGAGGCTCAGGCCGGCCAGGAGAAGTCCGCGGGTCCGAAGGAGCCGATTCACTTGGATTCCTCCGATGGCGGCGGGAAGGCAATCTGACAACAGCCCAGGTCGAGGCGGTGGTCGCCTTCGCCACCTCTCAACCGGGGCTCGATCTGGTAGCGGATTCGCTGGCCCTCCCGCTTCGCCCGCACGAAGCCATGTCTCCGGAGGATCTGGAGGTGGTGCGACATTCGACTCTGTTCGACCGCCAACTCTTCACAGAGTTCGTTCACATGGCGGGAGCGCACCATGAGGGACGCGATCACCGCGAGTCGAGTGGGGTCCGAGAGAATCGAGAACTTGGTGGCCGGAGCTTCCTTCATCGCGCCCTTCGTCCGCTGGGGGGGAGTTCATGGACATGACTACGCGCGCATGTGTCGAGCTGTGACGGCTCAGTTGCGGGGAGCTCCCGCTTCGATCCAGTTGAAGATGGTGAGGATTTCGTTGGAGGGCAGGGGGGGACGTCGGTCGGGCATCCGGCCCCCGTAGACCATGGTGTCGTTGAGTTTGTGGTAGAGCACCGAGCGCAGGGGGAAGCCCGGGTCGACCCTGGGCTGTTGGTAGGTTGGTGAGATCGCCCCCACCAGCAGGTCGTAGCTCTGTCCCGGACGTAAGTCGAGGCCGCCCTGACCCGAGGCCCCGTGGCAGGCGATGTCGCAGCGGAGATTCCAGATGGTCTGGATGTCCCGTTCGTAGGAGATGCCGGTCTCTGGTGGGAGGTTGCCCAATGGAGTTCCCTCGTCGGCGCAACCCCCTCCCACCGCGAGGATCACCAGCATCGCCGTCGCGTCTGCGACCCGCCTCCATGGCTTGGTCTTGGGCATCGGATCCTCCTCAGTAGAAGAAGTGGAGTACCGCATTCAGGCTGAGTCGGTCCCTACCGATCTCCGGTCCCGGATCGACGTCGTAGAATCGCCCGACCAGAGTGGCTCCGAAGTGGGGGGTGGCCAGAAGGTCGAGGCCCAGCAGCCACTGGCGTTCGGCGCCGCTGCGGAGGGCGCGGTCGGGATCGCGGTAGTCGAGACCCGCCAGGAGGGTCCAACCGTTGGCGATCCACGCATCGACTTCGAGGGCGAAGAGTCGCTCGCGCCGGGAGGCTTCGCGAACCTCGTCCCACTGGACGAGGGCGGTGAAGCGGCGCACTCCGGCCGACCCGAATAGACCGACCGCGCTGCGGTGTCCCCCGATTCTGGCTCTCCGCAATGCCGAGGCGCCGAGGCTCAGATGGAGCGGTCCCCAGTCCTGTCGGACGGCCGCCCGGGTGGTGAAGCTGTCCCCGATCTCACCGCCCTCGTGGACCGAGAAACTGAAGTCCGCTCGGTCGGGATGCACTCCCACCTCGACCCCGCCGACTTCCCAGATCGCCGGATCGTTCGATCCGATCCGGTCGAGGAGGTACTTGCGGGGAGCGCGCTGGTGATCGGCGAAGATCCAACCGTAGTCCGGCACGAATCGTCCGACCTTGATCGTTCCTTGGGCGGGCAGGACTCGTGCGAGGCCATATGCCTGCCGAGTGCCATCGCGTCCGAGGTCGACGACGGCCTGGGTCCGCTCGTCGAGAGTCAGCGCGAAGTAGAGGTTGGATTGCATCTGGACGATCCGGCCCTGATTCCCCTCGCCCTCGAGAAAGAGAGTGCGAAGGTCCAGTCCCACCAAGAGTCCCTCGGCGACGCGGGGATCGAAGGTCGAGAGCTTCTCCATGGCGCGGGGTTTCCAGACCAGATCCAGGGGCAGGATGAGGCTGCTGGCGTAGAGATTCCGGAGACCTGCCCCGGTGGGGTCGACATGGCAGGTCTGGCAGGACTGTCCGTAACGCGCGGCATAGCGAGGGAGAGCCATGGCCGGGGTGGCGAGGCTCGCCGCCAACAAGAGGACCATCAGGAGGGCGCCGGATCGCAGGGGCGGAGGGAGAGATGCACTCGGTCCAAGCGCGAGAGGGTGGCCCATGGGCGACGGTCACTTTCTCGAGGGGGGATACTCCAAGTCGAAGGCCGTGGTCATCGCTTCGTCATGGTCGTCGAAGAGGCGGCGACGGCTGTTGGCCACGTGGCGCAGCAGGTCCTTCATCTTGTGTTCGTTCATGGCTTTCTCATAGTACTTTCTCGCTCGGTCGTTGTCGCCGGCCCGAGCCGCCAGTTCTCCCAGCCTCAACCGGCTCAGATAGCGGAAGAAATAGAAGCGATCCCGCCCTTCGACTCGCTGCAGCTTTTCGAAGCCGGTCTGCGCCCCCTCCGTGTCGCCGCGCAGGAAGGCCAGCTCCGAGGCGTAGAAGAGCCAGGGAGCGAAGTCGGGATTGGTTTCGGAGTCGAGCAATCGGGCCGCTCGGTCGAGCTTGCCCGCGTAGATCGCGCGGGCCGCGGGCTGGAGGCGGAGGAAGGCCACCACTTCCTGGGGCGAAGCCGCGACATCGTCCTTTTCGAAGAGATAG
>JAJRXK010000108.1 GCA_024276305.1 Candidatus Krumholzibacteriota bacterium
TCTCCCAGAGCGCGGGCCACTCCGGTGCGCACGAAGGGCACGGGATCGACCAACAGGCGGGAGAGGAGGCGGTCGACCGACCGTTCGTCGGCGAGGGTTCCCAGGGCGGTGGCCGCTTGGGACCGCAGCTCGGCGTCATTGTAATCCAAGGCCTGGTGGAGGGCGTGCAGGGCCCGCCGATCCCGCAGGTCGCCCAGGATGCGGGCGGCCCACTTGCGGGCGGTGATGGGACGACTTCGATCCTGGATTAAGTCGAGGAGGGGAGGCACGCTGGCCTCGCCGATGTGGACCAGGACTCCGGCCAGGATCGGCGGCAACCAGGTCTCTCCTTCGACCAGGGCGTCGACCAGAGGAGGAACCGCACGGGGGTCGCGGATGCGGGCCAGGGCGCGGAGGGCCACCTGCCGGACCTGCGCGGTCTCGCCGCGGGTGTCCTGAGCGCAGCGCAGGAGGGAGGGGACGGCCACTGGGCTGCCGGTCCATCCCAGAATGGCGGCCGAGGCCGCCCGCTGGGCCCAGCGCGGAGACTTTGCGAGGAGCTCGAGGTGGCGGGCCACCAGGCCACTCCGCTCGTAGTCGACGGGGTCGACGAGGGCGGGGTCCTCGCGTTCGAGAGCCACCACATCGATCCAGGCCTCGAGGCTGTCGATGTCTCGGTGCAGGCTCCGGCGGGCCAGTTCTCGGCGGAGCAGAGGACTCGATTCCGCCCGCAATTCCTCCAGGAGCGAGGAGAGAAGGCGAGATCGTCGCCGCATCGAACGTAGCCGGTGGTCGTCGATGCCCATACGGACCAACGCCCCCGCCACGATCGCGATCTGGAGGAAGATGGCCGTCGCGGCCGCGAGGACCAACCCCAGGGTGGCCCCCCCGAGATTCATGACCGCGAGGCCACCTCGGTCCGGGCGAGCTGGTCGCTCACCACCCGTCGCAGGTCGACGATCGAGAAGGGCTTCACCACGTAGTTGACGACGCCGAAGCGCTCCGCCCAGAAGCGGTCCGTCTGGTCGTTCTTGGCCGAGACGATGATCACCGGGGCCGGGTCCTCGCATTCCTGGTGGTAGCGACGCAGGAATTGAAAGCCGTTCACCCGGGGCATCATGATGTCGAGGAGGATGAGTTGGGGATCGAAGTCCTCGACCCGGGCCAGGGCTTCCTCGCCATCGGAGACGCAGAGGACTTCGGCGCTGAGCGAGTCGAGTCCGGCTGCGATGATGGAACGAGTGGGGTCGTCGTCTTCGACGACGAGGATGCGGGGGCGGGTGTCCGTCATGGTGAATTCCTCGGGTTGATTGAAGACGGCGTATCGATCACCTCGCCCGCGCAAGAGTGGTGCCGCAATCCCGGCCCGAATCGGCGGAATCCGGGGCCCAATGCCGGGATTCTCCGCAGTTCCGAGGGCGGTCGTCGGGGGTGGTGCTCTCGGTCCTCCGCGATTTCGCAAGCTGCCACCGGGGCTTCGCGAAGCGGAGCATCCAGAGCCCGCGGGCGTGGGGACGGCTCCGGCGAGAGGGGAAGAATCTGCCGCCCCCCCCTTGTCCCGAGAGGGGGCTCGGGACCGGGCGGACCGGGAGCTTCGAAACTCGGGAAGAATCTGCCGCCGCCGGTGGCGAAGCTGCTTTCCGCCTCGGTCGACGACCGTAGTCCGAAGGGGCAAAGCGCAATGTCGATTCGACGGGGTCACCTTCTCCTTGATCCCCGCCGCAGCCTTCGTGTAGAGATTTCCCGTCGGTGCCCATCACTGGCGGGTCCCCATCGTCCATCTCACTTTTTCCAAGGGTTTCCCATGCGACATCTTCTCGGATTTCTGGTGGTCTTCGGGACCACGCTGTGCACTTGCGCCTTCGCCGCCCGCGCCGAAGAGGCCACCTCCGACCAGGGGTGGAAGCCGACCTTCGAAGCCGGATTCCAATTCACCCAGTCGACCTTCAGCGACAATTGGGCGGGAGGGGACAAGGGGACGGTGGTGTGGGCCTTCATCACCAATGCCGGCCTGGAGCGGCAGCTCGGTGACCGAGTGCAGTGGACCAATTCCCTCAAGTTGGCCTACGGCCAGACCCATCAGCAGAACGACGCCCGACGCTGGGAGAAGCCCATCAAGTCGACCGATCGCATCGACCTCGAGTCGGTGCTGCGCCTGAATGTGCAGTGGCCGGTGGAACCCTACCTCTCCGGGCGGTTGGAGTCCCAGTTCCAGGACGCGAGTGATCCGGCGGGACGAAACCTGCTCTTCACTCCGCTCATCCTGCGCGAGGCGGTGGGTTTTTCGCGGGAGTTCTTCACCGGCGAGGAGAGCCGCTCTCTTCTGGTGCGATTCGGTGGGGCGCTGCGGGAGGGAGTGCGACGCCAATTCCTGAGTGTCGATCCCACCGATGCCGCGACCACCACCCAGAGCGGACTCGACGGGGGTCTCGAATTGGTCTTCGACTACAAGACCCAACTCTTCGAGGAAAAGGTCGCCTGGACCTCGAAGCTCGGCTTCCTGCAACCATTGTTCTACTCGCAGAAATCCGATCTCCAGTCTCTGTCTCCGGCCGATCTTCTCGCGGCCGGGGTCGATCCGGAGGTGGCCGACTTCACCACCGCCATGGACATCGACTGGGAGAATGTCTTCACCAGCCAGATCACTCGCGTGCTCTCGGTGAATCTCTACGTGCGTTGGGTCTACGACAAGTACGACACTTCGGTGAAGCCCTTGGTCGAGGGGGGAGTTCTCACCAACGGAGCCGATGTGCAGGGAGCCATTCGCAAGGCGGGCCAGTTCAAACAGACCCTCGCCCTGGGGTTGACCTATCGTTTCTTCTAGGGGCGGGATCGAGACTTTCAGGCGGCGCCCGGTGGATCACCGTCGGGGTCGACATAGGATTTCTCTTCCACCAGGGTCGACCCGGTCTCTTCATTGATCTCGCGCTTGAGCTTGGCCCGGAGGTCATTGGTCCGGTACACCGCTCGGGCCAATTCGATGAAGCGGGGTCCGAAGTCCTCCGCGGCCTCGCAGCTCCGAATGTCGTCTTCGATCTCCCAGAGCTGCGCGTTGACGTCGATGAGGTCCTCGAGCCACTCTTCGAGTTGGTCTTCGCTGACCGGAATCTCTTCGAGGACGCCCTGGAGCGCGCGCAGTTCGTGCCGCACATTCTGAAGCTTGTCCGGATCTTCCATGCGCTCGGTCTTGATCCGCAGAATGGACACCTTGTCGACCAATTCGCCGGCGGACACGGGAATGAAAATCTGCACGCGACGACCTCCTGGGCCACCTAGGACTGACGCTTTCGATGCTCATCGGTCAGAGCCTCGACCACGCCGGGGTCGGCCAGAGTACTCACATCCCCGAGCCCATCGTAGTCGCTCGCGGCGATCTTCCGCAGAATACGCCGCATGATCTTGCCGCTGCGGGTCTTGGGAAGTCCTCCAGCGGGATGAATGACATCGGGCGCGGCGAAGGCCCCGATCACATGCCGCACCTGCTCTCGAAGGGTCCCGGTGAGCGACTCGAGATCCTCCTCCGCGTATTCGGGATTGAGAGTGACGTAGGCGTAGATTCCGGTTCCCTTGATCTCGTGCGGGTATCCCACGACCGCCGCTTCGGCCACCGCTTCGTGGGCCACCAGGGCACTCTCGATCTCCGCGGTCCCCAGCCGGTGGCCGGAGACGTTCAGGACGTCGTCGATTCGCCCGGTGATCCAGTAGTAGCCATCTTCATCGCGGCGGCAACCGTCTCCGGTGAAATAGTATCCCGGATAGGTCGTGAAGTAGGTCTCCTTGAAGCGGGCGTGATCTCCCCAGATCGTCCGGGCCTGTCCCGGCCAGGGATTGGAGAGACAGAGCGCGCCGCGCACTTCGTTCCCCTCGAGCACCGCACCGTCGGAGTCCAGGATTTCGGGCCGGATGCCGAAGAAGGGAAGGGTGGCGGAGCCCGGCTTGGTCGGGGTCACTCCGGGCAGGGGAGTGATGAGGATGCCTCCGGTTTCGGTCTGCCACCAAGTGTCGACCACTGCACACCGGCCTTCCCCGACGACATCGTGATACCACTTCCACACCTCGGGGTTGATGGGTTCGCCCACCGTTCCCAGAATGCGGAGAGAATGGCGGGAGGATCGGCTGACCACTTCGTCCCCGGCCTGGGCGATGGCCAGGAGTGCGGTGGGAGCGGTGTAGAAGATGTTCACCCCCAGGTCGTCCACGACTTGCCAGTACCGCCCCGCATCGGGATGGGTCGGCGTGGATTCGAAGAGGACGGTCGTGGCCCCATTCGCCAGCGGCCCGTAGACGATGTAGGAATGACCGGTGATCCACCCGATGTCCGCGCCGCAGCAGTAGATGTCCCCAGGGTGGTAGTCGAAGACCAGCCGGTGGGTCATCGAGGCGTAGACGAGGTAGCCGCCCGTGGTGTGGAGCACGCCCTTGGGTTTTCCGGTGCTCCCCGAGGTGTAGAGCACGAAGAGGGGATCTTCCGCTCCCATCCATTCGACGGTGCAGGTGGATCGCTGCCGGTGCATCTCCTCGTGCAGCCAGCTGTCACGACCGGCCTGCATCGCAGTCGCAGCGTCCGTACGTCGAGCCACGAGGACGGTGTCGACCATGGCCATGCCGTCGATGGCTCGGTCGGCGATCTGCTTGAGAGGGATCACCCGGCCTCCTCGGAGTCCCTCGTTGGCCGTGATCAGAACGCGGCTCTCCGCGTCGACGATGCGGTCGCGCAGCGCCTCCGCGCTGAAGCCGCCGAAGACGATGGAGTGCACGGCGCCGATCCGAGCGCAGGCCAACATGGCATAGACGAGCTCGGGAATCATCGGCATGTAGAGGCAGACCCGATCGCCCTTGCGCACGCCCTTGGCCTTGAGGACATTCGCGAGTTTGCACACCTGATGCTTGAGGGTGCGGTAGCTGATGTGTTCGTATTCGCCGGCCTCGTCTTTGGCCCAGATGATCGCGGTTCGGTCGGGATCGGTGGCCACGTGTCGGTCCACGCAATTGAAGCAGGCATTGAGTCGTCCACCGGAGAACCAGGAGAAGTCGACCTCGTCGTAGTCGGCGTCGAAGACCATGTTCCAGGGATGGAACCAGTCCAGAGTCTTCGCCTGCTCGGCCCAGAACCACTGGGGGTTGTCGAGGGAGAGGCGATAGAGTCTCTCGTATTCCTCCATGGACGAGATGTGGGCGCGAGAGCGGATGTCCTCTTTGACGTCGTAGAGATCACTCACTCGGATTTCTCCTGTTGGAGGCCAAAACATTCCGTACACTCGGAGTCCAGTCTAGTTCACTCGCCGGGGTCGCGGAAAGGATTCCTGATGCTCTCGCTCTGTCTCGCGACCTCCCTCGATGGAAAACTCAACTCCGAATCGGAGAGGGGGTTGCCTCGATTCACCTCCAGGGCGGACCGCGATCGCCTCTTTCGCCTGCGGGCCGAAGCCGACCTTCTCTTCGTCGGAGCCGAGACCGTGCGGCGCGAGAATCTCCCCCCTCTGGTCCGCAATCCGGACTATGCCGCGCTGCGACCGGAAAGAAGCCCGCACCCCGCGGTGGCGGTGTGGACGCGGTCTCAGGATCTCCCCTTCGAGGGCGCCTACTTCGGTGCGAAGGACCAAGCGGTCTTCGTGGTGACGGCCCACCCGCGAAGGATGACCCGGCAGCGTTGCCGCGACCGGGGCATCGAGATCATCGAGATCGGCGAGGCCGGAATGGGCGGAGTGGTCGAGGACTTTCGTCGCCGGGGCTACCACCGAATTCTGGCCGAGGGAGGGGGGCACCTCGCGCACGCCCTTCTCGCCGCGGATCTGGTGGAGGAATTGCACCTGACTCTGGCGCCGTGGGTGTTCGCCGGTCAGACCAACCCCTCTCTGGCCGAGGGCCCGGCCTTCGATCCGCCCCGTCGCTGGGTTCTCGAGGAGCTCCGGCGAGTGGACGACGAAGTCCATCTGCGCTACGTCCGAGTGCTCTCGCCTACCACCGAGCCTTGAGATCGCCCACCCGGGTGGTTTCGGTGGCCACCGCGCCGGTGTTGGGAGTCCCCAGGGTCGGCGGTTGATTCAGGAATTCCTCCGCCAGGGTGAGTCCACCGCTTCCGTTGAGGCGCAGATTGAGGCTCTGTCCGGCCGGGGCCAGGGGCACGAAGTCGAAGGAGCCGGGCCCCATTTGCGACCAGAGGCCGGCGGTAGCGGCGACCTGACTGCGACCGATGCCGCTTCCCGAACCCCACTGCACGAAGTCGACCATGGCCGCGGCCGAGGAGAAGGTCGAGCTGGTGTAGAGGCCGAAGTCCGCACTGTTGGCATCGAGGTCGATTCCCGTACCCACGGCCAGGATCTCTCCGGGAGCCAGGATCAGATCCGCTCCCGCGAGGAGGGGAAGGGTCGAGAGTTGACGGTAACTGAAGCGAGAACAGATCCACCACGAAGAGAGGTCGACGGTGGTGGTTCCGCCGTTCCGCAATTCGACCCAGTCGGTGGTGGAATCTCCGAGGTAGAAGACTTCGTTGACCACGACATCGGCGGATCCGGCCGAGAGGGGACTCGGCGAGATCCATCCGGCGACGACCAAGGAACTCAGGAGAACAAGGGTGGTGAGGTTGCGCATGGGATCTCCGGGCAAGGGGAAGGGGCCGAAGTCGGAGCGACGCCAGACCCCAAATGGGTACGAGTGGGGGGCGCCGGAGTGACGCTTCGGCTCGATGAAGGGGGAAGGCGAAGGCGGTGCGCCGGGGCTCAGTCGCGGCGGAAGGGGGCCGAATCCGGGGAGGAATGCCCCGGATCCTCTTCTCGGACTTTCTTTCCGGCTTCTTCGCCCAGGAATCGCACCAGCCCGCTGTAGCGGCGGTCCAGCCGGAATCCCCGGCCTTCGCAGAAACTCTGCATGAAGAAGCCGGTCTGCACCACCGCGACGCCTTCGGCCGCGAGACGGGCGCAGAAGTCTTCGAGGAGGGCGCTGGCCACGCCTCGGGCCTCCACCGACCGGTCCACCACCACTCCCTCCATGTAGGTCGTGTCCCGGCGCAAATGTTGGTAGCAGACGCCGGCGATGAGCCGGTCGCTGTGGTCGATGGCGATGAGATAACGGTCGAATTCGGAGACCGCCTTGGGGAAACGACGGCGGAAGAAGAGACGATAGAGTTGACCCACTTCGTCGGGGGTCATGGGTTCGCGGACTTGGTAGTCCTCTCCGAGTCGGTCGACGATCTTCGATCGCACCGCCACACTCGGATTCTCCCAGTCGCCGTAGGCCACGATCTCGGGCGAGTCCAGGGGAAGGGAGCGGGGAAAGGCCAGATGGCGAAAGGCGGAGCGCTCTTCGTCATTCTCCAGGGTGGCCTGAAGCTCGGAGAGTTCGACGTGATGCACCGCGCTGCCGCCGCCGTCGATCTTGGCGAGGAGCCGGGCGAAGATCGAATGGAATTCCTCGTTGGCATCGCGGAGCACCGTCTGTTGAAAGACGAGATAGCGCGCCCGTTCTCCGAAGCGCCCGAGGTCGTAGAGACGCAGGAGGCCTTCCACCTGATCGATACGAGCTTCGACCGTCGCATTGGGATTGACCACGGTCCACGCCCAATAGCGACGCACGGCCGAGGGGACCGCGAGGGGAATCCATGCGGATTCCTCGAGGGCGCGGCGACTGCGCCGGATGGACCGTCGCAATTCGGGAGGGACCTGTCCCCGGGGGAGGGCTTCGACCTCTTCCTCGAGCTCGGCCAGGAAAGTTCGGATCGGGTCGTCACCGAGTCCCTCGCGGCAGGCATCGAAGATCCAATCGACTTCCAGGAGCTCGGTGGTGGCGGGAATCTGCGCGTAGGTCCGCTGGTAGAAGTGGGTGTAGAGAGGACCCACCAGAGAGAGTGGCCCCTCGTAGGCCTTCCAATCGGTGAGGGAAAGGACCAACGAGGACTCCTGGAAGTCCTCTTCGGGCACCGAGATGTTCGCTGGGGTCAGTTGCCCCGGAATCACCTTGCGATAGCCGTGGTCCCACGCCCGGAAGACCGCGGACATGGCGCTGATGTAGATGCGGCGCCAGTCCGTCAGCGAGGGACTCAATTCGTGGGGGTGAGCGGCCGCGCCCAGGATTCTGAGTCTCGCTTCCACCGTGAGATCGTTCACGAATTCCATGGCCATGGCCGAGAGTTCGGGCCGGGCGCAGCCGAAGCGGGGAATCGCCCGGTTGCCCTGGGGATGGCCGGCGATGGCCAGCAACCAGTTGTTCGTCTGGCGCACGTCCTCGGCATCCATGTCTTCGCGCAGGACCACCAAGAGATCGAAGTGTCGCGCGGCCCTCGTGTTGACGCTCACTCTCAGCAGCCGAAAGTTTCCTCGGGCCTGGACCCGCGAAATCCACAGACCCGCCGCCGCGATGTGTTGGACCCGGAATTCCTCTTCCTCGTGGGCGAGGATGACGGCCTGTTCGAGAAAGGAGGTCTCGCACACCAGGACTCGCATTCGCTCGCGGGTCGGGAGATCCACGTCGTCGTCGAAACGTGCGATGCGCTGCCACTGTTCGGCTTCGAGGTCCACGTGCTGGCGGTCGAGTCTCTCTTCGAACCACAGGAAGTTGCGGGCCAATTGGGTCTGGGCGAAGGCCGCGAGTTCCTCGTCCTCCCCCAGCAGGATCCAACTCGCCAGCTCCGCCCGGACCGACTTGTAGTAGATCTCCTGGTGACGGACGAAGTCGCCCAAGAGGGTCAGGATGTGCTGAATCTGTTGCCTCACCACCGGCCGCGCCGGCCATTCGATGCGTCGGCGGTATTCGGAGAGTCGACGACGCAGGGCGGTCAACCGACGGGGACCCACCGAGGCCCGGGCCAGGATCTGGATGCTCTCCTCGTTGAGAAAACTCAGACCCGAGTCGAGGAAGTGCCCGAAACCGGGGTCCTCTTCGGCGGCTCGGCGATCGAGGAGGAGAATCCGGTAGGCGAGACAGCGGAGCTCTTCACTCGGGTGACGCGCCAGAGTGGCGAGTCGGCTCCGGAGGACGGAGGCCAGGCGCTCGTCCAATTCGGGCAGGTCCCGCCCCAATTCCTTCAATTCGGTGCGGCAGCGTTGGTCCTCCCCCAGAAGCGCCTCCGCCAGGCGGCGGTGGAAGCGGCGCAGCTCGGGAGGGAGGCCCGAGCCCAGATCATCGACTCCCCGATCCCTCCGGGGGGCGTGGTCATCGGGCAGCAGCAGGATCGAATCCCAGGGGTCGGATCGGACGTCCCATCCCGCACGACAGGGGACCGCAGCGAAGAGCTGGGCGTTGCCCAGCCAGAGCCGAGGTTGCCGGGCCAGCACCCCGAGGTCGACGACCCATGCTCCCTCTTCGGGGGGTCTTCTGCAGGAGTAGACGAAGTCGCCGATCTGCACTGCCCGGTCGGAGGTCCGGGAGATCCGGAGAAAACGGGCGTGCCGCAGATCCTTCAGGCCGTCGGGGAGCGCCACCCAATCGCTCTCGAGCGAACCCAGATCGCGGAGGATCCACCGGGGCAGTCTCACTCGGATCCCGTCGATCTCGTGCTCGAGCTGGGGACTGCGGTAGAGCTCGGCGATGAGCTCGGCGAAGTGCTCCTGGATCACTTTTCGCCGGTAGGTCTGCTTCGGCGTCAGCTCCCCGAGCTGCGGATCGAAGTCCCGGCGGAGCAGTGCGAAGTCGATGACTCTCTCGAAGGGGGCGAGAGATTAGTTCGCCGCGGCGATGATGCGTTGGAAGTACTCTCGTTCTCGGTCAGGAGTGCCGAGCTGCGCCAGCACCGCGTCCTCCCGGTCGGGAACGATCAACAGCACATTCCACGAACGGTGGTCTCCGACGAGGAAGGCCCGTCGCACTCCGGCCGTCTCCTCCAGGATGCGCTCGATCTTTCGAGGGGCGATGGTCTGGCCTCGGTCGTTCTTGTAGATGTCCTTGATGCGATCGACGATCTGGAGCTGCCCGTTCTCCAATTCGCGGAAGAGATCGCCGGTTCGGAGCCAGGTCTTGGGAGAAGCTTCGGGGCGGGGCAGACAGACCAATCCCTCGGCGTCGGGATCGAGGTAGTCGGCGACATAGGGCCCTCCGATGCTCATCTCTCCCTGGGCATCGAGGACGAGGTCGATCCCCGGCAAGGGCCTTCCCACGCTGTCGTCGACATAGTCGCCCGCCGGACTCATGGTGATTCCCCCCGTCGCCTCGGTCATGCCGAAGCCGCTGCAGAGCTCCACTCCATGGCGGTGGAAGAAGCGGAAGATGCGGGGGTCGAGGTAGCCCGCGGCGGAGAGTCCCCACCGCAGGCCCGAGCCCACGACCTGCCGCAACGCGGCCTCCTTCTCCTCTCCCGACGAGACCCGGTCCATGGCCTCGAGGCAGCGGTCCCGCATCTGTTTCCACCGCAGCGGAATGCCGATCAGGCCGGTGGGTTCGACTTCGGGGAGCGCACTCAGAAAGGTCTCGGCCGAAGTGTTGCCCACGAAGACATAACGTCCTCTCCAGTAGAGCATGGCCAGGAGTTCGAGGAAGCGACCGAAGGTGTGGTAGAGCGGAAGGTAGCAGAGCAGGATCTCGTCGCGTCCGACCGCCGGAAGCGCCGCGGCCCGACAGAAGCGCTTGGTCACGAGGTGGAGGTCGGTGAAGGCCACTCCCTTGGGGCGGCCAGTGCTTCCGGAGGTGAACATCACCGTGGAAATGGCCCGGGGATCGACTTCGCGGCGATCGGCCAGGAGCGATTCGACCTGTTGAGGAGAGAGGGCCGCGGCCAGATCGTCCAGACGTTCGACATCCCCGGTTCGGACCCAGGCACTGTCCTCGAGAGAGAGGATTCCGAAGGTCGACTTCCCCTTGCGCCGCAGATCGCAGAGCCTCTGCTGCCGTTCCTCGGTATCGGTGACCACGAGGTCGATGTCGAGGCGGCGGAGAATCCAGTGGAGGTGGTCGAGGGGGGTGTGCACGCTCAGCGGGGTGACGACGATGCCCTCGGTGAGGCATCCCAAGTCGCAGCAGGCGCCGGCCACGGAGTTGTCCAGGTAGAGAGCCACCCGGGGGCGGTCTGAGGGTCCCTCCTCGTGCCGACCACGAGCGATGAAGGTGGCGGCATAGCGGCGGGCCCGTTGACGCAGGGGTCCCACCCCCCAGCTGCGCCGGCCGGTCGCGGTCGCTTCCACCAGGTAGACCCTCTCGGGATCTTCCTCCGCTCGTCGCTCCAAGAGGGTGCCCAAGGTGTAGCGACTCCGCTCGATGAGGCGGATGCAGAGCGGCGCCCACACCTCATCCCGCGATTCGCGGTCGAGAGCCCCGAGGAAGTCGGGATCGCTGGTGAGGTCGAGAAAATCGTGGGCCAGGTCGCGGGGAAGGGACGCGGGCTCGGCGCGAGAGAAGGCGCGCAGGAGGGACCGCGCGAGGTCGCGGTCGCGACTCTGCGACCACTCGCTCAGTCGGCGTCGAAGGGCATCGTCCATCGTGACCTTGGCATTCCTCGCGGTGGGATCCGCCCCGTACTCTGCGGCAAATCGCAGGCCGCGTACACGCCAAAACTTCCCTTGCCAAGGGTCGAGGGCGGGTGGGAGATTGCTTCTCGCACCCCGTCTTGGACCTCACCGGAAGGAATCGACATGCGCAGTCTCCACGCCGCGTTCTTCCTGTCCTTCGTCGCCTCGACCGTGGTGCAGTGGAACGATCCGGATTGGTTGCCATGGATGGCGATCTACGCGGTGGCCGCCTGGGAGAGCGGACATGCGGTCTTCGGACGACAGGAGCGAGCCCGGGCCCTGGTGGTGGCCTTGGTCGCCCTCGCCTGGCTCACGAAGATCGGACCCGAAGCTCTGCACGGAGATTGGGTCTTCAACGAGGTGCAGCGCGAGAGCGGAGGCCTGCTCCTGGTCAGTCTCTCGATGATGGCGGTCTGGCACAGTCCGGTCGAGGTCTCGGATCGACTCGCGGATCAGTCCTCGAGAAACTGATCGAGGAGTTCCTCGAGGACTTCGTGGGACCGAGCAAAACGGTCTGGGCGAGCCAGGATCTCGGTGGGAGATTGGACGTAGGGGCCCTCTCCGTCGAGATCGTCGGGGCACATCTGGATCAACTGTTCCGCGCCTTCGGGAGTCATCTCCAAGTGGAATTGGATGCCCAGGACGCGGTCGCCCAGACGGAAGGCCTGGTGGGCACAGCCCCGGCTGCGGACGAGTCCGACCGCCTCTTCGGGGAGGGTGAAGGCCTCGCGGTGCCAATGGAAGACCTCTTCGCTGCGGACCAGGATTCGGCCCAGAGTCTCCATGGCGTGACCTTCGGCGGCCTAGATGCCGAACCAGCCGATCTCGGCCTGTTCCGCGGGCCGAATCTCCGCTCCCACGGCCTCCGCCAGAAGCTGGGCTCCGAGGCAGATGCCCAGGATGCGGGCCTGGGTTCGCAGGGCTTCGGTCAGGAACTCCTTTTCGGCGGCCAGCCAGGGGTGGTCCTCGAGGTCGTGGACGCTCATGGGCCCGCCCATCACCACCAGCAGATCGACCTCGTGGGGATCGGGAAAGACCGCGCTCTCCCAGCTCCGGGTGGCGGAGATCTGGGAGGCCCGGCCCGCGAGGAGGGGCCGGAGGTGACCCAGTCCTTCGAAGGGTGCGTGCTGGATCCAGTGAACGCGCAAGCTTCTACCTCGGGCCCGAGAGTGCAGCGCCAGAATGCAACGGACCGGGGAGGGAAGTCCAGTCCGGAGAGGCCATCGGGGCCTTCCTTTCCTATCCTCTGGTCTGCAACCATGGGGGTCCCCACATCCCTCTCCGGGAGGGGGATCCCGCAGTCCGGCTTCGCCCAGGAGGGTTCTGATGCCACTCTATGACTATCACTGCCCCGACTGCGGTCATCGATTCGAAGAGTTTCGGCCGATGGCGGAACGCGACCACGCTCCCTGCCCGAAGTGCGGGAAAGAGGCGGACAAGCAGTTGTCCGGCTTCTTCAGTCCCCGTTCGACATCGTCCTCATCGACCCCCCCGCCCTGTGGCGGAGGTGGGCTCCCCGGGGGCTGAGGCATCTGATCCCGCGCGCCCGGCGGGCGCGCATCAAGTCGAGAGGCGGGGATTGAGAGTGTAGGTGCCGACCCACTGGGCTTCGGCCAGAACGTGCCCCTCCATGGCGTCGCGGACCTCCACCCCGCCGAATTCCCCTCGAAGGTCCAGGGTGGGCAGATCGAGGGCGTAGAGGCAGAAATGATAGTGGTGGAGGATCGAGTCGTTCCAAGGGGGACAGGGTCCGTCATAGCCCCCGTAGCTGCCGCTCATCTCTGGATCGTCGGCGAACCACTGGGTGTAGTTGTTGATGCCCTGCACCCCGAATTCGCAACTCCCGGGTTCTTTCCCCCGAGGGGTCACCCCGTCGCTGGCCGCCGCTTCGGCGATTCGGCTCCGCTGGGGCGAGATGTCCACGAGAACCCAGTGAAAGAAATCGATCCGAGGTAGGTCGGGCGGAATCTCCCTCCCCTCCTGATTCACGTCTTCGGCCGAACTCGGGACGTCACGGTCGTAGCAGAGCAGGACCAGTGACTTCGTGGCGGAGGGGAGATCATCCCAGCGAATCTCCGGATTGCGATTGGCACTCCACTTCACGTGGCTCTCCGGGTCGGGGGCCCCGAAGGCGAAGCGGGGGTCCATGGCCTCACCATTGGCGAAGGCCGGAATCTCCATGCGCATCGTTTTCTCCTCTCTCGCAGAAGCCCGATCGGGGCGGCATTGCAGACTCCATGGTCGCCCATTGAACCCCGCCTGGGGCCATTCCACAAGGGCGACACTTCTCCCCGCCTCCATGGACTTCCAGCCGCCGATCCTGCTACACTGGGGAGTCTCGTCTCGCCAGCAGCGCGCCCTGCGCGTTTGCGCACTTTTTCTGCCTTCAACCTCTGGAAGTCCACCGTGCGCTCCCGATTCATCTCCGCATTGAGCATCGCTTCACTCCTGCTTCTCTCACTGCCCGTGATGGCGGGCACCCTCGCTCCGATCCTTCCCGACGGGGACTTCGCCGAGTGGTCCACCGTTCCCACCCTGGGGGTCGACCCCGCCGGCGATGGTGGCACCGTGGATTTCGGCACGGTCTGGGCCGCCAACGACCAGGATTGGTTCTACCTCCGCTTCGAGGTCGGGGGAGAGATCCAGCCCGACGAAGGGCAGGATGTGGTCCTGTACCTCGACACCGATCTGAACAGTTCCACCGGACAGTCCATCCAGGGGATCGGGGCGGATCTGGTGTGGGAGTTGGGGCTCCGCAATGGGACCTTCTACACTCCCTCGGCCAAATCCGTCGGTCACGCCGACGTGGGCCTTCGCATCTCTCCCACGGTGAGCAGTACCGAATTCGAGATGGCCTTCGACCGCAATGCGCTTCCCGCTTCGGGGAAGAGTCTCTTCCCCGGGAACTCGGTGCGCGTGGTCCTCGAGGATCGAAACGGAGGGGATACCGCACCCGATAGCGGAAGCTATCTCTACGACTTTGCGGCCGGAACCCTCACTCCGGCCACCCTCCCCACCAGTCGGGCGGGCGCGAGCCACCTCCGTATGGTCACCTGGAACATCCAGAGCGACGGCCTCTTCAGCGGAGGATCGACCGAGGCGGCCCAGCAGCGCATGTCCCAGGTGATGGATCCCGACATCTTCCTCTTCGAAGAGGTCTGGAACCACAACGCCAATGATGTGGCTGCGCAGGTCGAAGTCCTTCTTCCCAGCGGAGCGGGTCAGACCTGGAATGCGATCAAGATCGACAGCGGCAATGTCATCTGCACTCGGCTGCCGATCCTCAACAGTTGGGAGATCTATCCTGCGCACCGCCTCACCGCCGCTCTCCTCGACGCCAGCAGTAGCCTGGGCCAGGACGTGCTGGTGATCGCCAATCACTGGCGTTGTTGCACCGCCGATGCCGAACGTCAGAACGAAGCCGACGCCCTGGTGGCCTTCTTGCGCGACGCTCGGACGCCGGGCGGAGTCATCGACCTGGCCCCCAACACCCCGGTGATCATCGGGGGAGACTTCAATCTGGTGGGGTGGGCGGCCCAACTCACGACCGCCATCACCGGCAACATCGCCGACAATGGAACCTGGGGTCCGGACAGTCCTCCCGACTGGGATGGATCCACTCTGGACGTGGTGCCGGCCCGACATGTGGACGCACGGGAGTCCTATACCTGGCGGCGGGACAGCAGCTCCTTCTACGCCGGGCTCCTCGATTGGATGTTCTACACCGCGAGTGCCGTGGAATTGGGCAATCACTACGTTCTCGAGACGCGGACGATGAAGTCCAGCACCCTCGGTGCGCTGGGTTTGAATGCCGATGACACCATCGTCGCCAGCGACCATGCGCCCCGGGTCGCGGACTTCTTCATCGCCCAGAGCACCGGAGCCGATCCCACGCCTCGGGCCCCGCATCTGGGCTTGGAGATCTATCCGAATCCGGCCAATCCCCGGGCTCGCATCCGCTTCGAACTCGGACAGAGCTCGGAAGTGGAATTGAGCATCTACGATGCCGCGGGCCGCTTCGTACGGACTCTCCACCAGGGCGCCCTCGGAGTCGGGACTCATGAATACGTGTGGGACGGCACCGATGCCGCCGGCCGTGAAGTCGCTTCCGGAGTCTACTTCGTCCAGGTGCGTGGAGATCGGGCCCATCAGACCAAGTCGCTGGCGCTGGTGCGCTGAACCGAAAAGCGGTGGCAGGGCGTCGTCGAGGACGAGCCCTGCACTCTGTCTGTCCACAGAGAGAAGGGGCGCCCGAGGGCGCCCCTTCTCTCTGGTCTGCATCACGACCCGGCGGAGGGTCCGCCGTTGGTCGCGACAATTCTACTCGTCGTAGCTGGCCTTGACCGAAGTCCAGGAAGCATCATCGACCGGAACGGTGATCAGATCGAAGTCCGTCGTGCGACGGGGCAGGATCTCACCGGTGCCATTGAAGCACTTGGTCGCACCCACGATGGCGACCACGTCGCCGAGCATACCGTCGACCACGGCGGTATCGATGCCGGTGGTTCCGTCGACGAAGACGGTGACCGCACCGCTGCCGTCATCGATGCTGTAGATGCTGTTGAAGCCGGCGCTCACCAGGCTCAACACACCCTGAACATGCATGAAGTCGGCGAGCTGATCGGTCCCGGCCGCGAGTGCACCGGTGGTGATGTGATTCGCCACGGGCACGTTGCCACTGCTGTTGATGACGAAGGTGGTGCCATTGAGCTGAATCTCGCTGCCGAAGGCACCGACGGTTCCGGTCATCGTGATGTTGTCACCCTCGAAGATCACGCCCTGGGTGGCGGAATCGAAGAACGTGATGCCGCCATTGGGGCACTGCACATAGACTGCACCGCTGTTGTAGGTGCCGGCCTGCACGTAGACCGTACCGGTCAGGGTCACCAGGGTCCCGGCCAGCGGAGACGGCGCACAGCCGTTGGTTCCGATGCCGTGGATGTCGGCGGCGGTCTGCGCCATGGCGCTTCCGGCGACGAAGACGAGGACGAGAGAGAGAAGCATGATCCTCTTGATCATTGGGCCCTTCTTTCATGGAGTGAATCTGGTGTCGACATGCCCGCACCCGGGATGGACCCATCCGCCTCCGCCGAGGGGCAGCGCAGAGGGCCGTTACGAGGACCCGGGAGGGCCTTCACAGTCTCGATGGTAACAATTCGGCCACCTTTCTTCTACTGCCATTCCTCCGGACTGGATGAAGATCAGGCAGTACTTTCACCAAATGTACGATTTTGGAGCCTTGGCTTCGGCTCCCCTCTGCGCTGCGGAGTTGGTGGTTCGACGAAGGGAGCTCCCGCGAGTATTCTTGACCCCGTTCTCCACTTCCCTCCCCACCGTTCTCTGGAAAGGCCTTCCATGCATCGACGCCTACTCTCCGTCGTCGTTCTCCTGCTGCTGCCGGGCGTGGCCGCGGCCGATTCTCACCCCTTCGACGTGCACGACCTGCTGGCGATGCAGCGGGTGTCTGCGATGGCCGTGTCACCGGATGCTTCCCGGGTGGTGTACACGCTGCGCACCACGGACTTGGAAGCGGACCGGGGAAGGACCGATCTCTGGATGGTCGATGTGGAGAGTGGCCGGACTCGTCAGCTCACCTCGCATCCGGCCTCGGACGGCAGCGCCACCTTCGCGAGGGACGGCAAGAGCCTCTACTTCCTCTCTTCGCGGTCGGGGACTTCGCAGGTGTGGTGGCTTTCGCTCGAAGGCGGAGAGGCCCTTCCGGTGACCGACCTCCCCCTCGACGTGGGCACCTTCCGAATCTCTCGGGACGGCACCCGGATCGCGGTCAGCCTGGAGGTCTTCGTCGATGCGGCCACCCTCGAGGAAACGGTCGACCGTCTCGGCGCCGGCAGTGAGGACGCGGGAATCGTCTACGACTCGATCTTCGTTCGCCACTGGGACCAGTGGAAGGACGGACGCCGCCGCCACCTCTTCGTCGCGCCCCTGCGCGGCCGTGAGGTGGTCGGGGATTTCGTGGACATCATGCCGGGAATGGATGCCGATTGCCCCAACCAGCCCTTCGGCGGGAGGAGCGATTACACCTTCACTCCCGAAGGAGACCGGCTGGTGTTCTCGGCCCGGGAGGTGGGAGCTTCCGAGGCCTGGAGCACGGATTTCGACCTCTATCTCGGGTGGTCCGACGGCGAGAAGGCACCCCAGTGCCTCACCTCCGAGAACGAAGCCTGGGATGCCCATCCGGTCTTCTCCCCCGACGGATCCCGCTTGGCCTACCTGGCCATGCGAGAGCCGGGCTACGAGGCGGATCGCTATCGTGTCGTCCTGCGCTCGTGGTCGGGGGTCGACCATGAATTCGGGGAGGCAGAGTGGGTGACCGAGGAGTGGGATCGTTCTCCCTCTTCTCTGAGCTGGGCCCCCGATGGGGGAAGTCTCTTGGCCCATGCCTCCAATCTGGGACGTCGTAGCCTCTTCCGCATCGATCTGGCCAAGGGAGGGGCCACGGAGTTGGTGGCGGGGGGGAGCGTCGCCGCCGAAGCGGAGGTCGGTGACAAGTTGTTCTATGCGGTGAGCGGTTTCGGGGGGCCCACCGAGCTCTACCACGCCCGCCGAGATGGTTCGCGGGCCGAGCGGCTCACCCACGTCAACGACGCGCGGGTGGCCGAGGCGGAGATGGGAACCTCCGAGCAATTCCACTTCGTGGGAGCCAACGGCGATACCGTCTACGGTTGGTTGGTGCGTCCGGTACCTTTCGACCCGGCCCACAAAGCCCCGGTGGCCTTTCTCATCCACGGCGGTCCTCAGGGGAGCTTCGGCACCAACTTCCACTATCGATGGAATCCTCAGGTCTACGCCGGTCGGGGCTATGCGGTGGTCATGATCGACTTTCACGGTTCGTCCGGCTACGGCGAGGACTTCCAGAATGCCATCCAGAAGAATTGGGGTGGATGGCCCCTCGAAGATCTGCAGAAGGGGCTGGCCTACGTCCTCGAGCAGAACCCCTGGATGGATGGCGACCGGGTGGCGGCCCTGGGGGCGAGCTACGGCGGCTACATGATCAACTGGATCGCCGGAAACTGGCCCGATCGCTTCACTTGTTTGGTCAACCACGACGGCCTCTTCGACACCCGAGCCGGATACTATGCCACTGAGGAGTTGTGGTTCCCCGAGCGGGACTTCGGGGGAACCCCCTGGGCTCGTCCCGAATTCTACGAGAAATGGAATCCGGCCAACTTCGTGGGCAACTGGAGGACTCCGATGCTGGTGGTTCATGGTGGCCGGGACTACCGGGTCCCTCTGTTCCATGGCTTGGCGGCCTTCAACGCTCTGCAGCGACGGGGAATCGAGAGCCGACTGCTCTACTTTCCGAAGGAGAACCACTGGGTGCTACGACCGCAGAACAGCATCCAGTGGCACGAGGAAGTGCTCGACTGGTTGGATCGATTCAACCAGGGCGAGGCGCAGCCGGCCTCCACTCGTTGAGATGAGACAGGCTTCGACCACCTTTTGCATCGGCACTCCGGGACCGGGAACGATCGAGTTCACGGACCGGGTGCGCCAGTGGCTCGAGCAGGAGTCGGTGGTGGAGGGACTGTTGACCCTCCACATTCGTCACACCTCGGCGTCGCTCTTGTTGCAGGAGAATGCCGACCCTCAGGTGCAGCGAGATCTCGAGCGATTCTTTCGGCGCTTGGTCCCCCCGGGGGATCCCCTCTTCGAACACGTGGCCGAGGGTCCCGACGACATGCCGGCCCATGTGCGTTGCGCTCTCACCACCACCCAACTCTCGATCCCGGTGGTCAGGAGTCGTATGGTGTTGGGGACTTGGCAGGGGATCTTCCTCTTCGAACATCGCGACCATCCCCATCGGCGGGAGGTCGCAGCCCACTTTCTGGGAGAGTAAGAGATGTCGCAGAAACTCCGCCGGGGATTCCTGGTTCTCATCGGAATCTTCGCCGTGGCCCAAGTCTTTCAGCCCGATCGTCAGCCTCCTTCTCCTTCGGCCTCCTCGATCTGGGACGAGCCGACTCTGCCGACGGAGGTCTCGGCGATCCTGTCCCGCGCCTGCTCGGATTGCCACAGCAACCGGACCGAGTGGCCGTGGTATTCTCGGATCTCTCCCATCTCCTGGCTGGTGGCTCACGATGTCGACGAGGGGCGCGGCCATTTCAACTTCTCGCAGTGGAGTGACTACGAGCCCTACCGTCGCTACAAGATTCTCGAGGAGATCTGCGAAGAAGTGGAGGAGGGAGAGATGCCGCTGGCGATCTACCTCCCGCTGCATCCCGAGGCCAAGCTCGATGCGGAGGATCTGAGGACTCTCTGCACCTGGACCCGGACCTGGATGGACGAACTCCGGCCGCAGATCGGGGATTCACCGGACCGGTCCGAGGATCACGATCACGACGATTGAGTCCTCTACCCCTCGAGCCCAAGACCTTCGAGCCAAAGATGAAGAGGGCGCCCACCCCACGGTGAGCGCCCTCTCTCTTGGGGTCTCTGCCGTCGCCAGCTAGAAGCCCGCCGGACCGCCTTCGAGCAACTTGGCCTCGATGCGGCGGTTCTGCTCGCGACCCTCTTCGGTGTTGTTCTCCGCGATGGGATTCGCTTCGCCGTAGCCCACCGAGACGATCCGGTCGGGGGTGATCCATTCGAAGCGTTCGATCATGAAGTCCCGAACCGCGTCGGCGCGAGCCTGGGAGAGTTGCAGGTTGGTCGCGTCGCTTCCGTAGCTGTCGGTGTAGCCGCCGATCTCCACCTTCATGGAGGGCCACTTCTGGAGAATGCGCGCGAGGGTACGGATCGTCGAGGTGATCCCCGAATCGATCTTGGTCTTTCCGGGGCGGAAGCGAACGTCGTCGAGGACGAGGAGCTTGTCGGTGTAGAAGCCTCGCTCCATGTCGGACTCGATCCGCGGGCAACCCTTCAGGTCCACCCCAATGCCCAGGGGCGTATCGGGACAGTCATCGAGTCCGTCGTAGACTCCATCGCGGTCCGAATCGATCGGGCAGCCCTCCTCGTCGATCACCGCTCCTTCGGGAGTCTTGGAGCAGCGGTCGAGGCCGTCGTAGACGCCGTCTCCATCGGAATCGGAGGGGCAACCCAGCGAATCCACCACCGCTCCCACCGGAGTGCCGGGGCACTCGTCGATTCCGTCGAACACTCCGTCTTGGTCGGTGTCGACCGGGCAGCCCTTCGAGTCCACGACCACTCGATCGGCGGTGCCGAGGCAGTCGTCGAAGCGGTCGATTACTCCATCGCCGTCGAGGTCCTTGTGCCAGTCGTCCCCGAATTCGAGCTGCACGCCGACCGAGGTCATGAAGTTGTGGTGGAGCCCGTCGTCGAGGACCCCGATCTCGTCGAATTTGACCAGGGCGTCCTTGAAGTCCAGGCGGAGGGACCAACGGTGGAAGGGCCCGTCGCCCATCGGCACCAGCACTCCCGCCCCGTAGGACCAGCCTCGGGCGCGTCCGCTGCCGCCGAGTCCTTTGGGGTCGAGGTGGATCTCCGACCATCCCGCGGTCAGATAGGGAACCAACCGCGAATCCGGGAGGAATTGGTATTTGAAGTCGGCGCTGAGGTGACGGACGATCACCTCGCGACCTCCGCTGCGTTCGATGGTGGGCACGTAGCCCAGAGTCCCTTCGATGCCGAAGTTCCGGGTGAATTGGAAGCCCAGGGCTCCTCCGAAGTAGATGTCGTCGTGGACCCCGGAGAACTCCGACATCACTCCCGCCCCGGCCAGGGGAGAGAAGGTCACGCGGGCACCATTGGGCTTGGCCTCCACCGCGCTCGCCATCCACGACAGACTGACGAAGAGGACCCAGGCGAGTCCGGTAGCGCGGCGGAAGAACGACGAAGGGGTGAACGCGGGTGTCGACGACACGGGGGATACCTCCCTGGGCCCAGAGGGCCATGAAACGACGAAAGCAAGCGCCCCAGCGAGGGGCGCCTGCTCTATGGAACAGCCTCGAAGCGGATCGCGCAAGGGCTTCTGCGCCGGAGAGGTGGCGATCCCCTCCGGCTCAGTTCTTTTCGGGTCGGATCCAGTGGCAGGTGTAGCCGCCGGGATGCTTTTCCAGATAGTCCTGATGGTAGTCCTCGGCGTCGGTCCAGGGCCCCGCGGCTTCGATCTGGGTCACGATGGGGTCGTCCCACTGACCGGAGGCTGCGACCTCGGCCTTGATGGCCTCCGCGATCTCTCTCTGCCGCTCGTCGTGGGTGAAGATGGCCGAGCGGTATTGCGTTCCCCGGTCATTGCCCTGGCGGTCGACGGTCGTGGGGTCGTGAATCCGGAAGAAGAAACGGAGGAGGTCGGCGTAGCTCAGTCGGCGGGGATCGAAGACCACCCGAATGCTCTCGGCATGGCCCGTCCGGCCGGTCCGCACCTGTTCGTAGACCGGATTCTCCACCTTTCCTCCGGCATATCCGACCTGGGTATCGAGGACCCCATCGAGATCCCGGATCAGGTCTTCCATTCCCCAGAAGCAGCCTCCCGCCAGGGTGGCCACCTCCCGTCGTTGGTTCGTGGACACCGCGAGGTCCTCCTCCCTCAGAATCCCAGCTTTCACGAAATCCGCCGCATAGTCGCCATAGCCCTCTGCGACCAGCTCCTCGGCCGGAATGAAGCGCAGTGCCGCAGAATTGATGCAATAGCGCAGGCCGGTGGGCTGCGGGCCATCGGGGAAGACGTGGCCGAGGTGGGAATCGGAATGCCTGGCCCGGACCTCGGTGCGGACCATCCCCGCGGTCTCGTCGCGGAGCTCGACGATGTTCTGGCGGTCGAGGGGGCGGAGGAAGGCCGGCCATCCGCTCCCCGAATCGTATTTGTCGATCGACGAGAAGAGGGCTTCTCCCGAGACCACATCCACGTAGATGCCCGGGGCATCGTGGTGGTAGTAGCGGTTCTGGAAGGGACGCTCGGTGCCGTTCTCCTGGGTGACCTGGTATTCGAGGGGATCGAGGCGAGCTCGCAGCTCGGCCGGAGTGGGCTTTTGGAAATTCGTCACGTCGGGACCTCGTTGGGCCCATGCGAGACCGAAGGTCCCGCCAGTGCAGACCATGCAGAGCCAGCACATCCACACGAGCTTGGGGTCGGGTCGGAATCGTCTCATGAGCGCTCCTGGGGGAAGCCGCAGATGGTGCACATAGACTAGACTCTGCCGTCCCCGGAGGCAATGGCCCCGCGTCCGAGTCTCCGCCGCAGGCGGCTGGGGAGGTCGAGGAGATCCTCGAGGATCAAGTAGCCGGAGGGCACCAGGAGAAGGGTCACCACGGTGGAGAAGAGCACCCCGAAGGCCAGACTCACCGCCAGCGGAATCAGGAATCGGGCCTGCAGGCTGCGTTCGAGCAGGATCGGAGTGAGTCCGGCGAAGGTCGTGACCGAGGTCAGCAGGATGGCCCGGAAACGGGCCGCTCCGGCGCGGCGCACGGCTTCGTGCATGTCGACTCCCTCGCGGCGCCGGCGATTGACATAGTCGACGAGGACCAGGCTGTCGTTCACCACCACGCCGGTCAGGGCCACCATTCCCACCACGCTCAACACGCTCAAGGACATGCCCATCAGGATGTGTCCCCAGATCGCGCCGACCAGTCCGAAGGGGACTGCAGTCATGACCACCAGGGCGTGGAGGTAGGAGCGGAAGGGAATGGCCATCATGGCGTAGATCACCATCAGGATGACCGCAAATCCCCGGATCAGCCCGTGCATGGACTCGCGCTGCTCCTTCTGCTCGCCTTCGATGGTCCAGTTCACCCCCGGATGCCGAGCCAGGATTTCGGGGAGGTCCTTCGAGGTGAGCGATGCGATCACTTCGGTGGCATTGGCCACTGCGTCGTCGACGTCGGCGGTGACATTGATCACTCGCTGCCGCTGCACCCGGTGGATGGTGGAGAA
Source organism: Candidatus Krumholzibacteriota bacterium (assembly GCA_024276305.1). GTDB lineage: Bacteria > Krumholzibacteriota > Krumholzibacteriia > JAJRXK01 > JAJRXK01 > JAJRXK01. The sequence continues at coordinate 23,263 of JAJRXK010000108.1, forward strand.
TCCCCGGCCGAGCTCCGCGCGGGCGACGCGGTACAGGGGGGCTTCGATGCCGCCGGGGAGACGGATGCGCAGCCCCCGCAAGTCCTCGAGACTTCGTCGTCGGGATTGGGGATAGCGCACCATGACCTTCACTTCGTCTCGTCCCCGCTGAATGCGCTGGGCTTCCGCTCCGTAGAACGCCTGCCGCACCTGGCGGGCCAGATCCGCTTGGGTCAGTCCCAGGAGTTCCCCCTCGGGCAGGATGTGGAGTTGGACCTCTTGCTTGCCCTGGCGGTAGTTGTCGCGGATGTCCTGCACGCCGGCATAGCCCGCGAGACGATCCTCGAGTTCCGTGGTCACCGCGGCCAGGGCGTCGAGGTCGTGGGAGGCGAGTTGAATGTCGATGGCCTCGCCGGCCCGGAAGAGCGAGGATCGGAAGGAGAGGGCGCTGGCTCCCGGAATCTCTCCGCAGCCTTCTCTCCACCGTCGGGCGATTTCGGCCGCGCTCACTTCTCGATCGGCAGAAGGCACGAGTTCGAGAGTGACTTCGCCGAGATGCGACCCTTTGAAGTTCCCCTCGGGAGTTCCCATGGGCCCTCCGCTCTCGAGGGCGCTGGGTTGGTCGCCGACCGCGGCGTAGGAGTGGAGGATCACCGCCTGGCCTCCGGCCTCCTCGGACAAGCTTCTCTGGAGGTCGGCGGCGACCTTCTCGAGCCGCTCGATGGCCGCGTTGGTGGCCGCCACCGGAGTCCCGAGGGGCATCTCCAGCGAAGCGGTGATCGATTCGGACTCGACCTCGGGCATGAAGGTGAACTTCAGGAATCCGCCCGCGACAGAGCCGGCGGTGAGCAGCACGGTGGCGACGCCCGCCGCCACCGCGGTGTAGCGCCATCGCAGACAGAGATCGAGGAAGGGCTGGTAGCGCTCGGCCACGAAGCGTTCGAGACCTCGGGCCACGGCCTCTTGAATCCGGTACCACCACTGCGTCAGGCCCCGGTGCGAGGGCTGGGTTGGGGACTTCATGTGCTTGAGATGGGCGGGCAGGATGAGTTGCGATTCGACCAAGGAGAAGATCAACACCGGAATCACGATCAGGGGAATCACTTTCCAGATCTTCCCGGTATTCCCGGGGATCATGGTCAGCGGGACGAAGGCGGCGACGGTGGTCAGCACTCCGAAGATCACCGGGGTGGCGACCTCTTGAGTTCCCTCGACGGCGGCGCGCACCGCGTCGCCGTGGCGGCGGTAGTGGGTATAGATGTTTTCGCCCACGACGATGGCATCATCGACCACGATTCCCAACACCAGGATGAAGGCGAAGAGGGTGATCAGATTGATGGTGACCCCGAGCACCGGCATCAGCCAGATCGCTCCCAAGAAGGACACCGGGATTCCCAGACTCACCCACAGGGCGAGGCGGAAGCGCAGGAAGAGAGCCAGTACCAGGAACACCAGTACGAGACCGGTCATTCCGTTGCGCAGGAGCAGATCCCGACGGCCCTTGAGGTGGACCGACATGTCGTTCCACACCGTCATCTGGATGCCCTCGGGCAACCAGGTCGAGGCCTGGTCGATGTAGTCGTAGACCTTCGACGCGATGTCGATGGCATCTTCGTCGCCGACTCGGTAGACCTGCACCATGACCGCACTCTGGTGGTCGAAGCGTGACGACTGATCGGTCTCAGCGAATCCATCGATGACCGTGGCGACCTCCGACAACCCCAGACGGCTGCCATCCGTCTCCTGCCGCACCGCGATTCGGTCGAAGTCCCGGCCCACGTAGGCTTGGCCCACGCTCCGCACCAAGATCTCGCCCCCTTCGGTCTTGATGCTGCCGCCGGGGAGGTCCAAGGAAGAACTCCGCACCGCCTGGACCACTTCGTCGAAGCTCAGGCCCAGACGACGCATCTGACTTTCGCTCAGGGCGATGGTGATCTCGTAGGGCCGGGCGCTCACGAGGTCGACTTGGGAGATCCCGTCGATGAGAGCCAGCTCGTCACGGACCCTCTCGCCCAACTTCTTGATCGAGACTTCGTCCGCCGGGCCGGAGATCGCGACGCTGAGCACCTGGCGTCGCACGACCAACTCGCCGATCACCGGCTTTTCGGCTTCCTCGGGAAAGGTGATGATGGCGTCGACCCGGGTCTTCACGTCGTCGAGGACTCGGCGCAGGTCCTCGCCGGGTTTGACCTCGATGGTCACCACCCCGCGGCCCTCGTCGCTGCTCGACCGGATCTCGTCGATGCCGTCCACCCCTTGGACCTGTTCTTCGATCTTGATGCAGATCGACTCCTCGACCTCCGAGGGAGTTGCCCCGGGATAGGGGACGGTGACCACCACCGCGTCGGCGGAGAATTCGGGGAAGATCTCCTGCCGCAGGGTGAACACCGTGGTCAGCCCCCCCGACAGGACCAGAATCATGAGCACATTGGCCGCGACGGAATTCTCGGCGAACCAGCGAACCACGCCCTTCATCGTTCCGACTCCCCGACCGGCTGAACTCGCATCGCTTCGACCACCGCGGAGAGGGGGGAGAGGCAAATGCGTTCGCCGTCTTCCAGCCCGCCGGCCAGGATCGTGTCCCTGCGGCCTCGCTGCAGGACTTCGACTTCGCGGATGTCGATGCGGTCCTGCGCATCCACGACCAGGACCGTGGAGTCGGGTCGAAGGGCGGCGGTGGGAATCCGGATCCCTTCGACCTCTCGTCCCAGGATCTCCGCTTGGACGAACATCCCCACCGCCAGGGGAGTGGTGGTGCCGGTGTTGCGCCCGTAGGGGTCGGCCACTCGCGCCACGAGGTGTACCATTCGGGTGCGGGAGTCGATTTCCGCTTCACTCCGCTCGATGAATCCTTCCCACTGCCCTTCCCGCTGGGCGAAGTTGCAGCGGAGCACCACTCTCGGGCCGTGGTCCCGAGGCTGGGCCCGGAATCCCAGGGGCAGATCGAGGTAGGCCAGATCCGAGTCGGGGATCGGCAGGCGGATCTCCGCGTAGTCCACGGCGTAGACGGTCGCGGCCACCGTTCCCGGAGCCAGAACATCTCCCAGGTCGACATTCTTCGATCGGATTCGGCCGTCGTAGGGGGCCACGAGGCGACTGCGGTCGAGGTCGCGTCGGGCCTTGTCGACCAGGGTCTGGGCCGAGGCCACCGCGGCGCGGGCGGAGGCGAGCTGAGGCCGCCGGAGGACCAGATCCGAGGGAGGTCCGCCCTCGAAACTCTCCCACTCCTGTGCGGCCACGCTCCGTTCCTGGTCTTCGAGGGCCAGGCGAAGCTGGGCCGCCACCAGAGCCTCCTGGGCCTGGGCCAGGGTCACTCGCAGATCCCGATCGTCGAGGACCAGCAGAGTGTCTCCCTCTTCGAAGAAGGACCCGGGGCGGAAGTGGTCGCTCACGCGGACCACCCGTCCGCCGACTTCGGCCACCAGCCGGCTGGAGGTCCGAGGACTCACCGTGCCCTGAGTGCGAACGACCAAGCGGTGGGCTGCGAGGCGGACGGTCTGGACCTCCACTGAGGGAACCACTCGAGGACGGGGTTGGCGGTCGGGTTCGGCCCGTAGGCCGCGAAGCCCTCGCATTCCGAGCCCTCCGACCACGAGGATGAGGATGGGAAGCAGGAGAGGAAGGCGGCGTCTCATGGATTCACCTCGAAGTCGTGGAAGATGGGGAGGAAGTTGGCGGAGTCGGTGAGAGGCCTCCACCCAGGGCGACATGGAGGTCCACCCGTTGGCGGAGGCGCTGGGCTTCGAGAGAGACGAGTTGGGTCTCGGCCTCCAGGAACCGGCGCTGGGACTCCAACACCACCAGGAAATCTCCCACCCCGCGACGGTAGCGCGCTTCGGAGAGGTCGGCGGCCCGTCGGGCCGAGGCCGTGGCCCGACGGAGGGCCGCTTCCCGCGCGGCCAGGCCGGCCTCGGCGTCGAGGGCATTCTCGACTTCCTCGAAGGCCTGGAGGGCGGTGGTGGCGTATTGCTCCAGGCTCGCCCGCTGGGCCGCACGCTGAGCCTGGACTCGGGCCCGGAGACGTCCACCCTGGAAGAGGGGTTGGACCAGGTTTCCGGCGATCGACCAGATGGAGAAGTTGCCGTCGAGGAGGTCGGAGAGTTGGTCGCTGGTGGTTCCCACGCTGCTGCTCAGACTGAGGCGGGGCAGCAGGTCTCGGCGGGCCGCAGTCAGGAGGGCTCCACTGGCGGTCAGACGTCGTTCGGCCGCCACCAGATCCGGGCGCCGCAGGAGAAGATCCCCGGGCAACCCCGCGGGAGGAAGGGGCCGGAGGGGGGGAAGATCGCCATGCTCTTCGAGAGCGGCGCGAGGATAGCGGCCCAGCAGAATCTCCAGCTGCCGACGACTGCGGTCTTCGGCGGTCTGACGCTCCTCGAGGAGGGCCTGAGCCGAGGCCCATTGGGTGCGGGCCAGATGGAGGTCGAGGGAAGAGGTCAAGCCCCGTTCGTAACGAGACTGGGTGTGGCGAAGGGTCTGGGCGTAGGTCTCGACCGTGCGCTCTGCGAGTTCCCGCAGGCGACGACTCTCGATCACCGCGGACCAGGCCCGGATGGACTGGGCCGCCACACTCAGACGCGCTCCTTCGAGGTCGGCCTGGCTGGCCTGCCACTGGGCGACCGAGGCCCGAGCCTGCTGGCCGAGCCGATTCCACAGGTCGATCTCCCAGGAGCTCTGCAATCCGAGGGAGTAGGAATTCGAAAGCGAAGATGCGGGACCCGGTCCCGGAAAGGGCAGACCCACGAAGATCTGCTTGCGCCGCGAGACCCCGGAGGTGGCCTCGAGTTGGGGCCAACGGCCGGCTCCGGCGATGGTCACATTGGCGCGGGCGGCCTCGACATTCGCGAGGGCGATGCCCACGCTGGGATTGTGAGCCAGAGCTTCCTCCACCACCGAATCGATGCGGGCATCGGCGAAGGCGGTCCACCAGGCTTCGGTCGGAGGAGGCAGAGGGAGGTCCCCCTCGGTGGAGGTCTCCCAGGCTTCGGGAATCTCCACTCGGTCTTGCAGGGTTGTGGGCCGCCCGGGTCCGGGTGCGGTCGCGCATCCCATTCCCACCGAGAGCAGAAGGGCTGCGACTACCCCTCGTGATAGGAGTCGTCTCATGCTTTCACCTCATCGGTGGCGGGAGCCTCGAATCCCGCCTCTACGAAGGCCAGAAGTCGCCGCAACTGTCGTTCGGGATCGGTGTCCCGAGAGCGGAGCTCCTCTGGTCCGGAGGGGACGGTGGAGTGCAGCATCGCGCCGATCATGAATCGAAAGCGCGCCTGGATCTCCTCGGGAGAGAGTTCGGGGCAGATGGGCAGGAGAATGCGGTAGCGCTCGATGACGGGGCCGAAGAGCCGGTCGAAGTGGCGGGTGGTGATGGCGCCGTCCTCGTGAAGGATGCGCGCCAGTCCCATCAGAATCCACGCGTCGACCCGGCGCAGTTGCTCCACGGCCGGTCGAAGGAAGGACTCCAGGACTCGGCGCAGGCTGGGAAGGGCCGGGGCCGCCTCTGCGATGGCCAAGTCCAGGCGGCGGATCCGCTCCTCGTTGATGGGGCCGATGCGTCGCTGGAACACCGCCTCGAGGAGATGTTCCTTCGAACCGAAGTGATAGTGGACGGCGGCCAGATTCACTTCCGCCGCCTCGGTGATCGCGCGCAGGGAGGCCCGATCGTATCCGTGCTCGGCGAAGAGTCGCTCGGCGTGGTCGAGGATCCTCTCGCGGGTATCGGGTCGGGGCATCGCAGGTCCTGGGTCAGAGGAATCGGATGCAGGATTCGAACGAGTGTTTCAAACGGACGTTTGAATCCTGACCCCCAAGATCGGAGTGGAAGCTCTCGCCCGCAACGGCTTGGGGATCTCTTGGGCGCCCACCCTCCTTCAGGGAGATCCGTCCTCCAACGGAAGCCCAAGAGCCCAAAGGAGTTGTGCTCGCCTTGACTGGAGTTGGGCCTGGGCCCGGACCCAGCGGCTCTCGGCCCGGGTGCGGGCCGTCTCGGCGTCGAGGAGGCGAGTCAGAGTGGCCCGGCCTTCGCGGTAACGGAGTTGGATCACCCGATAGGCTTCGGCCGCGGCCCGTCGGCCCTCAGAAGCCGCGGTCAGCTGGGCTTCGGCCGTCGAGAGGGCGGAACGGGCGACTTCGATCTGTCGGCGGATCTCGCGATCGCGGCGGCTTCGCTCGTACTCGGCCTGCCGGGCCCGGGCTCGGGCTCGGGCACTGCGGGCGGAGATCTCTCCCCCCGACCACGGGGTCCAATGCAAACCGGCGGCGAGGTCCACCGAATCGTCCCGGAGTTGCGGGTCGGCCTCCGGCCAGAAGGTGCTCCATCGGGCATAGGCCACGACTTCGGGCCAACGCTCCCGGTGGGCGGCTTCGGCCTGGGCCTGGGCCCCGGCCAGTCGGTGGGTCGCGGCCTCGAGTTCCGGACGCCGCGGCGCCTTCACCCCGAGGGGCTCGGGGGGGACCATCACTTCGGAAGCTTCGGCCAGGGGGGGCAGCTCCTCGAGGGGGATCCCCAGGAGTTCGGCCAGGAAGGACCTCGCTTCCGTCCAGGCTCCGTGGGCCGCCACCCGAGCGGCGCGGACTTCGGCCGCCCGTGCTTCGAGCTGGAGGAGGTCGGCCTCGAGAGCTCTTCCGGCTTCGGCCCGCAGGCGGGCGTCGTCCACTTCGCCTTGGACCAGGGTCAACGCCGATTCCTGGACCCGCACTTCGGCCCGGGCCGACTGGACGAGGAAGTAGACTCGGGCCAGATCGACTTCGAGCTGTCGAGTGCGGGCTCGATGCAGAGCCTCTTCCGACTTCCATTGGAGGCGGGCCGCGCGAATCGAGGACTCGCGGGAAGCGCTGAAGATCTGCCAATCCGCTCGGGCCTCGCCGGTGATCAGATTCACGCTGGCATCGGGATCGAAGGCCAACAGATCCTCGGGGCCGCGGATGTCGCGGAGTTGCACTCCGAAACTCTGAGCGGGATCACTGGTGCGCAGGAAGTTTCCCGACACCGACAGGCGTGGCCAACGCGCGGCGCGAGCCAGCCCGTAGTCCGCCGATGAGGCCTCGACCGCAGACTCGGAGATCGCCCACTGGGCGTTGTTCGCGCGCAGGTGCCCGAGGGCATCGTCCAGGCTCAGCTCGGTCGCCGTGGCCGGCACCGTCCCCCCCAAGGTCCACAGCCCGAGCAGTACTCCTGCGGTGGTGAGGCCTCCGAGCCGGCGTCGACGCCCGCGGCCGGCGACTTCGCGCCGCATGAATTCGAGGGTGAGTGCGGGCACCAGAACCAGCGTGACCACCGTCGAAGCTCCGAGCCCGCCGATGACCACCCAACCCAGGGGTCCCCACATCGATCCGCCGAAGAGGGTCAGGGGCAAGAGCCCCGCTTGCGTGGTGAGGGTGGTGAGAAGAATGGGCTGCAGTCGGGTCTGGGCTCCGCGGCGGACGGCCTCGGACAGTTCCATTCCCTCGCGCAGGTTCCGGCTGATGCGGTCCACGAGCACGATGGCGTCGTTGACCACGATGCCGGTCAACGCGAGGAGCCCGATGAAGGCGGTGAATCCGAACGGCCAGCCACTCACCAGCAGTCCGACCACCGCTCCCGCCAGCGCCACCGGGATGCTGGTGAAGATCACGAAGGGCAACTTGAAGGACGAGAACTGCAGCACCAAAATGCCGTAGATGAGCCCCAGGGCGATGAGCACATTCTGGAGCATGCTCAGAAAGGCGCGATCGCGTTCCTCGTCTTCGCCGATCACTTCCCAGGATTCGCGGCCGTCGAGGGGGAGCCCTTTGACGGTGGGCATGAGGTCGGCCACGATCTCCGTGGCCAACCGGCCATCGAGATCGGCCCCTACGACCACCGATCGTTCGAGGTCGGTGTGCATGATCCGCGCATAGGTCGGCGCCAGCCGCGGGGAGCTCAGTGACGAGAGGGGAACCGGAGCCGAACCTGCCACCGGAATCCGGATGCGGGCGAGGTCGTCGAAGCTCTCCCGACCCTCGGGGGCGACGCGGACCACGACGTCGATGTCCTCGTCCTGACGGCGCAGGGTCGTCGCCGTCGCCCCGGCCATGGCCACCCGGATCTCCGCCGCCACCATTGCGGTTTCCAACCCGGCGCGTTGGACCTTGACCGGGTCCAAGCGGAGGTCGAGGCGTGGCGGACCGGGTTTGAGATCGTGCGACACATTGATGGCGCCGGGAATCTCGTGTAGCGCGGCGGCGAGCTGGTCGGCGTGGGCCCGCAGGCGTTCGAGGTCGGGGCCCTTGAGGCGAATCGAGACCGGCATTCCCACCGGGGGACCCTGCACGAAGAGCTTGGTCTCGAGGTCCAGTTTCGGGTGCTGAGCGAAGGCGCGGCGGATCTCCCGGGCGAAGTCGGGGATCTCTTTCGACCGGGATCGGGGGACGGTGACCAGCAATTCGGCAAAGTTCGCCTGCTCGAAACTCCGAATGATGTTGTAGTAGGTAAGGGGATTTCCCTTGCCCACGTTGGTGGTCACGTGCACCGCCATGTCCTGGGCGCGGACAAAGTTCTCGACTTCGATGGCGGCGGCTTCGGTGGCTTGGAAGTTCGTCGCCTGGGGAGTCTTCACTCGAATCAACAGCTGCGGTTTGTCGTCGGCCCTCGGGAAGAAATTGAATCCAACCTGAGTGCTGAGGGTCATCACCAGGGCCGACGCAACGAAGATGGTGAGAATGGTGGTCCGCGGCTTGCGGTCCAAGGTCTCCAGCACTCGAGCGTAGAAGCCCTGGGAGGCGAAGCGATTCAGCGCGGGTTGGAGCCCCTGCGGTCGGGCGGCCGCGTCGGTGGCGAAGAGGCGTGAGGCGATGAGTGGGGTCGCGAAGAGGGCCACCGCCAGGCTGACGAGGAGCACCACCGAGACCACCGAGGGAATGTCGCGGGTGAAGTCTCCAACGGACCCGGCCATGAAGAGCATGGGCACGAAGGCCGCAATCGTGGTGGCCGTGCTGCTGGTGATGGCCGAGGCCACCTGCCCCGTGCCTTCGATGGCGGCGTCGCGGGCGCTGCGTCCCCGATGTCGTTCGTAGAGAATCGCTTCGAAGACCACCACCGCATTGTCGACCAAGAGGCCCAGCACCACCACCAGACCGGCGATGGACATCTGCTGGAGAGAGATGCCGCAGGATTCGAGGAGCCAGAAGCTGATCCCGACGGCGAGGAACATGGCCGTGGAGGCTACCACCGCGGCGCGCCATCCCACGAGAAGGACGACGAAGAAGACGATGATCCCCGCGCCCTGGAAGAGGCTCATCCCGAAGGTCGACAGGCGGGCGTGCACGTCCTCGCTCTGATCGAGGACGATCTCGGCCTGGATGTGAGAGGGAAGACTCTTTCGAAAGTCGTCGAAGCGGTCGCGGGCGGACTCGGTCAGCGCGAAGACATTGCGGCCTTCCTTCAGAGTGGCAGTGACGAGAGTGGCCGGTCGGCCGTCTTGCCGGACCAAGTAGGTCGCATCTTCATATCCCCAGCTCACGGTGGCAAAGTCGCCGAGGCGCACCGGTCTTCCGTCCACGCTCCGCAGAACGGTGTCGCGAATCTGGTCGAGCGTCTCGAAACGCGAATTGGGCCGGATGCTCAACTTTCGGGGACCGGTCACCAGAGTGCCGCCGGGGAGGTCTCCGTTGGCCGACGCGAGCGCGGCCATCACTCGTTGCAGGGTCAGCCCGGCGCTGGCCATTCGGGCGGGATTCACCAGCACTTGCACTTGGGTGTCCAATTCTCCTTCGACTCGGACTTCCTTGACGTCGGGCAGAGTGTTCCAACGGTCCTGGAGTTCTTCGGCCCAATCCCTGAGCTCTTCGGCGGTGGCGGTGGAGGAGGAGATCGCCGCCTGCAACACGGTGACCGAAGAGGGCTGGATCGAGCGCAGGGAGAGTTCGACCACTCCCTGCGGGAGGTCCGCCTGGACCGCGTTCACGCGCTGGACGAATTCGTCGTAGGCATTCTCCTTGTCGGAATCATCCACCCATTCCGCGGTGATCACCGCTACACCGTCCGCCGCAATGGACTCGATGATCTCCACGTCCTCGAGTTCGTGGATGGATTCTTCGAGGGGCTCGAGCACGCGATTCTCGAGCTCCTCGGGGGTGGCTGCGGGATAGATCACGGTGACGATCCCGCCGAAGGAAGGCAGCTCCGGGTCTTCTTGCCGAGGCATCTTCAGAAAGCTCACCGCGCCCAGGACGACCGCGGCCAGGGTCAGGACGATGACGAAGCGGTAGTTGGCGAAAGCAAACCGGGTGGGATTCATCGCTGCACCTCGTCGACGATCCGAAGTGCATCGCCCTCTCGGAGAGTGTCGGGAGCGTGGTCGACGACCCGGTCGCCGGCCCGGATTCCCGCGAGGATCTCGACCCAGTCACCGCGGACGGGTCCGGTCTGGACCTTCAGGCGGTGGATTCGACCCCCCTCGATTCTCCACACGCTCGCTCCGTCGTCTCCGATGCGGAGGGCGGAGAGGGGCAGGACCACCCGGGAGGCTTCGGCCGAGGTAGGGGAGGTGAATTCGACTTGGGCCACCAAGCCGGGGAGGAGGGATCGCTGCGCATTGTCGACCACCACTCGCAGGAGAACGGCCCCCGACCGCGGATCGCTCTCGAGGGGCGGATGGTCCACGCGGCCGGTGGCGGCGCCGACCCCCGGAACCACGACCTGGACCGCCGCATCGAGGTCGATGCTTCCGAGGTCGCCGGCGGCCACCGCCAGGTCGACTTCGAGCTCGTCGGTGGCGATGACTTCGAAGGCCACCGCGCCCGGAGCGACCACCTCGCCGCTCTCCACCAGGCGCCGGCGGACCCATCCGCCGAAGGGAGCGCGGAGTTGGGACCGATCGATCCTCCACTGGGCCAGACGAAGGGTGGCCCGTGCGGCCCGCACTTCGGCCTCCTGCCCGTCGAATTCTTCGTCGGAGAGGGCCTTCTGGTCCTTGAGACGGCGGCTGCGTTGGAGACTCTTCTCCAGATAGTCGGTACGCGCCTTTGCCCGGGCGACCGCCGTTTCGAAGGGCACCGGGTCCAGCCGAGCCAGCACCTCTCCGGCTCCGACCTCTTGGCCCTCGTCGAAGGTCCATTCGGCGATCACCCCGTCGACGGCGAAGGAGAGCGTGGCCCGTCGGCGCGCACGCAGAGTCCCGTCGGCGGTGAGTGGGGAGGTCGAGGCTCTGTCTCTGAGAGCCTCGGCTCGGACGACTCGAAGGGCTCGGGGGGCCGGGGACTGATCCGGGGAGGCCGCGGCGGAGGGCATTCCACCGCAGGCGCCGAGGCTCAGGAGGAGGAGAGTCGAGACGGTCAGGCCGGCCTGCCTTCGGATTCCGGGGCGGATCGGAGTTGGGTCGAATGTGGACATCGGAGAAATTCCTTGGGGAGGGGAGTGGGACGACAAGTGTCTACTGAACGTTCAGTCAGTAGCTTGGGTGGCAAGAGGGGGGAAGGCGAGGTGTCCATGGGATCCTTCGCGCGAATCAGGAAGAAGGGGGGGAGGTCGCGATGCCTCGCATGAAGACCTCGATGGCGTGCTCGAGGTATTCGAGGTCACGGTCTTCGCAGCCCTCCACGAGTCCACACTCGAGGAGGTGGGAGCCCTTGCTCATGTGCCACATGAGGCAGATGTCAACGAAGGTCTTGACCACGAATCCGGGATCGAGCTCGGGACGGATGAAACCCGCCGCCTGCCCTTCGGCGATGCGTTGGGCGCCGAGGACCTCGAGTTCCGCACCGAGCTCTCGCTTGTGGACGAGAGGCTTGTCCTTCCATCCCTGATTCGCCATCCACCAGGCCAGAAGGCGGGGGACGTGGGGGTTCTCCTTCAGGAAGTGGAAGTAGAGCCGGATGGCCTGTTCGAGCAAATCGGGGCCCACCTCCTGGGCCCCCGACAGCATCGCCATCATCCCATCGAAGTAGGGAGCGAAGACCTCTTCCATGACCGCGTCGAAGAGATCCTGCTTGCCTTCGAAGTAGTGGTAGATGAGTCCCTGAGGGACTTCGGCCTTGGTGGCGATGATCCCGGTCCGAGCTCCAGTGAAACCGTGCTCGACGAACTCGGCCCGGGCTGCCGACAGGATCGCGGCGCGGGTCCGCTCGGGATCCCGACTTCGGTTCCTGGAGGGGTGGGGTTTCGTCAAGGCCATCTCCTGGGGTTCTGCGGACGGGGCCAAGGTAGCGTTAACTGAACGATCAGTCAATACCTCTGGTTGCATTTTGGGGGGCGGCGGGTGGAGTCTCCGTCCTTCTCAGTCCTGGAGGGCTGCCGTATCTTGCCGCCGGAGCAGGATCGCCCCGGCCGGAGACCCGCATGCGCCTTTTTCGTGACCTGTTGAACTTGGCCAGTGCGGCAGCGGTGGCGGGGATGCTTCTCTGGGTCTTCGGCGCCGAATTCGCGAATTCGGTGGCTCCCTATCCCTTCGATGAAACGATCGGACGTCACCTGCCCGCCCCGGGATCGAGCCTTCGTTTCCGGACCGAAGGTTGGGCGACCACCCACTATGCCGAGCACGGCTTGTTGGCGGTGGACGTCGAGGCCCTCGCCTCTCGGCCCGACACCCTTCCGCCCCCGATCCTCGTCGGAGTGTGGGGAGACTCCTTCGTGCAGGGGGTCCACGTCGACGACGGGATGAAGTTCAGTAGCCAGTTCCGTCGGCTCCTGGGCGACGACTCGGAGGTCGCGTTGGTTGCGATCGGCCAGCCGGGTTGGGATGTCACCGATGTGGTCGACCTCGTCGACCGATACGAGGCCCTCTACGACTTCGAGGCTCAGCTCCTCGTGCTTCACGACCTCTTCGACTTCTCCCCCAACGAAGAGACCTTCGTGACCGATCCCGCCTTTCGCTTCGTGTCCCGCGAGCGCCACCCTCCGGCCCCGCGCCTGCGGTCGCGGTTGGCCGCGCTGCGCTTGGACTTCGTGTGGGTCTCCTGGGAACGCCTGTTCCTGGCCCACCGCAATCCCGTCGGGGGCGCGCCCCTGCGTTGGAGGCCCGGTCCGGTCCCGTCGACCGCCAAGACCTGGCCGAGTTGGACCCAACTCGAGGAGGTGTCGCCTGCGGCCTGGGACTTTGCCCTCGACCGTCTCGTCGGCAGTTCGCAACGACGGTGGACCATCGTCTACATCCCGAGAATCCCCTTCTTCGACGGAGGTCGGGTGCAGCTTGAAGAGCCTGCGGTGGGGATCGTGCGACGCTTCGCCGAACACTGCTCGGCGCGCGGCGTGGAGTTCGTCGATCTCTCGGACCGACTGAAAGCCTTCTACCTCGACCGCGGACGCTCCGCCTTCGGCTTCGACAACGGCCAGGTGGGTCGCGGCCACCTCAATGCCGATGGCCATCGCATTCTGGCCGAGGCCCTGGTCGAGTGGAGCCGTGAGCAGGGCTTCGGGGTGGACGACTAGCGCCATGCTCTTCACTCGACTCGAATTCTTCGGGCTCCTGGCCTTCACCCTCGTCTTCTTGTACCGGGTCGGGTCGGCCCGCCTGCGAAAGCTCTACCTCCTCGCCGCCAGCTACTACTTCTACGCCTTCTGGGATTGGCGATTCTTGGCTCTGCTGATGGCTTCCACCCTCTGCGATTTCGGAGTGGGTCGCGCCCTCTCTCGCTGCGACCGGTCTCGGGTGCGGCGGGCCTGGTTGACCCTCAGTCTGGTCGCGAACCTGGGCATCCTGGGTTTCTACAAGTACTTCGACTTCTTCGTGGTCGAGCTTTCGCGCCTGACCGGCGGGTGGGATCCGGGCTCTCACCTCCTGGGACTCGTGTTGCCGATCGGCATTTCCTTCTACACCTTCCAAACCCTCAGCTACACCATCGATGTGTATCGAGGGCGATTGCAACCCACGTCCTCCTTCACGGATTTTGCACTCTACGTGGCGTTCTTTCCCCAGCTCGTCGCCGGACCGATCGTGCGTGCGCGGGAGTTGCTGCCTCAACTCGCCGAGAATCGTCACCCCTCCCGTGATCGCCTCTTCGCCGGGGCGCAGACTTTCGTGTTCGGATTCTTCAAGAAGGTCTTCATCGCCGATCGGGTGGCGGTATTCGTCGACGGAGTCTTCGCCGACGCGGGAGCCTTCGACGCGGTGACCACCTGGCTCGCGGTCCTCGCCTATGCGGTACAGATCTACTGCGATTTCTCCGGCTACTCGGACATGGCGATCGGGACCGCTCGGATGCTCGGCTACGACTTCGCCGAGAACTTCCGTCACCCCTACCTCGCACGGAGCCTGTCCGAGTTCTGGCGCCGGTGGCACATCTCTCTCTCCACGTGGTTGCGCGACTATCTCTACCTTCCCCTGGGGGGCAGTCGCGGGGGTCGCCTCTTCACCTTTCGGAATCTGGGAATCACCATGGTGTTGGGAGGACTGTGGCACGGGGCGGCTCTGCACTTCATGGCCTGGGGCGTGTGGCACGGGGTGGCTCTCGCGGTCGAACGTGCGGTCGCACCGCGACTCCTCGGGGGGGCTTCGATGTCGCGACGAATTCCACCCCGGCTGATCTCGGTCGCGAGTTGGGGAGTGACGACTCTGGTGGTGGTCGTGGGGTGGGTCTTCTTCCGCGCGACGGATTTTCCCGCCGCGGGACGCCTTCTCTCGGCCATGGTCGGCCACAGTGGGGGTGGGTTGCGATGGATTCATCCCTTCGCGGCCGCCGCGCTTCTGATGGTGGCGATGTGGCACCTGTGGTGGGCGATGGGTCCCGAGCGCTGGCGTCCTCCCCTGGCGCAGAATTGGGCGACCGCGCTATGGCTCTGCTTCTTGGTGGGTCTGTGCTTCGCCTATCCTCCTCGAGATCCCAATCCCTTCCTCTATTTTCAGTTCTAGGTGCCGAATTCCCGGCGAGACTCTACACTGAGGAATCGACTGGTGGATTCGCAGCGGGCGATGATGACCGGCGCAGGCCCCAGGATCGTGGCCTGGGCCAAGAGGTGAATGAGAGTCCATGTCCTCCGAAAAGGACCCGACACACTCGGACGGGGTGGTCGTACCAGGGAATGGAGGTTCCGCGCCGCAGGCGGCGAGGAGCTCCGCGTCGGAGTTGGCCCCGCCCAGCCGCGAGGAACTGCTCCGGGTACGAGACCGCGAAGAGGCTGCCCTCGGTCGATTCTTCGATCGCTACTTCTCGCACGTCTACGGCTTGGTCCGTCGACTCCTGCGCGATGAGACGCTCGCCGAAGATGCCACCCAGGAAGTCTTCCTCAAGGTCCACCGAGCCATCGACCGCCTGGATCCCGAGAGAGATCCTGCGCCCTGGTTGACCACGATTGCCTACAACGTGTGTCGTGATCGCTGGCGCTCGTCGGCCGACAAGATGGATCGGCAGTCCTCGTCCATCGAGGACCAGCCCGGACTCTCCAATCGTCTCGGGGACAGCCGGTCGACTCCGGAAGAGGACGCGTTGGCCCACGAGCGGCAGCGATTGGTCCAAGAGGCCATCTCGCGCCTGCCCGAGCCCCAGCGCGAAGTGGTGGTGTTGCATGACTACGAGGGAATGACCCACGACGAGATCGCGCAGATGGTGGGGGCGAGCCACGCGGCGATCCGCAAACGATACTCGCGCGCGTTGAACGCGCTGGCCGACCTCCTGAAGGAAACGCTGGGATGAGCTCACAAGATCCGATCCGCAACGACCCCGACTCTGCGTTGAGCCCAGCGCAGCTTCGGGTGCAGGCGCTTCTGCGGTCTACCGAGGCACCGGCGGCGCGCGAAGATTTCCGCATTCGACTTCGCCAACGTTTTTCGAGTGGAGACTTCGAGGTCGGGGAGGATCTCCGATCGTCCGGCGCAGCTCGGCCTTCCCCGGCTCCTCGGAGTCGGTGGAAACTGCGATACGGGGTGCCCCTGGCGGCTGCGGCAGCCGTGGTCCTCATGTTCTCCCTCTGGAATCCAGGGACGACCTGGGAGGTCATGAGCGTGGCCGCGAATACCGCGCACGTGAACCTCGACGGAGAAGAATTCTCCTGCGACGACCTCAGCCTCATTCAGGCGGCTCTGCATCCAGGCTGCAAGATCGAGGTTCCCGAAGGTGGGCAGATAGAGATCCTCGATCAGGGGAAACTCGTCCTCCAGCTCAATGGCTCGGTGGCGGTCACCCTTCCTTCGCTTCCGTTTCGCTGGTTCGGGAGCACCCTCGAGTCGGTCTTCACCGGGCGGGGCACTCTGCGGGTGGCGACCGCGGAGCAATTCGCCGGGACCCGCTATCGTCTGCGGTCGGCGGGAGTCGATCTCGAGGTCACGGGAACGACCTTCGCGGTGATCCAGACCGAAGACGAGACCTGCATTTGTGTCCTCGATGGTGAAGTCGTGGCGACCCTGCCGGACGGATCCAAACGCTCCGTCTCCGGCGGGCGGCGCCTGACCATCCGGCGTGCCAGCGGACAGATCGAGGAGGGCGAGATGCATCCGGAGGAGCGGAGCCAGCTCCGCGAGCTGCGAATGCGGACGGACCACATCAGCTGAGGCGGGCCTGGGTCGAATCGGGACGGCGGGCGATCAGCACCAGGCGGGAGCTTCCCACTCCGAAGTCCTCGAGTTCCATGCTCCCGTAGGATTCGAAGTCGCCGAATCCGATCTCCGAGAGCATGGACTCCAACTCCCGGTAGGAATAGATGCGGATGGAGCTTTCGACTTGGTCGAAGCAGTCCGGTCCCGCGAAGGTCCACATGCTCAGGACCCGTGAACTCACCGGGTCGAATTGGCGCTCCTCGGCCACCACGATCTCTCCGGCCGGATACCACTGCCGCTCTTCGAATTCGGGAAGCAGGGTCTCCAGGCACTGGGTGTCCACGACCAGGCTTCCCCCGGGCCGCAGCGCCTCGAAGATCCGCGAGAAGTAGCGGCGATCTTCGTCCTCTCCCGCGTAGCCGATGCTCGACCAGATCGAGAAGGCCGCATCGAAGGGACCCGAGAGCTGGAGGTCCCACATGTCGCCCTGCCGGTAGTCGATGGTCAGGCCCCGGGCCGCGGCTCGTTGCCGGGCGAATTCCAGGAAGTCCGCACTGCGGTCCACGCCGGTGATCGAATGCCCCCACTGGGCAAAGTGCTCGGTGATCCGTCCCTCGCCGCAGGGCACGTCGAGGAGGCGGGATCCGCTCTCGAGCTGGAGCATCTCTCTCAAGGCCTCCGCGCTGCGGCGGCTTTGGTCGGCGGAGAAGGACTGTGGCTGGACCTGGCGCCAGGCACTGGCGAAGAAGCGCTCGTGCCAGGGGCTCTCTTCGAACATCGCATCCCTTTCGAGGTGGGGAATCCGGAATCTACGCGGGACTCTGCGAGGGGCGCAGTCCGGTCCAGCTTAGGTCGATCCCGGGGCGGGGGCCACCGCACCCTTGCTTGACCCGGAGCTCGGCCTCGGGCAGGCTCGGGTCCCAAAACGGAGGTCTACCTTGCCCGACGCAAAGAGTGGACTCGATCCGCGAGCCTACCTTCCCCTGGCTCCGGGCGAGACCTACCCGTCCTACGTCCCTGCCGACGAGAGCCCGCCCGAGTTCACGCTCAAGGCCATCCTCTTCGGCATCCTCTTCGGGATCGTTTTCGGAGCCGCCAACGCCTATCTCGGGTTGAGGGCGGGGCTCACCATCAGCACTTCGATTCCGGTGGCAGTGATGACCGTGGCCGCCTTCCGGGCCCTGGCCGCGGCCGGGGGAAGGTCTTCGATCCTGGAGGCCAACACTTCGCAGACCATCGGATCGGCCTCGAGTTCGGTGGCCAGCGGGATCATTTTCACGCTCCCGGCTCTCTTCCTCTGGGGCGTGGCCCCGTCCTTGGCCCAGATGACCGCACTGGCGGTGGCCGGAGGCTGTCTGGGGATCCTCTTCATGGTGCCGCTGCGCCGTTTCCTCATTCATCGGGAACACGGACACCTGCCCTATCCCGAGGGCACCGCCTGCGCGGAGGTTCTCGTGGCCAGCGAAGAGGGCGGAGGAAAGGCACACTATGTGTTCTGGGGAATCGGCGGAGGGGCCTTCTTCAAGCTCCTCACCTCGTGGTTGCACCTGATCCCCGGCGAGTCCGTCGCCCGCATTCCCGGCCTTCGCAAGGGAGAAATCGGGACCGAGCTCTCCGCGGCCCTCTTCGGAGTGGGGTACATCCTGGGTCGCCGCGTCTCGCTCATCATGGTCGGGGGAGGGCTGCTCTCCTCCTTGGTCTTGATTCCCGGTCTCGCCATCTGGGGTGGGGAACGCGAGCTGCCTCTCTTTCCGGAGACTTCGATGCTGCTGCGGGACATGTCTCCCTCGCTCCTCTGGACTCGGTACATTCGCTACATCGGAGCCGGAGCGGTGGCCACGGCCGGACTGATCACCCTGGCGCGGAGCATCCCGCTCATGGTGGAGAGCTTCCGGAGGGGTGCCTCCCAGTTGCGGAGCTCTCTCGGGAGTGGCGAAGAGGCGGCGGTCGACCGGACCCAGACCGATCTGAGTCTGAAGACGGTGGGCATTGGGGTGCTTCTGGTGACGGCCTTTCTGGCCGTGGTTCCCTTGGCCTTCTCCGGAGTGGGGGGCATCTTTCCTCGGCTGGTGGCTTCGGTCTGCGTGGTGGTCTTCTCCTTCTTCTTCGTGACCGTGGCTTCGCGCATCGTGGGATTGGTGGGGGTCACCTCCAACCCGACGAGCGGGATGACCATCGCCGCTCTGCTCGGAACCTCGGTGATCTTCCTCGCATTGGGGTGGACCGATCTGCTGGGCAAGGCGACCGCCCTGACTGTGGGTTGTGTGGTGGCGATCGCGGCGTCGATCTCCGGAGACACTTCCCAGGATCTGAAGACGGGATATCTCCTGGGCGCCACGCCCCGTCGTCAGCAGATCGGCGAGTTGGTGGGGGTGCTGACCTCGGCGGTCTTCGTCTGCCTCTCGGTCATCCTCCTGGAGAAGTCCTTCGGCTTCGGCGGAGCAGATCTTCCTGCGCCGCAGGCGGCCCTCATGAAGATCGTGATCGAGGGAGTGCTCGACCAAGAGTTGCCCTGGGTCCTGGTGGGCATCGGCGCGGTGATCGCGGTGGTCTGCGAACTTCTGCGCATCCCCTCTCTGGCCTTCGCGGTGGGCGTCTATCTCCCGGTGGCGACCATGGTCCCGGTCTTCTTCGGAGGCATGCTGCGGTGGTTTCTGGAACGCAGTGCGGCGGATGAGACCCAGGCCGGAGAGCGTCGAGAACGAGGGATTCTGCTCGGGAGTGGATTCGTGGGAGGAGAGGGCCTGCTGGGGGTCGCCATCGCGGGGGTCGCCTTCGTGCAATCGCGCAAACCCGCCGGAATCGGGACCGATTGGCTCGGCCCGGAGTGGGTGGCGCAGCTCGTGGGCCTGGTGGCCTTCCTCGGACTGATCTATGCCTTCGCACGCTTGGCGCGGGCCGAAGAGTAGCCCGAACTCCGCCTTCGATCAGCGCAGCGTCGCGCGCTGAACTTCGGTGCGGGTTCCGTCGCTCAATTCGAGTTGGACTTCGGTCAATCCGCTGCGAAGGGTCATGTCTCCACCCCGGGCAAAGGAGAGAACTTCGCCACTGCGGGGATCGCGAACGATGATCACCGGATGCAGCGTGGGATCCCACTGGAGTCGAAGTTCGTTGTGGCCCTGGCGTTCGATCGAGTAGGGAAGGCGCCGGGCCGATCGGCCGACGTCCCGATTGCGGCTGCGTTGCAGAGCGCGGCTTCGGGGGCTCCGCGCCTCGACTTCGTAGAGAGCGGCGGCCTGGGCCGCGGTCACCGGCACCGTCCAGGCGAAGGCGCCCTCTTCGAGATTCGGGTGATCGGCGAGACGCGGGAGCTCGAAGCTCAGATCGAAGAGGGTGCGCCCCGCTTCGTCGCGGGCGTCGATCCGAAGGTCCCCTCGCCGCAGGGGCAGGTGAGGCCGCGCCTGGACCAGGAAGGCGGGTTCGAGAATCAGCTCCCCGTCGTGAACGCGGCCCCACACCAGGATACACGAGCTGGGACGGCCCGACAGCGTCTTCGATGCCGCGCCCATGAAGTCGAGAATCCGAGTGTAGGTGTAGTCCGAGATCCACTGCGGATTGCAGTAGCCCATGATGTCGGTGTAGGAAGCGGGATCCTTGATCGCGGGGATCGTCAGGTCGATGCCGCGGACTCCGATGGAGGCGCCGGAGTAGGGATAGTTGGGATCGGGATTCGCGGGTCCTCCGCAGGGAGAATGGGGTCGGCCCAAGTTGTGCCCGATCTCGTGCGCAGCCACTCCGGCCCGTGAATTGGATCGGTCCCATCCCATGGCCACATTGTAGCCCTGACTCTTGGAGAAGGGCACGTAGCCCAGTCCGGCGACACCAGAGGTGTAGGTGGTCTTCACCACTCCGAAGTAGTAGCGGCTGCTGACGTCCGTCGTATTTCGCAGAGCCAGGAGTTCCTGAAGGATCTGAGTCCAGGCGCCGTTGCCGTCGTTCGATTCGAGCGGAGGGGCGGCGGTGGTGTAGGTGGTGCGCAGATCCACGTCGATGCTGGGGAAGGGGAGGAGTTTCGTGGCCAGCGCCACGTAGTCTCCCTTGTTGGCCAGGGTCGCATCTCCGCTGAGTCCGTTCGCAGATTGGAGCACGGGGACCAGACGCACCTGAAGGGGGGTGCGCGAGACGACATTCACCGGTCGCGTCGATCCATCGATGGGATAGCGGTTGTTGGTCTCGAAGCCCTCGAGCACAGTGTTCTGGGGATCGATTTCGAAGCGCACTTCGAGGTTGGGCTGGATCAGTCCGGCGGGCACCACCGTATTCCAGCTGCTGCTCAGGTCCAGAGGAGTGGGGGCGGTGGGGGTGCTGATGCCGCTGCGGGAGAGGGTCTCGCTCTGCTGGAATTGACCGTTGATGAAGTAATCCACGCGGATGTCCGGGACTTCGGCATTCACTTCGTTGGCCACTCCGAAGACTCGGAGGAAGGCATCCCGATCCCGGATCAGGGGAACGTTGAGGCTGTCGTTCTGGGTGACCTGGGAGATCTCGTAGCCGGAGATGTAGAGGTCGAGACTGGCCCCGGTCCGCTGCCCGTAAGCGATGTAGGATCCTCCCATCCCTCCGGCGACGATGTCGAAGTTCTCCACCGCGGGGAAGGGCGCGTACTCGACCCCACCGTCGCTGATCACCGCCGCGGTCACCACATAGGTTCCGGGGGTGAGACTCCTCAAGGTGTCGGACTGGGTCACGGACTGCGAGTAGGAGCCCGGTCCGGTCACCAGCACCGAGGCCGAGGCTCCCGCGGGAACTCCGCTCAGGGAGATGAGCAGGCTGCCCTTGGTGATCGCTCCGGTGTAGTTCACGCTGGCCGGGCGAGGGTCGCCGGTGCCGATCATGAGGTTCTGGGTGGGAGTGTTCGGCGTGTACTCCCAATCTCCGGAACTCACCACCGAACTCGTCAGGTTGTAGGAGCCGGGCGCGAGGTCGGTCATGACTTCACTCGTGCTCACGTGGTGGGAGTATCCCCCCGGCCCGGTCACCAGGATGTCGGCATTCACCCCACTGGGTAGCCCTTGCACGCTCAAGTCCAGACCTCCGGTGGTGGGAGGAGCCGGTGCGGTGTTCTGGGAACTCTTGGAGCAGGCTCCCAAGCCCAGGGCCAGGACCGTGAGGGCGCAGATCTCGAGTCGGGAGCGGAGGCGACCGCAAGACAGGGAAGGCATGACAGAACTCCGGTGCGGGGTCGAGGGGGTGGACTTCCCGCGGCCCTTGCAACCGGAGTTCCCGCAGCTTCCCCCTCCTGTTGGGGGCGCGACCTTCCCTCTGAGGGCGCAAAGGTCCTCGGGCGGGGTCAGAGTCTTTGCGAATGGAGTCAGGCGTCTTGCAAAGTGGGAGGGGGGCAGATCAGAGAAGGCGCCTCGGCAGTACCACCAGATTGGCCAGGAAGAGTCCACTCACCAGCCCCACCGCGATCAGAGCCACCGCGGAAGCGGTCTCGACCCCGGTCAGAACGTCGTTGGTCAGAAGGGATTGAAGACTGGCCAAGCCCAAGCTCCCCGGCACCAGAGGCAGGAGTCCCGGGACCAGGGGAATGGCGGTGGGGACGTCCTGCCACCGGGCCAGGCCGTTGCTGCACACTCCCAGGACCAGCGCCCCGAGGGCGGCCCCGAGCTCGGGCCCCAGCCACGAGCTCCCGAGTCGAGTTCCCAAGTAGCTCACGACCAGGACCGGAAGGATCAGTCCCAGGTCCCGCCACCGAGCCTGGAAGAGCATGACCAAGGAGATGGCCATGGGCACCACCGCCAGGGGCAGGGTCCAATCCGGCAGGGCCACCGGGGGGTGCGGGATGGGCGGCCCGACCAGGAGTGCGGCCAGCCGGGCTCCGAGAGCCACCCCGAAGCCGAGTTGGAGGAAGGTCACCATCGAACTCGAGAGGCGCGCGGTGCCGCTGACCACGTGACCACTCGCCAATTCGTTCATGGCCACGGTCATGGAGAGCCCGGGCACGAGGACGATGAGGCTCGAGAGGACCACGATGGGAGAGTAGAGGTCGAAGAGACCGGCTCCCGCGGCCGAGGCCCCCGACGCCACCAGGCCCGCCACCGCAGGGAGCAACTGTCGGACTCGCGGATTGGGTCCGGTCAGCACCGCGAGAAATCCGACCGCCAGGCCCAGGGCGGCCGAGGCCACGATCTCGTGAGTGCCACCGTCGAAGATTCGGGCCACCGAGGCCGAGGAGAGGGCGAAGCCCAGGATGACCGCCGGTCCGGGAAAGCGCGACGGGGCCTCGACCACCGCTTCGACTCGGTCTCGCGCGGTGGCCGCGGGCATGCGTCCTTCGACCACTTCCTTGATCACCGAGTGGAGCTCGGCCAGCTTGCCCAGGTCGCTCTCCCCCGCATCCACCCGCAGCAGGCGGGTGCGTTGGCGGTCGAGGTCGCCGAAGGAGGCCAGAATCGAGGTGGGAGAGATCAGGAACTTGGCTTCGACCCCCAGGAGCTCCGCGATCGAAGAGAGAGCTTCTTCGAGGCGGTGCGCGGGAGTGCCGTAGACGTGGAGGCCCCGGGCGAGACGCAAGAGGAAGGCTTCGGCCGCTTCGTGGTCGACTTCGGCGATCCGGGGAGTGACCGATGAATCGGAGCGGGGCGCCCACAGCCGCCCCGGTCGCAGAGAATGTCGCCAGAGTGCCTTCATCGCAGCAACCGAAGTCGAGAGTCGGAGAGGAGTCGCGCGGCGGAGTGGCCGGAGGTCGAGAGCGGAGTCCGAGGACCGGTCTGCGACCAAGACTAGTGGCGCGGATTGCGATCCGCACGGGATCTTTGGGAAGCGGAGTGGTAGGGTAGGTGCTGAGCGCGACCAGTCGTGGCGCGCCCAGCGAGCCTTCCGCCGGTGCCACCTCTCGGGCACCCGCGACGGGATGGGGGTTGAGGTCGATGGGACGACGGAATCACAATGTAGTCAGTGCGATTCTGGGAGGGGGGCGAGGAACTCGACTCTATCCTTTGACTCGTGATCGTTCCAAGCCGGCAGTTCCGTTGGGAGGGCGTTTTCGGCTCATCGACGTTCCGCTGAGCAACAGTCTCCATGCGGGATTCGACCGGATCTACGTGCTGACCCAATTCAACACCGCGAGTCTGCACCGGCACATCACCCGCACCTACCGCTTCGACACCTTCTCTCAGGGCTTCGTGAACATTCTCGCGGCCGAACAGACTCGTTCGAACGACGACTGGTACCAGGGAACGGCCGATGCGGTGCGCCAGAATCTCGAGCGTCTCTCCGACGGGGATCCCTCCGAGGTCTTGGTGCTGGCCGGAGACCATCTATATCTCATGAATCTCGGCCGCTTCTTGCGCTTTCACCGCGAGCGCAATGCCGACGTGAGCATCGCCGTCCACCCTGTCTCCCGCGAGGAGGCTCCGGACCTGGGCATCATGCGTCTCGATGACGCGGGCCGCATCGTCGCCTTCGTGGAGAAGCCGCAGGATCCGGCGCAGCTCGACGAGCTCACCCCGAGCCCCGATGTCTTTCGTCGCCTCGGATTGCGGGCCGCCCCGGGATCCCTGCTCGCGAGCATGGGGATCTATACCTTCGCGATGGGAGTGCTGCGCCACCTCCTGACCAATGACACAGAGGCGACGGACTTCGGTCGCGAGATCATTCCTCAGGCCATCGAGACCCATCGGGTCTTCGGCTTTCCCTACGACGGCTATTGGGAGGACATCGGGACCATTCCCTCCTTCCACCGCGCGAACCTCCAACTGACCGAGCCGGTGCCCCCCCTCAATCTCTACGACTCGGTGCGCCCCATTTACACCCGTCCTCGTTTCCTGCCGGGGAGCAAGGTTCAGAATTGCCGGGTGGAGCAGGCCGTCCTCTGTGCGGGGAGCATCCTCGAAGGAAGCGAGATCCGTCATTCCATCGCGGGGATTCGTTCGGTGATCCGTCGAGACTCGATCATCGAAGACGCGGTGATCATGGGGGCCAGCAGCTACGAGAAGCGCAACGAAAGGGTTCAGGGGGTCAAGATCGGAGTGGGAGAGGGATGTGTGATCCGCAATGCAATCGTCGACCTCGACGCTCGCATCGGGCGTGGATCGAAATTGATGAATGCAGCCGAAGTCCAGGAATTCGATGCAGAGAATTACAGTATTCGGGAGGGGATCATCGTGGTGCCCAAAGGAGCGGTGATTCCTCCGGGCACCACGATCTGAATTCCTCAGTCCTGGTCTTCGGTCACCGCCGAGAGCAGTTTCTCCTTGAGACCATCGTCGACCGGCGGATCTCCATAGTAGATCGCGAAGAAGGAGCGGCCGAAGCCCGCTCCTTCGATCACCCCGCGCACTTCGCCATTCACGGAGACTTCCAAGCCCTTTCCGGGAAGGTAGAGCATGCGTAGGTCGTCACCCTTCATGAGCTTCTCATCCCCGAAGACATTGAGGAATTGCTCTCGCTCCCCTGCGATGTCGTCGTAGGGCACGACCGCGCACTTCTTCAGGGCCTCGTTCACCCCATTGGTGATCTTCTTGGAATCGACGTCGCGGAGCATGCGCAGGTGAATCTCCTTGGGAGCATCGGCGTCGACGATCGCTTTCCCGGGGTCGTCTCCGAGTTCCACCGAGCTGTCGATGTAGCCCACCGCAGCGTAGACTTTCCAGAAGATCTTCTTGCGGAGAGCCGCCCCCGTGGCCCGCAGGGTCGAGGTACTACCGTCGTATTCGACTTCGATCGTGGCCGGGAACTCCTGCTTCGACTTCTTCTCGACGATCGTGTCGGAGAAGGCCAAGTTCGGCAGGAGCATGCCGCAGAGGACCAGGCCCAGGGCTCGACGCATCATGAGGACTCCTTGGTCGACGTGAACAATGAATCGTGGCATCGAGCCTATCCCAACTGGAGCGGAGTGCAAAGGTTTCTCCGGTGGTTTGCACCGTGGATGGTCGGCGCTACACTCTTGCCCCTGGGCCGAAGGAATGGGCCCCCTCTGTCCTCGAAAGGCTCGCATGACCACCGTCATCACGACTCCTACCGGAAATATCGGGCGCACACTCACCTCCCTGCTCCTCGACGCCGGTCTCGATCTGCGACTGTTGGTTCGAGATCGGACCAAGGTGGAGGACTTCGCGTCGAGAGGAGCGGAGGTCTGCGAAGGTTCTCTCGATGACGAAGATTTCGTGGGCGAGGCGACCGAGGGCGCGGAGCAGCTCTTCTGGGTCACGCCCCCCGATTTGACGGCCGAGGACTATCGAGAGCGTCAGAACGAATTCGGTCGGGTCGCGGCCGCGGCCGTCTCGAGGCAGGCCATCGGGAGAGTGATTCACCTCTCGAGCTTGGGGGCGCAGGAAGGCCAGGGCAACGGGCCCATCGGCGGACTCCATGACAACGAAGCTCGACTGGAGGCGGTGGCCGACCACCTTCTCCATCTGCGTCCGGCCTTCTTCATGGAGAATCTTCTGGCCCTCGTGCCGATGATCGCGACCCAGAAGACGATTCTTCAGCCCATGCCGGCGGACCATCCCCTGGCCATGGTGGCCACTCGGGACATCGCGCGGGTGGCGGCCGACGAGATCCTCGATCCCACGTGGACCGGTCATCGCATCCGGGGGGTGCATGGCCCGGGGGACTTCACCTGGACCGAAGTTGCGGAAGTGGTGTCGCGGGTGATGGGGGAAGAAGTGACCTATGTCCCGGTCCCCGGCGATGCGGTGCGCCAGGCCCTCGCCGCGGTGGAGATCCCCTCCTCCACCGCCGCTCTCTACGTGGAGATGCTCGAGGGATTCGGCTCCGGACGGATTCGCAGCGCGGAGCCGCGGGACCAGATGACCACCACGCCGACCTCTCTCGAGACCTTCGTCTCGGACACTCTGTTTCCGGCGGTCGCCGCATTCACGGGATTCTAGGTTCCCGAAGTGGAGAAGGATTCGAAGTTTCGTCTCGTGCTCGCGCTGCTTCTGCCCACCGTTCTGGTGGGAGTGGGCATCCGCGGTCTGCACCACGCTGTCGCGGCCTTCGTCCTCTACATCGTGGGAGGGTGCTTGGTGGGGCCCTGGTGGATTCTGGGGGCGCGTCCCCTCCGCGGGCATCAGGGCTGGACCTTCCGCGGAGTGGGGGGCGATCGCCTGTGGATGCATGCGGGGGCGTGGTTGGTGATCGGTGCGGGTTTGGTGGGGCTCTACCTTCTGCTCAGCCCTTGGCTCCTCGACCCCGCCGAGGTCGCCGCCCGTCTGGAGAGCTTGGGCTGGCCGCGGCAGGGTCAGGCTTTCCTTCTCGTGGGCTTCGTGTTGGTGGTTCCGGTGGCCGAAGAATGGTGGTGGAGAGGGCAGGCCCTCCCTCGATGCCGCCGGGCCTTCGGAGATCGCAAGGGCATCGGGGTCTCGGTGTTGGCCTTCAGTGCTTATCACGTGGTCGTTCTCGGGGAGCTCTACGAACCGAGCTCGGTCATGATCCGAATGATCGCGATTGCCGGAGGGGGGTGGATCTTCTCGGGGATGGCCGCGCACACCCAGGGATGGCGATGGTCCTGGTCGAGCCACTTCGCCGCGGATCTGGCCATTGTGGCGGCCTTTCTCCTGCTGGTGGCACCCGCGATCTGAGACCCCCGAGCTGGGTCTCAGGCGCGCACGGTCCCCGGACCGTGGAGGGCGATGCGCAGGACGAAGCAGATGCTCACCACTGCCAGGCCCAGGGCGAGTCCCCACCACAGGCCGGCCAAGCCCAGCCCCCGGGGAAAGGCCAGGAACCAGGCCAGGGGCAGGGCCATCAGATAGAAGCCCACGAAATTGAAGACCGCCGCCGGCCGGGTCGAACCCATGCCTCGCAGAATCCCCGCTCCCACGACCTGGGTTCCGTCGAAGAGCTGAAAGGCCGCCGCCACCGGGAAGATGGAGGCAGCGAGGGCCAGAACTTCGGCGTCCGTGGTGTAGAGGCGGGCGATGGCATGGCGGGCCACCACGAAGGCTACCGCCGAGACGCTCATCACCGAGGCTCCCATGACCAGGGCGATCCAGGACGCCCGCCGCGCCAGCCGGGCCTGACCCGCTCCGAGGAGGTTCCCCACCCGAGTGACC
The DNA here is from genome assembly GCA_024276305.1 of Candidatus Krumholzibacteriota bacterium. Classification (GTDB taxonomy): domain Bacteria; phylum Krumholzibacteriota; class Krumholzibacteriia; order JAJRXK01; family JAJRXK01; genus JAJRXK01. Next base: position 50,663 of record JAJRXK010000108.1, read on the forward strand.
GCCGCCTGACTGATCCCCAGGGGAACCATGAACGACACCGAGGCGACGTTGAGGACGATGGTATGGGCCGCGATGGACAATTCCCCCATGTGGCCGGCCAGGAGAGTCGCGGTCTCGAAGGCCCAGATCTCCAGCGAGAGCTGGATCCCCACCGGAGTTCCGAAGCTCAACACCTCCCGCAATCCCCTCCATTGCCAGGCCTCCCGGGAGAACCCGGTCCAGCCTTCGTGGGTCAAGCGCAGTCGCCAGATCGCCAGGATCAAGACCACGGCCATGAACACCCGAGTGGACCCGGTGGCCAGGCCCGCGCCCTGGACGCCACGGGCCTCGAAGCCGAGGTGCCCGAAGACCAAGATCCAATTCGCGAGGATGTTGAAGAGATTGGCTCCCACCGCCAGGACCATGGTTGGCCATACGATGCCCCGACCCTGGAGGTACTGGCGGAGGGCGGTGTAGACCATGAAGGCCAGCGCTCCGGGAATCTGGGCTCGGGTATAGGATTGAGTCAGAGTGCAGAGAACCTCCTCCTGACCCAGCATGCGCAGGAAGGTCGCGGAATAGGCCCAGAGCAGGGCCAAGGGAAGGCTCGCCGCCGCCCCCACGATGAGACCGCGTTGGAGGATGAGGCTCAGTCGGTCCTGATCGCGGGCTCCGTGGGCTTGGGTCACGATGGGATCGATCCCGATGATCAGTCCCATTCCGAAGACCATGGTGCCCATGGTCCAGACATGGCCCAGTGCGGCCGCGGCCAGAGCCTGTCGCCCCACATGACCGACCATCACCGTGTCCACCACCCCCAGCATCATGGTGGCCAATTGGGTCACCACCACCGGAAAGGCCAGGACGCCCAAGCGCCGGATCTCGTCACGAATGGGGGGCACGGCTCACCTCAGGGTCCTCAGGTCGAGAAGAACGGCCCATCCTAGCGGATGGGTCCTCTGGCCGGGAAAGCGTTTCTGGGGGCTGGCCAAAAAGGTAAAATCTCGCCCTTGGGCCTTGCCGATCTCCTCGGGCGTCCTATTTTGGCTAGGATCTTGATATTGAGAACCGTTCTCAATGACTTTCCGTCACCCGCCCCCAGGGGCCCTCCCGAGGAGTTGTCGATGCCACGTCCCGTCCCTCCCTTCCAAAACTCGGGGTTGATCTGGGCCCTGGTGGCAGTCCTGGGCGTCTTCGGTCCACCGGCCGCCGAGCTCCGGACCGAAGAGCCCGACCTGAACCGGAAGGTCGAGATCCTGGCCGCGGAGCTCGCGAGCCTGCGGGAGCAGCTCACGGTGCCCGAAACCGACGAACAGATCCCTCAGGCCCGAGGCCTCGGTCCGGCGGCGGCCAAGGTCTATGGTGTGCAACAGGGTCTGTCGATCGGCGGTTACGGGGAATTCTACTTTGGTGCGCCGGTGGAGGAGAAGGCGGCCAGCGGAGCCCGGAACACCGCGGACTTCTACCGTTTCGTGGCCTACATCGGCTACAAGTTCAGCGACTCCATTCTGCTCAATACCGAATTGGAGTGGGAGCACGGGGGATCGGAAGTCTCGGTGGAATTCTCCTACTTGGATTTCCTCATCAGCCCGGCCTTCAGCATTCGGGCGGGAAGCGTGCTCGTGCCCATGGGAATCACCAACCAACGTCACGAACCCACGGTCTATCGCGGGAACTTTCGGCCGGAGATCGAGCGCAGGATCATTCCCACCACCTGGGGAGAGATGGGGGTGGGCGCCTACGGTTCGCTGGGTGGGGTCGCCCACTACTCGGCCTATGTGCTCAACGGTTTCGACGCCGCAGGATTCGGAGCCGAAGGAGTCCGGGGGGGAAGGCAGAAGGCGCAGGAGGCCACCTTCGAGGACATCGGCGGGGTCTTGGCCCTCGAATTCTCCGGTGGGGACGACGCTTGGAATCTGGGGGCCTCGGCCTACTACGGGCAGGCGGACCAGGGTCGTTTCACCGACGCTTCCGGAGCCCTCATCGAGGTGACCAATCGCATCGCCGAGGCTCACCTCCGCCTTCACCATCGGGGGCTCGAAGTCCGAGCCCTCTATGTCACCTCCGACCTCGATGGAGTGCGGGCCCTTCTCGACAGCCCCGAATGGAGTGGGAGTGCGGTGGTTCCCACGGCTCAGGAGGGCTGGTACGTGGAAGCGGCCTACGACCTCGCGCCCACTCTCTGGGGCCGCGAGGATCTTCAGCTCTCCCCCTGGCTGCGCTACGAAAGTTTCGATCTCCAGGAACGGGTCCCCTCGGGCCTTGTCGCCGACGACGCCCTGGCCCAAGGCCGGCTGAGTCTGGGTCTCGAGTTCCGGCCCGATCACCAGGTGGTGCTCAAAGCCGAATACGTTCACAAGAGTCACGATGCCAGCTCCGCTCTCAGCGATGAGATCCGGGTCGGAGCGGGATTCATCTACTAGCCCGAGGAGGCGGTGATGGCTTGTCCCAAGTGTGCAGCAGGCGGAGAGAGCGCCTGTACTCCCCGCCAGAAGCGCCATTGGTCGAGGTGGTTCTGGGTGGCGGTGGTGTTGGGGCTCACCCTTCTGTTTCTCCGCGATGCGGCGGATGCGGCGGTCTATCAGAGCAAGGCTTCGGCCCTGGAGATGGCCTTCCCGGGGGCGGATTCGGTGGTCACCGAGAGTGTCTTTCTCGATGAGGATCTCGTGGCCCGGATCCGCACTGCGGCGGGAACCGCGCCGGACCGGCGGATCCTCAACCGTTATGTGGGCTGGAAAGACGGTGAGAAGTTGGGTTGCGCCTATTTCGAGACCCACCGGGTCCGGACTCTCCCGGAGACCCTGATGGTCGTCGTACGACCGGCGGGGGAGATTGCCGCGGTCCATCTCATTGCCTTCCACGAACCCCCCGAATACCGAGCCTCGGATCGATGGCTCGAACAGTACGCCAGCCATTCCCTGGATCGCGACCTCGCACTCGGACGTGGCGTGGCGGGGATCGGCGGTGCTACCCTCACCGCCCATGCGGTGAATGCGGCGGTGCGGAGGGTCTTGGCTCTCGACCGACTCAGCCGAGGGCCGGCCCGGACCCTCGACTCGGCTTCCCTTTCGGAATGAAGAGGCTCCATGCGCTTCGTGGTGACTGGTGAGTGGAATCGAAACGCGCTGCTGCGCGTCATCCTCCTGCTCTTCCTGGTCTATGTGGCTCTCTTCTGGATCACCGATTGGGTGCTGTGGTTTCAGAAGATGAACCTGAGCCCGGAGTCGATTTCGGCCTACTACCTCGGAGACAGCACTTCGGAATTCGGGCGTCCGCCACGTCCACTCGGGGCCATCGCGGAGGTGAGCCACTTCCACCTCTTCGCGATGGGAATGTTGGTGATGACCCTCACCCACCTCCTGCTCTTCTTGCCCATCTCCATACCCTGGAAGGTCGGACTGGTTTGCACCACCTTCTTCTCGGCGTTGTTGAACGAGGGAAGTATCTGGCTCATCCGTTACCTTCACCCCGGCTTCGCCTGGGTCAAGCTCGGCGCATTCCTCCTCCTCCAACTCGCATTGTTGGGCATTCTGATCGCATTGGTCGTGGGGGTGGCCCGGCCGGGGCGCAATGCCTATACGGACAGCCAGGCCGGCAGGTTGGGATGAGCGTCTCGGGCCGACTCTTCGGGGGAATGCTTCTCTGGGTCGGAATCGGAATGATGTCGACGCCGGGTCCGGAGGCGGCGGTGGCCGCAGAGTCCACTCGTTGGGTGATGGGTACCGCTCTTCGGGTGGTCCGCTTCGATGCCGGAGGCGAGGAGGACGCTCGACGCACCGACCGGCTCTTCGAGGTGGCCGAGCAGTGGGACGAGTGGTTGAGTCCCTATCGGGAAGACTCTCTCCTCTCCTCCTTGCACCGGCATCCCGGGCAGCGACGCCCCGTGCCTGCACCGGTACGCGATTACTTCGAACGATCGCGTCGCGACCACGATCGTACCGGCGGCCTCTTCGACATCCTCCACACCTCCTCGAATCCGGCGAGGGCCTGGGAGGGCTTGGATTTCTCCCCATCGGGGTCTTCCCCCTGGGTGCGCCTGGAGGTCGGGGTAGTGGTGGATCCCGGAGGCAATGGCAAGGGCGTGGCCCTGGCCGCGATGGTCGACTCGTTGCGGGCCTGGGGAGAGCGCCGCGCACTCCTGGATTTCGGTGGCAGTAGTTGGTACGCGGTCGGTCGTCCCCAGGAGAGTCCGGAGTGGAGGATCGACCTGGAGGATCCTCGGGGCCGGGTGCTCGGCACCGTGCGATGGCACGACGCCGCGTTGTCGATCTCTCAGACCCGGCTCCGAGCTGCAGAGAACGGCGGCGGGGCCGCTCACATCGTGGATCCTCGCAATGGACGGCTGGTGGTCGGGGAGCGGACCGCAGTCGTGCTCTCGCCCGACGCGGTGGATGCGGAGGTCTTGTCGACGGCGCTCCTCGTGGCCGGAACCGCGGGCCTCTCCCTCGTGGATCACTACCCCGGGGCGACGGCGGTCATCCTCGATGCCGAGGGAGTGCACCGGAGCTCAGGAGCCGGGACTCGGTGGTTCCTTCCGGCTTCGCCTCGCTCTCCCTGATTCGCTCTCCTCCTCGGGAATCAGAGGTCGGGACTCCACCGCGTCCACGGCTTGCCACGCGATGGCGTAGCCCAGGATCACCTGGGACAGATAGTGCTTGTGGTCGTTGATCCTCGACCATCCCACCGCCGGTGAGATCGAAGTGGCGATGACCCTGGGAAGGGTCAGGCCGCATCGACGTGCGGCCACGAGCCAGGGAATGGCGCCGATGAAGCAATGACCCGAAGCGGCGTTGTCATCGGCGAAGGGACGGAAGCGGGGCCCATGGGTGTGGTCCTTGGGTCGTGCTCCCCCCAGACCGCGCTGCACCGTCCACAGGGTGGGCAGTCCCACGACCATGGCGGCGAAGCTCTGACGACCCCAGCGGGAGAGGGGAGTGCTGGCCCAGAAGCGATCCATCAACGCGAAGGCCGCCCATACTCCGAACCATCCCCGTTCGCCGAAGTGGTGCAGGGTCTTCGCGATCCGATCGGAGCGGGGCCCTTGGACCCGGCGGTGGTGCCAGGATTCCACGGCCTCGTCCGCTCCGCCATAGGCCAGCAAGGCCGCTCCGCCGATGGCGACGGCGAGGCGGAGGACATTGCGGCGGGTGTAGAGGCGGCGGTAGTCCTTCCCCGTTCTGCGGACCAAGCCCTCTCCCCGTCGGGGTCGGTTCCTCAACCCCCAGATCGCGGTCGCGAACCACAGGAGGATGACCAGGACGAAGACGGAGTTCACTTCAGCTCGGCCGGGAAGTCGAGGTCGAAGGCTTCGAGGCTTCCGGTTGCGGGGTCGCCCCACAGGAGTCGGTGATGGTTGGTGTCGGCGATCAGCAGGCGCTGGCCGACGGCGGTGATTCCGGCCGGTTCGTCCAGAGCCGTGGAGTCGGCCTCCGCGAAGAGATTCCGGCACCGCCGGGTTCGCAGATCGATGGCCTTGATCTTGTGATTGAAGGTGTCCGCCACGTAGAGGATCTCTCCGATGCGGGCGAGATCCATGCAATGCTGCAGGAGAACGTCTTCGCCCTCGCCATCGACGTCTCCATAATCGAAGAGTCCTTGGCCGACCACCGTCTGTACGATTCCCTCTTCCAGATTCACCGCTCGCACGCTGCTGACTTCACTGTCCGCGACCATCAGATGGTTCCCGGCCAAGCAGAGACCGCTGGGTTGGGCAAAGGCGGCCTCTTGCAACGAGGCGTCGATGTGGTCCTCCACTCCACTCCCCGCCCACGCTCCGATTTCGGCCTTCTCGATGTCGTAGAGCCACAGCTGATGGCTTCCGGCCATGGCGATGACCAGGTGGTCTCCCGCTGCGACCACGTACCAGGGCGAACGCAGCGCATTCTCCAGCGGACGCTCGGGGTCGTGGTCGTCTCCACTGGTCCCGAGCTCTCCGTTGCCGGCGATCGTCTCCACCCAGAAGAGGTCGAGGTCGATGCGTCGCAATGCATGATTTCCCCGATCGGCCACGTAGAGATGGTGGTGGTGCCGGGTCATCCCCTGCGGATCCCGGAAGGTGGCGTGGTCGTGCCGTCCGTCACGGAGTCCGGGACTTCCGTCGCCGATGATCTTTTCCACCCGTCCGGCGTGGTCGCAGACCACGATGCGGTGGTGACCGCTGTCGGCGATGTAGATCCGTCGGTCGTCCGCGGCGACCTTTCCCGGATAGTAGAGTTGATGGTGGTCGGTGGTGGGGTCGGATCCGGGGTCGCGGAAGTCGGGGCGGAGGCAGCCCTTCTCGTTGCCTTCGGCCAGCAACTCTTCGATCCGGCCGGAGAGATCGTCGACCGTGGTCTCGCCGGAGATGTGCTCGCGCACATAACCCTCGGCGTCGACGAGAACGATCGTGGGCCAGGCTTTGACCAGGAATTGGGACCAGAGTTCCTGTCGCGAATCCATCACCACCGGGTGCTGGATGTGGTAGCGATGGACGGCATTCGCCACGCTCTCGTAGTCCTGCTCCTGCAGGAACTTGGGAGTATGGACACCGACGACCTGCACCGGGGCGAGGGCGAATCGCTCTTCGATACGTGAGAGATGGGGCATCATGTGAAGACAGTTGATGCAGCAGTGGGTCCAGAAATCCAGGACGATCACCTGCCCCTTCATCTGGGCGGTCCACTCGGCGGGGTCTTCGCAGTTCAGCCACGGGACATCGCTTGGGAGCTCAGCGGCGCGGACTTTCCCCAGGTCGGTCATGGATTCTCTTGGGCTCGGGGACGGAGGCGATCTGCGGGCTAGAGTGCCGTCTCGACCACATTTCGTCCAGCCGCGACTGGGCACAGCCTTGACGAGCCCCCTCTCCGAAGAGATCTTGAGCGTTCATGGGGTCCGAGAGCCTTCGTCCTGGGGAGAGAGCCATGTCACGCTTCGGCGCAGTGAGTCTGGTCTTCGGTCTTCTCGTAGTCGCCCTGGTGGTCTTTTCTCTCCGCGGAGTGGATGAGGCGACCTGCGAAGTCTGCGTGACCTTCAAGGGGCGCACCGAGTGCAGGATCGGGCAGGGACGGACCCGGGAAGATGCCATTCGCCAGGCCCAGACCTCCGCCTGCGCGGTGATGACCAATGGGATGGACGAGGTCGTGGCCTGTGGCCGCGTGGAGCCCAAGAGCGTGTCCTGCGAGTAGAACGCTCGCCACGCTCTCAGGGGGCCGGCATTCGGAGGGCCAGGATTGCTCGCAGCCGGTCGTTCCAACTCTTCGGCTGGTCGAGTTCTTCGATGCAGATCGGCATTCGCCATCCCCAGTTCTCGTGGCTGGGAGTTCCCGGCACATTGATTCGCTCGTCGGCCGGATCCAGCGGGCGCAGGGTTTCGTCGATGGCGAAGCAGTCGGGCAGCAGCAGCACGCAGAGCATGGAGCTCGTGCGCAGATTCCGTCGCAGAATCATCTCCACGGTCTCTCCATCGAGTCGGTCGGGGACCTCTCGGTGACCGTGGATGGCTCGGGTGTAGTAGAGCGTGCGAGTCGCATGGTCCTCTTCTTCCCACCAACCCCGGATCGACGAGGCGTCGTGCAGTCCCGGAGCGCAGACGCTCAATTCGGGAAAGTGCGCCGGATCCCAGAAGGGCCGGTCCGCCTCGTTCTCGGCCCGACACCATCTCTCGACTCGCAGGCCGGGAATGCCCAGATCGTCGAGGACCTCGGGAACGCAGGAGGGCACCGCTCCGAGGTCTTCGGCGCAGAGCAACATCTCCGTCTCGTGGCGCAAGGCCCCCAGTCTCTCCCTCCCCAACTCTCCCCATCGCCTTTCCCTCTCGGACTCGTTCTGCAGGAAGAGCTCCCGCAGAATCTCGCGTCGGCTGGGATCGAGGTCCAGGAAGAGGGGTTTCTGTTCCCACTCGAAGCGGAGTCCCCACTGGGTGGGGGTGGCGGGTAGGCGGAGGAGCGGCCCCTCCGGAGCGGCCAGGGCATCGAGTTCTTCGGAGCGGATCCCGCGGGCCGCGAAGCGGCGAGGATCGAGGGGGAGGGTGGGGACGTAGTGGCCATCTCTGCCACTGGTGTGGGGGAGGTCGATGCGCCAGATGCGGAAGAACCCCAGTACGTGGTCGATGCGCAGGGCTCGATAGTACTGGGAGGCATGACGAATCCTCCGGCGCCACCAGGCGTAGCCATCTTCGCGCATTCGCTCCCATCGATAGCAGGGAAATCCCCAGTACTGCCCCTCCTCGCAGTAAATGTCCGGGGGAGCGCCGGCGCGGCCTTCGAGGTCGAAGAGGTCGCGGTAGAACCAGACGTCGGCACTCTCTTCCTGGAGGAGGATGGGGACATCCCCCTTCAGAGCGACCCCCAGCTCCTTCAGGCGTTGGGCGCTCGCGAGCAGCTGACGATGGGCGTGGTACTGGACCCAGGTATGGTAGAGCCACTTCCGGTGCCTCGACTGCAGGAGATCTTCCAGGTCCTGGGGGCGGGGACGGCGGTAGTGCACCCACTCCGACCAGGGACGGCCTTCGTTCTCCTCGAGGAGGATCTTGTAGGCGGCGTAGACGTGGACCCAGTTCTGCTCGGTGGCGAAGGCCTCGAGTTGGGCCTCGAGGGCCCGGGGATCGAGACTCTCGAAGATCGAAGCCAGGACTCGGGTCTTGGCCGCCAGAACGGCGTCGTAGTCCACCCGCGCGGTCTTGGCCAATTTCAGTTGTTCGGCCAGGTAGTCCTCGAGGAAGGTCGGATCGGGGGCGATCTCCTCGATGCAGAGGTAAATGGGATGGAGGGCCACCGCGCTGACCCCCGCATAGGGCGAGGGGTCGTCCCCGGTGTCCTGGACCGGCAGGATCTGGAGGAGATCGAAGCCCAGTCCCGCGGCCCACTGGCCGAAGGGAACGAGGTCCGGGTATTCGCCGATCCCGTGGTGACCCCGGCGGAGGGCCGAGAGAGGAGTCGCGACTCCGGTGCGGAAGGCGGAAGAGTCCAAGGTCGGTCTCAGTTCGTGATGGGGAGCGCCTCGGCCACGTCGCCGTAGAGGTGTGCGAGGACCTCCCGCCGAGTGGGAGGAGTGGGGTATCCGAGTTCGCGGATTCGGTCGCGGATGACCTGCAGCTCTTCGATGGGCGCGTTGTCGACCTCGTCCACCAGGACCTCGTGGGTGAAGCGTCGCACCCTCACCTGGAGGCGGCGATCGAAGGTGGCGGACCAGACGATCTTCTGGTCCCTCAGATCGAAGACATCCACGCTGAGTCCCACGTGGTGCCGACTCAAGAGCTCGATCTCGAAACGAATGCGATCTTCCTGGTCGTAGCGGGTCTGCTCGTGGGTGCGTTCGACCTCATCGATGTCGATGCGTCCGAGCAGGACATAGCGTCCGAGCGGGCGTCGTCGGGAGAGGGCGCCGAGGGCGGGTGCCGCGAGCCTCGCGCTGCGGGCATATTGGTCGAGAATCCCGGCGTACTCGTCGACATCCCCGGCCAGCAGAGCTTGGGCCGGCCCCACCAGAGTCAGAGACGACTCCTCGCTCAGGCGCCGCCGCAGATTCTCCCCGAGGGTCAAGGGATCGTCGGTGCCGGTGGTGTCGGCGACCGAAGGTGCGACGACCACCGCGCCCACGATCAACCCGCCTTCACGGAGGGCGTGGTCGTCGAAGTCGGGGTCGGTGTAGACCGCCTTCTGCGCGCCTCCACACCCGACCAGGACGGTCCAGACCAGGAGGGTCCGAGCAGCCCAACCCATTTCCGGCCGGGACATTCGCAGGGGGAGCTTCGAATTCGGTCTCGACATCCGAGGCTTTCCTTGGAGGAGGTGCGGGCAGAAAGCGCCGAAGTCTAGCGTCCCCAGTTCAACAGTGGCAACACTCGTCGTCCGCGGGGATTGTCCCAGACCACATTCACCAAGCCGACCTGCACTCCGTGCAGCTCTCGGGTGAGGTTGATGAGTCCCACCGACAAGCCGCTCACCCGGGTGTCGAAACGGTTGTAGGCACTGATGGAGATCCCCTTCAAGCTCACTCCGACGTTGCGCAATCCCGAGAGCGCGATGCCCTCCACCCGGTCGCTGTCCAACCCCAGTCCCGCGATGGCGACGCCGCGGACTCTCTGGCCCACCGCCAGCCCCAGACCGGCCACCGCGAGGCCGGTGAAGTCACGGCCCACTCCCGCTCCCAGTCCGGTGACCAGAAGACCGGCGGCCCCTTCTCCGACGCTCATGCCCAGGCCGCTGACGCCGACTCCTCGCAGACGCTCTCCGACTCCCGCTCCCAATCCGGCCAGGACTACCCCGCCGAAGTCCCGTCCCACGCTCATTCCCAAACCACCGATGATCAGACCTCGGGCGTCGCGACCCACTCCGGCCCCGAGCCCCGCGATCGCGATGCCGTCGAAGTCGGTCCCGATGCCCATGCCCACTCCCGCCACCAGAAGTCCCCGGCCGAAGGCCGGGGCCGAACTGTTCTCGGCCCAGCCGGCATGACCTCCGCCGATGGCAATGCCCACCAGGCCGACCCCGATCCCGGAGAAACTGCGGGTGGCCTCGATGCCGACCCCCGCGAGATGAATTCCTCGAAGAGTCTCGGCCCCACTGCCCCAGAGTCCGATCCCCACTCCGTCGACCGTCCCCGACCGCATGGATCGGGACCTCCACAGAGTCAGGTTGAGCCCCCGGATGGTGTCGAGTTCGTGGTCGTGGAGATTGACGCGAAGCCCGGTCCACCGAGGGGAATTGCCCAGGCTCAGTCCGGTCTGCGAGAAGCCCAGGTCCACCGAGGAGGCGGAGGTCAGCGATGCCCCCAAGAGCAGGGCCAAGGCCACCGTGACTCCCACCGCTCTCCTCGAGCACCGGGCGGGAATGCGTGGCCTCACCAGAGGCTCCGGTCCTATCACGGGCGATCTCCAGGGTGCGGCGGGGGAAGAATTCACAGGATTCCCAATTCCCTCAAGCTCGATTCGAGTTGGGTGACCAGCTGATCGCAGCGTTGGACCACGTCTTCGATGGGACCTGCTTCGCGTAGATTCACTCCCGCGCGTTGGAGCTGATCGATGGGATGGGAGGAGCTTCCCGATGCCAGGAGCTCGAGATAGCGTGGGACCACCACCTCGCGATTCTCTCCCTGCATGGCCTTGGCGATCGCCGCGGCCGAGGCGAAGCAAGTCGCGTACTGGTACACGTAGTAGGGTGTTCGGTAGAGATGGGGAATGCGGGCCCAGGTGAGAGCATAGGCCTCGTCGTGGACGATGGCATCTCCGTAGTAGTCGACCATCAGTTCTCGATAGATCTCCGACAGGCTGTCCGCGGTCATGGCCTTCCCCGCTTCGATGTCTCGATGGGCGCGGAGTTCGAAGTCGGCGAAGAGAACCTGGGTGTAGAAGGTTCCCACCATGCTGTCGATGGCGTGCTGCAAGAGCAGGGTTCGTTCGCCGGGGTCACGGCTCTCGGCGAGGAGATGATCGAGGAGCAGACCCTCGTTCAAGGTCGATGCCACTTCGGCCACGAAGATGGTGTAGTCGGAGTAGACATAGGGTTGGGCGGCATGAGCGAGGACGGTGTGCATGCTGTGGCCCATCTCATGGGCCAGGGTGAACATGTCTCCCCGGGTGTCCTTGTAGTTCATCAGGACGTAGGGATGAACGCCGTAGACCGGGGCGCTATAAGCTCCCGACCTCTTCCCGGCATTCTCGTAGACGTCGATCCAGCCCGACCCGAAGGCCTCCTGCAGGCGGGACTGGTACTGTTCTCCCAAGGGGCGCACCGAGGCCACGATGTGTTCGACGGCTTCCTCGTAGGGATAGGAGAGATCGCGGCGGACCAGGGGAACCTGAGAGTCGTAGAGGTGCATCTGCTCGAGGCCGAGGGCCTGTTGGCGCAGCCGGAGATAGCGCCGGAGAGGTGCGACCGCACTGCGGGTCGTCTCGATCAGGTTCTCGACCACCGCGGTGGGGATGGCATCGCCGTCGAGTGAGGCCTCGAGGGTCGACGCATAGCCTCGACTGCGGGCGAAGAACCAGTCCCGATGACATACTGCGCTGTAGAGGGCCGCATAGGTGTTCCGGTGATTCTCGAAGACCCCGTAGAGGGCTTCGAAGGCGGCGCGGCGATCCTTCTGGGAGGCACTGGTGCTCAGCAAGTGGTGGTAGGTCGAATAGGTGAGGGTGATTTCTTCCCCACTCTCGAGGACGATCCGGGGCCACTTGATGTCGGCACCACTCAGCATCGAGTAGGCTTCCCGGGGGGCGTTCGCGAGTTGAGAGGTGTAGCTGAGGAGGGTCTCTCGGGCTTCGTCGAGGACGTGTCGCTGTTGACGGAAGAGATCCGAGAGATAGAAGCGGTAGGGACCGAGCCGAGGATCTTCGGTGCACCAACGATCGACGCACTCTTCCCCGAGGGCGAGGAGTTGGGGACGAAACCAGGCGGTCGCCGTTCCGGCCCGGGCCAGAAGCTCGGTCACCCGTTGTTTGTGGGCGGCGATCTCGTTGCGTCGGAGGTCCTCGTCGTGCATGAGCGCCGGATACCACCACACCCGTTGCGCCGCTTCGTCGATGCTGTCGTTGAGGCTCAAGATCTCGACCAAGGTCGATGCCCCCTCGGCCACTCGGCCCTGGAAGGCCTGCATCCGGTCGATCTGCTCTTCCAGAGACTTCATCGCCGTGTCCCAGGCGTCGAAGTTCTCGAAGATCTGCTCCAGCTTCCATCGCCGGTCGGCTGGAATCTGCTCACGAGGGAGAGGTTTCGTCGCCGTGGACGGCATCGTGGTGCTCCATTCTTGGGCGAGAAGGCGGTGATGGCCCCAGAATTGCAAAAACCTTCGGATGCAGCGGAAGCCCGCCGACGCCGGAGGCGCCAACCGCAACCAAAGTACTCGAAGGAGGGGGATTCGGCTCTCGCTCCTTCGATTCGAAGGGACTAGGGTGGCGATTCGACAACCCAGTTCGTCGACGACCGGCCCGCCTCTTTCCGGGATGGAGATGGCGAGAGCCCTCGCCCGAGGCTCGGGGATCGCGGAGATCATCCGCCCCATTCTCGACCACATCGCCTTCCGCTGCGGTCGGGAAGCGATCGCTCTCTACGAACTCTCCGAGTCCGGAGGGAGCCGGCGAGTGGCCGCGGTCGGAAGCCTGGCCGCGGGAGAGGGGCAGGTGCCGGTGGCCCTGTTTCCGCTCCTGCATCAGGTCCTGAAGACGGGCCAGCCCCGAAGCCTGGAGTCTTCGGTGCTCGAGGAGGAGCTGCGCGGCACGCCTTATCAGCTCCTCCGGAGTGCAACCCTCCTTCCCATCTCGGTGACCGACGATCTCGGCGCGGTCTTGGCTCTCGGAGACCCGATCCGTTCCGAGGCCGAGGACGAGGGTCGGGATCTCGTCACCGAACTGAGCTGCGAAGTGGGAACCTTGGCCCTCGTCCTCGTGCACCAAGCCCATGCCCAGCCTCTGCATCGAGGAGTAGAAGCCGAGCCGGATCCCACCGAGCGCATGTTGGCCCTGACGACCTTGAGAGACATGATTCCCCAGGTGGTGTTGGTCAAGGACCTCGAGAACCGGGTGTTGTGGGCGAATCGCCGGGCCGAGGAGTTCTACCATCTGCGTCGGGAGCAGATGGAAGGCGAATTCCTCTGGGAGATCGATCCTCTCAACGCGGCCCAGTCCTACCGGGCCGATCTGGCCGTTCTCGAATCGGGGGAGGCCCAGTCGGGCTCGTTGGAGTGCATCACCGGGATGCAGGGCGAAGAGGTCTGGCTCCGAGTGGATCGAGCTCCGGTCTTCGGAGATGGGGGCCGGATCGTGGCCGTGGTCACCGCCGCCGAGGAGGTCAGCGATCAGCTGCGCTCGGCCGAAGCACTCCGGCAGCGGGAAGAGGACGCATCCCGGGCCGAACGCCGCCGGGACCAGTATCTCCTGGCCCTGGCCAGCGAAGTTCGGGAGCCCTTGGTGCAGGCCCAGCGACGCCTGGCCCAGTTGCGAAGCTCCGAAGAAGATTCCGCCCTCGCCCAGGCCCTCGACGCGATCCTCGAGATTCAACAGCAGTCCCTGTCCAACATTCAGGATCTCCTCGATTTCTCGCGGGTGGAGAATGGCAACCTGGCCATCCAGACCTACGATTTCGACCTCGAGGAGATCGTCTGGGACGTGCTTTCGGCCTGCGAGCGAAGTGCGCGGCGCCGAGGCATCGAATTGGCGAGCCGAGTCGCTCCGGAATGCCCGACCCGGGTTGCCGGCGATGCCAGCCGGGTCCGCCAGATCTTGATCCAGATCGTGGGATGTGCGCTGCGGGTGGCGCGAGGCGGAGAGGTCTTTCTGCTCTGTTCTCCTCTCGGCGAAGATCGCACCGCGCCTCTTCTGCGATTCGAAGTGCGCGCCCCGTCGTCGAATCTCAATCTCCAGGAGCTCGAGGAGTATTTCGCGGCCTACCGCAGCGACGTGGCTGCCGGCGAAGCGGTGGATTCGACCCACGAACTCCGGCTGGCCCTGGCCCGGACGCTGACCCGTCTGCTGGGAGGCGAGGTCGACGTGGAGATTGCCGCCGATCGCAGTTTCGTGTGTCGGTGTCAGATTCCTCTGCGCCGCCCCATCGATCTGGGGGTTGTCGGCGCGAGTGCTCTCCCCCGGGCGGGAGCACGAGTCCTGCTCTGCGAACCGAATGCGAATATGCGAGCCATTCACGATCAGCGTCTGCGAGATCTACAGATGGTCGTCGACACCGCCTCCCAGCCGAGGGTGGGAGCGGAGATGGTGCGGGCGGCCTTCCAATCGGGGTGGCCCTACGACGTCGTGATCTGCGAGCGCTCCGACGAGGGGCAGGATTCCCAGCTCGCGACCGCGGTGGACGAGGTCGGTCGAGGAACCATGGTCTGGATGATGGACGGTCGCCCCTCGAGGGAAGAGATCGAGAGCGGTGAAGTGCTCCGTCTCCCCTGGCGGCAGAACGATCTCCGTGAGCTCCTCTGCCGAAGTTGTGGAGCCCAATCGGGAGAGGTCGATCTGCGTTCCGGCCACGAAGGGGAGCGCAGTTTTCTGGTGGTGGACGACGATCCCGTGCGGGCCCAGGTGACGGCGTTCGCCTTGCGGCGGATCGGTGGAAGCGTGTGGGTGGCGTCGAAGCAGGAGGAGGCCCTCGACCAGATCGAGCGCAGGGACTTCGACCTGGTGATCGTGGACGAGGACTGGCTCGCGCGGGGACACGAAAGCATCGTCGACGATCTGCGCCGTCTGGAGGGGAGTCAGCGTCGCACCCGCATCGCGGTGGGAGTCCACGAAGTGGATCCGGCGCGAGTGGAAGAGCTGGCCGCCCGCGGATTCGATGGGCTCATCGGGAAGCCCCTCGACGTCGACGCCCTCTTTCGCATCCTTGCCTGCGGTGGGATGGTGACCCTCTGAGTTTCGGTCCGAGACTTCGACCTTCATCGAGAAGCCCCGGTCCCTGAGACCGGGGCTTCTCGCCGCTACCCTTGGGGAGGGCTGGCGTGGCTCCGCCGTGCGGTGGCGAAGAGATTCAATTCTCGTGCAGCTCCTCGAGTTCCGCGCGAAGTTCGCTCACCTGCTCCTGCAGCTCCTCGAGTTTCTCGCGAAGGCTCCGATCCCCGCGCATCTCTTGGTATTGGTGAAGTCGCATCCTGGGTCCCCGGAACTTGTGGAGTCCCTGGGGCGCTCTCGGGGGTCCGGGGAAGCGATCGTTCTTGCCATCGGGAATGACCATGGTGAAGAACTGATCCTCCTGGAGTTCGACTTCGACGCTCTTCTTCTTTTTCTCGCGGAGGAAGTCGATCTTCACCCGGTCTCCGCTCTCGTAGTCCGAAAGGGCGGCCTGAAGGTCCGTAGTGTCTTCGACCTCTTCGCCGTCGACGGCCAGAATGACATCGCCCGGCTGCAGTCCCGCCTCCTCCGCTGCGGAATCCTCGGCCACGCTCAGGACCAGGGCCCCCTCCTCCGTTCCGAAGTAGCGGCCCAGCTCCTTGCCGAGGGTCTCGATCCGGGCCCCGAGGACTCCGTGGCGGCGCCAGGAAAAACCGGGGATGTCGCCATCGAAGACTTCGATGTCGTCGTCATCCCCCGAGAAGAAGGCGAAGTTGCGGGATTGGGGGCTCTTTCCCAGGGTCACCTCGATCTTCTTGGTCTTGCCCTTGCGGAGGACTTCGACGGTGACCTCATCGCCGGCCTTCGAACGGCGGACGCGTCGCGTCAATCCGCGCACGCTCTTGGCCGCAGTTCCGTCGAAGCTGATGATGACGTCCCCTTGTTCGATGCCGGCTTCCTCCGCCGGACTGTCTTCGACGACATCGCGCACCAGGACGCCGTGATCGGTGCCTTCGAGGTCGAGGGCGACGAGGAGTGCATCGTCGAGGTCTTGGAGGTGAACTCCCAGATAGCCGTGGGCGGCCCCCGCGAAGGCCGGCCCGGCAAAGAGTGCCACGGCGAGGATGGTCATCAGCACGAGGCGGCGCCGAGGTCCGGACGAGGCTTGGGAATCGAGAATCATAGCAGCAGCTCCTAGCGGTCTTGAAGAGACACAGATGAAGCGACTCGCTGAGAGTCCTTCGGCTGCGGGTTCGATCGTCGTACGCGGTCCAGCCTTCCGGGTTCCAATCGAGTCCAGAGTCCCGGCAATCGCCGTTCAAGATCTCTGGAGGGTGGCCGAAGACCCAGGAGAAGCCCTGTCCCTCGGTGACCGGGCGATCCTCCTCACCAGCGTGGGAAGCCTTGGCTCCTCTATCTCTTCGTCAGCGATTCTTGGTCGCTCTGCTGCCGGTAGTGGTGGGAGGGCCTCTGGTGGTCGGCCTGGTGGCGGAGTGGTCCGCATCCCGGTCGAGAGATGCCCACTGGCGGCGCGAACTCGATGTTGGTCTGGCCGCGGTGTCGGCCCCGGTGGTCTCGCACCTGGGCGATCTGGATTCGGCCGCTCGAGTCTTCGCCGACCGCTGGGAAGCCTTGGGAGCGGAAGCGGCGGGAGTGGAGGTGGCCCGACGCACTCCGGCTCCGGCTTGGGTGGAAGAGGCCCGGCTCCTTCTGCGCCAGTGGCCCGAAGTCGAGGAAGTCTTCGCGGTGGCGGACTCCCGCTCCGGAAAGGTCTACGCCCAGGTGCGGCGAGACTGGGTCCGCAGCTCCGTACTGCGGTCGGAGTCGGGCCCTCCGTGGGTGCGACGACGCGAAGCCCCGCCCCGCCCCGCCTTCCGCTTCACCGAGTCCGAGGGTGGTCCTCGTCTCTTCTGGACCCCGGAGTCGGGAGAGGATTCCCGTTTCGCGGTGGGTTTGGTCCTCGATCCCCGCTTTCTTCGGCGCGAGGAGGGGCCCTTCGATCTGGACCTGCCCCACTACTTTGCCCTTCTGGCCCCCGGGGGAGAGGTTCTCTTCGCCCGGAGCGTGGGCGCGGGAGCGATGTGGCCGAAAGAGCTGGCGCAGCGAGTGCGCACCATGGATCCGGCCCGCCCCGTCGATCCCCAAGCCTGGGAAGCGGAGGGTCGGAGTTGGTGGGTGGGTTGGCGCCACGATCCCGCTTCGGGGCTGACTGCGGTTCTGGCCATGTCGCCGGACTCCCAAGGAGGACCGCAGAAATCCCTGGTGCTGGCCCTGGTCATCGCCCTGGCTGCACTCACCGGCAGCCTCTTCATCAACCACCTCGTGGGCAGGGTGACCCGTCCCCTCGAGAGGTTGGGAAAGGCCATGCGCAGGGTCGCATCAGGGGATCTCCGGCCCCGCATTCCGGTGCGGGGAAGCGACGAGATGGTCCACCTGGCGCGGTCCTTCAACTCCATGGTGACCGATCTCCACACCACCCATGAGGCCATGCTCACCCAACGGGTGGCTCTGAGCGATGCGCTGAGGGAAGCCGAGAGCGTGGAGCGAATGAAGGACGATTTCCTGGCCCTGGTGAGCCACGAGGTGCGCACTCCTCTGACCACCATCCTCGGAGGAATCGAATTCCTCCTCGAAGGATTTCGCGAGAGCGACAGCACTACCGAAATCGAGTTCATGACCATGGTGCAGCAGAGTGCGCAGCGCCTCGGCGATTTCATGAACGACGCCATTCTCATGGCCAACCTTCAGTCCAAGGGCGGAGAACAGGGCTTCGAGGAATTCTCCCTGACCGGACTCGTCGACATGGAGATCGCACGGGTGCAGAAGCAGATCGAGGGCTTGGAACTCCACCTCGCTCCGAACTTTCGCCAGACCAAGGAAGTCTTCGTGGAAGGCGATTGGACTCTCTTCCAAGTCGCCGTTCAGAAGTTGCTCGACAATGCCTGGCGTCACAATCGTCCCCAGGGGAGGATCGTGGTCGACATCGTGGACCGGATCGAGGAGGACTCGGGAGAGGATCTCGCGACGCACATGGTGGGTCTCGGACGGGGTCCGCGCCAGGAGTCCCATGTGTGGCGCGCTCTGCGCATCGTGAACACTGGAGATTGTGTCGAGGCCCACGAGATCCCCCGACTCTTTCGCCGATTCGAACTCTCGCACGAGATCGACCACCACCAGAAAGGCTCGGGACTGTCCTTGCCCATCGTGGCGTCCATCACCGACTACCACGGGGGAGTCCTCGAGGCCCGGCCCCGTCCGGGAGAGGGGATGGCCTTCTACCTCATTCTCTCCATGCGCGAGGCCGAGGCGCCTCGAAACCGAGTCCCGAATCAGGAGGAAGGCATCGACGATGTGGTCCGGATGGCCCGTGAACTCGGAGAGGTCCCCCGGGATCAGCCCGTCGCACTCTGATGGTTCGGCCTCAACGCCACGGAAGAGAGATGGCGGAGCTGAGCGCGATCTCCCGACTCCCGCTCGAATTGTAGGCGTGGGACTGCAGGCCCACCTCGAAGTCGAAGGCGGACCCCCGCCGGAGGAGTCCGGCCCCTCCCTGCCACCGCCGCCGCCGGTCGAATTCGATCCCCCCGCGCAAGACGAATCGGTCTCCCAGGCCCCCCTCCATGGCGGCGCGGAGGGCCGTGCCTCCCAATCCCCCGTCGGCCTGCAGGCCGATTCTCCGCGCCCCTCCTCGCCAACCCAGGTCCAGGCGCCATCGAGAGGCCGGACCCGATTCTTTCAGGCGGAGGGAACTCCCCTCTCGGCTTCGCGTGACTTCGTGGGTCAGGGGATCGGTCTCGAAGAGGTCGACGGAGCTTCCGGGCCACCTCCATTCGGCCAGCAGGTCCGAGACTCCCGCCCCCAGTTCCCACCCTCCCATGCGGAGGGAGACTCCCAGGTCGGCGGCCCAGGTCCCGGCTAGGCCGGAGAGCCCTCGGGCCCGAGAGAATTCTCGGCGCATTTGCGGCCGGTACTGGAGTTGCGACCCCGTGGACTCGAATTCGAGGCGTCCTCGGTAGCGCCGGTAGAAGAGACCGGTGCTCCGTCGCAGGCTCCATCCCACGGCCAGGCGCAGGGCGCGGGTCTGGGAATTCCAGTAGGCCTCCCGCCAGTCCTCTCCGGCCCGAGGCGCGGGCCGATAGACCTCGAATTGCTTGGCCCAGCTGATGCCGCTGCTCAGATTCGCCGCGGTCCAGGTGTCCACGGTGGCGATGCCCAGGGCGCCCGGGAGCGGGGAATCTCCGTCCATCCAGGATTGCAGGCGGCGGTCGGGACGCAGATCGACCTGGACCCGCTCTTCGACCTGTGCGACCACCACCCTCAGGGTTCCCCACTGCTGGCCCAGGGGCCACTGCCTCGCCAGGGCTCCGAGGACCCGAGTGAGGCCGAGGTCACCCCCTCTTCGGGGAAGGATCTCTCTCAGGGAGGTGGGTGAGAGAAGGGCCAGGCTCGGCTCCGTCCCCGTGGGGCCGCCGAAGCCCAGTCCCTCGAAGTGCTTTCCCCCTCCGCTCAACACCAGCGGATGACGCAGACCCAGGTCCACCGCTCGGATCCACTCGAAGTCCCCGGTCTGCGGATCGAAGCTGGGCCGGTCGAAGAGCCAGGTTCCCAGCCCGAGGGGCAGTGGCAGGCGATGCCCTCGGCGATGCCCTCGGCGGGGACCTTCCTCCCAGGCCAGGTACGAAGGATTGGCCGCCAAGCTCGATGCGTCGCGGTTCCCGAAGGCAGTGCCCGCCAACGCGGCCGATCGGGGGTCGAGGCTCTGACCCTGGGCCGGAGCGAAGAGGCTGGCCCAGGAGAGGGCCACTCCGAAAAGGATCGCCACCGACCTTCTCGCCGAAGCACCCCGTTTCGGGGTCGATGGATTCGGGGATGCCAGGCGCCGCACTTGGTCCCTCCGGTCCTGGCGTGGTACAAGACCCAGGAACCTTCAGTGGGAGAGGATACATATCGATGACGACTCGGAGATTACGCGCCCGGCTGCATCATCACCAGTCCGCAACTCCTTCGCCCCGCGCCATGGCGGGAGGAGTGGTCCTCTTGGTGATGGCACTGGCGTCCCTGGTTTCGGCCGAGCCCCGGCTCGAGATTCTCTCACGCGAGATGATCGACGATGTCGAGCAGGCCTACGTGCGCTACCCGTCTGGGGACCTCCAAGTCACCGGTTGGATCTTCGTCAATCCCTTCGGCGAGAACGACGTCGAGCCGGGGCTGATCTTCGCCCACGGCGGAGTGGGTGGAGTCAACGAGGCCACCCGTGCGAAGTGCCGATGGTTGGCGCAGCAGGGATACATCGTCTTCGCGCCGAGCTACCGCGGGGAGGACGACAGCGAAGGAGAAATCGAAATCGCCGAGGGGGAAGTCGACGACGTGGTGCATGCCATCCTCGAACTCCGCTCCCACCCGGGGATCGAAACCGACACCTTCGTCCTGCTCGGACTGAGTCACGGCGCGCTCATCTCCGTCAAAGCGGCGGCTCGTCCCGAGCTGCGGGGAGTGGTGCGGGCGGTGGTCGCGGCTTATGGAGTCATGGACATCTACGCCTGGTATCAGTACCTCCTCGACCACGACTTCGACGTCGGTGATGCCCTCAGCCAGAGGGTCTACGGCTCCGGCCCCGAGGACCGTCCGGAGGCCTTCGCCCGCCGTCACGGTCTTGCGGTGATCGACGACCTCTCCGACGCTCCGATCCTCCTGATCCAGGGGGGGCGGGACGAGATCGTTCCTCGGTCCCAAGCGACCACCATGATCGCCGCGTTGCGCGAGAAGGGACGGCTTCAGGATCGGATCCGGATCTACCCCGATGTGGGTCATGGATTCCTCTATTGGGACGATCCCAAGCTCCACGAGCAGGTGGAGCTGCGTCAGGCGACCACCGCGTGGCAGGACATCCTCAGCTTCTTCGCGGAATTCGTGGGGCACGACGAGTACGGGGGTTAGCCCGTGTTGCGGTGGCCTCCCCTTCTGGGCGCGGGTCGATGGGTGGCCGTGATCTGCGGACTGGCGGCCCTTCTCTGCGTGGCGGTGTCGGCGGGTCTGGCGGCCGCAGATCCGACCCCTCTCCGACGCACTCTCCTCGATCCGCCGGGTTGGATCCGGGCCGAAGCCTCCCTGGGGACGGCGGTGGCCCGGGTGGAGGAAGTCTGGACCGAGGTCGCCGGGGACATCGCGGCGGGATTGGAGGTGGACCGCCCCGCTCCGGTGGAGATCGTTCTTCTGGAGTCGGAAACCTTCGCGCGGTGGTCGCGGGGACTGCTGCCGGAATGGGGGGTGGGCTTCGCGAACTGGCCTGGGGGCCCCATCGTCCTCGATGTGGGGACCATCGCGAGGGGACGGAAGAGCTTGGCCCAGATCCTGGGCCACGAGCTCTCCCATGTCTATCTCGGGCAGCGCCTGGAGGGAATCCGGCCGCCGATGTGGTTCGTGGAGGGCGTCGCTCAGGCCCAATCCGGAGAGTGGCGCTTCTCGGATACCCTGGGCCTCGTAGGCGCGGCTTCGACCCGCCGGCTTCCCGAGCTGAACGAGCTGCACGACCGATTTCCCCGAGGAGGTCAGAGTGCGGCCCTCGCCTATCGCATCGCAGTGCGTGCGGTCCTCGAGCTCGAGCGTCGCTTCCCGGAACAAGGGGGGTGGAGGGCGGTGTTGGGGGCGGTCTCCCGGACCGGCCGATTCGACCTCGCCTTCGCACAGACCTATGGGCTGCGGGCTCCGGTCTTCGAGCGAGAGGTCGCCCTCCGCTTGCGCTACCGCTACGGCTGGATTGCAGCTCTGGCGGGGGCGGGGTCGCTCTTCTCCGCCATGACTCTGCTCTTCCTGGTGGGCTATGGCCGCAAGCGTTTGCAGATCAGAAGGCGTTTGCGGGAAATGGAAGTGGAAGAGCGACACCTCGACGAAGCGGAGCCATCGGCCACCGGAGGGCCACCGTCGGTCTAGACCTTGCGGAAGACCATGGTCTCGGTGGTTCCGGGGCGCATGGCCACGTGAAAGCTCCCCCGCACTTCACATCCTCCTCGGGCGAAGAGGTCGACGACCCACTCTCGGGCGACCATGCTCTGCGGATAACGGATCCCGGAGTCCAACCAGGCTCGCAGCCGCGACGCATCGAGGCACTCTTCGGTCAGCACGTCGCAGACGATATGCCCTCCGGGCCGGACCACTCGGATCATCTCTCGAAAATAGCGGCTGATGCTGAGAATCCCGAGACCGGGGAATACCTTGTGCGCCTGCACGAGGTCCATCGAGGCGTCCTCGGTGAAGGCAAGACTTCGTCCGTCCGCCTCGTGGGCGATGACGTCGTACTCGTCTTTCAGCCATTCGCGCCACTCGATCGCCGTCTCGTAGATCTCGTAGCGGTGGGGTCGGCACCGTCTCATGACTCGTGAGAGGTAGCGCCCGGAACCCGGGCCGATTTCGCAGACTCCGGTGACCGGCCGGTGGAAGACGCCGAGCTCCTCCATCCCGTCGAGGGTGGCCTGGGTCGCTCCATGGGCTCGGTAACGAAACTCGATGTAGTCCTCGAGGGACATCGCGGCGGCTTCGGCGGCTTGGCGAGTTTCTCGGAAGGGGATGAATTGGCTGAAGCGTTCGTCTTCCAGTTCCCAAGTTCGGACGAGCTCGAAGTGTTTCCAGTGCAGCGCCACATTCAGGGCGTGCAGAGCAGTTCGGACGACCGAGGATCGTCTCATGGGCATTCGGCAATCCTGAGCAGGGAAGGATCTGGCCCCAGGAGCATAGCACAAATGCTCCTGGCCGGGGAAAGCGGCCTATCGGCGCCGGGTCGGCATCCAGCGTCGCCCCTGGCGACTCCACACTGGGATTCTCCGGCCCTTCTGGCCGAAGCTTCTGCGAAGAGTGGTGCTGTGATCGTGGTAGAAGTCGCGTTCGGTCTCGGACCACGAGAAGGCGAGCTCCCACATCGAAATCGCCTGGTCGATGTAGTCCTGGCGGATGGGGTGGCGGCTCGCGACCAGAGGGCAGAGCCCTTCGAAGTCGAAGTTGTACACCAAACCCACCAATTCGTCGTCGTGATCGAGGTAGGGTTCGAAGGGGAAGGTGCGGCAGACGATCGATCGGTTTTCGCGTTCGCAGTGCTCGACGCCGCGACATTCGCACAGGCGGTCGCAGTTTCGAGTGTCCTGCATCAGCTCGCGTTGGTGGGCATTGGTGGGTCGGTAGGATCGCCAGAGTCGGGACCGACGCCGCAGGAGCTTGTATTCGGTCTTGTAGAGCACGGGGACGATGGCCGCCTTGTCGCAACACAGGGGTATGCCGTCGTTGGTGGGAGCACAGAGGGTCCCACAGTCGAAGTCCGTGACCGGCGCATGCAGGATCTTCAGGAGTTCGGCGACCTGGGCTTCGGTGTACATCACTGAGCTTCTCCGGCGTCAGGAGTCTCGGGAGTCGACAGATTCCACAGATCTACCCCGATCGAGGCGAAGTGGCCAGTGGTCGTCGAAGTTGCGAGGGTGAAATGCCCGGACCCTGGCCGAATCGGAGGAACCGGCCGATCTCTTCCGAGTTCTGGGGAGCTCTCCCCAGGCCCTTCTTTGACACCGGAGGATGCGCGCGTATTCTGGCAGGCCATTGTCATTCTTCCCACCGGACTCGAGGAGTGGATTCGATGACCGATCCTCATGACGCCTACCGAGGCAAGAAGGTCTTGGTGACCGGTGGACTGGGCTGCCTGGGGAGTACCCTCAGCCACGAACTGGTCCGGGCCGGAGCCGAGGTGACCATCGTCGACAGTCATCATCCGCTCTTCGGGGCGAATCGCGCGAACCTCGAGGGGATCGAGGATCGAGTGAGGGTGAATCTCTGCGACATTCGAGATGTCGATGCCATGAATCACTTGGTGAAAGATCAGGACTTCCTCTTTCACATCGGGATGCAGACCAGTCACGTCGATTCGATGATCGACCCCTTCTGGGATATCGACATCAACTGTCGCGGAAACATGGTGGTCTACGAAGCGGTGCGTCACCATGCCCCCGAGTGCTATGTGATCTACGCCGGGACCCGGGGACAGTATGGAGTGCTCGATCGGGTCCCGGTCGACGAGAGCCACCGCATGCAGCCCACCGACGTCTACGGAGTGAACAAGGTCGCGGCCGAGGGTTATGGATTCGTCTACCATCGGGCCTACGACATGGCCTTCTGCAGCCTTCGGGTGAACAACTGTTATGGGCCGCGGCACCAGATGCGCCACGCCAAGTACGGGATTCTCAACTGGTTCATCCGCCTCGCGATGGACGGCAAGACCATCCAGCTCTACGGTGACGGAGAGCAGAAGCGTGACTACAACTACGTCGAGGATGCGATCGAGGCCTTCCTTCTCGCTGGAGCACAGCGCGATCGCTGCAACGGCGAGGCCTTCAACCTGGGGAGCGGCCAGGCTCGCACCCTGCGCGAAGCCACGGAGCTCGTGGTGGAGTACGCGGGAAGCGGGGCCTACGAATTCGTCGAATGGCCTCCGGACCGGAAGGCGATCGAAACCGGCGACTACTTCGCCGACTTCTCGAAATTCACGCGGGCCACGGGTTGGCAGCCGCGCACCGAAATGGAAGAAGGTCTTCGCCGGACGGTGACCTTTTATCAGCAGCATCGGAAGGCCTATTGGTAGCGCCGCCGAATCGCCCTCGTCTTCTGGAGAACTCAGGATGAAATTCGTTCTGGTCGTCGAACGCCACCACCTCTTTCCGGGTCTCTCTCCCCAGGGTTTCCTGCCTCTGGACGCAGTGGATCTGGGGGTGGTCGAGCAGCGGGGCTTCTTCGCCGAGCGGGAGTACATGGAGCGGTGCAGTCATTTCAAGCAACTGATTCCGTACATCGCTCTCCAGCTCGACGGCCAGGTGCTCTGCTATCAACGCAAGGTCCAACACAGCGAAGCCCGTTTGGGAGGGTTGTGGACTGTGGGCTTCGGGGGGCACATCGAGCCCTTCGATCGCAGCACGGATTCGGAGACCGGCGCGGGGATGTTGGAGGCGGCTGCGGGTCGAGAGCTGGAAGAGGAGACCGGTCTGGTGGTGAGTCCTGCGGCTCTGAGGGCCCGCGGCTGTATCAATAGCGAGGCCGAGGACGTGAGCAGTGTCCACGTGGGAGTGTTCTTCACCGTGGACCTGGCGGAACTCCACCTCGATCACGATGCGATTGCGGCGAAGGTCCAGGCCCAGGCCGAACCTCACCGCGTGGCCTGGAAGAGGGTGGAGGATCTGATCTCTGCGCCGACCTCGCTCCCGGCCGCCCCCCAGGACGGAGCCTGGGAGGACTGGACCGCGATCGTTCTGAAGTCGGGGGTCCTCCACTGAGTTCCGGCCGGCTTCCGGAGGCCCCGCTTCGCAACCGCATCGAGCGTTTGCTCTCGGTCTTCACCGAGGTCCGAGCGGGTGAAGCGGCCACCGCATTGCTGCTGACCCTTGGGGTATTCTTGATCTTCACCTCTTACTACATCATCAAGCCGGTGCGGGAGGCCTTGATTCTCGCGGCCGAGAATGGCGCGGAGTACAAGAGCTACGCGGCCGCAGGCCAAGCCCTCCTGCTGCTCGTGGTGGTGGTGCCGATCTTCGGTTTTCTGGCCAGTCGACTTCCTCGTCGCCGCCTCATGCAGAGCGTCTTCCTCTTCTTCGTCGCCAATCTGGTACTGCTCTACTTCGCGGTGAAGTTCACCCCGGGGGCCAGCCTGGTGCTCGGGGTGGGATTCTACATCTGGGTGGGAATCTTCAATCTCATGGTACCGGCGCTCTTCTGGTCCTTCGCCAACGACCTCTACTCGCCCGAAGAGGGCAAGCGCCTCTTCGTTCTGGTGGCATTCGGAGCGTCGGCCGGCGCGGTCTTCGGGGGGGGAGTGAGCTCTCGGCTCATCGGACCCTTGGGCTTGGACCAACTCTTGTTGGTGTCGGCGGCGTTGCTGGGAACGGCCCTGGCCATCTTGGTGCGGGCGGAAGGACGTCCGGTGGCGCGTTCGTCGTCGGAGTCGCAGAAGCAGGGCGAGGCGGACTCCGCCATCGGAGGAGGATTGCTTCGCGCCTTCGCCTTGGTGCTGGAGGATCGCTACCTTCTGTCGATCGCCCTGTTGCTGCTGGTCGTGAATTGGGTGAACAGCACCGGTGAATTCGTCCTGGGAGACATCGTGCGGACCGCCATCTCGGAGCGGGGAGTCGATCTGGGCCTCGTGGGGGTGGCCCTCGACGACTATGTGGGGGAGAACATCGGGCGTTTCTACGCGGAGTTCTTCTTGGTGGTGAATGTGGTGGGAGCGGTGGTCCAACTCTTCTTGGTCTCTCGCATCCTCAAGTACTTGAGTGTGCACCGGGCCCTGTTGATCCTGCCCGCGATCGCTTTCGTGGGCTATGGCATTCTGGCCTTCTTCCCCGTCCTGGCCGCGGTCCGATGGGCAAAGACCGCCGAGAACGCCACCGACTATTCTCTCCAGAACACGGTGCGGCAGGCGCTCTTCCTCCCCACCACTCGAGAGCAGAAGTACAACGCCAAGCAGGCCATCGACACCTTCTTCGTCCGCAGTGGAGATCTGCTCTCGGCCGGATTGGTCTTCGTGGGGATCCGTCAACTGGGCTGGGATGCCCAGGGCTTCGCCCTCTTCAACCTGGGACTCGTAGCCCTGTGGTTCGTCTTGGCCGCGGTCATCGGTCGCCGCTACCGACGGCTGGTGGCTCTGGCCAGCTGAGGGTCTGTCGCTGGCGGTCGCAGGAGAGAATCAGACTCGGCCGGCTCGCAGTTCGTCGAGGAGCTGGGCTTCACTGATCACCCGGTCTGCACCGGCGAGGCTCGCGAGGATCGCCTGACGGCCCGCGGGTTGGTCGAGAAAGGCGATGACTTCGGCCTCGAGTCCTTGGCTCTGCTCGATGGCCTCGAGAGAGAACTCCGGAGGTTCGAGGTTGAGGTCGACCAGGATCCGCGAGGGCTCGAGTTGCAGGCCCTCCCGGAGGGTCCGGGCTTCGGTGGCCCAGTGGGTGGGTCGCTGGGCCGCGGCGGTTGCGTGGCGCAGTCGCTGACTCCTACTGACGACCAAGATCACGGTGGCCCTCCCATGGTTGCGATGGGGCACCCGCCGAGGCTAGCACAAAGAGGGCCTGGAGGTGAAATCCTGATGCAAGGCGATCGTGATGTCGGCGAGAAATGGCTCCTCCTGGGAGGGATGGGCCGAGTGGGCCGGGCTCTGAGCCGAGCCCTCGTCGAGGGGGGAGACCGGGTGTTGGTCACCGGCCGCGACGAGGAGGAACGCGACTCCTGGGGCCGCGACTTCTCGTGGGCCGAAGGGGTCTCGGCCGAGGTGGTGGATTTCGGATCCGAAACCCAGGCCGAGTCCTTCGTCGCCGCGCTCCGATCCTTCGCTCCCGACCACGCGGTGCTGAGCTTCGGTCAGCCGGATTGCGAGGGTCGGTTGACCGAGATTCCGATGCGGGAATTCGATCGCTGTCTGCGCGATCAGCTTCGGGCCCAATTGGTGGCGGTGCGCACCGTCCTCCCTCGGCTTCCCGAGCACGGGCTCTTTCTCCTCATCAATGGCTCGACGGCGGTGGGCGCCGATGGCGGTCGGGGGTTGGTCCATGTGCCTGCGGCGGCGGCTCTGAGCCTGGCCCGGGTGCTCGCGGCCGAGCAGGAAGAGCCGGGCCCGCGGATCGCCACCCTCCTCCTCGAGGCGGCGGTCGAAGTCCCGGGACTGCCGTTGGAGCGGCAGCTCTCCGGAGAGACCTTGGCCGCGGCCCTTCGGATTCTGGCTCGACGGAGTCGGAGAGAACCCTGCGTCTTCGGCCTGGCTCCCGGAGCCGGGCTGCGGGCGGTCTCAACGACCGTGGAGGAATCGTCCGATCTCGAAGAGCTGGCCTGAGGGATCGCGGAGCCAGCAGGAGCGCATGCCCCACTCGGTGTCATGAGGTTCCCGGACCACTCTTCCCCCAAGGGCCACCGCCGCCTCCACGCAGCGTTCCACATCCTCGACGAGGACGGTGAAGGTGCTGCGACTCTCCTCGACTCGGGGGAGGTGGTCGACTCCGCAGACTTCGAGGAGTTGGTGTTCTTCGGCCAGGGTCAGAATGAGGGCTCCGGCCTGCAACTCGATGGCACTGGGAGACTCGTAGCGTCGGTCGAAGCCGAAGGCGCCTTCGTAGAAATCGCAGAGTTCCTCGATGTCCGTGGCATAGATCGCCACGTAGGCCATGTGGGGCTGGCGCTGAATGGCTTCGAGGTCACTGCCCGGCATGTCCGCCAACTCGGATTGGAGCTGGCGTTCGAGTTCGAGCATCTCCGCGTCGAGGTGATCCGAGGATTCATCGGAGTTCACGGCTTGGTCTCCTGGGTGGGTGGAGCGGCCGCGGAGGAATCGGCGGCGTCGGTTCGGGGTTTGGCAACATCGGGGAAGCGGTGCTCCTGATCCCAGTCCTCATCCCAGCTCTCGACCGTACTGATGGGATGGGCTTCGACGAAGAGAGGATCGAGGAGAGAACGGAGGACGCTCCCGTCCATGTCGCCTCCCACATCGAGGTCCAGGAGTGCCAGGAGGGTGGGGGTGAGGTCCGCGAGGTTCCCCGCGTCGGCCCTTCCACCGGGAACGACACCCTGGCCCCACATCCAGATGCCACCTTCGGCGGTGAGCACCGGGGCCGGGACCTCTTTGCCCTCGGGGTCCAATTTGGATCCGTCGCCGAATCCGGAGGGAGCCACCACCACCAGAGTGGACCCCGAGGGGAGGATCTCCAGGAGAGCGCCGACCTGTTCGTCGACCCACCGGTAGACTTCCAGGACCGCGTGTCCCAGTCGACGTTGGCTGTCCCGGGGGGTGGAGTAGCGATCCGGTTCCATGAAGTACCAGAAGGTGGGCTCCACGGCGGCGGGGAGTTCGAGGTCGGTGATCACCAGCCGGGGCCGATAGCGCTCCGCCAGGCGACGGGCGACCGCGAGGTTGGTGCGATCGGCCTGGAGAGTCAGCGCAAAGTCTCGAGGGGGATTGTCTCGTTGGTGCAGGGAGCCCAGAGGGGAATCGTAGAGCATCTCGAATTCCCGCTCGTTGAAGACGAAGAAGCGGGCGACGTCCTCTCGGGGGAGCTCGTCCACCCCGTGCACGAGATCCTGGATTTCGTCGGCCAGGTAGGGTGGATAGGTGGTCAGGCCCACGCTCTCGAGATCGAAGTCGTGCTCGGAGGCCTCGGTCCACCGGTGGGGTCGGTAGCCATTGGCCACCACGAAACCATTGACGACTTCCGCCGGCCAGGTGCCCGGCAGCCCCACCGAGGCCACGGTGTGACCCTGGGATCCGACGATCTGCATCACCGTCTGCGTGGTACGGGCCGAACTCGGAGTGCGCGCGTGGGTGCCGTCGCGGGGGAGGACGATGTACTCTCCGACCACTCGGTGGGTGGCGGGCCCTTTGCCGGTGAGGGCGGTGGTCCAGAGCTGGCTGGGCTTGAGAGGGTCTTCGGCCCTCAGCGGGGCGAAGGCTCCCTCTTCGAGCAGACGGGCGAAGTGCGGGAGCTTTCCCTCTCCCGCCAGCTCCTGGACCAGCTCAGGACTGAAGGCATCGACTCCCAGAACGAAGATCTGAGACGGGAGCTGGGTCCGATCGACACTCCGGGAGCAAGCGGAGATGACCCCGATCAGCAGGACCAAGCCGACTCTGGGTAGAACTCGGGGCCAAGCGGGGAGCGCGAGTGAGAACTGTCGCGGAGATCGTTCGTTCATGGAGCATCACTCACGTCGGCGCGGGAGATCGCGCAGAAGGGGGGAACAATCGTGGTCGGGCTCCCGTTCAACCCAGATCGGGTCGTGGGAGGACCCATGAGGATAGCAAAAGCATCGCAGCTCCTCAATGCGCCGCCTTGTCCGAGCCCTCCGCCTCGGGTAGCTTCCTCGGGATCAGAGGCCGCACCAACGAAGGGAATCCCATTGAGCAGTGACATCGAAAGCCTGGGCCGGCTCGGAGAAGTCCGCCGGGCGCTGCGCGAGCAGATCTCGACGCGGATCGTGGGACAGGATCGGGTGGTCGAGGAATTGCTGATCGCGCTCTTCGCCGGAGGGCACGTCCTCCTCGAAGGGGTGCCGGGGTTGGCCAAGACCTTGCTCGTGTCCACGGTCTCTCAGGCCCTCTCCCTGGAATTCCATCGCATCCAATTCACGCCGGATCTCATGCCCAGCGACGTGACGGGTTCGGAGATCCTCGAAGAGGATTCGACTACCGGTCACCGGGCCTTTCGTTTCGTGCGGGGTCCGATCTTCTCGAACATCGTACTGGCCGACGAGATCAATCGGACTCCTCCCAAGACCCAGGCCGCCCTCCTTCAGGCCATGCAGGAAGGTGAGGTGAGCATTCTGGGGGAGACCCACGAACTCCCCGCACCCTTCTTCGTATTGGCCACCCAGAATCCCATCGAGCAGGAGGGCACCTACCCTCTTCCCGAGGCCCAACTCGATCGCTTCATGTTCAACATCCGCATCGACTACCCCGCCTTCGAAGAGGAGCTGCAGATCGTTCACCGCACCACCACCACGGAGGTGGGGACGGTGGAGCCGGTGTTGGATGGGGCGGAGATCCTGCAGCTCCAGGCTCTGGTGCGAGCCGTTCCCGTCGCCGAGAATGTGGTCGAGCGGGCGGTGCGTCTGGCGAGACTCACCCGCGCGAACGAGGAGGGTGCCCACCCTCGGGCCCAGGAGTTCCTGAGTTGGGGGGCGGGGCCTCGGGCCGCGCAGTACCTGGTGATGGGAGCCAAGGCCCGGGCGGCTCTCGAGGGCCGGCCCACTCCGGACCTCGGAGATGTGGCGGCCGTGGCCCGTCCCGTTCTCCGCCACCGACTGGTGACGAATTTCCACGCCGAAGCCGAGGATGTCCGCGTCGACGAGCTGATCGGAGAACTCCTCCTCGCGGTCGAGAGCGGATGAGTTCTGCGCCACCGGGACAGCTTCTCGATCCCCAGGTGATCAGCCGGCTGGGATCCATCGACTTCATCGCACGGGCCCTGGTCGAGGGCTTCCTGGTGGGTCTCCACCGCAGTCCCTACCACGGCTTCTCGGTGGAGTTCGCCGAGTACCGTCAGTATCAGCCGGGGGAGTCCACCCAGTACGTGGACTGGAGGGTCTACGCCAAGACCGACCGGCACTACGTGAAGGTCTTTCACGAAGAGACCAATCTCTCGGCTCGCATCCTTCTGGATGTGTCGGGCACGATGGCTGCCCACCCCGAACCCGATGCTCCGACCCCGCGTTTGACCAAGCTCGACTATTCCAAGTTGTTGGCCGCTGCGCTGAGCTACCTCTTCATCAAACAGAACGATGCGGTGGGCCTGGCGACCTTCGACCAAGAGGTTCTGGAGATCGTCCCCCCGCGCAGTCAGCGCCGCCAACTCCACCGTATTCTGAAGGTCTTGGACCGGGCCCGAGCGGGACGCACCACGGATGTGGGCCGGGTACTCAACGAGATGGCTCGGCGGATGTGGCGCCGGGGATTGGTCGTGGTCATCAGCGATCTCATCGATGATGTCGAAGCGGTCCTGGCGGGGCTCAAGCATTTTCGTCATCGTCAGCACGAGGTCCTCGTCTTTCACGTCCTCGATCCCCGGGAGGTGGACCTGGCCTTCGATCGCCCCGCGGAATTCTTCGATCCCGAGGGGGAGGTCGAATCGGTCGAGACTCAACCCTGGCACCTGGGGCGGGACTACCAGGAGTCGGTGAAACGTTGGAGGCGGACCCTCTCCTTGGAGTGTGGGCAGCATCGGATCGATTACGTTCCTCTGACCACCGACACTCCCTTCGAGATGGCCTTGTTGGCCTATCTCAACCAGCGCAATCGGGTGAGGTAGGACGTGCAGTTCCTCGACCCCACCTTCCTGATCGGTCTTGCGGCGGCGGGGATCCCCATCCTCCTCCACTTCCTGCGGCGACGTCGTAGTCTGCGCATCGCCTTCGGCCCTCTGCGCTTCCTGCGTCCCACGCAGGAACGGCAGATGCGGCGGATGAACCTTCATCGTCTCCTGCTCCTCCTTCTCCGGATCGCGATCATCGTGTGCGTGGTGCTGGCCTTGGCCCGGCCCACGCTCACCGGGGGGCTCGCGCGGCTCGTACGCAGCGGGGAGTCGTCGAGTGTGGTTCTTCTGGTCGACAGCAGTGCGAGCATGCTCGCGCAGACCGCGGAGGGGTCGGTCTTCGACCGGGCCAAGGTCGAGGCCCAGCGAATCCTCTCCCAGCTCGGAGAGGACGACGAGGTGAGCATTCTGCTCTTCGACTCCAGTCCGCGTCCCCTCTTCGAGGAATTCCTGCGACCGGGCGGTCTCCTCTCGGCCGAACTCGCCGGCGCGCAGGCCCGGCCTCGGAAGGGAGACCCTCTCGGGGGTCTCGATGCGGCCCTCGACCAGCTCGACCGGGGAACCATGGCCCACCGGGAGATCTACCTGCTGAGCGATCTGCAGAAGGTGGACCTCGACAGCACCGAACTGGATCGGGTGCAGAGGCGATTCGCCCAAGCCGAGGCCACCAATCTCTACCTGCGTCCCATCGGGGTCGAAGCCTTCGTGAACCACCGAGTGGTCACCGTGCAGCTTCCCGCCACGCTCTTGCGCACCGGTCAGACCGCGGAGATCTCGGTGACCGTGGGTCAGGACGGCCGGAGCCCCGTCCGGGAGGCATTGTTGCTCCGTGTGGATGGCGCCAGCGTGGGAGAGACCGAAGTGAGCATCCCCCCCGAGGGGAGGGGGCGACACATCTTCCCGCTGACCCTGGGCGAGGCCCGGGACCTCGGCCTCGAGCTGCGATTGCGTCCCGATCGCTACGACCTCGACGATCGCTACTTCCAGGTGCTCTCGGTCACCGATCGGGTGCCCGTGCTGCTCTTGCGGGGCATGTTGGAGGCCGAGGGCGAACGCGACCCCGCGCTTTTCTTGACCACCGCCCTCGATCCCCTCGGCGATGGGAGGGGGAGTTTTGCGGTCCGGGTGGCGCCGGCCCGGGCCTTCGACGTGATGGAGCTCCCTCTGCACCCGGTGGTGATCGGGAGCGATCTTCGCGACCTCGGGGCGGCCCGTCTCGCGGCCTTGAGGGACTATGTCGACGGGGGAGGAACTCTACTGCTCTTCGCCGGAGATCCTCGGGTCGGACTCTACCTCAACCAGAAGCTCCTCGCCGGATGGACAGCCCTCCGACTGGGGGACTATCGGGGAGCGGAGCAGAGCTTCGAGCACCTGGAGATCGTCGCCGGAGATCATCCCATCTTCGAAGGCCTCGAGCCTGAGGCCTTGGAGACTCTGACCGAGGCGCGGCTGCAGGGCTTCTACCGCTTGGACGAATCGGAGGGCCGCACCCTTCTCCGCTTCGCGGGGGGAGGAGGGGCGATGGTGGAGCTGAGCGTGGGACGGGGACGAATCCTGGTCTGTGGTTTCGACACTTCGACCAGTGCTGGAGACCTTCCCTGGTCTCCCATGTTCCTGCCCCTGGTCCAACGGATGGTGGGATACCTGGCCACGGTGGGACAGGGACGGGGGCAACGCCAATTCGAAGTGGGGGAGACTCTCTCGGTCGAGGTTCCCATGAATCGTGCGGCGCCGGCGACGGTCCTCCTGCCCGACAGAACTCGGCGTCCGGCCACCCTCGACTCCGACCGGCTGCCCCCGCGGGCGATCCTCGGAGAGGCCGATGTGCCGGGGCTCTACACTCTCGAACTGGGCCACGAAGACTTCGCCACCGTGGCGGTGAACCCGCCCCCCTCGGAATCGGAGCGAAGATTCCTCAGTCCGGAGGACTTTGCCGCCGGTCTGGGACTCGGCGATCGGGTGGCGGTGCGTGCGCTGGAGGGAGGTCGGGTGGAAGATTCGGTGCGACAGGCCCGTCGGGGACGTCCCATCCATTCCTGGTTCTTCGGCGCGGCCTTTCTGCTCCTTCTCGTGGAGGGTCTGGTCTCTAGGCGGGTGCTTCGGCCGCCCCCGACTGCCTAGGCGAGGTCGAGGGCTGGTCTGGGGTCAGGAGCCGGAGATCGACCACCAGGGGCAGATGATCCGAGGCCACCTGGGTGAGTTGGGTGCGGGGCACGCGAACCTTCTCCACCGCGAGGTCTTCGCTCACGAAGACGTGGTCGATGCGCCGGAGCGCGATGCGGCTGCTCCAGGTCTTGAGCCGTCGAGCATCCGGCCAGCGTTGGTCGACACTGTCGAGGTATTCGGCGATGCGTCGACAGGCGAAGGACCGGGGCGAGGCGTTGAGATCGCCGCAGAAGACCAGCGGACGGTCCGGAGACCCAAGGGGCCGGAGCCAGCCTCCGTCGATGAGAGCTCGGACCTGGTGTCGCCTCTCTCGCTCGAGGATGCTCAGGTGAGTCACCACCACTTCGATCGGCGAGTCGCCCACGACGACCTCCACGCGCAGCACTCCACGGGGCTCGAGCCGGGCCAGACTGGAGATTTTCGGTAGGGAGCCGTGTTCGAGGTGGTGGAGGGGGTGAAGGCTCAAGACCGCATTGCCGAATTCTCCGTCGTCGACTTCGGCCACCGCATGAAAATCGTAGTCCGCCCGCAGGGCGGCGGAGATTTCCGCGACCTGCTGGCGGCGTTGCGATCGGGCTCGTCCCCGATCGAGTTCCTGGAGGCAGATCACGTCGGGCTCTTCTCTCGCCAGGACGCGGGCGATGCGTTGGGCGGAATACTTGCCGTCCATTCCGCGACAGCCGTGGACATTGTAGCTCACCAGTCGGAGCCGCGGCACCGAGTCGTCCTCGGCTTTGAGGGCCGCAGCTCGCCAGGCCGCAGCCCGGGGCGGGAGAGCCCCCGCGATGGCCTCTCGGGCTCGCTCTCGCAGCACGTCTGGGCGCAGAGTGCCCCGCACCGGCGCGACCGCGGCCACTTCTGGAGAGAAGACCACGAAGGCATGGGTCTCCCGGCGTCCGGGTCCTCCGTGACTGCCGTGTTCGAGCTGGAGGGAGAAGGGCTCCTGGGGATCATATCCCATCAGGACGAAATTTCCCGCCTCGTCGTGGTGAACCAAGCGCAGGAGATCTTCGATGATCTCTCGTCGGAAGTGATGGTCGGGGCCGAAGAGTTCCTTCGCCTCTTCGGGGAGGCGCAGACGCTGCCCCCGATGGGTGTAGGCGGTGGCTCGTCCGGCATCCTCGGCCAGGAGCACCAGGGGAATCTTGGCCCGGTCACAGAGGGCGCGGGCGATCTGGTGACGTCGCTCCTGGGAGAAGGGATGCTCGAGGTAGACCATTCCCACCGGGCCTTGGTGGACGACATCCATGGTTCCGAATTCTCGGCTCACGCTCTCGATGGCGGCTTCTTGGAGGTAGGGATGACGTCCCTTCAACCGGGCTTCGGGGTGAACGCCTCGCTGGGCCCACCGAGGGAGGTCTCGGGTGAACCACCGCGCGCGTTCGCTCCCGCTGGCCACGAAGGAGGGGGGAGGGGAAGTGGCGGAATGGGTCTCGGTCAGGACTTCTCGCACCGCCTCTCCCACGCTTCTTCCGTAGCGCAGGGGGTAGGGGACCACCGTTTCCTGACCGTGGTCGGAATAGATCCAGACCTGGTAGTCGCGGGCCGAACTCCGGTGAGCCGCCAGCCAAACCCGGCGGATCGCGGCGTCGATTCCCCGGAGGGTCCAGAGGGCGAAGGTCGACCGAGGTCCCCGTCGGTGGGCGTGCTCGTCGTAGCCCAGGTAGTTGAGTTGGACCACCGGCAGCCCCCGCTCGAGGTCGACGCTCGCTCCGGCGGTCACGATTTCCCGCATCACCGCCGAGACCAGCACGCGGGTGGGCACGAAGCGCAGCTCGGCTCCGATTTCCCGAGGGTCGAAACCCCGGCGCAGCACATCTCCGAGGGCGGCAGCGGTCTCGACCACCAAGTGCCCCGTCATCCGAACCAGGCTCCACCCGTACCAGAAGATCAGGCCGGCGATTCGCAGGGGGTTGAGGGCTTTCCACAGCATGTCCACGCCCACCGTGGCCGCGCAGAGATGAGGCTCCGACGCGCCGCCGGTGAACATATTGGACCAATTCGATCCGCCCTGGAGCAGACCGTTGGCGTGAGCGGCGAAGCGGGCTTCGAGGGTGCGGGCCACACTGGGATCATTGGTGCTCACCACCCGGTCGAGTTCGGCATCGCGGTAGCCGAAGGCGGGCACCGCGCAGCGATGGCCGTAGAAGAGTTCCGCTTGGACCGCCGGGGTCGAACTGGGAAGTCCGGTGTACAGGTCGTGGAGGGAATAGTCTTCTCGGACCAGGAGTTCGGCGAGAAAGGGCATCCGGTCTTCGGCCAGGGCCTGTCGGAGGACGTCCATTCCCAGGCCGTCGATCTGGATCAGCAGGAGTCCGGCTTCCCGGTGGCTGCCTTCGGGAGCCGGGCGATATCCCATGAGTTTGGCCGCCCATCGGGTCCGACTGATCGTACGGCGCATTCGGGAGGCCAGGATTTCGATGCGGTCCATCATGGGTGTTTTCAGTCTGGCCCATCTGCCTGCCTCGGGCCACCATGAACCCATGACCACTTCCACTTCACCCTCTTCGATCCCCCGATCCTCGCCGGGAGGGGCGCTGGCGCTCTGGTCCGCCGTGGTCCTGCTGCCGGCGGTGGGGATGGGCTATCTCCGAGACGATTGGCTTCTGCTGTGGAGTGCTCTCTCCCCGGAGACGGCGCCTGAGGGGGCCACGGGAGTCTTCCCCCGCCCCCTGGCGGCAGCGCAGTGGAAGATGGCCGTCGCCCTGGGCGGGGATGCTCCCTGGGCCATGCACCTCCTGGCCGGAGTCGGATGGGCGGTCCTGTTGGCGGGGGCCTGGATTTGGCTGGGGCAGCGGCGGGCCGTGCCCCCGGGTGCGCGGGCCCTCGGCCTGGCTTGGTTCGTGGGCCACGGGGCCCTGGTCGAGCCCCGACTCTGGGCGGCCGCCGCCAATGGGGTGTGGGCCGCGGCCCTGGCGGTGCTGGTGGTGAGCATGGGTCCCCTCCATCGGCGCAAGTGGCTGTTGGCCCTCCTTCTCTGGACCGGGGCCCTGTTCCACCGGGTGGACGCTCTGGCCCTGGCCGTTCTGCCCTTGGTGCCGATGCTCTCGGGGGCGACAGGTCGTCGTCGGACGCTGGTGGCCCTGAGCCTGGCGGGAGGGGGAGCCCTGGGTCTGGCCTGGATGATCTCCCGGGGTGGAGGATGGTCCTTCGATCTCATGGACGCCGGTCGGGCCCTGCGCTTGGTTCTGCTGCCCTACGGGCCGGTGGCTCCGCCGTGGGCCCGTCAGGCCCTGGGGGGGGTGGCGCTGGCCGGGCTTCTGCTTCTGAGCTGCCAACTGGTCCTTCGCGGTCCGAAACCAGGCCGAAGAGGGGATGGCGAGGGGTGGTTGGTCTGGGTGGCCGGCAGCATCGTTTTGGCCCAGGGCCTGGTCGATTGGGCGGTGGCCGGCCGCTACCTCCTGGTTCCCCTGTTGTTGGGGGCCTTGGTTCTGGCGATCCAATTGTCCCGGCATCCGCGGTGGCGGGGGGTGGTCCTGGTCTATCTGATGGTCGAGTTGGTCGCGGTCTACTTCGGCCACAGCTCGTCGGAGTTGCGAAGCGTGGCCCAGGCCGAAACCTCTCTCTACCGGCAGGCACGGGCGATGGCTCCGGCCGAGAGCCTGGGAATCATCGACCCGCCTCGAATGGGTTGGCAGAGCAGTGCGGCGGATCTGGAGAACATCGTGTCGACTGCCTGGGGGCGGGAGGTCGGAGTTCGACTGGATCCCGGAGATGAAGCATTTCCCTGGCCCCGGTTGCGGTGGGAGGGGGCGGTCCGACGGTGGACGGGGCCGGCGGAGCAGCCGGAATCCACTAATCTGAACCCATGAACGCTTCGCCTGGAATCTACTTCGACAACGCGGCCACCACCCGTCCGGACGAAAGGGTGCTGGAGTCGATGTTGGCGGTGTGGCGGGAGGACTGGGGCAATCCGGCCAGTGGCCATCGGTGGGGACACCGGGCCCAACGTCACCTTCTCGGAGCTCGCCGGGAGGTCGCCGAGCTCTTCGGGCGTCGGCCGGCGGATGTGGTCTTCACTTCGGGAGCCACCGAATCCGACAACTTGGCCTTGAGGGGGGTGATGGCCCGGGCCGAAGCCGGGGAGTGCCTCCTGGTCAGCAGCGTGGAACACCCGGCGGTGGCCGAGGTGGCCGATGCCCTGGCCGAGGAGGGCAGAATTCGGGTCCGACGCATCGGGGTGGATGCGCAGGGCCGGCTGCGTCTCGACGATCTGGAGAGGGCTCTCGAGGCTGGGAGGGTGCGACTGGTCTCGGTGCTGGCGGTGAACAACGAGACCGGAGTGGTGCAGGACCTGCCCGCCATCGCCGAGCGGGTCCACGCCGCGGGAGCTTGGCTCCACGTGGATGCGGTGCAGGCGGTGGGAAAGATCCCGCGGGCGTCCTACGCTCCGGTGGCGGATCTCCTTTCGGTCAGCGCACACAAGGTGCATGGCATCAAGGGAAGTGGGGCACTTCTTCTTCCCCGTCGCCTCCAGCTTCGCCCCTTGGTCCACGGCGGCGGGCACCAACGGGGTCGCCGGCCGGGGACGGAGAGTGCGGCGCAAGCGGTGGGACTGGCGACGGCTCTCCGCCTGGCGGTGGAGTCGCGGGCCGAGGCGGCACCGCGGATGGAGTCTCTGCGCCGACGGCTCGAAGCGGGCCTGCACGATCTCCCCGGTCTCAGGATCACCGCTGCCGACGCCCCCCGAGCTCCCCACATCCTCCATCTGACTCTGGCCGGGCTGGAGGCCGAGCCCCTGCAGATCCGCTTGGATCGCCAGGGGATTGCGGTGTCGGTGGGATCGGCCTGCAGCACCGGGGCGGTCAGCGCCAGCGCGGTGCTCCAAGCCATGGGAATCGAGGAGGATCGACTCCACGGGGCCCTGCGCATCTCCCTCTCGCGGGAGAGCACCGAGGCGGAAGTGGAGCGGATGCTGGAGCTCTTCCCCCGGGAACTCCAAGAACTGCGGGCCGCGACCGCCTGATCGCTCGCGTTGGGGCGGTCCCATCCCTACACTGTGGCGGCCATGCATTCCCGCAGCTCTCCTTCCCCGGCCGAAGTCGCATCGTCTGCTCTGGCGGCACCGGAACCCGACCACCTCCTGGACGGGGTGGTGGAGGTGGTGGGGGCCACCGCGCTGCGGGAGGGGAATCTGGCCCTCGGAGGTCTGCAGGGCGGCAGCCCCAGCGCGGTCCTCGCGGCGGGATTTCGGGAGGCTCCCGGGCATTGGCTGGTGGTGACTGCGGACCTGGCTTCGGCGGAGGCCCTCTGCGACGATCTGGAGATGTGGGGAGTGGGGAAGGTCCATTACCTTCCCGAATTGGAAGTGCTGCCCTTCGATCGGAAGTCTCCCACCCGGGAGATCCTCGCCAGTATCCAGGCCGGACTGCAATCGCTCGACCGCGGGGAACGCGGATTCTACGTCACCACGATCTATGGTCTGCGTCACAAGGTCATGGCCCCGTCGACGCTGCGCGCTCATCGCCTCCGCCTGCGGGTCGGAGATTCGATCGACACCGAAGAGATCGGAGCGCGGCTGGCGGCTCTGGGCTATCGCCCCGCGGGAGTGGTCGAAGTTCCCGGAGACATGGCGGTGCGAGGAGGGCTCCTCGACATCTACTCGCCGGCCGGGAATCTCCCGCTGAGAATCGAACTCTTCGCCGATGAGATCGAGTCCATTCGCACCTTCCAGCCCCACGATCAACGCAGCCGACAGAGCCTGGACGAGGCCCTGATCCTGCCCGCCGGACCCCTGGTGATCGATGACGACACTCTTCTCGAGGCCTTGGCCCGCATCGAATCCAACCGGGAAGTCAGCGAGGACGACCGCACCGAACTCATCGAGCGCCTCCAGGACCGGCTGCACTTCTCGGGGCTCGAGGGATTGGCGCCGCTCTTCCATCCTCAGGCGACCTACCTCGACTACCTCGGGGCTTCCGCGGAGTCCTCGGTGGTGGTCTGGTACGGGCCCGACGACCTCGCCGATCGGGCCCAGGACCTGCAGACCGAGGCCGAGCGGGTGCGGCGGGAGCGGATCGGGCGTGGAGATCCCGTCCCTGCTCTCGACGAAGTGCTCGCGAGCGGTGAAGAGATCGCGGCCGCCGCGCGAGCGGCGCGGAATTGGTGGTTGGGATCGGTGGTGGTGGCCGGAACCGCCCCCCTGCCCTATGGCCCCGTTCCGGGCACTTCGGTCCAATCCGTGAGCACTTCCGCCCACCACCATGGACTGGGGGATGTGGGGGCGGTGGTTCAGGACGCCCGGAAGTGGAGCGCGGCCGGGATCGAAACCTGGATCGTCTGCGACAACCGGGGTCAGGCCAATCGGCTCTCGGAATTGGTGGAAGAGTTCTCCCCTGCCGAGGAGGCGGTGCGCCTGCGCATCGAAGTCGCTTCGTTGAGAGAGGGCTTCTTGTGGGAGGACGCGCGGATCGCGATCGTCACCGATCGCGAGCTTTTCGAGCGCTACCAGCGGCGCAATCGTCGCAGCCGATTTCGGGGCACCGGAAGAGTGGCCGATCCCACCGCTCTCAAGCCGGGGGACTACTGTGTCCATGTCGAT
This sequence comes from Candidatus Krumholzibacteriota bacterium, assembly GCA_024276305.1. Lineage (GTDB taxonomy): Bacteria > Krumholzibacteriota > Krumholzibacteriia > JAJRXK01 > JAJRXK01 > JAJRXK01. The sequence continues at coordinate 91,392 of JAJRXK010000108.1, forward strand.
CACGGCGTGGCGCGCTTCCTGGGTCTGCGTTCGATCACCGCCGATGGCATCGAGAGCGAATGCCTCTTGCTCGAGTATGCGGATCGTGACCGACTCTACGTGCCGACCGACCATCTCCTCCTCGTCGAGCGCTATGATGTGCCCGACGGGCACGAGATCAAGTTGCACAAACTCGGAGGCGTGAGCTGGGAGCGGGCCAAGAAGCGTGCGCGCAAGGCCATTCTGGCCATGGCCCAAGAACTCCTGTCGCTCTACGCCGCTCGCAGTGCTCTGCCGGGATTCGCCTTCGCGCCGGACACCCACCTCCAGCGCGAGATGGAACACTCTTTTCTCCACGAGGAGACTCCCGACCAACTCACTGCGGTCGAGGCGGTGAAGGCCGACATGGAGAGGCCTCAGCCCATGGATCGACTCGTCTGCGGAGACGTGGGATTCGGCAAGACCGAGGTTGCGATGCGCGCGGCCTTCAAGGCGGTGCAGAACCACAAGCAAGTGGCGGTGCTCTGTCCCACCACCATCCTGGCCGAACAACACGGGGAGACCTTCGGTCAGCGCATGCGCGAGTTCCCGGTGCGCATCGAAGTCCTGAGTCGGTTCAAGTCCGCCAAGGAACAACGGGAGATCATCGCGCGGGTGAAGAAGGGGCAGGTGGACATCCTCATCGGAACCCATCGCCTCCTGGGCCGGGACGTCGTCTTCTCGGATCTGGGTCTGGTGGTGGTCGACGAAGAGCAGCGCTTCGGGGTGCGTCACAAGGAGCGCCTCAAACAGATGCGCAAGCAGGTCGACGTCCTCACTCTGAGTGCGACCCCCATCCCGAGGACTCTGCACTTGGCGCTGATGGGCGCGCGGGACCTCTCGATCATCGCGACCCCGCCTCGGGACCGCCTCCCCATTCTCACCGAAGTCGTGGGTTTCAGCGATGAGACCATGGCCGAAGCCATCCGTCGCGAGATGCATCGAGGCGGTCAGGTCTTCTTCGTCCACAATCGGGTCGAGACCATCGAAGCCATGGGAGCTCTGGTGGAGAGACTGGTCCCCGAGTGCTCGGTCCTCGTGGCTCACGGGCAGATGCCCGAAGCTCAACTCGAGACCATCATGCGCGATTTCAATGGGGGGGAGGCCGATGTTCTGGTCACGACCATGATCATCGAGAGCGGTTTGGACATGCCCAATGTGAACACCATTCTCATCGACCGTGCGGACCGATTCGGCCTGGCCCAACTCCATCAGCTCCGCGGTCGCGTGGGGCGCAGCCGCCATCAGGCCTACGCCTATCTGATGGTACCTCCCGGCCAGACTCTCTCCCGGGATGCCCGGGCCCGTCTGGCGGCCATTCGAGAGTTCACCGACCTCGGGAGTGGGTATGGAGTCGCGCTTCGGGATCTGGAGATCCGCGGTTCGGGCAATGTGCTGGGAGAGGACCAGTCGGGACAGATCACCGCCATCGGATTCGACCTCTACTGCAGGATGCTCGAAGAGGAGATTCGTGAGCTCAAGGGCGAGGGTCTCCCCCGGCTGGCCGACGTGCGGGTGGACCTGCGCCTGTCGGCCTTCCTCCCCGACGAATACATGGCCGATCCCGAAGTGAAGATCCGCTGGTATCGGGAGCTGGGCCGGGTGAGCGACGAGCGTCGCCTCGACTCCCTGCAGGCGGAATTGGAGGATCGCTTCGGAGCATTGCCTCCGCCGACCCTCCATCTGGCGGATCTGACTCGGCTCAAACTCCGCTGTCTCGAGGCCGGAATCGTCGAAGTCAAAGGCCTTCGCCGGGGTGTTCGCTTTGTTTTCGCTGGCGACCGGTGCCCCCGACCGGCTATGATGGAACGTCTGGTCGCGGGAACTGGGCTCCCCTCTCTGACGTTTCATGCCGTGCAGGGGTTGCAGATCACCGCAGACATCCCTCGCGAACAGTGGTTGCCTGGCGCTCTGGTGGTGGCGGGCCGGTTGGCCGATGGGGTGCGAGCGACTGCGGAGTCCGCGACTCGATCTTGAGTTTCTCCGCCGACGCGCTGCGCGCCGGCGTTATTCATGAGGCGATGCCTCAAGCGTAGTTTCGAGGAAGATCCAACATGAGACGATCCAACGTCAGAGGCCGCCTGGCCGCCTTCGTTCTCCTCAGCGCAATCCTGGTCGCGATGGGCTGCGGAGAAAAGGACAAGTCCAAGGTGGTGGTGGCCCGGGTAGGAGACCACGAGGTCACCCTCGACTATTTCGAGCGCAAGATGAACAAGTTTCCCAAGGGGGGCGCACCGGTCGACTTCCTGACCCGGGAGGGTCGCGAGGAATTCCTCGAGACCATCGTCAACAAAGAAGTCATGGCCATCAAGGCCGAAGAGTTGGGAATGGGAGCCGACGGCAAGGCGGATGAAGCCGCAGAGAAGCTGGCCGAGCTCCAAGCGGTCCAAACGATGTACGACGAGGTGGTGGCTCCGGCGCAGAATCCGACCGAAGACGAGCTCTACGACTACTACGAGAACTTTGCTCGGGTGTTGAACGTGAGCTACATGCTCTTCGACGACCTCGAAGATGCGAAGAATGCCAAGGGCCTCGTCGAGGGGGGCGAGGATTGGTCCGAAGTCGCACGGCGTTTCGATGCTGGGGATCCGGGCCCGGGCGGAGACTGGAAAGTGGAAATGCGTTATGGCACCGTGGCCGACGAACTCGAGGCGCGAGTGTTCCGGCTCCCGGTGGGAGCGATCACCGATCCCATCGAGACGGTCTATGGATATTTCATCATCCGGGTCGAAGGTCAGCGGATCGAGAGGGTCGCGCCCTTCGACGAAATCCGTGACAAGGTTCGGGCGAGTGTCATCAAGCAGAACAGCAAGCTGGCCTTGGAGAAGTTCCGGAACGAGTGCTTCGAGGAATACAACGTCCAAGTCCATGAAGATGCGCTCCGCATCGTCTTCGACGCTCTGCCCGAGGACGTTCCTCTCACCGAGTCCATCCCCACCGAGGACCTGGCTCCTCTCGATGTCAAGCCCTCCGATCTGGACAAGGTGTTGCTGAGCTACGCCGATGTGGAGTGGACGATCCGGAGCTTCGCGGATCTCTACGATCAGTTGAATTATCTTGCCCGGCCTCGCCGCGAGAATCGACTGGGTGGATTGCGCAGCAAGTTGAAGAAGGACTGCATTCGCGAGTTGATGCCCATCGTGGCCCGTGACCGGGGCTACATGGAACGGCCCGAAGCGCGCGACGAGTACAAGAACCGCCGGGAACAGCAGATGGTCAACCGGCTCTACGAGGAGACGGTGAAGGGCACGGTCAAGGTCAGCCGGGAAGAAGTCGAGGCCTATTGGGAGAAGCATCAAGACGAGTTCACCAAGCCCGAGCGCCGCGAGGCGTTGGCTCTGGTCGCTCCCAGCGAGGCCGAGGGCTTGGCCGCCATGGGGGAAGCCCAGAATGGCGGGGATTGGACCGAGTTGGTGGAGAAGTACTGCATCGACAGCGGACTCAAGCAGGAGAAGGGCAAGCTCCCGGTCTACACTCCGGAAAGCACCGGTCCCATCGCGGAGCAGGTCTTCCGCATGGGCAACGAGGGAGAGGTCTGCTATCCGGTGGAACTCGGTCCCGATCAGTGGCTGGTGGTCAAGCTCCTGAAGATCACCGAGGAAGAGCATCCCTCTCTCGACGACCTTCGGGTCCGGATCGGGCAACTGACGCAGGCCGAGAAGGAAGAGGCGGCCTTCCAGGAGCGGGTCGCGGAGTGGAAGAGCGGTCTCGACATCGAGGTCTTCCCGGACCGCCTCATGGACGCGGTCTATGATCCGGCCGAAGCCCCGAATACCCGGGTCCCGGTGATGGCTCCGAACCAAGGGGGATGACGCCTTGAACCGGCCACCGCTTTCGGGACTGGCTTCGTGGGTCCTCGCCGGAGCAATTCTCTGGGGAGGCGTGGTGGCGGTGGAGGCTCGAGAGGCAGGAGGTGCCGAGGATTCGGCCACCTCCAGTCCTCAGCTCGTGGACCGGATCGTGGCCATCGTGGATCAGGAGCCGATTCTGCAGAGCGATTTGGAGCTCGAGATTCAGAACTATGTTTTCGAGGCCCGCAGCGCGAAGCGCCCGCTCCCCGAGGACGAATCGGAGATCTACAAGGTGGTGATGGATCGTCTCGTGGAGTCGAAGCTCCTCGTCGCGAAGGCCAAGCGCGAGGGACTGGTGATCGGCGATGACGAGCTCGAGGCCGAAGTCGACCGCCGGATGGCCGAAGTGGCGAAACGCTTCGGCGGCGAAGAAGCCCTCCGCCGAGAGCTCGCCGGCTCGGGAATGACCATGGAGGATCTGCGCCTGCGCAACCGAGAGGTGACCCGCAACCGTCTCTACTCGATGCGCATCGTCCAGGCCTTCATTCGACCCAAAGTCGAAGTGACGGACAACGATGTGCTCGCCTACTACGAGTCGCATCGCGACGAACTCCCCACTCAGCCGACGACCATCGAACTCGCAGCGATTCTCTCGACTCCCCAGCCCGGAGCCGAGACCGCCGCGCAGATCCAGGCCCGCCTCGATGCTCTGCGCTCCGCACTGGCGGCGGGGGAGAGCTTCGAGGAGTTGGCTCGACGATTCTCCGACGGCCCCAACGCCGCCCGGGGCGGGTTGCTGGGGACCTTCTCTCGCGGCGATCTCTCCAACCGCATTCTGGAAGAGGCGGCGTGGAGTCTCCCGGTGGGGGAGATCTCACCGCCCATCTACACCGATCTGGGCTTGCACTTGCTGCGGGTGGATGCTCGCGACGAGAATCAGGTCACGCTTCGGCACATCTTCTTTCGCATCGAGATCACCGACGCCGATCGGGAGGAGGCCCGGCGACGGGCTCAACGAGCGGCGGAGTTGGCGCGCAGTGGCCAGGATTTTGCCGAGCTGGTCCGGAAACTGTCGGATTCCCCGCAGGGTCGGGAAGACGGGGGGCGCCTGGGACGCTTCACTCTCGAGCAATTGAATCCTGACTTTCGGGCCGCGGTGGAGAATCTGGGGGTCGGAGAAATCTCCGATCCCACTCCGGGCAACGAGGGCTACTACGTCTTCAAGGTGCTCGACCGGCAGGACGGAGAGGTGTATTCCTTCGAGGAGATCGAAGATCGGTTGCGGAACCTGTTGCTGAACCAGAAGCTCGAGGCCCAGCTCCAGGTCTACCTCGACGAGTTGCGGCGGGAATTCTACATCGAAGTCAAAGCCTGAGGCGAGCGATCGGCGCAGCTGGCCCCCGAGTTGCACCGGGCGGGACACCCGCCGAATCTGTGGCGCGACCCGAGCCGAGGGAATCATGAGCCAGCCTTCCCACGATCCGTCCGCTTCGTCGAATGTGGACGCGCGCACCGTCATCTCTCTCTACCACGCTTCGTTGCGCTACGACGAGAGCCTGGCCCTCGACGATGTCTCCTTTCGGGTCGACAACGGGGAGTTCGTCTTTCTGGTCGGTCCTTCGGGGGCGGGCAAGAGCAGCGTCCTCCGATTGATCATGATGGAGGAAATGCCCAGCTCCGGAGAAGTGGTGGTGGGTCGCTTCCTCTCCACCCGGGTGCGTCGCCGGGACATTCCCCACCTTCGCCGGGAGGTGGGGGTGGTCTTCCAGGACTTTCGGCTCCTCCTCGACCGCAGCGTCGAAGAGAATGTCGCCTTCGCGCAGATGGTGGTCGGAGTCCGTCGGTCGCAGATCAAGAAGAACGTGGCCCAGGTTCTCAATTGGGTCGGTCTCTACCACAAGCGCAAGCAATTGGCCCGGACCCTGAGCGGAGGCGAGCAGCAGCGCGTGGCCATCGCTCGGGCGATCATCAATCGCCCCAAGATTCTGCTGGCCGACGAGCCCACCGGGAATCTCGACCCCGAAGTGAGCCAGGAGGTCATCGACCTGCTCTTCCGCATCAATGCGGCGGGCACCTCCGTGGTGATGAGCACCCATGACCACCTCATGGTCCGACAGTACGGCGAGCGCATCGTCTCTCTCGACTCCGGACGACTGGTGGGAGATGTCGACCGCTTCCGGGTGCGAAAGTCTCATTCGAAACGGTCGGTTGCAGAACGAGTGGTGCGGACCGACGAGGCCGATGCGGTGCGTCGCGAGGTCGAGAGTTGGGAGCATGCGATCCTCGATTCCGCGAGGGCCCGCGAGTCTTCACTCTCCTCCGACTCGGAAGCCGGGAGGGAGGGTCCATGATGGGAGCGACCCAGCAACGATATCTTCTCCGCGAGGGATGGATGCACCTCGTTCGACGGCGAATCAGCGGGACGGTGGCCATCCTCATCATGGCTTCGAGTCTCCTGACCCTGGCCATCTTCAGCCTGGTGACCATCAACCTCGACCGGGCTCTTCAGCTTCTGCGGGGCGACACCGACATTTCCATCTACTTGAGCGACACCATCCATCCCGCGGACCGCGACCTCCTCCACAAGGATCTGCTGAACACCCGCGGAGTGAAGGAGGTCCGCTACATCGATGCGCAGCAGGCATTGGAGGCCTTCCGGGCCGAACTCCAAGAAGATGCCGAGCTTCTCGACGCGCTCATCGCCAATCCCCTGCCCGCGAGCTTCGAAGTCACCCTCGATCCTCTCATGCAGGATTCCGCAGAGGTCGATGATCTGGTGTCGACGCTGGGTCGTTATCCCGGAGTGGAGAGAGTGGTGGCTCAGCTCGACTGGCTTCGTCAACTCGATCGCATCACCCGAGGATTCGTGTGGGCGGATGTGGTGGTGGGGCTCCTGGTTCTGCTCTCTTCGCTCTTCGTGATCAGCAATACGGTTCGTCTGGCGGTCGAAGAGAGCAGCGAGACCGTCTACGTCATGAAACTCGTCGGCGCCACCAATGCCTTCATTCGCACGCCCTTCGTATTGAGTGGCGCGTTGCAGGGCGCGGCGGCTGGGGCTCTGGCCATGGTTCTGCTTCTGTTGAGCAGTCGATTCCTGGGGGCGCGGATCAGCGGACTGGTCTTCTTCGACCCCCCGCAACTTCTGGGCTTCGTCATGCTCAGCACCTTCCTGGGCGCGGTGGGGTCCATGGTTGCCCTCCGTCGCCACTTGCGGATCTGAACCGTGTTCGCCCGTCGATTCCCAACCCCGTGCCTCTTCTTCGTCCTCGGGCTGTTCCTGGTGGTCCTGGGCGCGACCGGTGTGGACACTCGGGCCGAGGGAGCGGCGCAGGAGTCCGCTTCGGCCCTCGATGCCAAGGCCCAGGAGTTGGAAGACCTCCGCTATCGCATCCGTGCCAGCCGCCGCAAGGCCGAGGCCCTCGCCCAGGACGAGAAGCAACAAATGGCGCACCTGGCCGAACTCGACCACCAACAACAGTTGACCGAGGAACTCCTGGCCTCTCTCGCGACCCGGTCCCAGCAGTTGCGAAGCCGGATGCAGGAGTTGGAGCAGGGCATCGAATCCCTCCACGTACGAGCCCGCAGTCGAGAGGCCTCGTTGGCCGTGCGGTTGCGGGAGATGTACATGCGACCTCGTTATTCGTTGGTGTCCGCCGCCCTCGGAAGCTCGGACCTGAATCGGCTGGGCGCGCGGCTGCGCGCGCTGCGTCACATCGCTTCCACCGAACGCAGGCTGGTGTCGATGGTCCTCAGCGAACAAGAGGAGTTGCGACAGAAGCAAGCGGAACTCGAGTCCCGTGCGGCTGAGGTCGCATTGCACCAGAGTGAGACTCGGGACGAGCAAGCGCGTCTGGCGACACTGCGCTCCGACCGCGCCCGAACTCTCCAGGAGATCCAGCGTCGCAAACGCTCCTACAAGAAATCGGCGGAGGAACTCGAGACCGCCGCCCGTGCCCTCGAAGAGCTCATCGCTCGCCTCGAGGACCAGCGCAAACGGCAGCAGCAGGAACATTCTTCGGGCTTCGCGGCTCTCAAGGGAAAGTTGCCCTGGCCGGTGGAGGGCCGGGTGATCTCCCGATTCGGTCCTTCCACCCACCCTCAATTCCACACTCAGGTGGTGAACAAGGGGTGGAAGATCGCGGCCCCCCAGGGAACCCCGATTCAGGCCTTGGCCGAGGGGAAGGTGGATTTCGTGGACTGGTTGCCTGGCTACGGCCAGTGCATTATCGTCAACCACGGTGAGGGCTACTACAGTCTCTACGCCCACGCATCAACGGTCTTTCCCCGAGTGGGAGCCCACGTTGCAGCCTCTGAGGTGATCGGCGAGGTCGGGGACACCGGCTCGGTCGAAGGGAGCCTGCTCTACCTGGAAGTTCGCCAGGGACGGACTCCTCTCGATCCCGCGCAGTGGCTCCGGCCCGGTCCCTAGAAGCCTCCCGATCTTCGCTCGGAGTTCTGCCCCCGGGCGGGTTCTTACCCTCCGCAGGTGATCATGGTCCCGTTTCTCGATCGTAGCTCAGTATTGCAACGCATGCGGGAGCTGGCTCGAGGCGATGCCATGCCGCAGAGTCTGCTCTTCGTCGGACCGGAGGGTTCGGGAAAAGAAGCCGTTGCCCTCGAGCTGGCGCGGCATGCGATCTGCACCCCCGAGAATTTCGCAGCTCCGGCCGGACGCAAGGTGAGCGAGCTGCGCCATCCCGATCTCTACTACACCTGCCCGGTGGAACGAAGTCTGACCCGCGACGCCTACCGGCAGCTCCTCGATGCCAAGGCGCGCGAACCCCTCGGTCGGGTCCGCCAACCCAGCAGCGCCGTCCTGCCCATCGGGGACCGGGACGATCCAGGCCTGGTGAGTGTGCGCGCAATTCGGCGTTTCGTGCAGGCGCCGCCCTTCGAAGGGCGGCGCAAGGTGGTGGTGATCGGCGATGCGCACCGCATGAATCGGCAGGCGGCGAATGCCCTCCTCAAGACTCTGGAAGAACCGCCTCGCGCGGTGCTCTTGATGCTCTGCACCCACCAACCGCATCTCTTGCCCTCGACCGTGCCTTCGCGATGCGCCAAGATTCCGGTGGCCGCCTTCACCGAGGCGGAACTCGCTCGGCATCTGCAGGAGCGGCACGAGGTCGGGGCGGCCGAAGCGGCGCGGATGGCCGCGGTGGCGGGTGGGAATGCGCGTCGAGCCCTGGACCTCATCGACGAGGCGTCACGCGAGATCGCGGCCTGGGCCGAGACCCTCCTCGCCCAACTCTGGACCGGACGGCGGGGCGAACTCTGTGCTTCGACCGAGCGCATCGCCAAGGGGCAGCCTCCGACCGGAGCCGCGAAGAAGAAGACTCGGACCAAGGGGTCGAGCGACGCCAGCCTCGCCGCCTCGCGGGATGTGGGCATGCGTCTCCTGGATTTTCTGGCGGCAGACCTGGTCCTCCTGCTCCGCCGTGACGCCGGAGTGGAGCTCGACGAATCCCTGGCGGCTCGTCTTCCCGATCCTCGAGGGGTGAACGCATCGGCTTTCCCTTTGGCGGTGCGGAGGCTGAGCGCGGCGCGGGCGGAACTCGGTCGGAATCTGAACGTGGGTCTGGTCCTCATGCATGCGGTGCTCGAGGTCCACGACCTCCTCCACGGGGCCGCCCTCAGGGCCTGAGATGACCGCCCTCCTGGACAGCCATCTGCATCTCTACCGCGAGGAATTCGGCGGCGATCGCGAAGCGGTCCTCGATCGCGCCTTCCGCGCCGGAGTGCGCGGCGCCCTGCACGTGGGCTACGACCTGGGGACCAATCTCCAAGCCCAGGAGCAGCTGGAGCGGTCGTCCCCACCGGGATTCGAGTGCTTCGCGACGGCGGGCCTGCACCCCCACGATGCCCTGCGCTGGGACAATGAAATCGAAGCGCAGCTGCGCTCCCTCGCGGGGTCGGGCCGGATCGTCGCGGTGGGAGAGTGTGGACTCGACTTCTTCCGGGACCTCAGTCCCCGCGAAGCCCAGGCCGATGCATTCCGCGCTCAGATTCGATTGGCCAAGGACCTCGATCTGCCCATGATCCACCACGTCCGAGATGCCTATCCCGAGACCCGAACCCTGCTCGAGGAGGAGGGTCTGCCCCCTCGGCGGGGAATCTTCCATGCCTTTGCCGGCGACGAGGAATTCGCGCGGTGGGCGGTGGGCGAAGGATATCGTCTGGGAATCGGGGGACCGATCACTTATCGAAACTCTTCTCTGTCCCATTTCTGGCCACTTTGCCCGCCGAGAGTCTCCAACTCGAGACCGATGCACCCTGGTTGCCGCCCCAGCCCTGGCGCGGGCAGCGCAACGAACCGGCCTACGCCCGCTGCACTGCGGAGCACATCGCCGCCCTGCGGGGAGATTCTCTCGAGGCCCTGGCGGCGATCTGGGCGAAGGAATTCCAATCGCTCTTCGGAGTCACCCTGACCGAGGCCTTCTGGGCCACCGAGCTGCGAAGCTGCGACCCTCCCCTCGAAGCTCGGCGCGGACGGTCGCGGGCCCATGAGTGATCGGCCGCGGCAGGGCGAATTGCTGCGTCGATACGGTCTGCGTCTGGACAAACGCCGGGGGCAGCACTTTCTGGTCGACGAGCGCATCCGCCAACGCATCGTCGAAGCGGTGGCGGGACTGAATCCCTCCCACGTCGTGGAAATGGCTTCGGGGGCGGGTTCGCTCACCTTCGCCCTCGCGGAGCGGGGCTGGCCGGTTCAGGCCCTCGAAATCGATCCGCGGATGGTGGCGCTCCTCGAATCCGAGCGGGGAGATCGGGAGATCTCGGTCGAGGTCTGCGATCTGGCCCGGACCGACCTCCGAGACTACCTCCGCCCTCCCCGCACCGCCTTCGTGGGGAACTTGCCATATCAGATCACGAGCCCCATTCTCTTCGCCTTGCTCGATGCCCTTCGTCGGCCCGGAGCCGCGGGTGCGGTGGTGATGATGCAGAACGAAGTGGCCCGGCGGATCGCGGCGAGGCCCGGAAGCCGGGAGAGCGGGATTCTGACCGTCCTGTTGCAGGCCGAATTGCGGGTCCGGAGGGTGTGTGGGGTGCGTCCGGGGTGTTTTCTGCCCCCGCCCGCCGTGGAGTCGGCCGTGGTCTTGCTGGAGCGCAGATCGGATGCGGTGGATCTGGGGGCGAGCGGTCGTGAATTGGTGAAGACCCTGTTCGGGGAGCGGCGAAAGCAGATCGGCGGGATGCTGCGGCGCCACTACGGATTGGATGCGATGAGTCTGGACACGCTCGAAGAGAGAACCCAGCTGAGGCCGCAGGCCCGGCCCGAAGAACTCGGGATCGAAGATTTTCAGCGCCTCGACCGCTGGGTACAGGAGCAGCGCACTCCGTGAATGGTCCGTCGACCCCGAGTCCGAGCGTCCAGATGCGGTGGATCTTCTGTGTGCTCGTGTTGTTCTCCGCTTCGGCTGGAGCGCAGACCGAGGAGAGCGACTCGACCGCGGCCACCTTTCCCGGCCTCGCGGGGATCTCCCGCCTGGCGCGGGGAGACTCGCTCTCCACCTCCCTGGCGGAGTCCCTCGCCGCCGCCCGGGCGGCCCTGGTCCTCCCGAGTGGCTTCGACTGGTTCACCTCCCTCTCGCCGACGGCGAGAGCGGGCTTTCGGGCCGACGTCACCAAGACCACTCTCAACGGAAATCTGCAGGCAGATGCCGTGTGGCTCGACGGCGCCGAAACGAGCTCGAGTCTGTCGCGGACGGTGACCGGTTACCGTCAGCAGGACCGCGACCAGGTCCAAACCGACTTCGACGCCTCCTTCCGCGGGGATCTGGGTTCGCTGGTCGATCTGGACTTCAGCCTCGGCACCGGGCGCAGCGAATACGAGAACCGTCTGACCAATGGGAATCGGATCACCCTCGCCCGCGCCAATGAGCGGGCCCGCCTCCAACTGAAGGGTGGCACATCGGTGGTCGAGGGGATTCGCCAGTCCTGGGCGGTGCAGGGGCAGTACGAGAATTCACGCCAGGACAATCGAGGTACCGACAACAACCGGAGCCTCTTCAAGGGCGGGCTCTCGAGCCGCTGGGTGAAGGATGCGCGGGAGTGGAAACTCACCGGCAAGCTCGGCGTGCTCAGTGAACGTGGGAATCGCCAGCTCCTGTCCAACCGGGCCCCTGCTCAGGCCCGAGTGGATACTCTGGGTGCGAATCTGGATGTCGATCTGGGCAACAGCCTGAAGGTCAATGTGATCGCCGAGAGGGTCCGATTCGTCGAGGAACGCCTCGAGCTGCGGCGGAATTCGAGCGGTCTCATCGACACCACCGGATTCGATCCGAAACAGCAGGTGGGTCAAGAGCGGGAGAGTCGAGACAGCCGCCGCCTCAGCCTCGATCTCAAGAGCCGTCCCTACCCCTCGCTGGCATTCGATACCAGCCTGGGCCACGAGTTCACCCAGACCCAGTATGTCTTCAGTCCCCAGGGAATCGTGCAGACCGGTCAGAACAGCATCTCCGGATCCTCGACCTTTCGTTACGCGCAGAGTGGGAGCCTCCAGACCCAACTGAAGTTCAGTGATCGTTACAACGACCGGCGGACTCAGGACAGTTCCGCCTTCCGCGGACGCGAGAGCCGCCAGGTCACGGAGTTCCGAGTCGACCTGGGGCAGCACCTCTTTCGGGCCACCGACCTCAACATGAATGTGCGCAAGACCCTGACCCAGAGCATCAACGACGATCCCACCAACAAGAACGACCGTGATCTCCTGGTCACGCGGGCCAGTGCAGAGCTGACCTCGCAGGCGATCGGCGCGGTCGAACTGAGTGCGGGGGCGACCTACAGCACCAGCGACGAGATCAACATCGATGCGGAGCGGGTGGGTGACAACAAGAGGGACACGCTCCTCGAAGTTCGGGGGGGATATACCTACCATCCCAATGGTTCCCTGCAGATCCTGCAGAACTATCGCCTGCAGATCGTCTTCGTCGACATCTTCCTCTCCAACGACCGGGATCAATTCAACAAGCAAGGTCAGTTGCGCAACGAGATCAGTTACCTCTTCACCTCGGGGGCGAGCTTTCGCCTGGAGTACCTCGTCGATTTCCGCAAGAATGGCCGAAGAGTGGACGAAGAGATCTATCGAGAGATCTACCGGTCGGAATTGCGGCGCTTCGACCACCAATTCAAGGCCCGGCTCAAGTTGCCCTGGAAGGACTTCAGCCTGGAGACTTGGGCAGTGAGGGGATTTCTGCGGGAGACCCGCGGATTCATCGACAATGCCGAAGATCGGGGGGAGTTCCACTTGCGGGTGGGTGGGAATCGTCAGTTCTTGGAGAGGAAAGTTCGTCTTTCTCTGGATCTGGAGCGAATCCTGCAGTTCGGACCGCGAGTACGGGAAGAGGCGGAGGACTACTGGCGAGCAGACACCTCGATCTCGGTGGTGTTCTGATGGTACGAAGTCTTCGAATCTCTTTCACGACAACGGTTTGCATTGCCCTTGGGATCTGGTTGGGCGGCTGTCTCTTCGACACCCGCCAGCCGGAGACCGGCGGGGGGCAAGTGTGTTTTGAGTCGGTCCCGTCCTCAGATGTAGAATTCGTGTTCGGGAATCTGGACGGTTCGCTCGAATGCCTGCAGGCGGCGAGCTATCTGGACCAGATTTCCGAGGACTTCGTCTTCGTGGCCTCTTCCGGAGTGCAAGCTCAGTTCCCCACGGTCTTTCCCGACGAAACGGCCTGGGGTCGGAGTCAGGAGGAGGCCTTTCTGGACCGTCTGTTCGCGGATGCGGATTCGGTGCAGTCGCGGCTCCTGCTGCGGGAGCTCGATCGCAACGGCTCGGGTCCGGTGGTCATCGACGGCGAATACGAGGTCCGGGTGGTGACCGGCAGCAGTGCGATCACCTACAGTGGGGAAGCATTCTACACTTTGAGGCAGGTTTCGACGAATTGGCAGATGACGCGTTGGGAGGAGAAGGCCTCGGACAGTCCGATGGGCACTCTCCGGGGAAGTCTGGCGCAGTAGGGCTCATAAGGGGGGGTGGCCCGGCGAAGGATTGTTAGCCCCCGGCTCGGGCCGGAAGCGTTTCCCTCGGGACGTTTGGATCGTCCCCTGTCTTCTGTTATGATCACCCGGTAGGATTCCGGGGGGATTGAACTTCGGAGGTTGACCAACATGTCGAACCCATCCCTTCAACTTTGTCGGAGCTGGTCGCGTGCGGTTCTGCACGCGACGGTGTTGGCCATGGTCCTGAGCATGGCCGCGGGTTGTGGAGTTTTCTCGCCCGACGAGGGCGGCGGTGACGGCGGCGGTGGCGGCGGACCGGTCGCGTATCCTCTGGCCGTGACCCCAGACCAACTGATCGCGAATTTCGTCCAGGCGCACATCGACCGGGAATTCAACGAGTACGACAATCTGCTCGGGGAGGAGTTCCAGTTCTGGTTCGCGCCGGAGGATCTGAATCTGGCCCCCAACGGCTTCTTCTGGGACCGCGCCGCGGATGTGGCCTCGACCCGACGCATGTTCAACGGGTCGGAGGGGCAGAAGCCCGACGGCTCGGTACAGCCGGCGGTGCAGAAGATCGAGCTGCGGCTCAATCCGGTCGAGCCGGCGTGGACCGATGCCGGGGGCGAGGTGGTCGGTGGTCTGACCACCGTGCCGGCCGGGGGGAAGAAGCGGCGCTACTCGGTGTCGATGGTGGTCAACTACACCGCCGGAGACATCGTGTCGCAGGTGAATGGGGAGCAGCTCTTCTACGTTCTGCCCACTCAGAAGAACCTGGGTGACGGAACCACCGTGACCGAGTGGAAGCTCTTCATCTGGCGGGATTTCGGAGCCACGACCTTCTGATTTCCAGGTGGAGCCGATTCTGGGGCCCCCGCCATTCGGCGGGGGCCTTTTCGTTGGAGCCCCTCCTCGGGCCTCCCTTGCCGCCCGCGACCGGGACGGCTATAAACAATCGCGGAATCGCATCTCACCTCGGCCGCCGGAAGCTCCTCCGCGCCGGGTCACCGGTTGCAGAAAGCTTCGCAGAGTCATGGCCCCTCGCCGATCTCCTCGTCGCCCAGCGACTCCGAAGAACTCCCTCGGCCCGTCCGCTCTCTTCGGCTTCGGTCTGGCCTTCGTGGCCCTGGGACTGGGAATCCTGGGAGTGAAATGGCTGCAGACCGACGCCGGGCGGCTCTTCTTGGCCGACCATGGCGTGGCGGCGGGGCAACAGTGGGTACGCCCCCGGATCGAAACCGCGATTCGAGACGGGCTGCGGGCGGCGGGAGCGAGTCCGGACAGTCTGGAGCGATTGCGCAACCGCCTCGACGGACCGGTGGTGCTGCGTCTGGCCACCGATGTCGATCTGTTGCGCATCAATTGGAAGGTGTCGGAGGCCGTGCGCGCGGTGGGCGGAAGGGTCCACCGGGGACATCGTTGGCGAAGCGATGCGGGGCAGGTTCTCGAACTCCAACTCGGCACTTCGCACCAACTCACGCACCGACTCTTGGTGCAGCGAGGGAAGGTCCTCCCCGAGGCTCCGCCCCTGCCCCAGGGTCGGCTCGCCCTGGTCATCGATGACCTCGGTCACAACCTGGGACCCCTGGTCCAGCGCCTGCTCCTCCTTCCCCAGCCTCTGACTCTGGCGGTTCTGCCCGATCGTTCCCACAGCCTCGAGGTCCTGCGGGAGATCCAACGGGCCGGCCAGCAGGCCTTGCTCCACCTGCCCATGGAGCCCGATCCGGGAGGGGCGATGTCGCCGGGTCCGAGGGCGGTGGAGATGGGGATGTCGAGCCCCGAGATCGAGGCCCTGGTCCGGGATTGTCTGGACGGCCTGCCCGGAGTGCAGGGAGTCAACAATCACATGGGAAGCCGGGTGACTCGATCACGGCCCGAAATGGAGGCTGTGATGCGGGTCTTGGCCGAACGCGGTCTGATCTTCCTGGACAGCCTGACCACGCCGCGGAGCGTGGCCTACAAGGCAGCGAGAGAGACGGGAGTGCCCGAACTGAAGAACGATCTCTTCGTGGACCGGGAGACCCAGGACCCCGAAGTGGTCCTGGCCCGGCTGGAGGAGCTGGCCGCCCTGGCCCGCGACCGAGGTTGGGCGGTGGGCATCGGGCATGTCAACGAGGCCACGGTGACCGCGTTGGAGACCTTCCTGCCCCGCCAACGGCCCACCGACATCGAGATGGTCTTCCTGGCCGACCTCGTTCACGAGAGAGCGGCGTCTAGATGAGCCCTTCGGGCACGAAAGCGGGCCGGGCGGATTGACACCGTCCGGGGCCCGGCTATAATTGATGGGTTTCCGGCGGGACCCGTTCCCGCCGGTTTTGTCCGAGTGCCAGCGATGAACGAGGCCAGGTCAATCACGACCGGCGCCAGGAATCCATCATCGCCATGAGTAGGAATCTCTGATGAATCGTTCGGTCCAGATCAAGCTCGCGATCATCGTCGTGGCGGTGTTGTGGTCCGTCTACAGTCTCTGGCCGACCATCCGGTTGGCCCAGGGGACCGACGGTCTCGATGCAGCCCAGATCGAGAGTCTCCAGAGCCGCGCCATCAAGCGAGGACTCGATCTCGAAGGCGGCATGTACCTCGTGCTCGAGGTCGACAAGACTCAGGTCGAAGGGGATACCCTCGACGACGCCGTGAATCGCACCATCGAAGTGTTGCGCAATCGCGTGGACGAATTCGGGGTCTCCGAGCCGGTGATCCAGAAGGAAGGCGGCGCGCGCATCGTGGTGCAGCTTCCGGGACTTCAGGACGTCGAGCGGGCGAAGCGCCTCATCGGGAGCACCGCACGATTGGATTTCCGCTTGGTGCGCAACGACAACAGCGTGCGCAATCTCATCGGGCGCATCGACAAGGTCCTGGCCGGCGAGAGCGTGGGCGACAGCACTTCTGCGGACCGCGCCGCGGAGGATGCGGCAGCGGAAGTCGCGGCCGACTCCACCGCCGACGATCTCTTCGCCTCCGCCGAAGAAGTGGACGAGACGCCGACTCTGTCGGGACTCATCGGTCCTCTTTGGGATGACTTCGGTGGCTTCCCGGTGGTGGTGGCCAATGTCGACAAAGTGACCGCGATTCTTCAGCGAGAGCAGGTCCAGCGGGTGATGCCCCGCGATGCCGAGTTCCTGTGGGGGGTGGAAGATCTGAACCTGCAGGGCGGGGCGAAGGCCAAAGTGCTCTACCTCGTCGAGAAGGCGGTGAGCCTGGCGGGTGAGGAGATTTCGCGGGCGGTGGTCACTCCCGATCCCGATCGGCCGCCGGGATTGATGGTCTCGCTGACCCTCACGCGCCGGGGAGGACTGCGTTTCGCGAACGTGACCGGTGAAAACGTGGGTCGCAAGCTGGCCATCGTTCTCGACGGAAAGGTCCGGAGCGCTCCCAACATCAATTCGCGGATTCCCGGGGGGCGCGCCAGCATCTCCGGCGGCTTCGCCAACGATCAGGAGGCGCGCGACCTTGCGGTGATGCTGCGGGCGGGTGCGTGGCCCGCTGACGTGCGGATCGCCGAAGAACGCACCGTGGGGCCGAGTCTCGGCGCCGAGTCCATCCGGCAGGGAGTGCGTTCGGTGGTCCTCGGCGGCGCCTTGGTCGTTCTCTTCATCATCATCTACTATCGGGCGGCAGGAGTCCTGGCCACCGCCGGTTTGGTGATGACTCTCCTCACTCTGATGGCGATTCTGGCCCAGTTGCACCTCACCCTGACCCTGCCGGGCCTCGCCGGGATCATTCTGACGGTGGGAATGGCGGTCGATGCCAATGTGCTCATCTTCGAGCGCATTCGAGAGGAGATGCGCCGGGGCAAGACTCCCCGGGCCGCGATCGACGTGGGATATGGTCAGGCGACTCGGGCCATCGTGGACGCGAATATCACCACCTTCATTGCCGCCGTGATCCTGTTCTACTTCGGCACCGGACCCATCAAGGGTTTCGCGGTGACCTTGAGCGTCGGGATCCTCACGAGCATGTTCAGCGCGCTAGTGTTCACGCGTACGGTCTACGACCTCTGGCTCGGTGGGCGTCAGCCCAAGAGCCTGAGCATCTAGCCAGGACCAGAGGTCGAGGAGAGTTCCATGCAGTTTTTGACCAATACCAATTTCGACATCATCGGAAAGCGGCGCTATGCCTTCGTGTTCTCGGCGACCTTGATCCTGGCGGGGATCATCTCGCTCATCATCCACGGGGGGCCGGCTCTGTCGATCGACTTCCGCGGAGGACAGATCGCCGAAGTCCACGTGACCCCGGCCATCGGGACTTCCGAAGCGCGGTCTGCACTCGAAGCCGCGGGCATCGCAGTGGACCAAGTGCAGCGCTTCGGGAGTCCGGAAGAACTCTTGATCTACATGGGAGATGAGTCGGACAAGGTCGTCGAGGAAGACCATCCGACGGTGCAGGGAGCCCTCGCCGCGGCCTTCCCGGGCAGTGAGGTCGAGCTGCGCCGCGAGGAAAGGGTCGGGCCCAAGATCGGCAACGAGCTCCGGGAAGCCGCGCTCAACGCCATCGTGGTCTCGCTGTTGCTGATCGTTCTCTATATTTCTCTTCGCTTCGTCTTCCAATTCGGCATCGCGGCGGTGGCGGCCTTGGTGCACGATGTGCTGATCACTCTCGGAGTGTTCTCCCTGATGGGCAAGGAAATGAGCCTGGTGGTCCTGGCCGCCTTCCTCACCATCATTGGTTACTCTCTCAACGACACCATCGTGGTCTTCGATCGCATTCGTGAGAACATGGGAATGCGGCGCAAGGAGAGCTACGAGTCGGTGGTGAACAAGAGTATCAACGAGACTCTCAGCCGAACCATCATCACCTCGATCACCACCCTCTTCACGGCCTTCATCCTCTTCCTCACCGGGGGGGCGGTGATCCATGACTTCGCCTTTGCCCTGGTCATGGGCGTGCTCGTGGGGACCTATTCGTCCATCTTCGTGGCCAGTCCGGTTCTCATCGCCTGGTATCACTGGAGGACTTCGGGTCAGAAGCGTCTGCGAAGCGCCAAGGTCTGAGCGGACCGTCGCTCGAGTCTTCTTGGAATGGGAAGGGCCCCGTCGTTGCGGGGCCCTTCTCGTTGCGAGTATGGTAGGGCCATGTCTTCCCGATGGTCTCTGCTCTTGGACCTGATGCGCTCGCCCGGAGTGGCGAG
The DNA here is from genome assembly GCA_024276305.1 of Candidatus Krumholzibacteriota bacterium. GTDB lineage: Bacteria > Krumholzibacteriota > Krumholzibacteriia > JAJRXK01 > JAJRXK01 > JAJRXK01. The sequence goes on from JAJRXK010000108.1 coordinate 110,271, forward strand.
CCTGGGGTCGCTCTTCGCCCTCCTGACCTTGCTCGGCACCCCTGGCCTGGGACCGGCCATCGTTGCGGTCTTGGCCCAACTGTGGGTGGTGTGGACCTACTCCAGATCCTCCTTCACGCGGACCGACCGATTCCTCTTGGCGGCGATGCTCCTGGGCTTGGCCGCGGCGACCGCCTTCGGTTTGGCCAACCTCCGTCTGCAACATCGCAGCGAGGCCTATTGGGCCGACCGCGTCGACTCGAGGATGGAGCGCGCGCAGCAGGCCTGCGTCGATGCGCTGGACGAGCTGGTGGCTCAGGCTCGACAGCGGGCCGAGGAGGCTCTCCTGCCGGAAGCCCGACTCGAGGAGATCGCCCGCCCGCTGGTCTTCCTGGGAAAGCCGCTCGAGGTCGGCATCTCTCGGTGGCAAGGCGACGAACTGATGGATTGGGTCGGTTCGGTGACCGGTCCCCAGAGACTCCCGGCCCAGTCTCGGCCCCTCCTGGTCGACCACAACTTTCGTCGCTACCTCACCGTTTCGGCCGTGGCCGACAGTGTGAACGTCGCGAGGGTCGATGTGTCGATGGGCTTGCGGGGCGATTTCTTCGCCGATGTGGGGGTGTGGCCCGATCCGGCCGCTCCCCTGCGGGAGTCCACCGGAGTCGACGTGGAGATCGTGGCTCAGGGCACCGAGGCTGCCGGCGACTACGACCAACTCATCGGGGTGCCGGAGGAAGCCCCCTGGGTGTGGGTGGGATTGCGCCGCAGTCGCATCGACAGCGAACGCGAGCGCATCGGCCGGGGTTGGACCCAGCGCATGGCCTGGGCCCTGGTACTGGCCATGGGGGCCGGACTCCTCCGCCTCTGGCGGTGGTGGCCGCGAGGATTGGTGGGGAGCCAAGGCCTGGCCTTCTCTCTGGGGACGGTGGCCTTGCTCTTGGCCCTGCGGTGGACCGCGGAGGCCAGCGGCCTGGCCGACCGGCTCCTCGTCGGCCAACCCTATCCCTTCTCACTCCTGCAGGACGAGGCCTACTTCACCACCCTTCGCTATGGAGGATGGTTGCGCAGCACGGTGGACTTCTCGCTGAGTGCGCTGACCCTCGCTCTGGCCGCCCTGGTCCTGCTGCCCTCGTGGTTGCGTTTCGTGGGAAGTACGGATTCGCGGTGGCGGAGTGTCCTCGCCGGTCTCGGTCTCTCGGTGTTGCCCCCCCTCCTGATCCAGACCATCTGGTCGGTGCAGGCGGTGGTGGCTCAAGGGGCGAATCCCACTCTGGTGGGGGTTCGCGCGCCCTTCTTCAGCCTCCCCTTCCTCACCCTGCACTTGGCCATGATGCTCTCCCTTCTGCCCTGGGCCATCTGGATCCTGGTGGGTTGGCAGCGATGGTTGCGGCAGCGTGGGTTGGGAGCTCAGCTCTTCTGCGGGTTGGCCTGTCTCTTCACTTTCGTCGTGCTGCGAGAGAGTGGAGCTTCCCCCGTCCGTGCGGGATGGGCCGCCCTGTTGCCCCTGTTGGGCGGGGTGCTCCAGCCGGCCCTCCGGGAACCCGGGCTCTCGCGGCGGTTGGTGGTTCTGCTCTTCACCATGCTCTGGTTCGCCGGAGTCCAGAGCCAGGGCTTGCAGGCTTTCTATACTCTCGATCGTCAGCAAGTGGCCGAGGAGCGGGCCGTGGGACGGCTTCGTCCCGACGATCCGTGGCGACCCTATCTCCTCGAAGATGTGCTTCGCCGTCTTTCCACCGATCGTGGGGCCATCGATCGCCTCGCCGATCCGAAGCATCCGCGCGACAACTTGGCCTTCGAGATCTGGCTCACCACCGAGCTGAGCCGGCAGGGTTCGCCCTCCTGTTCGATCACCGTCACCGGGGTCGGGGGAAGCGTCCTGAGCCATTTCGACTTCGGCCTTCCCTACGAATCGCCGAATCAGCGATCCGTGGGCGACGACCCTCTCCCCCGATCCGGAACCCTGCGGATGGGGACTCTGGAGATCGGAACGGATCGCGGGCGCTTCTTGGTGTACCGGGGGATCCTCGACCTCCAGCAATTCGCGCCCGACAGCGAATTGCACGAGCTGACCATCGACTTGCCCTACGCGGCCCTCGACCCCACCTCGGCCGACGGGGATTTTCGCGGGGTGGTGGAGAGCCTGGGTCTGCCCGACGCCCGGCCCTTCTTGCCCCGCCAGGCCTTCGAGGAGGGAGAGCTCGTCTTCGCCACCGTGGACTCCAATGGAGTGGTCGCCGCTTCGGTCCCCGAATTCCTGGGGCTGCTCCCCGAAGAGCTTCCGAGTTCGGAGGGTTGGGAATCGCTGCGGGTGGGCGACCGGGTCTACCGGGTGGGGCGGGTACAGTGGGGCAATCGCTCCCTGGTGGTGGGCTTCGCCCAGCCCAGTGCGACCGAGAGGGTTCTCGACGCCAGCCGTTTGGCCATGCTCTACCTGATCAGCGGGGCGCTGGGATGGTTGGGTCTGGCCTTGGTCGCCGCCCTCGGAGTGACCCCCGGGGGACGCCGGACTCCACTCCTGGGACCGATCGGATTCCAGGAGCGCCTGCTGGGGGCGATCCTCCTCGTGGTGCTGCTCCCGGTCCTGGTTCTTGGAGTGGTGCAGGAACGCCGGGTCGCTCAGACCTCCACCCGGGAGGGGCTGCGCGAAGTCCACACCCGCCTGCAGACCGCCCTCAACCTCCTGGGAAGCGATCTCGACCGAATGACCCAGGCCCTGCTCCGAGGAGACTATGTCCAGCAATTGCTCACCACCGGTGAGATCTCGAGGTGGCGGGATGTGGGCCCCTTCGGACGACTCGAATTGATGATCTTCGATCCCGAGGGTCAACTCCTCCTCGACGAGTCTCTCCGAGACCTCGATCCGGAGGGAGCGAAGGACTTTCTCGCCCAGGTGGAGGGGGGACAACTCTATCTGGAGAGCTTTTCGAATACCTGGTTCGTGGGCCGGCTCTACCAGCTTCCTCGCGACCAGGGAGAGCCCTATCCGGTCTTCGCCCGTCGACAGGTGACCGACGAGGACCTCGCGCGTCTGGCTCGGGTGGTGGGGGCCGACCTCACCCTCTTCGATGGCCCCTGGGCCGTGGTGAGCAGTCAGGACTACCTCCTGGAGGCGGGGCTGACGGTCCCCATTCTTCCGGCCGCGGCCGCTCGGGCCATCTTCGGTCATGGGGGACACGAGCTGGTGCAGGCGCAGCGGCAACGGGGATTGGTCGTGGCGCGGGGATATGTCGGAATCGATGGCCCGGGAACCCCACGGCGCGGGGTACTCCAGGCCCGGCTCTTCGCTCAGGCCACCGAATCGGCGCAGGAACAGCGGCGCGCCCGGCTCTTTCTGCTGGGGCTGAGCTCGCTGGCGCTGGTGATGGCGGTGGCGGTCGGGCTCCTCCTCGCGGCGCGGATCGTGGATCCCCTTCGCGCCCTGGTCTCGGCCACCCGCCGGATCGGAAGGGGGGAACTCGATCTCCGGCTGCCGGCCAAGGGCGATGACGAGATCGCGGAGCTTCTGCGATCCTTCAATCGCATGACCGCAGACCTTCGGGCCAGCCAGGAGCAACTCGCTGCTCGCCGCAGCTTCCTCGAAGACATGCTGGGGACCTTGAGCGTGGGGGTGCTGGTCCTCGATGGTCGGGGTCGGCCCATGGAAGACAATGCCGCGGCCCGGGACATCCTCCAGGGAGCTCGGGACAAGCTTCTCCAACAGGTCGAGGAACTCGGACCTCCGGATACCCTCGAGGAATTCGAGGTGGTGGTGCAGGGAGAAGAGGGACCCCGAACCCTGCGCACGGTGGTCACTCCCACTCGATTGGAATCGGGAGAGAGTGGGTGGCTGATCCTGGTCGACGACGTCACCGAACTTCTCGCGAGCCGGCGACTCTCGCTCTACGCGCAGATGGCGCGGCAGGTCGCCCACGAGGTGAAGAATCCGCTGACTCCCATCCAGCTCTCGGCCCAGATGGTGCGGCAGGCCTGCGAGGACTCCCACCCCGAACTCCCTCGGATCGTCGAGGAGAACGTGTCGAGGATCGAAGTCCAGGTGGAACGCCTGCGGCAGATCGCATCGGAGTTCAGCCTTCTCGGTCGCAGCGAACTCGACGACGTCCAGCCCCGCGCGATTCGTCCCCTTCTCGAGGAGGTGGCCCAGTCCTATCCCACCCCGGACGGAGAGTCTCGGGTCCGACTCGAAGCTCCCGAGGAGCTGGTAGCGGTGGCTTCGCGCACCGGATTGCTGAAGATCCTGACCAACCTGGTGCAGAATGGACTGCAGGCGACGGGCGAGGAGAGTGTGGTCCGGATCCTCGCCCGTGCGACTTCGAAGGGAGTGGTCATCGATGTCGTGGACGAAGGGCCGGGCATCGGGGCCGAGGTCGCGGACCGACTCTTCGAGCCCTACTTCAGCACCAAGAGCACGGGTACCGGGTTGGGACTGGTGATCAGCCGCAGCTTGGCCGAGAAAATGGGAGGTCGCCTGAGCCTGGGCAACCGGGAAGATGGACGGGGAGCCCGAGCCCGGTTGGAACTGGCCGGACCGCGGGAGAAAACGGGAACGAATCCCGCAAGCATGGCGTAAAGTCGGCACACGATCTCCCCCGGTCGTGCCCGGGTCTCCGAAGGAGTTGCATGCAGCAGATTCGTCGATCCTTGCGGCGGTGGTGGTGGGCCGTCGCGCTCACCTCGTTGTGGGTCGGTTCCGCTGCTGCGCAGCGAGACCGCGGCGGGGACCGCTCCCAGTGGCAACTGGCTCGGCTCCACTACGCGGGGGGTGGGGATTGGTACGCCAACCCGAGCAGCCTGCCCAATCTCCACCGCGAGTTGGCCCGGCGGGTGGGGATGAAGGTGGCTCCGAGGGAGGCGGTGGTGACTCTCGATGACGAGCGACTCTTCAACTATCCCATGCTCTACGTCACCGGCCACGGGACCTTTCGGCCCTCGCGCTCCGATCTGGATCGGCTGCGTCGCTACCTCGATGCGGGGGGCTTTCTGTGGGTCGACGACAATTATGGAATCGACTCCTCCTTTCGAGCGGCGATGCGCGAGCTCTACCCCGACCGACCTCTCCTCGCTCTGGGATCGGATCATCCGATCTACTCCGCCTACTACGATCTTCCGGCTTTGCCGAAGATTCACGAACACGATGGCGATCCGGCCCAAGGATTCGGCATCATGGATGGGAGCCACCTCGCGGTCTACTACACTTGGAGCAGTGACATCGGAGATGGTCTCGAAGATGCAGAAGTCCACGGAGATCCCGCCGAGGTGAGGGAGGCGGCCATGAAGATGGCCATCAACGTCTGCCTCTTCGCCCTCACCCAACCCTGATCGGAGTTCGCGAGAACCACCATGCAGCCGACGACCTCCAACACCCCCGCGGCTCGTCAGCTCGAGGCGCGCCTGCGCAGTGAGCTGCGGTGGCTGCGTCTGCGTCTCTGGGGCCACGGCCTGTTGGTGGGATTCGTCTCCGCGGGCTTGATCCTGTTGGCGGCGGTGCTGAGCTATCCGGGGTGGAGTTCCTGGGGCCCGGGCGCCGCACGTGCGATTCTCGCGGCGGTGGGTCTGAGTCTGGCCTGGAATCTCTACTTCGAAGTCTGGCGACCGCTGCGGCGGGTGGCCAATCTCGAGGGATTCAGTCGCGAGCTCGAGAAGCACGGCGACTATCGCAACCTCCTGGAAGCGGCGACCCAATTCACCTCCCGGCGGCAAGAGGACCCTCTCCAACGGGGGGCTTCCCCCGAACTCGTCGAAGAGATTCTGCGTCGTGCGACCGAGGTGGTGCGGTCGATGCGCTTGGCTCCCCGGATTCCGCTGTCGGATGTGGTCCATCTGGTCCCCGCCGCCCTGCTCCTGGTCTTGGTCTGGCTCTGGGCGGGGGTCGCGTCTCCCGGCCGTGTGCACCAGAGTCTGGCCGCATTGGCCCAACCCAGCCGTCTCCAAGCGCCGCATCCGACCACCGGCCTCTTCGCGGTGAGCGGAGATCTGCGAGTGCCGGTGGGCAGCAGGGTGGAGCTGCGAGCACGAGACTTCGTGGGGGGCGAAGAAGAGGTCTTCCTCGAAGTGGATCGCACCGGCGGATTCTGGCAGCAGCAGCCGGTCGAGATGCGAGCGGGCGAAGGGCACCCCCCCCAGTACTACATCGCTCGAGCCGAATTGGAAGGGATCCAGGATCCCTTTCGCTATCGATTCCGCAAGGGAACCTTGGTTTCGGCCGAGCACCGGGTCGACATCCGCCAGCGGCCGGTGCTCCGGGAATTGCGTCTCCGGCTGATCCCGCCGTCCTACTCCGGACTCGCTCCCGAAGAGCGGATCGATCCCAGTGGGACCCTGGACTTGCTCGAGGGAAGCCAGGTGGAACTTTCGGGCCGAGCCTCGTCCCCGCTCTCCCGTGCCCTGCGTCGCGAGGTGAAGGGGATCGAGACCGAACTCGAGGTGGACAGCACTCGCTTCCGGGACCACTTCGTCCTCGAGGAGGACATGCGTTTTCACCTCGACCTCGTCGACGACGAAGGACTCGAGAGCGAGACCAATACGCTCTATGTCTTCTTGGCCCGGGAGGACCGGGCTCCCACCGTCGAGATCACCGCTCCGGGAGAGGATCGTCACCTCGACCGTAGCCTCCGGGTGGGGGTGGCGGGCCTGGCCACGGATGATCTCGGGCTCGAAAGCCTCACTCTCCTCACCCGAGTCGAGACTCGGAGCGAGTGGCGTCGCATTCCCCTCTACGTTGCCGGAGACTCGTTGGCCTTGGCCGAGGAGATCCTCGACTGGAAGGTGGAGCCCACGCAGAAGGAGGTGGCCATCGCCTTCACCTGGGATCTGGGAGAGGTCGAACTCCTTCCGGGCGATGCGGTGCTCTACGCCCTGGAAGCCGCCGACAACGATGCCCTCGACGGGCCGAACCTGAGTCGCACCCCCATCTATCGCTTGCGCTTGCCCACCATCGCCGAGGTCTTCGATCTCGATCGCGACGAGCGGGCGGAGAATCAGGCGGAGTTGAGTCAGCTTCGCGAGCAGGGGCGCGAAATCGCTCAGGACCTCCAACGTCTCGACCGAGAACTGAAGAAAGACCCGAATCCCAGCTGGGAGAAGCAACAGGAGATCAAGGAAGTCCTCGAACGCCAGCAGGAATTGCGTCAGCAGCTCCAGGAACTGGCCGACGATCTCCAGCGCCGACAGGAAGATTTCGAACGGGAGAATGCGGGCAGTGTGGAAATGCTGCAGAAGATGGAGATGGTCCAAGAGCTCCTCCAGGACCTGAAGGACGACCAGTCCTTGCAAGCCTACCTCGATGCGATGGAAGAGGCGATGGAGCGTCTGGGGCCGCAGGAAGTGCAACGCCACATGGAGGATGCGGTCACGGATCAGGAGGAGCTCAATCGCCGGCTCGACCGCACTCTCGAATTGCTGCGTCAGCTCGAACGCGAACGGGCCATGAGCGACCTTCGCGAAGAGGTGGCCGACCATCTGCAGCGGCAGGAAGAGATCGCAGACCAGACCCTCCCGTCCCCGTCGGAGGAATCGGATTCCGACTCCGAGGAGCCCCTCAGCGATGAGGAACTGACCCGGGCCCAGGAACAGCTGCGGCAGGAGGCCGAGCAGCTCGAGGAGAAACTCCGTCGACAGATCGAAGCGCTCCGCGAGCAGATGGAGAAGGAGGGCTCCGATCCCGTGGCCGACCAGATGGAGCAGTCCCTCGAAGAGGCCCTGGACCAACTCCAGAAGGAGGGGAAGCCTTCCGAGGCGATGGAGGACGCCGGCCAGGAGCTGCAGGAGGGAGAGCGAGAACAGGCTCGGGACTCCCAGGACGAGGCCCTCTCGCGTCTGCTTCACCTCTACAAGGTCCTCTCCGATGGCATGCAGGGAATGCAGCAGGCGTCGGGGAAGGCTGCCTTCGAAAAGCTTCAGCAGACCGCCTTCGACCTGCTCGACCTGAGTCACGGCGAGGAGAAAGTGGTCGATGCGCTGCGCGGAGGGATCCGCGGTCAGCAGATCCGACCCATCGCCCGCCAGCATGCCCGGGTCACCCGCGGAGCCACTCGGCTCTCGGAGGGACTGCACGACCTGGCGCAGAAGAACTTCCTCATCCCCGAACGCCTGTTGTCGGAGATGCGATCCCTTCTCGACCTGCTCGAGGACGGAGATTCCGAGCTGAAGCTCTCCCGCGCTCGGCGGAGCCGGGACGTCGCAGTGGAATCCATGGCCAAGATGAATCGCATCGTCATCGGTCTGCTCACCGCCGCCGAGAACGCGCAGGGCCAGGGGGGAGGGAGTGGGCAGCCGAGTCCCTCCCAGCAGATGCAGCAGATGTCCGAGGAGCAGTCACGCCTCAATGGGATGACCCAGGAATTGCGCAAGAAGATGGAGGAGGGTTTCAGTCCCGAAGAACGCCGACAACTCGCCCAGATGCAGGCCCGGCAGCGGGCCCTGCGCGAGCAGTTGCAATCGCTGCGCGACCAACTCGAAGACGAACGCCGAGTGCTGGGGGATCTCGATGAACTCCAGCGTTCCATGGAGGAAGTCGCGGAGGATCTCGGAGCGGGCCGGCTCACCGAGGACACCCAGCGTCAGCAGGACCAGATTCTCTCTCGCCTTCTCGACGCTCAGCGGTCGGTGCGCGAAAGGGATTTCTCCAAACGCCGGCAGGCCCGGGGGGCGGACCAGCTCTTTCGGCCCCAGGTGGGGGCGGAGTTGCCGAACCTCACCGAAGACGACCGGGGCCGTCTGCGGAGGTGGCAGGCTCCGGACGTGGTGCCTCGGGACTATCGGGACGAGGTCCGTCGTTACTTCCGGTCCCTCGACCGAAAACTCGATGGGCGGCAGGAGCGATGATGAGAACTCGGTGGAGTCTGGGAATGGCGGTGGTCCTCGCTCTCGCCTCGCCCCTCGGGGCGAGGGCTCAGAGCCCGCCCCGAAGTCCGGCGCCGCCCACGGGGCAGCCCCAGGATGCCGAGCTGCTGAAGTTGCGCCAGCAAGTGGAGATGTGGATTCGCAGCGGGCAACCCGACCGGGCCATCGAAGTCCTGGAGCGGCGCCGCAAGGAGGAAGGGCTGGATCTCGGTCTCCGCCGCCGTCTGGCGAGCCTCTACCGCGAGGCCGGACGCTATGCCGACCTCGAGGCCCTGGTCCTGGAGCAGAGCCAGGGCGATCTCTCCCGGGCCGATCTGGGGGAGTTGCGGTTGTTGGCGGAGGCCCGCTACCGCCAGGGACGGGACGAGGCGGCGTGGGAAGCCCTGGAGGCCGTATTGGCCGGCGACCCTCACGATGCCGGCCGATTGCGGATGGTGGCCTCGGTGCTCGCCCAGAATCGCCACCCCGGTCAGGCCATCGAAGTTCTCGAAGACGCCCGGGCCGCGGCCTCCGACCCCACCCTCTTCGCGCAGATGCTGGCGCGAATCCACACCCAATTGGACCAGCCGGTGAGGGCGGTCGAGGAATATGCGAAGATGATCGTGGGCAACCCGCTCAACATCAGCCTCGTCCGCAATCAGGTCCTGCAGCTGGCGGATCGGTGGCCCGAGTCCCTGGAGGAGTTCATCGATGCCATGGGTTCCGCCCAGGCCTCCCATCCCCAGGTGGGGCAGCTGAGTCTCATCGTAGCGGAATTGCAGCTGCGGGCGGGCCACCCGGAAGAGGCTTGGCAATCCCTCGAAGTCCATCTCTCGGATCCGAACATGGCTCAGGACCTCTTGCGTCTGGCGCTGGCGGGTCTGGCGGACGGACGCAGCGGGGCCGAGGACGACGAGACCGCCCTCCAGGGTCTGCGCCTTTCGGCGCGGATCGCCCGAGGCCTCCTCGACCGGGGAGCGTTGCCGCGGAGCCTGCAACCTCGGGCCTGGGATACCCTCACCCGGACCCTGATGGCCCTTCTGGAGAACCCCGCCTTCGCCCAACAGGATTCCCGGCGGCAGTTGGAGATGCTGGAGAAGACTCGCGAAGCCATTCTCACCATGCAACGCGAGTTCTCGGGGAATCGGCTCAGTGCGGTCGCGCTCCTCCGTCTGGCCGAACTCTACTCGACCTCTCTGCACCGGCCTCGTCGTGCCATCGAGATCTACCGCAGCGTCCGCGATGATCCGAACTCCACCCGCGAGAATCTCCAAGTGGCCCGCATGGGCTTGGCGCAGAGCTACGTGGCGCTCGGGGACACCGCGACTGCACGGGGGCTCTTCGAGGAGATGGGACAGGACATGGGCTTCGTCGAGGGTCAGGGAAGAGCGCACTACTACCTGGGACAGCTCGACTTCATGGCCGGGGACTTCGCACGGGCCGAAGATCGTCTCAAGGCGGTGGCCGCTGAGTCTCCCCGCGCGGACTATGCGAACGACGCCTTGGATCTGGCCCTGGTCCTGGCCGAGGAGAAGATGTCGGGGGCCACCGACGAGGCGGCATTGGGGCACTACGGGGCGATGCTCTACCACCGCAGTGTGGCCGATCGTCGCGCCATGCGGGAGGACCTCGAGGCCATCCTGAATGGCGAAGGGCGGACCCCTCTCCGGATGAGGGCTCGCCTGGACTTGGCCCGGCTCGAATTCGACGACGGGGATGCGGAGGCGGCCCTCGCGGAGCTCGACCTCCTGCTCCGGGAGGCTCCCTCGAGCCGACGAGTGCCCGAGGCGCTGGAGTGGAAGGGTGAGGTGTTGGAGAGTTTGGGCCGCGAGGGGGAAGCCATGAAGGTCTACGAGCAGCTGCTCGTCGATCACGGGGACTACGTCCAACTCGATCGGATTCGCGATCGGATCCGGGATCTGGAGAGCCGGGGCATCGGGTTGGCGACGGAGGAGGAGCTGCCTTGAGCGCATTGTCCCCCCGCGGGGTGATCATCGTCCTGCTCATCGCCGGACTCTTCATTGCCGTCCTCCCCGTGCACGCGGGCACCGTGCTCGTGCCCATGGACGACAGCCAAACCAATCATCTCAAGGCCTACGGTCTCGCCTTCAAGATTCTGCAGAAGGGCCGGAGTGTGAGCTGGCTGCTCAACTATCGGGGGGGGAGTTTTCTCTACCAGTCCTCTCCCTACGCCGACCTCCAGGCCCGACTCATGGGGGTGTCCACCGAGAGCTTGAGCCCGGGTGCGGTGGCTTCCATCCGTCGTACGGTCGCCGAAGAGAACATGGACGAGGTGCTGCTGGAGGTTCCCCCTCGGATCGCGATCTACGCACCGCCGAATTTCCAACCCTGGGACGATGCCGTGACGCTGGCTCTGACCTACGCGGAGATCGAATTCGACACCATCTTCGACACCGAAGTTCTGGCCGGAGGCTTGGCCGACTACGACTGGGTTCATTTGCACCACGAGGATTTCACCGGGCAGTACGGGAAGTTCTACGCCAACTTCGGTCACATGCAGTGGTACAAGGATCAGCAGGCCTTCTTCGAGAGGACCGCGGCGGCCTTGGGATACGGCACGGTTCGCGAACTCAAGGGCGCAGTGGCCCTGACCCTCAAGGACTACATCGCCAATGGGGGCTTCCTCTTCGCGATGTGCAGCGCGACGGACACGTTCGACATCGCCCTGGCCGGATTGGGCGTCGACTTCGTGGCCGCAGTCTTCGACGGGACCCCGGTCGAAGCGGGGTGCTGCCGCACTTACATGCACTACGAGAACTGTCTGGCCTTCCAGGGATTCCAGGTGATCACCGATCCTGCGATCTACGAGTTCAGCGACATCGACACCAGCAATTACGCCGCGATTCGCAGCGCCGAGGCGGACTACTTCACTCTCTTCGAATTCAGTGCCAAGCACGATCCCGTGCCCACCATGCTGACTCAGTGCCACCGATCGGTGATCAACGGCTTCATGGGTCAAACCACTGGCTTCCAACGGAAGGTCCTGAAGAACCACGTGGTGGTCCTGGCCGAGGTGGAGGGGAGCGATGAAGTGAAATACATCCACGGCAATCTCGGCCGGGGAACCTTCACCTTCTACGGGGGCCACGACCCCGAGGACTACACCCATCAGGTGGGAGATCCGCCCACCGACCTCGATCTCTACCCCCACAGCTCGGGCTACCGACTCATCCTCAACAACGTCCTCTTTCCGGCCGCGAAGAAGAAGGAGCAGAAGACCTGAGCGGGGTGGCCATTCCCGCGGATGGGATCCCGCTTGACACCGCTTCCCTTCGCTCGGGATAATCGGCGCACACGACCGCTCCACTCTGCTCGGGCCTGGGAGGAGGTGACGATCCGGGTTCTCGAATCCGGATCCACGATGACGATGGAAGCTTTCCCGAAATGTCAGAAGTGCAACTCAGGGGTACTTCTCCCCCTCTCCGACTACGGACGCGATGGCGCGCCCATCCAGTACAAGGCCTGGGTCTGCAGTCGGCCCGAATGCGGATTCAACATCCGCATCGACAATGGCGAGATCAGTCTGGGCCGGGAGATCTCTTCGTCCTCCAAGTGAGGCGATGCAGGCGTTCCAGAGCCCAGACCATCAACCCTGCGCTCGCGAGAGTGAGCCAGGGCCCGGCGCCCGGGATGGACTGCTGCCCCGCGAAGATCCACAGTGAGAGGACCGTGGTGTTGTAGGTCACGTGCAGCAGCATGGGGGCGACCAGAGTGCCGGTGAATTCGTAGACCAATCCCAGGATCACGCCGGTCAACACCAGAGGAGCCAGGGCCCAGCTCTGGAAGTGGACCACTCCGAAGATCAGACCGGTGGCGAGAGAGGCGGAGAAGAGGCCGAGCCGATGTCTCAGGGCCGCTTGGAGGATCCCCCGGAACAGGATTTCCTCGCCGATGGGGACCACCAACCCCAGTCCCAAGTAGGTCAGAAGCAGATCGATCCTGCCCTGAGGCAAGAGGCTTTGCTGCCACTCCAAGAAGGTATCGGGCGGCGGAGTGAGGCCTTCGTTCCAGGCTCCCAGTTGATCGAGGGGCAAGAGGATGGCCAGGGCCAAGAGGGCGATCCACCCGGTCTCCGGCCCCCGCAGATGCAGAATCTGCAGGTCCTCCTCGAAGGGGCCGCCTCTGCCCGAAGCGGCGAGCCACTTCCAGATCCAGGCCGGCACCAACACGAAACTCAGGAGTGCGGCCAGCGAGATCGCCGCCACCGGGCTGTCGTGGATGGCCACGAAGGTCGATTGGAGGAGGAAATCCAGGGAGAGGAGGAGGACCGCCAACGAGGCCAGGGTCGATGCGGGGACCCGATCGCTGAGTTTCGAGGGTGTGCTTCGGCGCGGATCCATGAGTAGACTCTAACTCCGACCTCCAATCTTGGCCCGGGAGAACCCGATGTACGTCGTCGACAATTCCACCATGCGCGAAATCGATCGGCGTACCATCGCCGCCGGGATTTCCGGCCTCGAGCTCATGGAGAGAGCGGGAGCGGGCATCGCGGAGTGGTTGACGGCGCGTCCCGACTGGCTGCAGGGCTGCACCCTCCTGCTCTGCGGAAGGGGCAACAACGGGGGAGACGGGCTGGTCGTGGCCCGCCACCTCCACGAGGGAGGCCATCGGGTCTGCGCGATCTGCGTGGCCGGTCAGAGGTCGGAAGAGGCTGCGGTCCAATTCGGCCGGGCCGTCGCGGCGGGGGTCGAGGTGGTGGAAGTCGGCGAAGACCAAGCTTCCCGACTTCTGGAACTCTGTCGGGATCGCGGAGGTCGTCTGGTGGTCGATGCGCTCCTCGGCACCGGTTTTCGCCCCCCCCTGCGCGAGGGTCTGGGGCAATGGTGCGAGGTTCTCGGAGGCCTGGGCCGAGATGTGGTGGCGGTGGATGGACCCACCGGCCTGAGCGGCGATGACGGCTCTCACGACCGTCGATGCCCCCGGGCTCGGTGGACCCTGAGCCTCGGAGCTCCCAAGTGGGGGCTGATCTCCCCTCTCGGACGCGACCGCTGCGGTCGCCTCGAGATCCTCGACCTGGGTTTTCCCCCCGAGATCGTGGAGGAGGTGGGACGGAGTCAGGAGCGGGTGGCGGAGTGGGTCGATGCCGAGTGGGTCTGGCGCCGGCTGGGACGGATTCGGATGGACGCCCACAAGTACTCGGTGGGCACGGTGGCCGTTTGCGGGGCGAGCGTCGGCATGTCCGGAGCGGTCACCCTGGCTTGCCACGGGGCGTTGCGAGCCGGGGCCGGTCTGGTCGAGGCCCTCGTACCCCGATCGGTGCAGCCGGTGGTGGATGCCCAGTGTGTGGAGACTCTGGTCCGGGCGGCGGCCGAGGATTCCCAGGGAGGGTTGGCCCTCGAGTCGGCCGGGGCGCTGATGGAGCTGGCCCGGCGGCGGGATGCGCTGGTCCTGGGACCGGGGGCGGGACGCAGTCCGGAGACTCGATCTCTGTTCCGGGACTTTCTCACCCTCCACTGCGCTTCGCTTCCCATGGTCGTCGATGCGGATGCGCTGCATGCACTGGCCGCCGACGAGCTCGAGCTGAGCCCCTCCTGCATCTTGACCCCGCACAGTGGAGAGCTGCGCCGACTCGAGCAGGTCTCGCAGGAAGAGATCGCCGACCGGCGAGTGGAGATCGTGGGCGCGGCGGCGCGACGTCGGAACGCGGTTCTGTTGCACAAGGGAGCGCCCACCCTGGTGGCGGCTCCCGAGGGGAGGCTCGCGGTGATCGGTGCCGGAGGGCCGGGCCTGGCCACCGCCGGCAGTGGGGATGTTCTGGCCGGGGTTTGCGCGGCCTTCCTGGCCGCGGGTCTGCCCTCCTTCGAGGCGGCGGCCGCTGGAGCCTGGGTCCACGGTGCGGCCGGAGATCGGGCCGAGGCGCTGCGGGGAACGCTGGGAGTGGTGGCCACGGACCTTCCGGCTGCGGTGGCCCTCGTTCTGCGCGAAATCGAAGGTCTTCCCCAGTGAGAGTCCTGGGAATCGAGAGCAGCTGCGACGAGACCAGCGTGGCCTGTGCCGACGCCGAGGGGATCCGCTCGAATCTGGTGAGCAGTCAGGTGGACCTCCACGCCCCCTTCGGCGGAGTGGTTCCGGAGATTGCCTCGCGGGCTCATCTCACCAATGCCATCCCCGTTCTCGACGCCGCTCTGGCCGAGGCAGGATGGGAGCTGAAGGAGATCGATGCCGTCGCCGCCACTGCGGGGCCAGGTCTCATCGGTGCGGTGTTGGCGGGACTCTGCTGCGCCAAGGCCCTGGCCTGGAGCCTCGATCGCCCCTTCGTGGGAGTCCACCACATCGAGGGGCACATTCTGGCCAACGACATCGAAGAGCCGATGCACCTTCCCGCAGTGGTGCTCGTCGTCAGCGGAGGGCACACCGAGACCCTGCTCGTCGAGGAGGTCGGAACCTACTACCGCCTCGGCTGCACTCGGGACGACGCGGCGGGCGAGACCTTCGACAAGTCGGCCCAGCTCCTGGGTTTGGGCTATCCCGGAGGCCCCCAGATCCAGAGGGTGGCCAAGGGGGGGGATCCTCTCCGCTTCCCCTTGCCCCGAGCGTTGATGGCCGCCGGAGATCTCGACTTCAGTTTCAGTGGGCTCAAGACCGCGGTACGGCTTACGGCGGAGAAATTGCCCCGGCCTCTTCTCGAGGCGGATGTCGCAGATCTGGCCGCTGCCCTGGAAGAGGCGGTGGTGGAGGTGCTGCTTCGCAAGACCGAGCGGGCGATCGAAGCGATGAGAGAGCGGAGATTGCGAGGGCTCTACCTCGCGGGTGGGGTCGCGGCCAATGCATCTCTTCGCCGGGGCTTCCTCGATCTTGCCGCCCGGACCGGATTGCATTTCCGCCCGCCCTCCTTGGCGTACTGCACGGACAATGCGGCGATGATCGCCTGGGCCGGACGCCACCGCCTCCTCCTGCGAGGCGGAGATCCTCTCGATCTGAGGGCCTTTGCCCGAGCTCCTCTGGAGAGCTGGACCGCTCGACCCTGAGCGTCCTCGACCCTTCCTTCGATTCCCCCTGGTGGCGCCATCCTCTCGGCGCGGCCTCGTGGTGGGCCATCCTGCCCCGGGGTGTCGACCCTGCGGATCGGGATCAGAGATTTCGCGGGGGTCCTTCTCCTGGCTCGTATTCTGCTTCTGAGCCTCGCAGCAGGGGTTGGATTTCCGGTACCGCAGGAGCCTCGCCAGGGCACCGGCGCTGATCGGAGCCCGCAAGCGGCTCTGTAGGTGATTGTGTTGCAGTCACTTACCGGATTTCATGCGCATTGGTCCCGCGGCACTCCATCCCCTGGAGCCACCCCCCGCACGATCGGACCGTGCGGCAAGTTGCGGAAGTACGAGGCAGCAACGTGGAAGATCGCATCCTCATCGTCGACGACGAGCCCCACATCCGCCGCATCCTCCGCTATCTGCTCGAGCAGCAGGGCTATACCGTCGAAGAGGCCGGCAATGGACAGGAGGCCATCGACCTCCTCGAACAGGGCATCAATCCCGACCTCATGCTTCTCGACCTGATGATGCCCCGGATGGATGGCTTTCAGGTCTGCGAGCGCGTGCGGCAGAATCCCGCCACCGCCCAGCTCCCGGTGATCATGGTCACCGCCAAGGGCGAGGTCAGCGACCGCATCCGCGGTCTCCAGGGCGGCGCCAACGACTATCTGACCAAGCCCTACGACAACAAGGAACTCCTCGCGCGGGTCCACAACCTCCTGCAGTGGAGCCGATCCCAGCGGGACGCGAATCCTCTGACCGGCTTGCCCGGCAATCAGGCCATCGAGAGCGCGCTCCAACAGTGCATCGCGGAGCGGCGCTCCTTCGCATTCATGTATGTGGACATCGATCACTTCAAAGCCTTCAACGACTGCTATGGCTACCAGCGGGGGGACGAGCTCATTCGTTTCACCGCACGGATCCTGCGAGAGTGCACCGAAGAATTCGGCGAGGGTGATGACTTCGTGGGTCACATCGGCGGGGACGATTTCTGCGTGATCACCTCGGTGGAGCGAGGGGAACAGATCGGCGAATGCATTGCTCTGCGATTCGAGAAGGAATCGATCCAGTTCATCGACGAAGAGCATCTCCGGGCCGGTCGTATTCCGGCCCGGAGTCGTCAGGGCGACTCCGGGGTGTCGGATTTGCCGTCGGTCACCGTGGCCCTGGTCCTCGACGAGGGAGGCGAATTCGAGCACTGGGCTCGAGTGAGCGACGCCGCGGCCGAACTCAAGAGCTACGGCAAGAGTCTCACCGGGAACTCCGTGGTGCGGGAGCGACGTCGTCCGGCGACCGTGGATCCGGTGAATTCCCAGGAATCGCTCGAGTGATCGGCCGACGGATCAGGGGCGGGGACGGTCCATGACGGCAGTGGTACAGAGCTATCGCAATTTTCGCTTCCTGGTGCGCGGTGTGCGCTGGGTGGAGTTGGCGATCTGTGCCTTCATCGTGATCTTCGCCCGCGAGGTGGCCCAGCTCGAGTTCGACCGCGAACCGGTATTGATCGTCTTCGGCCTGGGAATCGTCTGGAACACGGCCTTCTGGTACGCCGGTCGGAGGCATCTCCTCCGAGAGAGGGGGCCCGCCGGGGCTCGATTGCTGGTTTGGTGTTGGGTGGTCGCCGATGTGGTGACCAACCTCCTGGTGATTCTCTTCACCGGCGGAGTCGCTAGCCCCTTCCTCTTCTCTCTCGCCCTGCCAGTCATCCTCAGCACCATCGCCCTCGGCCGGGCCCGCGTCTGCTATGGAGTCGCGGTGGGATCGGCTCTGGGGGTGGGGGCGATCTGGGCCATGCAGGACGCCGGATCCTTGCCGGTCTTCGCGGCCTATGCTCCGGTGACCCAACAGCGGTTGACCACCCCCGAGGCAGCGGCTGCGATTCTGGCCATCCTGGCCACGGTCCTCTCGCTCTTCGTCTACATGGTGTTTCGCTTCCGCCCGAATTTCTTCGTCTTTCAGGAGTCGCTGAAGGACGGGCGCTTCCGCATCCGAAACTTTCGCGCCGGGCACCTGCGGGAACTCCAGCTCGACCGAGTGGAGAGCGTGGGTCCGGAGGACCTGCTCGAGGAGGCGGTCCAGGGCCTGACCCTGGCCCGGGACATCTCCTTCGGAGCCGCGGTGATCCTGCCCAGCGGGTCGGAGACCCTGGGCGGCGAGGCAGGGAAGGCTTGGCACCGCGGACTCACCCCGCAGCGCGCAGTGAGCACCACGCGCAGGCAGGTCATTCCCACTTGGAGCGAGTGCGACACCGAGAGCCGCACTCTCTTCGAGCAGCTCCGCATCGGGGAGAGCGATGATCTCTTCGAGGGGCCCTTCACCGTACTTCAAGAGGCGGGTCTCTTCACTTCGGTCGATTCTGCGGACAGCTATCTGGCGACAGCGATCGGTGAGTTGGGACGCCCCGAGGTTCTGCTCATCGCGGGAGTGAGTCATCCCATCGAGGACCGCAGCGCGGTGGTGATGCACCTCTTCCATGTGGCGGCCCAACTTCGCCCCCTCTTGGCCGCCGAATCACGGATGTGCCAGATGCGCGGTGAGTTGAGTGCCCTGCATTCGGAGAACCAGAGTCTGAGTCGGGTGAACAAATTGCAGTCGGACTTCGTGAGCATCGCCAGCCATGAGCTCAAGACTCCCCTGACTGCGATCGGAGCCTATACCGATGCACTGCTCATGAACGCCGAGAATTCCGACTTTCCCGAGCGTCGAGAGTTTCTCACCGTGATCCGCCACGAGAACGACCGCCTGTTGCGGATGATCAACCGCATCCTCGACTTCTCGCAGATCGAGTTCGGACATCGGGCGCTCAACCGGAGAAGGACCGATCTGCGGTCGATCGTCGAGGAGAGCCTCCTCACCCTGCGCCCGCTCATCGAGGAGAAGGACATCGAGGTTCGGATCGAGGCAGATCCCACTCTGAGCGAAATCGCAGTGGATCCTGACCTCACCAAGCAGGTGTTCCTGAATCTCATCGGCAATGCGGCGAAGTTCAGTCCCGCCCACACCTCGATCACGGTGGGGATCGACGAGGAAGCCACTCGGTTGGTGGCCTGGGTGCGAGACCAGGGTCCGGGCATTCCTCCCGACGAGATCGAACATGTCTTCAAGCAGTTCTATCGGGTGCGGGGAGATGGGCGGGAAGTGCCGGAGGGAAGTGGTCTCGGACTGGCGATCGTCAAGAATATCCTCGACATGCACGGTGGAAGCATCGACGTCGAGAGCGAGGAGGGAGAGGGGGCCTGCTTCCGCTTCGTGCTGCCCAAGCAGAAGTACACCAATCACGAGGTGCCGACGGTGCTCGGTGAGGTCTCGCTCCGCCCGGAATTCAAACATCTGATGAGTTTGCTCGTGCAGATGCTCGCCGACTACATGAACTGCAAGATCGTCTCGGTGATGCTCCTGACCGCCGATCGAGAGAGTCTGCGGGTCCAGGTGGCCTACGGACTCGACGAAGAAGTCGTCCAGAATGCTCGGGTCGAAGTCGGCGACGGAATCGCCGGACGGGTGGCGGCGAGCGGCCGGCCCCTCCTCGTGGAGGATCTTCGACACGAGGATCACTACGAGGGCCAATATCCGTCGCAGTACGAAACCCACTCCTTGGTGAGTGTTCCCATGCGCCTCGACACTGAGGTCATCGGGGTCATCAATTGCAACAACAAGGTCACCGGCGAACCCTTCAATGCGGACGATCTCGGATTGCTGATCACTCTGGCCGAAAAAGTCACTCGTGCGTTGAGCCGGGCGATGCGTTTCGAGGATGTCCGCGACGAGCTAGAGCGCACCATCGGAGCCATCGAGGCGCTCATCGAGATGGAAAGTGCCGAGGTCGGAACTTCTCGGTTGGCGGTGCGCTTGGCCATGGATCTGGCCCGGCGGATGGGCTTGACCCGTCACCAGATTCTGGCTCTGCAGTATGCCTGTCTGGTGCACGACGTGGGAATGACCTCGGTCGGGGCGGAGATCGTGGGCAAGCGCGGACCGCTCACCGACGACGAATTCGATCGAGTGCGGGCCCATCCCAACCAAGGGGTGAGCCTGATCGAGCCCTTCCTTTCCGCCGACGAAGTGGATGAGATCATTCGCTATCACCACGAACGGGTCGATGGCGGAGGCTATCCGAGCGGACTCACTGGGGAACACATTCCGTTGCCGGCGCGCATTCTGGCGGTGATCGATGCCTATGATTCGATGACTTCGAACCGGCCCTACCGCGCGTCGAGGACCCCGGCCGAGGCGGCGGCCGAGCTGGTGACCAACGCCGGAAAACAATTCGACATCGAAGTCGTACGCGCCTTTCTCGACGTGCTCGCGGAGAACGCTGAACTCTCGCGGAGCGAATACCTGGCCCTCAAGGAAGAACAACCATGGCTTCACCTCGTATCTTGATCGTTGATGACGAGCAGACCCTGGCACGGGTGCTCTCCTTCGCTTTCACCAACGAAGCGTACCGCGTCGAAGTCGCTTCCGATGGCATCGACTGCATGAACAAGATCTCCACCTTCGAGCCCGATGCAGTGTTGATGGACATCATGATGCCCAAGCTCGACGGTCTCGAGACCATTCGACTCCTGCGGCAGCATCGGCTTCACCGGGGCCTGCTCATCGTGGCCATGAGTGCGAAAGCGCTGCCGTCGGATGAACAGGCGGCCCTCGATGCGGGAGCCGACTTCTTCGTGAAGAAGCCCTTCCAGGTGGCGAAGGTGCTCGAGACGGTCCTCCAACGCCTCGCCGTTTCCCGGGGAAGCAGGGAGTAGAATCTTGGTCTGGCGCGCACTGCATCTCGCGGAGCTCTTCTCCGACCCCCGATGGGGTTGGGTGGTGGCGCTCTGCGCGTTGGTGGCGCTCTTTCTGGTCGCCAATGGCTTCGTGCGTCAGCGATGGAAAGCCATGGGACTCGGATCTCGAATTCACGCCCGGGAGCGAGCCCTCCAACGGGCGCAGCGTTCGGCCCGGGAACTGCGGGAGGTGCAGGCCGCTCGGGCGGCGGAGGAAGCCTCCGCCGAAGCGCCTCCGCGGCGCAGTGCTCGGGGCGACGTCCCCTCTCCCGTGGACGGACTCGATCGGCACCGCACCTTCGAAGTCCTGGGCCGGCTGGGTCAGTTCGAACAGCTTCCGGAGCTCTTTCGCGAGATCGTGCGGTCGGTGGGTGAGGAATTCGGTTTCGAGAGAGCGATTCTGCGGGTCTACAATCCCCAGACCCGGCTCTTCGAGGCGAGGGCCTTTCATGGTTGCGACGACGAACTCGTGAGCCGGATCTCCACCACCGATGTGACCCTCGACTGCTACGCGGGGATGGCCCGACGGGCGTTGAGAGTGGGGAGCAGCTACCGGGTGAGCGCGGCTGACGATCTCTGGCCGGATCGACTGCGACCGCCCCGGTCGGCAGATCCGAGGGACTGGCGCCCCGAGGACTTCGGCGAGGCCCGGCTCGAAGCCCAAGGAAATGACGACTACCTCGTGGTGCCGATGCTCGGTGAAGAGGATCGGGTGGTGGGCTATTTCTGCGTCTCGATGCCCGAAGACCAGGACCTTCCCGGCGAGAACACCCTGATGTTCCTGGAGATCCTGGCCCACTACGCGGTGAACGCTCTGAACCAGGCTCGCTTGCGCAATCGTCTCCAACGCCGCGACATCGAGTATTCCATCGTGAGCGAACAGCTGCGCGAATGGCAGAGCACCAGGGACAATTTCGTGGCGAATGTGAGCCACGAGCTGCGGACGCCGCTGACGTCCATCCGGGCCTACGCCGAGACCCTCCAGCGCGGACGCGACGCGATGGATCCGGCGACGCTCAACGAATTCGTCGACGTCATTCTCCACGAATCGGAGCGTTTGGCGCGGTCCTTCGACGACCTCCTCGACCTCTCTCAGTATCAGGGCGGCAGTCGGGTTCAGGTGGTGAGCGAATTCGATCTGGCGGTGGTGATCAGCGCGCAGGCTAACGCTGCACAGCAGCGAGTCAAGGAGTTGGGCCTCGAATTCGAATTCGACGTGCCCACCGAGGCGATCCTGATTCAGGGCGACGAGAACGGCATTCGTCAGGTGGTGGCGAATCTCCTCGACAACTCGATCAAGTTCACCCCGCCCCCGGGGAAGGTCACCCTGCGTTTGAGGGTGCAGGGGGGAGTGGCCCGCATCGAGGTGGAAGATTCCGGAATCGGCATGGAGGAGCATGAGCTCTCCAAGATCTTCGAGCGATTCTACCAGGTCGACGATTCGTCCACTCGAAGCTACGGGGGACAGGGACTGGGGCTGGCCATCTGCCGGGAGATCGTCTCTTGGCACCACGGTCGAATCTGGGCCGAGCGCCGGCGTTCGGGGGGATCGCGCTTCGTCCTCACTCTTCCCGTGCGCGGACTGGTGATTCGCCGTTCGAGCGCCGATCTTCCGGCCGACGTGAGCGAACGTCAGCAGTGGGAGGCCTTCCTGCAGCTCTCGATCTCGTTGATCTCGGAACTCCTCGAGGCTCAGGTGGCTTCGATCCTGCTCGTGGATCCGGTCCATGATGTGCTGCGCATCGAAGCGGCGATCGGATTGCCTCAGGATGTCGTCGAGAGTGTGTTGGTCGATCGTGGTGAGGGCGTGGCGGGTCAGGTGTGGAAGACCGGACAGTCTCTGCTGGTCGAGAATCTCGACGAGGACGACCGTTTCCGGGGCCTTCACAACGACGTGGCCTACGACCACCGCAGTTTCCTCAGCGTTCCGCTGATCTGGCAGGGACGGGTGGTGGGAGTGGTGAACGTGAACAACCACCCCGAGGGTCGTGCCTTCTCCGATGACGATCGCTTGCTCCTGGAAGCCCTGGCCGAGCGCATCTCGGGCGCCCTCGAGAGTTTCGAGCGCTACCGTGCGGGATACCGCCGTCTCGCCTCGGTGGAAGCCGGAGTCCGGGCCATGCTCGATGTGGGGCGCGAACGGCATACGGCCATGCGGGATCTGCTCATCTCGATCGGACTGGAGACCGCCCGCAGACTCTCCCTCGAGGAAGAGCACCTTCGTGCCCTGGCCTATGCTCTGCGCACCTACGACTTGGGGCTCGCCCAGGTGAGCGAGCAGATCCTGCGCAAGATCTCCCCGCTGACCAGCGAAGAGCGTCATCACATCGAGAACCACGTCCATCTCGGAGCCGAGCTGGTGGCGGAGCTCGAACCATCGGCCCAGGTCCGCAACATCATTCTCCACCACCACGAGAACTATGATGGGAGCGGATACCCCGAGGGTCTGCGGGGGGAGGCCATTCCGGTGGGGGCGCGCATCGTGAGGATGGTGGATGCCCTCTCGGCGCTGCTCCATGATCGACCCTTCCGGGCCGCGATGTCCCTCGACGAAGCGGTTGCCCTGCTGAGGGAGGGGATCGGCCGACGCTTCTGTCCCCGAGTCGCCCCCGTCTTTCTGGAGCTCGTGGCCGATCGCCAATACGAGATTCTGGCCGCCCATGTGCGACGAGGTGCACGCGCCCTCGACGACGAACTCGAACTCATCGACGCGCATCCCACGCTGCACTGAGAAAGGACCGGTCCATGACCAAGAGCATCCTCGTGGTCGACGACGAGTTGTACATAGTGAACATCCTCGACTTCTCTCTCGAGAGCGAGGGCTTCCGCGTGCGCAGTGCCGCCAACGGCGAAGAAGCCCTTCGGATGGCCGTCGACGAGATTCCCGATCTCATCATTCTCGATGTGATGATGCCCAAGATCGACGGCTTCGAAGTCTGTCGCGCGCTGAAGGCCAAGGCCGAGACCAAGCAGGTTCCCATCGTCCTGCTCACCGCCAAGGATCGCGATGCCGACCGGAAGAAGGGCGAGGAAGCCGGCTGCGACGCCTACATCACCAAGCCGTTCAGCCCCAGCCGTCTCATCGACAAGGTTCGCGAATTGCTCGGGGCTCCTTCCCGCTGACCGGGGTCGGGCCAGGCCGTGGAGGATCGGCTATACTGCCGACATGAACGCTCCGCACCCTCAGGCCCACGCCCCCTCCGAACTCTGCGGCTATGTGGAGGTCGCCCTGCCCCGGCCCCTCCGTCAGACCTTCACCTACCGCATCGAAGAGGTGCGAGCTCGGGAGGATCTCATCGGGCAGGCGGTGGAAGTGCCCCTGCGCGGACGCAAGATGGTGGGGGTGGTGGTCGAGGCCCATCCCCGTACCGAACGCCAACGCTTGGTTGGGGTGGGGCGGTGGCTGCCCCCGGAATACCGCCTCGATGCCCACCGCCTCGATTTGGCCACTTGGATCGCCGAGTACTACGGTTGCGCCCTCGGAGAAGCTCTGGCCCTCTTTCTGCCGCCCCAACCCGGGACCCAGCGCCGCTCTTCTCGCCCTCCGGACTCCCCTTCCGAGGAGGGCGGGGGCGAAGTTCCCCCGGAACTCACGTCGGAGCAGGCCGCCGCGGTCGCCGCGGTGCAGATGGCCCTGGAGTCCGGAGGCTACGAGAGCTTCCTCCTCCACGGCATCACCGGGAGTGGCAAGACCGAGGTCTACCTCCGTCTCATCCGGACGGCTCTGGACCGAGGGAGAAGCGTTCTCTTCCTCCTCCCGGAGATCGCGCTCACTCCTCAGACCTTGGCCCGGTTGGAGGCCCGCTTTCCGGGACAGGTGGAGGCCTACCACAGCCGTTTGAGCCACGGCGAGCGCTGCGCGGTGTGGGAAGCCGCGGCCCGGGGGGAAGTGCCGATCGTAGTGGGGCCCCGAAGTGCGGGCTTCGTTCCCCGCCCGGATCTGGGACTCATCGTGGTCGACGAGGAGCACGACGGGAGCTACAAGGCGGAGGATCGGCCTCGTTACCACGCGCGGGATCTCGCTCTCCTGCGGGCGCGACGCCAGCAGATTCCGGTGGTCCTGGGTTCGGCCACTCCGAGTCTGGAGAGTTGGCAAAATGCCCTTGCCGGCAAGCACCGTCGTCTCCATCTCTCTCGCCGAGTGGGAGGGGAGGGCGGCCTGCCCGAAGTGGAAGTGATCGACCGGCGGCGGGATGACGACCGTGGGAGTCCTCTCTCCCCCCGCCTCGCCGATGCCATCGGCGCATGCATCGAGAGCGGGGACCAGGCCATCATCTTCCACAACCGACGCGGATTCGCCCGGTGGTTGCAATGCCACGACTGCGGGGGAGTGGTGGAGTGCCCTCGTTGCGACATCAGCCTCACCTATCACCTGAAGGGGGAAAGGCTGCACTGCCACTATTGTGGATACGAGAAGCCCGCGCCGGCGGACTGTCCCGACTGTGGAGCGGGAGGTCTGCGCCAGCACGGTGCGGGGACTCAGAGGGTGGAGGTGGCCCTGGAGACCCTCTTTCCCCAGGCTCGGATTCTGCGCTTGGACCAGGACAGCACGGGCCGGAAGCATTCGCATCAGGAGATTCTCGAGGCCTTCCGTCGGGGGGGAGCCGACCTGCTGGTGGGGACCCAGATGGTGGCCAAGGGACTGCACTTTCCCCGGGTGACCCTGGTCGGGGTGGTGGATGCCGACGTGGGTCTGCACTTTCCCGACTTCCGGGCCCACGAGCGCTCCTTCGCTCTGCTCACCCAAGTGGCGGGGCGCAGCGGGCGCCTGCGTCCGGGGAGGGTCCTGGTGCAGACCTTCGATCCCGACCATCGGGTCCTCGAGGCCGCCCAGCGCCATGATGTGGAGGGTTTCCTGAGATCGGAGCTCGAAGAGAGAAGGCCTCTGGCCTATCCCCCCTTCGGTCGGTTGACCGCGCTCACGGTCACCGCCCCCACCGCGGACCTGCTGGACGCGGCCTTGGACTGGTTGGCCGCGGCCTTGCGCTCGCTGTTGCGTCAGACCGAAGTCTCGGTCCTGGGTCCGGCCCACGCGATGTTGCCGCGGATCAACCGTCGCCACCGTGGTCAGATTCTCCTCAAAGGGGGGCTCAGTCCCGCCGCCAAAGCCGGAATCCTGGAGCTCTTCGATCGACTTCGAACCAAGCCACGCGCGGGTCGCCTGGACCTGCACCTCGATGTCGATCCCCAGCACCTCCTCTGAACCGGCCTCTGGGGCTGCGGATGCGTGATCCCACCGGGGTCCGACGGTTGACAGCCCCGGGGGGGGCGGCTATACATTGCCCTTGGATCGCATCCGTCCCCGCGAGGGGTGGAATGGGCTGAGCGTTGTCCTCTGCGGACCTTGAGGCCGTGATCCTCTCCCTTGCTCATCCTTGAGCTCCGGCCGACTTCTGATTCCACTCCCGGATCCTTTCTGTCGTTCGGCGAACCGTTCTGATCGTCTCTGCCTACAAGAGGAGTTCCCATGAAGCGCAGCCTGCTCAAGCCTGAGTTGTGGCCACTGCTTTTCCTGTTCGCTCTGGTGGTCGCAGGGTGCAACTCGGCCTGGGTCAGCTCGGGCATTCTCTACCAGGACCAGGGGAACTACGAGAAGGCCGAGCGTCTCTTCCGCAAGGGACTCTGGTACAATGAAGCGGATGCGCCAGCCCATTTCTACTTGGCCATGACTCTGGCCTACCGGGCCGAGAACGAGCATCTGGCCGAGGGAGACATCGATTCCGCCCGGATCAAGTTTGCGGAGGCCTTCGAGGAGTATCAGCTGGCCAAGAAGTACGACCCCGAGAAGTACGACTTCAATCCGGACGCGGAGAAGGAAGAGGACAAGCATCTGGCCGAGGCTGGAATCCAGTCCATGTACGCCAAGATGTTCAACAAGGGCGTGAGTCTGATGCGTTCCGACGAGCTGGAGGACGCGATCACCTACTTCGACTTGGCAGCGGTCTGCGACCCGCGCGGCAAAGCCTACTTCGATGCTCGGCTCCTGAGTCTCCAATTGCGCTACAATCAGGCGCTTCCCGAAGGCGAGGAACCGGACGAGGCCGAGCTGCAGGCGATCCTCGATGGCTTCGAGGAGCTCGAGGTCGGCGATTGGGAGGATGCGGACAAGGACCGGCAGGAGGTCGTCAAGGCCGAGGCACGGATCTTCCGCACCCTGGGCAACAACGCCCGCGCCAATGCGCTCTACGAGGAGCTCTTGGCCCAGAATCCCGAGGACGTGGGTCTTCTGAAGACCGTGGCCCAGGCGCGGATTCGCAACGACGATCGGGAGGGGGCCTACGAATTGATGGTCAAGGCTCTCGATCGGATGGCCGAAGATCCCGACCTGCGTGATGACGAGCGCTTTGCATTCGCCGATCGGGCCATCTCCAATGCGATGATCGGGGAACTCTATCCCGAAGCCCTGCGCTTGGCCCAGCGGGCCGAAGAGTGGGCTTCGAGCAGCAGTGAGAAGGCCAAGCTCGCCCGTGCTCGGGGACGTGCCTACTACGAAATGGAAGAGTACGACCTTGCAGTCCAGTCCCTCGAGCCCGTGGTCACCGACGGCGGTCTCGATCCCAACAGTCCAGAGGCTTGGCAGATCTACTACCTCTCGCTCAGCAAGATCGGGCGAGATGCCGACGCCGAAGCGGGCCGTGCTCGCTATCAGGAACTGAAAGGTCTCACGGTCTCGCCCTAGACCTTCGGTTCCGTCTTTGGATCCCCAGGAGAACTCGCGGTGCAGGCGAGTTCCCATTCCCCTCGAACGTGGAAGGTGGAGACCAGATCGGTCTCCACCCAGAACCGAGTACCATCATGCCGACCAGCAAGAAGCGCAGCTCGCGCACAAGAAGGAAGACCCGCACCAAGGCAACCATGCGCAGCGCCAAGAATGCGTTGCCGCTCGAAGAGATCTTGGCCGATCGGGTGGACGCGGCCGAATTGAGCCGTCAGGAGGCCGCGGCGGCCGAAACCATGCTCGACGTCGACGAGTCCGAAGTGGAAGCGGTCGAAGCGCCGGAAGAATTCGAGCGTCCCCGCGACATCAATCTGGGTCAGCTCAAGCGGATGATCATCACCGAATTGCTCGACCTCGCGTCGGAATACGGGATGGAAGGCATCGCGCACCTGCGCAA
>JAJRXK010000109.1 GCA_024276305.1 Candidatus Krumholzibacteriota bacterium
CGAATTCGCGACCGCAGCGAGGAGCGACCGCAGGGCGGACTCCACTGCCTCCACCTCGATCGCCGAGAGGCATTCGAGGTCGTGGGGGCATCGAGCGGAGAAGCACGGAGCGCAAGAAAGATCCGCTCCGCCGACCGCAACCGCATGCCGGCCGCGGGGACGGGTCCAGCCGGGGCTCGTCGAGGTGAAGACCCCCACCGTGGGTGCGCCCATGGCCGCCGCAAGGTGCATGGGACCGCTGTCATTGCCGACGAAGAAGCGCGCGTGGGCGAGAACCGCAGCCAGACCGCCGAGGGTCGTCTGTCCTGCGAGGGACGTGGCCCCGCAGGCTTCGGCCACCTGGGTGCAATCCTCCTGCTCCTCCGGGGACGGTCCCCCGACCACGACCACTGCATCGACAAGGTCCGCACAACGTCGGCCCACTTCGGCGAAGCGGTCGGTGGGCCAACGTTTGGTGGGACCAAAGGTCGCGGAGGGAGCGAGGGCCGCGTAGCTCCCCTCCAAGGCGCGATGGTGGCGGACGAGATTCCCGAAGGCATCGGCCATCCCGGGAGTGAGCGCCAACTCGGGCACCGGGACCGCCTCGGCGGCGTCGACGGCCAGGGAATACCATCGTTCTGCAAGGTGCGACTCCGGATCGGGGCCCCCCGGCACTCGTCGCGGATAGACCCAGTCGACGATGCCCCCTCGACTGGCTCCGCGGCAGTCCCGCACCCCACTGGCCCAGGCCAAGGCGGCGGTGCGTTCACTGGGAGAGAAGGCGATCAACCGATCTGCCCCCACTGCCCGCAGCCGACGCGCTGCCCGCAGCCACCCCCTCCATCCCCGGTCTGCGCCATGCCGGTCGTAGAGGATGGTCGCGTCGAAGAATCCGAAGTCTTCCAGGAACTCCACCAAGGTCGACGATCCGAAGGCCACGACCTCTCCGTCCCTCCGCGCTGCCTCCAGAGTGGGAACGGCCATCACCGCATCTCCCAGCCAGTTGGGAAGCAGGACCACGGTCCTCACGCAGGATCCTCTCGGAATTGAAGGTCGTGGAGCCGGCGATAGGCGCCATCGCGGCTCAGGAGCTCCTCGTGGGTGCCACGCTCGAGAATCTTCCCCCGGTCGAGGACCACGATCTCATCGCAATCCTGAATGGTCGAAAGACGATGGGCGATGACCAGAGTGGTACGCCCCCGCATCAGCCGGGTCATGGCCTCTTGGACCTCGCGCTCGCTGGCGCTGTCGAGGGCGCTGGTCGCCTCGTCGAGAATGAGGAGGGGCGGGTCCTTGAGAACCGCCCGCGCGATGGCGATCCGTTGGCGCTGCCCCCCGGAGAGCTGGAGACCTCGCTCACCGACCATGGTGTCGTAGCCATGGGGCAATTCCTGAATGAAGTCGTGAGCATTCGCCACCCGAGCCGCCTCCTGAACCTTGTGGTCTTCGGCATGGTCGGCCCCGAAGGCAATGTTGTTGCGCACGGTGTCGTGGAAGAGAATGACCTCCTGCGACACGATCCCGATCTGCGACCGCAGGGAGCGCAGGGAGATCTCGCGCAGGTCGATGCCGTCGAGACGAACCGCACCGTGGGTGGGCTCGAAGAAACGGGGCACCAGATCCACCAAGGTGGATTTGCCCGCCCCGAAGGGCCGACCAGAGCCACCGCGGTCCCGGCCCGCACGAAGAGATCGACATGGTCGAGGACCGGCTCTCCCTCGCGGTAGGCGAAGACGACATCGTCGAAGTGAAGTCCCTCTCGTACCCCCTGCACTTCCGCCCCGTCGCGTCCTTCGGCTTCGCCCTCCTTGGGCGCATCGAGGACTTCGAAGACCCGCGACGCGGCCGCCAGGCTCTGCTGGAGGGTGCTGTTGCTCTTGATGAGAGTCTTGATGGGACCGATTACCCAGAGCATCACTCCCAGGAAGAGAAAGAGGAGGTCCGCCCGGAGTTGTCCCGCCAGAACCAGCTTGCCCCCGACCGCGATGATGATCACCGCAGTGACGATCCCCAGGACTTCGCTGACCGGACTGCTGAGGGCTTCGAGAATCTTGAGCCGGACGTAGGCCCGGTAGTAGGCCCCATTGCTCTGCTCGAATCGACGGCGCTCGAGACCGGCCATGTCGAAGGACTTCAGGATTCGAATTCCTGCGATGCTCTCCTGCAGCACCGCCGCGGTCTCTCCCATCTCCTCCTGCACCCGATGACTCCCGCGGCGCAGACGATGGCTGATCCACACCACCAGGAGCATGTTGGGAGGAACGACTATCAGAGTGGTGAGCAGGAGCTTCCAACTCACCATGGCCGCGAAGGTGAAGGCCATCAGGACCATCACAGTGTTGGCGATGAATTGGGTCAGCACTCCGACGATCGCCCCCCGCATCATGTCCACGTCGATGATCACCCGGCTCATGAGGTAGCCGGTGCGCTCCTGACTGAAGAAGCCCAAGGGCAGAGAGACGATGGCGCCGTAGAGGGACTGACGGATGTCATAGATCACCCGATGCTCGAGGCGAACCCGATAGACCTCCTGCAGGAAGGCGAAGAGGTTCTTGGCGCCGAAGAGCAGGAGGAGCAGCACGCAGAGGCGCCACAGCATCTCTTCTCTGGACCCTCGGTAGAGCAGCTCTTCCACTTGGTGTTGCCACCGCTGCCGGGTGCTTTCGACCGAAGCCGGTAGAACCGTGGGGGAAGAGCTTCCGCTGGGCGTCGGCTGCGAAGAACCCAACAGGGCATCGTCGGTCGGTCCTTCGGCCACCTCTTCGATCGACGGGTCTTCGGCGAAGAGAATGCGCAGCAGCGGAGAGATGGCGGTGATCCCGACGCTCGACAGGGCCGAGGAAATCACGATGAACACGATCAACGCGGCGAGCTGCCCGCGATGCGGCCGCAGCAGTTGCAGCACTCTCCAGTAGTCTCCCAAGGGCTCCGCCTTCTCTCCTGGACCAGATCAGCGCAGCAGGCGCTGCACTCGATCCATGAGTTCTGCCAGGTCCAATTCGGTCTGGGGTTGGAGGTGAACGATCTCCAACCGTTCCGCCTGATGGGGCACCCAGCCCGCATCATCCGCGGGAGTGAAGAGGGCCAGACTCGGCACATCCCGGGCCGCCGCAAAATGGAGCAGATCGGTATTGCCCGCCACGAACAATTGGCATTGTGAGAGCAGAAGGATGCGTTCCATGAGCGTCGGTCGGGGCAAGTCCAGACGATCTGCCCTCAGCGCCTGGTCGAGTTCCGCGGCCCGCGGGCCCGGGTCCTCGGCGGAGAGGACCATCACCTTGGACGGAATGTGCTGGGCGATGTGGTTGACCACATAGGCCACGTTCTGCGCAGTGGGAGCCGCCCCCGCTTTGCCCAGCGCGGGATCGACCCCGATGAGAAGCTGCTCTTTGCGCGGCTTGTTGAAGTGGATGAGCTGCGCGCACTGGCGCAAGCGCTTTTCCGAGAGAGGCCACCGCAGGGGACGTTCTTCGGGGGAGAGGCCCAGGAGACGCGACCAGGTCTCGGTCCGCTGGTAGGGATAGCTCTGTCGACGGCGCGGACGCACCTCGCAGTTGATCCGGGGGTAGGCCTCGGGATGACCGGGCCCGAGTCGCAGGACCGCACCACTGGCCAAAGCCAATTCCTCGCGCAGCCGGTCCGGACGTGATCCGGCCAGGATCGCCACGTCCCACGGCTCCGCAGCCAGCGCCGACCGCAAACCCTCGCTCGGTCGTCCTTCCTTGGAGAGCTCCTCGTCCTCGAGCACCACCACGTCGTCGAAGAGCTCGGAGCTCAGCGCCAAGTGACTCATCCGCTCGTCGCAGATGCATCCCAGCGAAGCATCCTCGACTTGGTCCCGGACGCTCTCGAGCAGGGGAGTCAGGAAGAGGAGGTCCGTGGGATCTCCCGAATCGACCACCA
Organism: Candidatus Krumholzibacteriota bacterium; assembly: GCA_024276305.1. Lineage (GTDB taxonomy): Bacteria > Krumholzibacteriota > Krumholzibacteriia > JAJRXK01 > JAJRXK01 > JAJRXK01. Next base: position 3,883 of record JAJRXK010000109.1, read on the forward strand.
ACACTCTCGCCCCCGAGTGCAGCGCACCGGGAAGGGTGAAGGGCGTCGTTTGGGCTGATCCGTCGGCATCGCGCCCGAACCATCGCTTGAGGAAGGAAGCGGCCACACCGAACCTCTAGGCCTGGTCGTAGGGACGAGTGAGGGCGAGCTTCCAGACTTCTTCGACCCTCTCCACCGGGTGGAAGTCGATCGCCTCGTGGACTTCTTCGGGAATCTCCTCCAGATCGCTCTCGTTCTCCTTGGGGAGAATCACGTCGGTCATCCCCGCCCGATGCGCGGCGAGGATCTTCTGGACCAACCCCCCGATGGGGTGGACCTCTCCGGTCAAGGAGATCTCTCCGGTCATGGCCACGCGGTGGTCCACCGGAATCCCCCGGTAGAGCGACATCAGGGATGTGGCCAGGGCCACTCCCGCCGAAGGCCCGTCCTTGGGAATGGCACCCGCCGGCAGGTGAACGTGGATCTCGTGGTTCTTGAACCAGGCGATCTCTTCGTCGCTTCGCACGTAGTGGCTGCGCAGATAGCTCAGGGCCGCCTGGGCGGATTCCTGCATCACGCTGCCGAGTTGGCCGGTCAACCGCAATCCACCCCCGCCGGGCGCGGCGACGGCCTCGATGAAGAGGATGCGCCCCCCCACTGCCGTCCAGGCCAGTCCCGCGGTGACCCCCACCATGGGACGGCGTTTGCGCCGACGATCGCTGAAGTCGGGCACCCCCAGGTAATCCTCGAGATTCTTCACCGAGATGGTGGCGCGCTTGGGCTTCTTGCGGGCGCTGGCCACCGTCCGGGCCACCTTTCGACAGACGGTGCCGATGGTGCGCTCCAAGCTCCGCACCCCCGCTTCCGCGGTGTACTCGCCGATGATCTTCGAGAGTGCGGCGTCGGAGAAACGGATGTTCGCGGTGGTGAGCCCATTCTCCTCGATCTGGCGGGGGACCAAGTAGCGCCGCGCGATCTCGAGCTTCTCGAGACGAGTGTATCCCGGCAGATGGATGATCTCCATGCGGTCACGCAGGGGCCGGGGAATGGTGTCGAGTACATTGGCCGTGGTCATGAAGAAGACATTGCTGAGGTCGAAGGGCAGATTCAGATAGTGGTCGGTGAAGGAGTTGTTCTGCGCCGGGTCCAATACCTCGAGGAGAGCACTCGCGGGATCGCCGCGGAAGTCGTGACCCAGCTTATCGATCTCGTCGAGCATGATCACCGGATTGTTGGTTCCGGCGACCTTCAGACCGTGGATGATCCGCCCCGGCATCGCACCCACATAGGTACGCCGATGACCCCGGATCTCCGCTTCGTCTCGCATTCCTCCCAGACTCAAACGGTAGAACTTGCGGCCCATGGCCTCGGCGATCGATCGGCCCAGACTGGTCTTGCCCACCCCGGGAGGGCCGGCGAGACAGAGAATGGGACCGCGCATGTCGTGCTTGAGCTTCTTCACCGCGAGGAACTCGAGGATCCGCTCCTTGACGTCGTCGAGGCCGTAGTGGTCGCGGTCGAGGACCTCCTGGGCTTTCTTCAGCCGGAGGTTGTCATCGCTCGACTCCAGCCACGGCAGCTCCAGAACCCAATCGATGTAGGTCTTGCTGACCGTGTACTCGCTCGCTCCCGGGCTCATTCGACTCAGGCGATCGTATTCCTTGGTGCAGGCCTCCCGAACTTCGTCGGGCAAGGCCGCCTCTTCGATCTGCTGACGCAAGTCATCGAGCTCCACCGAGCTCTGATCGGTGTCGCCGAGTTCGCGCTGAATGGCCTTCAACTGTTGGCGCAGGTAGTACTCCCGCTGATCCTTGTCGATCGCCTTCCGGACTCGACTCTGGAGCTTTTCCCCCAGTTCCACGACTCCGAGCTCCCGCACCACGATCTCGCTCAGCAACTCCAGTCTCTTGCGGGTGTTGAGGGTCTCGAGGACCTGCTGCTTTTCGCTCACGTCGATGTCGAGGTTGGTGGCCACCATGTCTGCCAGCCGGCCGGGGTCGTCGATGTTCATGGCGACGACCTTGAGTTCGTCGCTGAGACTCTCGGTGGCGTCGACGATCTTCACGAAATTGTTGGAGACCCCGCGCATGTAGGCGGTGGTGCGGCTGTCATCGCTGCGAATCTCTTCGAGGACCTCGATCCGCGACACCATGTAGGGCTCGGTCTGCAGGGTCTTCTCCCGCCGAATCCGGGCGATCCCCTGACCCAGGAGCCTCATGCTGCCGTCGGGGAATCGGAGCATCTTCTGGATGAGCACGGCACATCCGTATTCGTAGACTTCCTCCTCTGCGGAAGTCTCTTCTTCATCGTCCCCTTCGGGCCGCTGGGCGAAGGTCCCCAGAATCTTGGAGTCGGCGAGGACGTCGTCGGCCAACTCGATCAGGTTCTCGTCCGAGAGGACGAGGGGAACCATCATGAACGGGAAGATGACCGCATCACTGATCGGCAGAACCGCCAGCTCCTCGGGAATCCGAACCATCTCACCGTCCATGGTCGGTGTGGTCGCGTGTTCGTTCGCCAACTTCGCTCCTTCTCCCGCTTCAGCTTCGGACGGAGATCCCGCGGCGCGCCGATGGGCCGCCCTGACCTCGCTTCATCTCGACGTAGAGAAATCCCTCACGGTATCGAGCCACAGCGGTCCCACTGTCTACATAGTCCGGGATGCGAACGTGACGCTCGAAAGGCCCGACCATGATTTCCATCTTGTGGTAGTGCTTCTTTCCGGCGGGCGAAATCTGCGTGCGGGTCCCGCGAAAGGTGATGAAATCCTCGTCGATGATGACTTCGATCTGGTCGCGCTTCATCCCCGCCAGATCCATCTGAACCACGAATTCGTCTTCGGTCTCGAAGACATCGGTAGCGGGTCGCCATCCCAAGCCACCCTCCATCTTGATGGCTTTGTTCTGCCGCCCCGGAGAGCTGAAGAAGAGTTCGAAGAATTCTTCGTGTTCGGATGGAGCTGTGACACAGCCCGGTCCGTCTCGGCGTTCGATCACGGTAACGGCACCTCCAATCGCAGATTCGGGGCAGGAATTCGCGGTCGAGACCGAGGCATCCGCCTCGATCCCGCATCGGTGGCCGAATGGTAGGGAGGGGACCCCCTCGCGTCAATGAAAGCCGCGATCGAAGGTCGTCTCGGGGAAGCCGGCTTCAGACTGCGTAGCGGCGGATGAGCCCGCGTACGATCCCCTGCAATCGACATTGGTCGCGGGGCAGGGTCATCGCGGTGGAAGAGGAGCTGCTCGATTCCAACCGGACCCGATCCCCGTCTTCGTAATACCTTGCCACCAGTGTCCCGCGACCATCCACGCTGACCACCACCGTCTCTCCGTCGTTGGCCTTCTCGCGCTGCTCCACCACCAAGAAGTCCCCATCCTCGATGTAGGCCGGACGGAGTGAAGTCCCCTTCGCCTGGAGCACGAAGGCCCTCCCGCGATCGAGGAGATCCTCGGGGATGGCCACGCTCCGGGCCTCGGTGGTCGCCTCGATGGGTCCCCCCATCTCGAAATGACCCAGAAGGGGGATACGGCGGGCCTTCCCGTCGGGCATGTCGACGATTTCGATGGCCCGCGATCGGTTCCACTGCCGCCGTACGTAGCCCTTCTCCTCGAGGGCCTTGAGGTGCTTGTGCACCGTTCCCACCGAGGAGAGGTCGAAGTGTCGGGCCATTTCCTCGAGACTGGGGGCATATCCCTGCTCGGCGATGGTCTTGCGTAGGTATTCCAGGAGCTGCGACTGCCGCTTCGTCAGGAACATGAATCTCCTCCTTCAGAAGGCAGTGATGCCTTCCGAGCGAGTCGCGAAGGGGCCGTCAGCATCCGTGCCGCTTGGGATGGTGATCCCCGTCGGGCGCCGGCATCGCGAGGGACGCGGTGTCAGGGCGAGAGCCGGTGGTTCTCGCGGAGTGCCATCGAGATTAGGGGAAACAAAAGTGAAAAGCAAATCGACGAGGCCCGACGCGGTTCACCGCACCAGGACCAAGCGGCGCCCCCAACGGAGCGTGCCCCCGTCGCGGGCGGTGGCCTCCAGGCGAAAGAGATAGACTCCGCTGCTCACCATTCGGCCCCGGTCATCCTCGCCCTCCCACACCCATCGATGCTCTCCCTCGGCCAGAGCACCGTCGAAGAGACGGCGCACACGTCTGCCCGCGACATCGTAGATCTCGGCCCGCAGCTCCGCCGACCGGTCCAGAACGAAGTCCAGCCTCACCCGGGGATTGAAGGGATTGGGGGTGGGATGGCCCAAGATCCCCCAGAGGGGAGCCGGGGCGGGGACGGAGGCCGTGGGACTCTGGAGACTGAGCAGGCGGGGCACGGTGGGACGTTCGTGTCCCTCGGGGTCCGTCGCGACCACTCGCCAGTAGAAGGCGCCCCCGGGCAGGAAGGAGAGGCTGCGAGTGCTGTCCGTTCCCGCATCGTGCGCGGCCAGGAGGGTCGAGAAATCTCTCCGTGCGGAGAGTTCCAGCCGGTAGACGCAGCCTCCTCCTTGGAGGTCGGTGGCCCTTCTCCAACGAAAGGTGATCGGCCCGGAGGCGAGGGAGGTCGAGTCGGCCGGGGCCAGGAGGTCGAAGGGCAAGGGATAGATGGGAGCTTCGAACTCGAAACTGGCCCGCCAGGACTGGACGATCCCCCATCCGTGGTCGTTATTGGGAGTCGCGGCCAGAGTTGCAGTGCTCCTCAGGGCATTCATGGCCGCTCCCGGTCCCCACTCGGGATGGGCCTGCAGGACCAGGACCGCTGCCCCCGCCGCCAGCGGCGTCGCGAGGGAAGTTCCCGAGGCCGCACGGAAGGTGCTGTCGGCGGCGGCCCAGATCGTGGCCGTGCCCCGGGCCATGAGGTCGGGTTTGATCCGCCCATCCGCGGTGGGACCCCGGCTGGAGAAGGCACTCACCGTACTGTCGGCCAGCACCGACCCGATGGCCAGGACGCTGTCCCCGTCGGAGGGAGTGATCAAGCTCGAGGCCCCCTTCGCTCCGGAATTGCCGATGGCGCTGAGAGCCAGTACTCCCAGGGCCACGATATCGTCCATGGCCCGGGTGGTGACCGCGGTGTTGCCGTCCAGGTCGGCGAAGGTGTAGGAGAAGCTGTCGGGCGAGTCGGGGAAGGAGAGATAGCCCAGAGATGCGGTGATCAGATCCGCGCCCCGCGCCTCCCCCCATTCCAACGCGGCGACGAAATTGTCCTCTTCCACCCGGGTCTCGGTGTCGAGCTTCTCGGTCTTGGCCAGAAGGAATTCTGCCCCGAAGGCGGGACCGATGAGTTCTCCGGGAGCCCAACCGGCCAACACTCCGAGAGTGCCGGTGCCGTGGTTGTGCTGCGCCGGAACGTCCACCGCCTCGTTGCGGGTGAGGCTGTCTCCGAAGACGAAGTCCCATTCGTCGACGACCCGCAGCCGACCGAAGGCCGGATGGGTCCGCAGGAATCCGGTGTCCAGAATCAACACTCGAACTCCTTCGCCGGTGAATCCCAGATCGTGCATTTGGTCGGTCTGAATCTGTTGGTTCTGAATCCAGGAGGCTCCGTAGTCGAAGCCCCCCGCCTTGGGTCTCGACTCGGGAAGACCGGACTCCGCCGGACGGGGAAGGGGCCGAGTCCAGGTGCGGACGGGGCGAATCCTGGCCGAGGGCAGGCGTCGACGAATCGCGAGCAATTGTTCTGGATTGGCCTCGACACTCACCGCGCTCAACCAACGGCTGAGGTAGTGGACCTTCAAGCCGAGTTCCTCGAGCACTCTCAGATCCGCGGGTCGGGGACCTCGTGAAAGCAGCTCGACTCGGTCGCGGCGCCCTTTGCGGAGGCGCCGCTCGATGGCTCTGGGAGTGGGAGGCGGAGCCTGGGGCAGGGTCTCGTAAGTGGCCAGGGCCACGCTTGCCCGCGGAAGCTCGATCCAGAATCGAGGGGCGGCGTGGGCGACGGCCGCCCCGAGGGCGCAGGCGATCGCGAACCCTCCAATGCCCACCATGAGTCGAAGTGGCCGCACGGAATTTCCCGCCTTTCAGGAATCACTCGCCCCCCCCAAGGTCGAGAGCTTGTGCTGCGCGATCAGCGCCTCGTCGCTCTCTCCGAACTCGCGAATCAACCGGCGGAAGGCATCGCGCGCGGCATCCTCTTGACCGAGCTCCAAATAACAATACCCGATCTTCAGCAGCGCCGGGGTGATGGAATCGCCGCGGGGATATTCCTCGAGGATCGATTGGAATTGAGCGAGGGCCGTGGTGGGATCGCCTTGGGCATAATGAGTCTCCGCGATCCAGTATGCGGCATCATCCGCCAGCTCGCTGTCCGGAAAGCGCTGGAGCAATTCTTGGAATCCCTGCCTCGCCAGAGTGTAGCTGCCTCGGGTGTAGTCGGCGAAGGCGCCTTCGTAGACATCGGTCCCCGGAGAATTGCTGGTGCTGCTCGGGATCGGAGTCTCCACTTCCTCGTCGGCCTCCTCCCCCGCCTCTGCATCGTCCGAGGAGGACGCGGACGGAGCCGACTCCGTCGGGGAGACCTCGGCCACCGAGTTCATCGAGATCTGCTGCCGGGCAATGAGGTCGAGGGCGGCCCGGATCTGTTGGAGCAAGTCCTCCTGTTCCTCCGCCCGCGCATCCATCCTGCGTACCGCCCGGTCGAGGGCCAGAAGCTGGGCTTCGAGTTCGGCCCTTCGCTCGGCCACCTGTTGTTCGCGCTCGTCATCGCGGGCGGTCAAGTCCTCGAGAGCCTGTTGCATCGCGGCCAGTGCTCGTCGCTGGGCCACTTGCTCCCGCGCCACCTGGTCGACGCCCACTTCGATGCGCTGGAGTTGACGCGCGCAGCCCGAAGCCCCGATGGCGATCCACACCACGAAGAGAGCGCCGACGACCTTGTGCCTGGAACCCTTCATCGCAGCGGCGGAAGTTGTTGCACGAAGTGAGCCCGGCGATTCTGCGACCAGATCGCATCGCCCTCTCCCACCGCGAAGGGTCGCTCCTTGCCATAACTGACGATGTCCAACTGTCCCCCGGACACCCCCAGGCTCACCAAGTAGCGCTTGGTCTCTCTCGCCCGCTTCTCTCCGAGCGCCAAGTTGTACTGCACCGTGCCCCGTTCATCGCAGTGACCTTCGATGGTGACGCGCATCTCGGGATGGGCTCGCAACGCCCTTGCATTGGCCGCCAGGGTCGCGCGATCGGTGGCGTCGAGTTCGAAGCTGTCGTAGTCGAAGAAGACGTCCTCGAGTTGGAGGTCCACCTCCGTCGCGGAGTCGGTGAGATCTTCCGCATCGATGGCCCCGGCGTCGGTCTGCTCACCACTCGACCCGAAGGGGTCCTGGTCCAGAGTGACGTCTTCGAGATCATCCCCGGATCTTCCGAGAACATCTTCGCCGGTGGGGTCGGTGGCCACCGATTCCTTCCCTCGGTCGCATCCGGCGAATACGACCACACTGGCCAGCGCGGTCCAGAGGACGATGCCCCCGAAACGGCGTAGGTTCTGTGAGCTGAACATGAAGATCTCCTTCATCGGTTGCGGCGGGTTGGATCCGCGGACGGAGCGACGGGGGGCGGCCCCCAGTGGGGACCATTGTCATCGACGGCGCCATTCGTCAAGGGCCGGGCGAATCCGGAATCGACATCGAGGACCCACAGCCGGCGTTGCCCATCGCGATCACTGCTCACCACGAGGTGGCGGCCGTCGGGGGCCCAGGCGGGATCCTCATTGTTCCCGTCCTCGGCTCCGGTGACCGCGCGCAGTTCACTCGCATCGGGCGCCACCACGAAGACCTGGAAGCGACCGTTGCGCCGGCTGACGAAGGCGATGCGGTCTCCCCGGGGAGACCAGGCCGCGCTCTCGTTGTAGCGTCCCTGCAGGCTCAGCCTTCTCCGACGCGAGCCCTCTCGATCCATGACGTAGACCTGGGGCACACCGGTGCGATCGCTGGTGAACACCACCTGGTGCCCAGTGGGATCGAACATCGGGCTGCATTCGATGGAGGGCTCGAAGGTCAAGCGTTGGAGCACTTTTCCCGTGGGCAGAATGCGGTAGATCTCGGGGTTGCCGTCCCGGCTGAGGGTCACCACGAGTTCGGTCCCATCGGGAGACCAGGAGGCCCCCAGATTCAATCCGCGGTAGTCCGCGATCTTCCGGCTCTTGCCCGTTGCGCCCTCGAGGACCAGGAGTCGCTGCCGACCCTTCCAATAGCTCGTGTAGCAGATGCGGCTGCCGTCGGGAGACCATCGAGGGACCAGGTTGAGACTCCCGTTGCGAGTGATCTGACGCAGGTGTTCTCCGTCGTAGTCCACGAGGAAGAGCTCGCGGCCGGTCCCGACCTTCCGACTGAACAGGATGCGAGTCTGCGCGATTCCGGCCTCGCCGGTCAGCTCGCGCACGATCTGGTCGGCGAGGTGATGGACCTGCCGCGGCGAAGTCCCCATCTCGATCACATAACGTTTGCCCAGGAGTTGGGACCGGGGCTCGACTTGGACCAGGCGCGCCTCCCATACCATTTGGTCCGGCCGAACCCCGCTGAGGCGCAACGAGATTCTCGCTCCGACCCGGGACTCCTCATCGGTGCGGCCGGCCCCCGGCAAGGGACCGGGAATCTCCACTCCGTCGGGAAGAGGAGTCAGAACTCCGACCCATCCGCTGTAGATCAGGTCCCGCAGCAGCCGTCCCGCGAGGTCGGCGGCCGCCTCCTGCGCCCCCTCCACCGGACTGTCGACGTCCAGAGGATCCAAGGACACCACCACTCTCTCGGCCCCGGTGCGATTGACTTCCAAGTCGAAGACCGGCCGGGGCTGGGCTTCGGCTCGCTGCACTCCCAGGATCCCCGCGATCAGGCCGGCCAAGAGCAGGACCCCACGACCCGGCTTCGGACCCTTGCGCGCAGGTGAAGAGATCGAGACGCTCATGCTTCAACGCTCATATCGGAAGAGGAAACGGATCTCCAGACCCGTGCTCGCGAAGCGAGGGGGGACGGCGGGCAGGGGACCCGACTCGAGGACCGCTCGAAGGGCCTGCCGATCGAAGACCGACAGCCCGCTGCTCCGCGCCACCGACGGACCAATGACTTCTCCTCCCGGACCGATCCGAAAGTGGATCAGACACTCCGCACTCTGCTGTCCCGAGGTCGAAGCGGGACTGGGTCTCCAGCGGCGACCGATCTTCTGCTGGATCCGAGACAAGTAGAAGTCGCTCACCCCATCGTTACTGCTGGCCTGGACGGCCGCACCTTCGACGGCGCCGGCCGAAGTCTCGGCGATCACCACCCGGAGCGAATCCACCGGGGCCTCGTCTTCGATGGGCGAGGCCTCGACATCGGTCGCGACCTCGGCGGGCTCGGGCAAATCCAAGTCCTGATCTTCCACTGCCGGTTCGAGCGGGACTTCGGCCGCCAGCTCTTCCCGCGGTTCCCGAGGGAGAAGAGGGTCGGGAGGTCGCAGCTCGGGAGGGTTGAGGTCCTCCACCACTTCGGGCTGCGGATCCGCCCGGAGCGGCGGATGTCGATCCGGCAACTCGGGCGGGGGTTGAGGCACCACCGCCTCGGAACTCTCTCGCGGCGAAGGCTCGGTCGGCGGCGGATCGGTCACGGTTTCGGGCAGGGCCAGCTGGTGGAGGTCCAACTTCATGACTCGCAGCCCCGGCGGGGTGCGGACGAAGGCTCCCGCCACCAGAGTTGCGACCACCAGGAAGACCAGGTGCGCGGCCAGGGATCCCGCCAAATAGCGTCGCATTTCCTGCACTCGGGCGCTCCCTCAGCGTGGGCCTTCACCCTCGTTCTCGACCACCAGACTCAAGCCCTGGATATCGGCGGACTGCACGGCCCCCATCACTCGCACCACGAAGCCATAGGGCACGGTCTCGTCACTGCGCAGATAGACCGGCAGTTCCGGCTGCCCTCGGGTCAACTCGCGCAGGGCGTCGCCGAGTTGGGAGAGCGGGACGACATCGTCGTCGAGATAGACCACCCGGCTGGCATCAACACTGATGACCGGACCGTCGACGGTGGAAGTGACATCGGTGGCCGCATCCGGGAGCTCGACATCCACTCCCCCTTGAATGAAGGGAGC
>JAJRXK010000110.1 GCA_024276305.1 Candidatus Krumholzibacteriota bacterium
CATTCATGAGTCTTGCCGGGACCAAGTTTGTACGGCGGCACACAGTGTACAGAATGATCCGAACCTTGACAAGTCTTCGGTTCTGAGCTCATTGGCAGGCAGTGCGGAGACCCGTCGGGCCGAGAGCTCAGCCCCGGAGGAAGGCGACATGACGCCCGCAGATACCCCCGTCGCGGCGATAGCTCCAGAAAAGGTCCGCATCGCAGTAGGTGCAGTAGGGAGACTGGGTGATGCGGGAGTCGGGGACTCCGCGGTCGCGAAGTTGAGCCCGCAGGCACGGGCCGAGCGCCACGTGCGGACGGCTGGAGGAACTCGAGCACTGCACGAAGTCCCCGTCGAAGTGAGCGGCGACTTCCGGACCCACCTCGAAGTGCGTGGAGCAGATGTGTGGTCCAAGCCACACGCGAAGCTGATCGAGGCGGCTGTCGTGGGTGGCGAACCACTCCAACACCGGACCAACGATTCCCGCGATTGTGCCTCGCCAGCCCGCATGGGCAAGGGCGTGGTGGCCATTGGTCGGATCCCAGATGAATATCGGTACACAGTCGGCGACCGAGATCAGCAAGACGCGGGAGGGGTCCGTGGTCACCACTGCGTCGGCATCGCCCTGACAGCCCGGTGAATGGGCCTCGAGGACTCTCGAGCCATGAATCTGGCGGACCCAGCTCAGTCGGTCGGGATCGCAGCCGAGGATTCGAGCGATCGCGCTGCGGGTCTTCGGGCGTTCGCCGGAGGATGTATCTTCTGGAGACACTCCCGGAAAGCCGATCCGAGTGGTGATACCGCCCCGGCGCGGGGACGTCGCGAGAAGAGGGGGAGTGTGAAGAAGGGGGCGAGGTCGCGCCGGGTGTGGTGTCCTCAACCGCGGGCTTTCTTTCCGAAGGTGGGTTCGGGATCGATGGAGTGCTTCTTCAGTTTGTCGTAGAGGGTATTGCGCCCGATGCAGAGCAGCTTCGCTGCTTCGGCCTTCCTCTGATCCGAACGTCGAAGGGCCTCCATGATGAGTTCGCGTTCCCGGCGCTCGATGGCTTCCGGTAGATTCAATTCAGAATCCGGGTGCTCTCGAATGGGTTCGTCTTTCGCCACCCTCGATGGGAGATGCTCGACCCCGATCGATCCATCCGACCCCGCGCGAGCGCAGGCTGAGCCGATCGTCGCTTCGAGCTCGCGCACATTCCCTGGCCACACATAACGCCGCAGCGTGGTCCAGGCGAACTTGTCGATCCAGAACGTGACCCCCATCCGAGCACTCTCTCGCAAGAGGAAGAACTTGATGAGGGCATCGATGTCCTCTTCTCGCTCGCGGAGCGGGGGGATCGAGAACTCGAACCAGGCGAGGCGGTAGTAAAGGTCTTCGCGGAATCCGCCCTTGCGAATCTGGTCGACGAGCCCGCGGTTCGTCGCCGCGATCACCCTTAGATCGGCAGTACGTTCGCGGGTCTCACCCACACGTCGGAAGGTGCCGTCTTGGAGGACGCGCAGAAGCTTCGACTGCATCTCCAGAGGGAGTTCGCCGACTTCATCGAGGAAGAGAGTGCCCCCATGTGCCGACTCGAGAAGCCCTTCCCGATCGCGATCCGCGCCGGTATAGGCTCCCTTCACGTGGCCGAAGAATTCGCGTTCGAAGAGGGAAGCTGGAATTGCGGCGCAATTCACGGCCACGAAGGGTTTGGCGCTTCGGGAGCTGTTGTCGTGTAGGAAGCGAGCGAAGAGCTCCTTGCCGACTCCGGTCTCTCCGAGAACCACCGCGGGGGCGTCCGAACGTGCACATTTCTTGGACTCCGCGAGCAACGACTTGAGAGCCGCAGACTCCGCAATGAACTTCGTATCGAAGTCGACCGTGGAATCGATGTCCTGACGATGCTGCATTCGAAGCACGGACTGCGTCATTTCGAGAATGTCCCGCGCGCGCTGGGTCTCGGACTCGATGCCCACTCGCTGAAGGAGATTCATCGCTTCTGCCGCATCCGCTACGCGAGACTCCGCGTCACCTTTGCTCAGCTCGGCCTTGTCGAGTAGAAGCTTGGCGAGCTCTAGAATGTCGCCCACGTGACGAAGTTCTCGTTCGGATGCTTGGAAAGCCTCGGAGGCCTCATGTGGTCGACCCAATCCGTGCAAAGCCAGTCCCTTCACGCGGAGGAGGTGGCCGCGTTCGAGGCCCTCTCCGACCTTGTCCAGTTTCGTCAGTCCCTCGATGCACTGCTCCATGGAATCTTGGTATCGACCAAGGGCATTGTAGGCTTCGGCTTTGCGAAGGTTGATTTCTGCCCGCTCGTAGGAATGGACATGAGCCTCGATCAGGAGCTGTTCAGATCTGTCGAACCTCAGAAGCGCATCCGCAGGTTTGAATTCTGCCAGATCGGCTATGCCGAGATACTCTTCGTGAATGGCCTGAATCCTCAGTGTGTCCTGAACCTCTCGGTCGGGACCGTCCTCTTCCAAGAGATGTCGAGCCTCAGCGGTGGCGCCCGCCAACAAGAGAGCACGGGCTTTGGCCAGCCGGAGTCGGAGCTCCCATCGTGTCTCGCCGACAGCTGTGGAAGCGTTTGTTGCCACATCGAAGCAGGTGAGAGCCTCGTGTGTTGCACCTTTCCGATAGAGACAGATGCCGTGTTGCATCCAAGCTCTAGTGAGCAATCGCACGTTCGGAATCGCAGTGGCGACATCTACCGCTCTCGACGACGACAGCAACGCTCCAGCCAGCTGAGCTGACTGCAGTCGTTGAAAAGACTGCTGAATCAAGTTCTTACAAAGAAGTTCGTGTTCACCGAGGTGCTCATAGAGCGCGACCGCAAGATCGGTCTGGCGTAGAGCCGAAGTAACGTTTCCTCGAACGTGCTGTTCAATGTAGCCTCGCAGGTGAGCAAGATCAGCCAGGATGAGTGCTGAGTCTCCACAGGGGGATGCTTCGACACTCTCGATCACACTCAACGCAGAGGATGGCGAATTCTCCGCTAGCAGTCGTCTCCATGCATCACGAAGGTAGACTCTGGCAACAAGAGGACTGGAGTTGGTGCCCATCTCGGGGGCGCTTTGGACAAGAGACTTGAATTGGGTCCATCGCTGCGTTTCCCAGTAGACTCTGGCGACAAACCAGAGCCGTTGTGGGTTCCAGGAATCTGGTCTACCAGTGGTGAGATCCGAGAATTGCGGGAGTTCAGCGATAGTGGTCACGAAGCCGAGCGTGAGGATCCGTTCAAAGTGCTCATCATTGGACTTCCCTGAACCCATTTCCCCGATCAGGTCTTCGACTTCCTGACGAGCCTGCGCGAACAGGAGTGCTGGGTCACGCTTCAGTGAGTTTCCCATCATCGCCTCCCCCAGGTCCACCGATGCGGGAGTCTTAGAACTCGCATGAGCGAGGACAGGATACCCCGGGAGGTCCGATTGGGATCGGTCGATAACCTCTGTGACCGAAGCGGTCTCCTATACTGAGTTGCAACGGCTTGTTCGACGGTCGGGACGTGCAGATTGATGACTGGGGCAGGGGGCTGGTTCTCTCCACCACCAGGATCTCCTCCACTAGCTCCGATCGCTCCGGCCGTCTCAGGGTCGAGTCCCGTGTCTCCGGTCGTGAACTGCATTCCGGCTTGGGTTGTCGGAACCGCGATACATGCTATAACGACCGTTATTAACACGACGCAGATCGTTGCGCCGACGACTCGATGCAGCCGATGGGAGAGGGGCATCAGTCGAGACGATTTCGTCTCCATGGGAAGCTCCAAGTTGTTCGCTGCGCGCACGCCAGCACGAGAGCTAGCCGCACATGACTCGCCAAGCGTTTGGAGTTCGACCCGTGTCCAGTGCGAGGGGGATCCCAGGCGGCGAGTAGCCCGGAACCGTTGGTCAAAGTTCGCACACAGGCCCGAAAACTGTCAAGTTCTGGCTATTCGCACACCATCGCATCCCGGGGGAGGTGGCAATGGCGGCGCAACCACAACCATCAAACCTTCCCATTCTGCCTCAGGACGGAAAGCGCTGATTCAGCGGGGAGGTCACATGTGGCAGCAAGCAATCGGAGTGCCCGGGATCCCGGACAGTCGAAGCACGCATATGTCATTGAATCTAAAGCAACTAAGCCAGCTACCACCGATTTGGAACCAATTGTACGGATTCCCGGACAAATAGCAAGAAAAAGGTCCATGGGGGGCGCACCGTCCAGTCCCCCACCTACCCCGCCCAAACTCCGGACGCCCACACCGCGAATCCCAGGAGGGCGCCCCCTGCGGCCAGGGACCCTGTGGAGAGGAGTCGATCCACCCGCTGACCGAGCGAGGACAGGCCCACGTAGGCGAAGCCGACCATGAAGAGGAGGAGGAAGGGGACGGCAACGAATCGTTCGTTGCTGATCGCGAAGGCGACTCCGAAGGCGAAGTAGACCGCGAAGGCGAGTTCGACCCAGGTGAGCCAGTGACCGGCGGCGGCGTAGCGCCAGCTCTGGCGCAGACTCCTCCACATGTCCCCGTCGATGGCGCCGGCTCCGACTCCGTACTTGGGAGTTCGGACGAAGGGAGATTCATGGCCGACGAGTGCTTCGATGACGGCACGGCCGTTGTTCACGGAGAGACCGATACCAAGAGAGAGAAGTGCGGGAAGCACGGCAATGGTCTCGCGCATCGAACGACCTGCGGCGCGTTGACAGGTGATGTGGTAGGCGAGAACGCATAGGGTGGTCATTCCCATGGCCACGGCTAGAGCGATCATCCAGGGCTCGTCCGGCTGAGTCCGCGCTTTGAGTGTGGGCACCCACAACAGCACCGGAATGAGCATGAGTAGGTAGGTGAGATTGTTGGTGAGATGAAACAGAGCCTCCAACTTGACCCGCCACGGAAGATCATCGTGGAGGACTCTGGGAAGGAGCTTCCGTGCAGTCTGGACGCTGCCCTTGGCCCACCGATGCTGCTGAGCCTTGAAAGCATTCATGTCGACGGGCAGTTCGGCGTCGGTCTCGAGATCCTCGAGGTACTCGAATCGCCATCCGGCCATCTGAGCTCGGTAGGAGAGGTCCAGATCCTCGGTGAGCGTGTCGTGCTGCCACCCGCCAGCCTCTTCGATGGTCACCTTGCGCCAGGCGCCGGCCGTCCCGTTGAAATTGAAGAACCTACCGGTGCGGGATCGCGCGACGTGCTCGATGTGGAAGTGCCCGTCGAGGAAAATGGCTTGCAGCTGGGTCAGAAGTGAGGACTCTCGATTGAGATGGCCCCATCGAGCCTGTACCATGCCGACCTTGGGGTCGGAGAAGGGGCGGACGATCCGTCGGAGGAAGTCGGTGGGGGGGACGAAGTCGGCGTCGAAGACGGCGACGATCTCCCCTCGAGCCTGAGCGAGTCCGGCTTCGAGGGCTCCGGCCTTGTAGCCGCGGCGATCGGCTCGATGAATGTGGTGAACATCGATGTCCAGCCTGCGCAGCCTACGGCACAATCGCTCCAGAATCCGTTGGGTGTCGTCGGTGGAGTCATCGAGGACTTGGATTTCCAGCAGGTCGCGTGGATAGTCCATTCGTGCGGCTGCCATCAGAAGGCGACCCGCGACGTGGCGTTCGTTGTAGACAGGAAGCTGCACCGTCACCTGCGGCAGAACTTGGTCGCCACAGGACGCTTCAGTACGCTGGTTGCGTACGCGGAAGTAGAGCAGGAGCAGACCCAGCCGGTGAAGACCGAAAAGAGCTAGCCCTGCGACTGCCGCAGAGTAGATCACTAGAGTAGGAGTCATGAAGGATCGGCCGGGATGTTAGTGCTGAGCGACAAAGGAAACAAGCCCGCGATCTGGCTTGCTCTGACTTCCGTCGCGCTGTACGCAGGAATGGCCTGGATCGTGACCGG
>JAJRXK010000111.1 GCA_024276305.1 Candidatus Krumholzibacteriota bacterium
CGGAGTGGTCGGCAGCCCCCCGGTCTTCATAACTCGCGGAGAAGACTCCCCGCGTGGCTACCGAGAATTCCGGAGTGACCTGAGCCCCCGCCATCGAGGCCGCACAGAGAAGGACCCCCGCGCAGCCCACGACGCCGACGATATTCCTGGGGCCGCAGTGCAGTCGGTCACTCATCGAGGGCTACTTTCGGGAGCAGGTTCATCTCTCCGGCATCTCCCATGGCCATCCGACCCTCGCTCCCCACCATGCGCTCCCGCTCGGGGAGATCTTCGTAGGCCAGCACGAGCAGATTCCCTCCGGGGTAAAGTCCGTTGTTGGTCACTCTGCGAGTGTCGTGGTCGTGAAAGGTCCAGAGCCCCCGATTCGTACCCTCGATCACGATGTCGAGAGTCTTCCCCGGACTCAGTCGCAGGGTGTTCATCTGTTGAGGTTGCGGAATCGGGATGCCGTCGTTGCACACCAGCCAGAAGTCGTGACCGTGGAGGTGAAGATAGTGTTCCTCGGTTCCCGCATTGACGAGGCGAACGCGAATGTTCTCGCCACTGTTGATGAACAAGTTGGGAGTGCTGGGATAGGACTTCCCGTTCACCGTGAACCAATTGGGCTGGGGCAAATCCGCGCCCGATCGCCGATTCACCACATAGGGTGGCTGATAACCCTCGCTCATGGCATCGAGGAGCTTGTCCTTGGAATCGAAAAGCGCGAAACGCTGGGGGTCGAAGCGACCGGTCTGCATCAGGTAGCGCCGCTCCTTCATCCGGTCGAGCATTCCATTGAGCTCTTCTCGCAAGAAATTCACGTCGTGAGCGGAATAGATGAGGGTGTATTCACGATCGTAGGAGAAGCGCTCTCGGATGGGATCGTCGTCGTCCTCGACGATGAAGCTCCCGAACATTCCCGCCTGCATGTGAAGCAGGGTGCCCCAGTGGCAGTGATAGAAGTGTGTGCCATAGGGCTCGGCCACGAACTCGTAGACGAAGGTCTGGCCCGGCATCACCGGCATCTGCGTCACGTAGGGAACGCCGTCCATGCGCCAGGGAACGTACAAGCCGTGCCAATGGATGGTGTGGTTGAGATCGGTTCGGTTCTCGAAGAGCACCCGGACCTTGTCTCCGCGCTGGACCCGTATCTCCGGTCCGGGAACCGAGCCATTGAACGCCAGGGTGTGGATGGTCATCCCCGGAGCGAGCTCGTGTTGCACGATGTCGATGTAGAGTTCGAACTCCTTCACGTCTCCGGACATCGTAGGAGCGAGGGGCAGCGGAAAGCGCGACGGATCGGCAGAGGCCGCCCGGGCCAGAAGCGAAGCCGGGGCGAGCGCCCCCATGGCCACCGTCCCGGCGGCGAAGGTCCCAGTCATCGCGATGAACTCTCGTCGTTTCATGGCCGGACCTCCTGAGACGCCACCTCTGAGGCCATGATGCTCTCGATCGAAGAGGAGTCAAGTCGGGTCTGGGGCGGTCGGCATCTCCGCACTTGCGGCTTCGAGCCTCCAACAGAGAAGCCCCCGACTCGCGGGGGCTTCTCCTGTCGGCGCATTCGAGAGAGAACCCTTGCCGACTCGACCTGCAGGGACCTAGGCCACGAGGTTGATCGAGGCCTCGAAGGTGTAGGAAGCCGAGATGCTCAGCTGGGCCTGGAAGGACGCGAACTGCGGAGTCGCACCATCCACGACTGGATCGCGAATCGGGTCGGTGACCGCGGGAGTGGTGGGATCTGCGTTCGGCTGCAGCGAGGCCACGAGATCCTCCAGCTGCGAGGTGATGCGGTCGAGGAGAGTCGAGAACTGGCTCATCCCACCTCGGGAAGACCGGAATCCCCCGAATCCTCGATTTCCTTGGACCCCACGGTCGTGATCCTTCTCTCCGTCATGGTCGTCGTCGTCGATTCGAGGAGCGACCGTGGCCACGGGGTCGGAGGCCGCTGGAGCAAAACGGGGATCCACCTTCGAGACCAGCGTCGGCGTATTCTCCACCGCGACGAAAGGAGCGGGCAAGGGTGCCGCGGTGGCCCCTCCCCTGCTTCCGCTGCCCGCATTCGGGGAATCGGCGGGGAGGTCGACCCCGCCCGAGGCATCGGCCATGAAGGCGCCGAAGCCCTCCGCGAAGTTCTGCACCGCTCCCAGGGCGTCCGCGGCGAAGGCAGCAAGGTCGACTCCACCCTCGCTGCGATTGGATTTGAAGGCGTCCTTGAGGGCACTCTTGAGCTCGTGCTCGAGCTCCTTGAGCTGCTTGCGATCCGCCTTGGAGAGCTGGTCCTCGTCCCCGAATGCGGCCTTCAAGCCTTCGTGAATCGCTTTTCCGAGGGCCTTGGTCATGCTCTTGGCGAGCTGGTTCACCCGATGGTCGTCTTCGTCGCCATCGTTCTCGTAGGCTTCGATCGCCTCGCCATCCCGACGGGTGGACGCGACCTTCGTGTCGAGGCTCAACCGCACCCCGAAGTCGAAGGCCAGGCGAATCTGCACTTCTGCCCGGCGGGTGGCGGTGTCGCTCCCCGGGGCCGAAGCCTCGGAAGAGGCCGCGGGCTTGGCCTCCGTCGCGGGATCGGCGGGGGTGGCGACGGGCGCCGGAGAGGTCGGCGCAGCCGGGGCCGGGGTTCTTCCGAGGGGCATTCCGAGTTCAGAGACCATCATTGTGCTTCCTCCGCAAGGGCCATGGGGGCCGAGGCTAGGGACAGAGAGCAGGACCGGCCTGGCGGGCGATCTTCACACAGAGGTGTCGACCGAGGCGGAGATCCCTTGAGAGAAATGTTGAGGAATCCTGAGAAAGCCTGGGATGGGCTTTGGCACGAATCCAGCGACCGGATCTCCGAACCCCTGCGGACGGGCACTCCGGGGCCCGGATCGCGGTCTGGGCCCGATTCGTCGGAGAACCGACCCTCCCCGGGGCAAGAATTCCCCTGTCGTCGAGGAAGCATCTACTTGGCCGTCGCACTCGAAAGCCGCCTCGCTCAGCTGCTCGCTCAGCACCAGATCCTTCCCATCTCCCAGGTGGAGGAGATGAGCCAGCGTGCGATCGACGAGGGCAAGGAGCTTGACGAGATCCTCCTCCGTCACGGCGTCTTCACTCGAGAGCAACTGGTCCAGATCCTCGAGAACCAGACCTTCTGCCCGAGCGTGGAGGTCGGAGAGATCGAACCCTGCATCGAGGCTCTGCAGCGCATTCCCCATCGGGCCGCTCAACGGCACCTCGCGCTGCCCTTCGCCGTGGACGGCAGCTCGTTGAAGGTGGCGGTGCTGTGGCCCGACGATCGTGAGCTCCTCGAGCAGATTCGATCGGTCGCCCACGGTCAGATCAGCCCCTTCCTCGCTCTGAGTTTCGAACTCGAAGCCGCCATCGAGGACCACTATCGGGCCCTGGCCGAGGCCATGGGCAGGCTGACCCCCGAAGCCCCCTCGACGGGAGAAGCACTCCCCCCCGGCCCTGCCCCCTCGGATCCTTCTCCGACCCCACGACGCGACCGGACCGCTTCCCTCGATCTCTCCCCCGAGCTCCGTCGCAGATTCGCCCCCCAGGACCTCGACGATGCCCCTCGGGTGGTCGACCGACTTCTCTCCGAAGCGGTCCGTCTCAACGCGACCGACCTCCATCTCCAACCCGAAGAAGACGGCCTCTGGTGTCGACTCCGCATCGACGGGGTCCTGCAGAACGCGGCGCGGTTCCCCCTCGAAAGCGCGGCCGCCATCACCTCGAGAGTGAAGATCATCGGCGACATGGACATCGCCGAACACCGACGTCCTCAGGACGGTCGATGCCACCTGGAGGTCGCCGGACGAAGCCTCGACCTGCGGATCAGCGTGATGCCATCTCAATGGGGCGAACGAGTCGTTGCGCGCCTGCTCCAGCAGGATCTCCAGCTTCTCGACCTCGAAACGCTGCGCCTGCCCCAGGCGGTCCGGGCCGCCTATCAGACGGTGATCGACAGCCCCCAGGGCTTCTACCTCGTCACCGGTCCGACCGGCAGCGGGAAGACGACCACCCTCTACGCAACGCTCTCGAGCCTCGACCGAGATCGTCTGAACATTTCGACCCTCGAGGATCCCATCGAGTACAGCCTGGCCGGGGTTTCTCAGATGCAAGTCCACGAGGACATCGGATTCGGATTCTCCAGCGGTCTCCGGGCATTGCTGCGCCAGGACCCCGACGTGCTTCTGGTGGGAGAAATCCGCGATGTCGAGACCCTGGACGTCGCCTGCCGAGCCGCGCTGACCGGACACAAGGTCCTGAGCACTCTGCACACCAACGACGCCTGTCAGGCCATCACTCGACTCCTGGAAATGGGAGCGGAGCCCTATCTCATCTCCGCCACTCTCCGTGGCGTTCTCGCCCAACGTCTGGTTCGTACTCTCTGCCCGGACTGCCGCGAAGAATACGAGATGACCGAAATCGAGCGGGTCGTCCTCGGTTATCCCCGGCAATCGACATTGCAACGCGGACGGGGATGCAGCAGCTGCTCGGGGACCGGCTATCGCGGACGAGAGGGCATCTACGAGTACTTCCATGTCGACGAGTCGATCCACGCCCTCATTCAGAGTGGGGCTTCCCCCCACGCGATTCGTTACGCCGCTCGCAAGTCGGGAATGCTGACTCTCGCGGACTTCGCCCGGCGAGCCGTCCTCGAAGGGAGAACCACCGTCGCCGAGATCCAGCGTGTGGTCCTCTCCGAGGAAACCAAAGAGCAGCTCTGTCACAACTGCAAGCGGGTCGTCGACCTCGACTACAAGGTCTGTCCCCACTGTCACGCCCTCCTCAAGGAAGAGTGCCCCAGCTGTCACCGGCCCGTGGAATCGAGCTGGGAGGCCTGCGCGCACTGCGGTGAACCCCTCGAGCAGCAATGGCAGAAGAAGTACTGCCGCAGCTGCCTCGCCCCGGTGCAGCCGGAGTGGGATCGTTGCCACTACTGCCATACGGAGCTCTCGTCATGAGCGATCACATCGGACGCATGCCCACCGGGATTCCCGGACTCGACCAACTCTTCGAGGGCGGAATCATTCGGGGCAACAGCTTGCTCCTGGAAGGCGCTCCGGGGTCGGGGAAGACGACCTTCGGAGTCCGCATGATCGCCGAAGGTGTTCGACGCTATGACGAACCCGGGTTGATCATTTCCTTCGAAGAGTTCCCGCGCCAGATCTACGAGGAGGCCAGGGCTCATGGCATCGACCTCGAGGCCCTCGAGGCCACGGGAAAGCTTCGGGTGGTGTGGACTCCTCCGCAGCGGATTCTGGATTCCTTCAATGGTCGCAGCGACCTCGTGGATTCACTCATCAAAGAGATGGGCGTCCGTCGCGTACTGATCGACAGCGTGACCCACTTCCGGCGAGTGTCGAGCGATGAGGCAGCGCTGCGAGAGGTGCTGGCCAATGTTCTCAACTACCTGAAGATCAATGGCGTGAACTCCATCCTGGTCAAAGAGCTCGAGCGTCAGGACGAGCGAGACATCGCCTTCGAAGAGTATTTGGTAGATGCATCCATGCGAGTCCACAATGCCCCCCGGACCAAGGGGGGAGAGAACATTCGCCTCGTGGAGATCCGCAAGACCCGCGGACAGAGCCACACCTCGGGCCGGCATCCCTTCACCCTCTCCAGCGAGGGGCTCCAGGTCTTTCCTCGCCTACGGCCGCAGGACGTACGATTCGGACTCGACGACATCCATGACCCTTCACGAGCCCGAATGCAGACCGGAGTCGCGGGCCTCGACGAAATGCTCGGCGGAGGAATCTGGGAACACTCGGTCAATGCGGTGAGCGGATACCAAGGTACCGGAAAGTCCGTGCTGGCATATCACTTCCTCGACACTCAACTCTCGGAGGGTCGAAGCGCACTCTACGTGAGCTTCTACCGCAGTCCGGGACAGATCGTCTCGGACGTGGCTTCGCTGGGCATGGACTGGACTCGCGCCCTGGACCAAGGCCGACTACACCTGATGAGGGCGGACTGGGTGGGAGTCGCGCCCGAGATCTTCCTCAACCGCCTCTTTCAGAAGGTCTCCGAATCCGGGCCCGATGCCGTGGTCATCGACTCGCTGAACGACTTCATCGGACTCTGCGACGACGGCCGGAGAGTCCGAGACGACATCCTCGTATTGGCCGAGATGTTTCGCTCTGTCGGTGCCACCACTCTCCTCCTCCAGCGACTCACCCAGATGCGAGGCGATGCGACCACTTCGGACGAGAGCTTCGGTGAACTCATGGATGCCCATGTCCAATTCACCATGGCCGAGAGCGAGGGCCGACTGCAGCGCTTCGTGAGCATCCGCAAGCACAGTGGGAGCAGCCACGTGACGGAGCTCCGAGAGGTCGACATCGGTTCGAAGGGGATGACCGTCGCCCATCGAGCGACTTCCAGAACCGGGATCCTCACCGGAGATGCCCGCCGAGGATACGAAGACCCCGCCACCGAGATTCTGCCCCGAATCGAACACATTCTCGGAGTCTTTCGAGGGGTGTTGGATTCGCTCCCCGCCGATGAAGAGATCAGTGAACGCCTGGCCGAAGCTCGCAACGAGTTGGCCATCGCCGATGCGGTCCTGCGCGAGCATTTCGGAGTGACCGAGTACTACCGACTGGCGGAGGACCGCGCCTCTCGGGATTGAGGTTGTCCTCTCCCAGCTTCTGGATAAACTCAGCCCACCTTTGCGCTGCGCGTCTCGGCTCCACGCGCGATCCCCTCCCTGCGATGAGCGAGGACCCATGTCGGAAGTTCACAAACCATATATAGCCAACGAACAGAACTTGGCCGAGCTGACCGTGACCGCGCTGAGCCTGGGTTTGGTGCTGAGCGTGATCATGTGCGCGGCGAATGTCTACGTCGGATTGTACGCAGGGATGACGGTGAGCGCAGCGATTCCGGCGTCGGTGATCTCCATGGGGGTCCTCCGGGGGATCCTCAAGCGGGGAACCATTCTGGAGAACAACGTCGTCCACACCATCGCGAGCTCGGGAGAGAGCCTGGCCGCCGGGATCATCTTCACCGTGCCCGCGCTGGTCCTCCTCGGACTCTGGGACAGCTTCCACTTCTGGGAGACGACGCTCATCGCCATGGCCGGGGGCGTGATGGGAGTGGTCATGATGATCCCCCTCCGGCGGCCCATGATCGTCGAGCAGAAGGAGCTGCGCTTCCCCGAGGGCGTCGCCTGCGCAGAGGTCCTCAAGGCCGGCGATCGGGGAGGCGCGGAGATGAAGGGCATCTTCACCGCCCTGGGGGTCGGGCTCGGCTTCAAGGCCCTGGTCCAGGTCGTCGGAGCCTTCAAGGGTACGGTGGAAGGCGCCATCCAGGTGGGCAAGACGGGGCTCTACATCGGAACCGATATTTCTCCCATGCTCATGGCGGTGGGTTTCATCGTGGGATGGGAAGTGTCGCTGCTGGTCTTCCTGGGAGGCGCGGTGAGCTTTGTCGGCGCCATCCCCTTCCTGGCCCACGGGGCCGACTTCAGCGGTGGAGCGGCTGCGGTGATCAACGACATCTGGGACGCCAAGATCCGCTTCTTCGGCATCGGCGCCATGGTGGTGGCGGGGATCTACTCCATCATCAAGATCTCGGGAAGCATGGGCAACGCGCTGCGCACCGCCGCCGCTGGAGTTCGGGGCAAGACCGACCAGTCCAACGTCCCCCGCACCGAGCGCGACATCACGGGCAAGACCCTGGGGACCCTTCTCATCTTCAGCATGGTGCTGAGTGCGGTGGTCTACTTCATCATGACCCGCAGCGGAGTGGTGACTGCGATCACCACCGTGGTGATGTTCGTCCTGGCCTTCTTCTTCGTGGCCGTGGCCAGCTATATCGTGGGTCTGGTCGGATCCTCCAACAGCCCGGTTTCGGGAATGACCATCTGCACCGTGCTGGCGACCGCAGCGCTGCTCCTCGTCCTGGGCTTCACCGGTCCGGCCGGCATGCTGGCGACCTTGGGAGTGGCCGGCGTGGTGTGCTGCGCGGCTTCGACCGCCGGTGACATCTGTCAGGATCTGAAGATCGGCCACATCGTCGGTGCGACCCCGCGAGCACTCCAGGCCGGAGAGGTCCTGGGGGCCATCGTTCCCGCTCTGGTCATCGCCCCCACCATGCAACTCCTCTACGAGGCCTATGGAATCGTCGAACCGGCACGGGAGGGTGTTCAAGCGCTGAAGGCCCCCCAGGGAGTGATGTTCGAAAAGCTCGTCGGAGGGATCTTCGGAGCCGGTGAAGCGATTCCTTGGGACCTCGTCTTCTGGGGCGCAGCGGTGGGAGTGATCGCCATCGTCATCGACCGCCTCTTTCTCGAGCCGCGCGATGCGGCCTTCCGTCTGCACGCCATGCCCCTCGCGGTGGGAATGTACCTGCCCTGGACCGTGACCGTGCCCATTCTCATCGGGGGTGCAGCCTATCGCTACGTGGACCAGCGCAGCCGCCGGGCCGGCGACAGTCCCGAGCTGCGGGAGAAGAAGATCCACAAGGGCCTTCTCTTCTCCTCGGGCCTGGTAGCCGGTGAGGCCATCGGGGGAATCCTGATCGCAATCCTCGTGGTCTCGAACATGAAGATGCCGCTGTTGCCCTCGAGCTGGACCGAGAGCGGCCCGGTGATCGAAGTCGTGTCCTTGGCCGCACTCTTTGCGATCACCGCCTGGGTCATCCAGAAATCGCTCTCGGTCAAGGAGAGCTGAGCCGCGACCGCTCCCCGCTCGAACCGAGACCGAATGGAGAAGCCCGCCACGGAAGTGGCGGGCTCTCTCGTCGGTGAATGTGTCGCAGGAATCAGGCGGGGAAGCCCGTTCCGGTGAACGGACCGTTGCCGCCGCCCGTGCCCCCGCCGTTGTCGTCGCAGCCGCAGTCATCGTCGTCGCTGTCGCCGTGGTCGTCGCCATCGTGATCGTCACCGTCGTGGTCGCAGTCGTGGTGATCTCCGCCGTCGTGATCGCCGTCATGATAGGACCCATCGTGATCGTCTCCGTCGTGGTCACCATCCTCCTCGTCGTCGCAGTCACAATCGCAGTCCTCGTCGCCACTCTCGTCGTCTGCGTCGACATCCTGATCGCCGTGGGGAGATTCGATCGAAGCCGACGCGGAGGCGGTGGAGTTCTCCAGGCCGACCGGACTACCATCGCTGCAACCGCTCACGAAGAGAGCGGCCATCATCAGCAGCACCAGAAGCAGGATCGAAGAGCGGAGAGAAGAAAAACGGAGTTCGTAACTGCGAGCCATCGGGACCTCTTTCGTCGTAGCCTACGCCAAGGATCCCCCCCAGAACCGTGTCTCCCGATCCGCCGAACTGGGCAGCCCGAACCGGGCGGGAGACAGAGGAAGCATAGCAGATCTGTGATCCAACCTTCGCGGCCGGATGCGGGGCTGCGACGCAGCCCGAAGGCCTCCTCCCTTCTCCGGAAGCATGGTCCCTCGCGCGCAGTCCTCGCGACGCGAAACCATCCACCACCACCGGCGGCCTGGGGGCTACGCGGGCTCTCCCGCCGCTCCGCGGGCTCTCGGCGCACGAGAGCACACCGACCGGAGCGGCATCGTGACCGAGGCCGTGCTGGCCAAATTGACACCTCTTCTCGGACTGACATAGGATAGACGGACGTCCCGAGGCCCCCCCTTGCGAACGGTGAACGCCATGCCCGGATTCTCTCGCCCTGGGCCGGCCCACCTCAGTGCCGGCATTCTCCTTTCTCTCTCCATCTTCGCCCACGTCGCTGGAGCTCAAGTCGTCTACGTCGAACAAGCCGTGGCTCGGGGAATCGACCTGACCTGGTCGAACAACTATCCCGTCGGTGACTTCGGATCGGGCATCGCCATGGAGGACTTCGACCACGACGGAGACCTCGACGTCTTCGTCGGAACGAAGAAGGGCCAAGGGCTCGGAATCTACCGCAACAACGGAGCAGGCTCTTTCTCTCCGGTCACCACCCTCGACATCAGCCCCGACCGCGACATCAAGCAGGTCCTCTTCGCGGATCTCGACAATGATGGCTGGCGAGACCTCGTGCTGACGGTCTGGAACCCCAATCCGACCGGCACGTCCTTCGTCGAAAGCACGATCCGCCTGTACCGTGCACTCCCGGGAGGAGGATTCGCCGCCCACCACGATGCCGTCGTCGACTCCTCGATGGCCGGCCTCGCCACCGGAGTGGCGGCGGGAGATGTGGATCGGGACGGAGACCTCGACCTCTACGTCAGCGTCTGGAAGCCGGGAACTCCGGATGACACCAGCCGCAACCGCTACCTTCGCAACGATGGCAATTGGACCTTCGTGGACCGCGCCGGTGCCCTGGGCATCGATGACCGCAAGAAGAGCTTTCAGGTCATGATCGCCGACCTCAGTCTCGACGGCTGGCCCGACATCGTGATCGCCGAGGACAAGCGAGGAGGAGCCACCTACTACGAGAGCAATGGCGACGGAACCTTCACCGATCGCACCGTAGCCAGCGGTCTCGACGGTTACCTCTTCGTCGGCGGCCGGTACATCGATGGAATGGGATTGGCGGTGGGAGACTACGACGGCGATCTCGACCCGGATGTCTACATCACCAATATCTTCGACGGAAACATCCTCTACCGGAACGACAACGGGACCTTCGTCGATCGGTCCATTCAGACTGGCACCGAAAGCACCCGCATCGGCTGGGGATGCACCTTCTTCGACTGCGACAACGACCTCTTCCAAGACCTCTTCGTAGTGAACTTCGGAATGAGCGGCGCCGCGAACAGCCAGGACCGTCTCTACCGCAACCAAGGAGACCAGACCTTCGTCGACATCGGTCCGGCTTCGGGAATCACGCTCACCGAGGATGGCTTCGGAATGGCCGTGGGCGACCTCGACGGCAATGGCGCGGTGGACATTCTGGTCAGCCAGGGGAAGGCTCCCATTCGGCTCTGGATGAACGAGGGCAGTGTCGGCAACTGGATGCAGTTGGAATTGGTGGGCACGACTTCCAACCGAGATGCGGTGGGGGCCACCGCCACGGTCTACACCGGCGCCCAAGCGCAGTTCTTCGAGCAGCACGCCGGAGAGAGCTATCTCAGCACCCATTCCCACGCCATGGATGTCGGCCTGGCTTCCTACACCCGCGCAGATTCGGTGCGAGTCTGGTGGCCATCCGGTCACACCGAAGTCTGGACCCAACTCGTGGCCGGGCAACGACACCTTCTGGTCGAGGGGAGTTCGGCCGTGCCCGCGGTCACCGCGCCCGCCTTGACCGCCCAATGGACGGCTTCGCGCCTCGAACTCTCCTGGGAAGTCTTCGACCCCGAGCTCTTCGATCGCTTCGAGCTCTGGCGCGATGGTCCGGCCCCCACGCTCATGGTCAGCCTTCCTTCGGAGATGCAGAAGACCCGCTACCGATGGACCGACCTCGACCCCCGCAGCGAGGGCTCCTACATCCTGCGTTCGGTGTTGAGGCAGACCGGCGAGGTGCTGACCACGATCTTGCAGGCTCCGCGAGCTCCTCGGGTGGGAGAGCTGGTGGTCGACCCGCCGCGCCCCAATCCCTTCAATCCGCGAGTATCGCTGCGCTTCTACTTGCCGGACCACCAACGTCCGGTTCTGCGAATCCTGGATCGCCGCGGCCGCGAAGTGACCCGGCTCACCGCCCCCCAAGGTCCGGGTTGGCACAGCGTGATCTGGGATGGCCGGGACCGCAGCGGACGGAGGGTTGCCAGCGGCACCTATTCCCTCGAGGTGCGATCGGGAGCCCGAGCCCGAAGCGTCACCATGTCTCTGGTGCGTTGAGGGCGGAGGACCGAGACCGGCCGCACCGGGCTCTAGACCCCGGCCCCGATCTCGAAGCGGCGTAGCTTGGAGTAGATGAGGTCGATGTCGCGTTCTCGAGCTTTGCGCGAGAGTTCCTCGTTCACGCGCAGCGCCTCTGCGGCCCGCGGTCCGGCCTCGCCGTGGTAGGCGTAGAAGGTGTCGCGGTAGTACTCCCGGCGATCGCGGTGACGGGCGGGATGATCGATCGCCTCGAACACCGCCTTCACCAATGCTTCGCCGGATTCCACTCGATCTCCCGCATCGCGGTAGACTCTCTCCACACAGTCGGTCATTTCCAAGCCTGGCTGATCGAGGAGGACCACCGGCGTATCCGTGGCGCAGGCCTCGAAGATCACGCCGCTGTAGTCAGTCAGCACCACATCGGCCGCCACCACCGCTTCGATCCCCGCCCGAAGCGGAGAGATCATCCGGGTGCGGGATCGGAGTCCCTCGAATCTCGGTCCTTCCTTGAGGTAGCTCACGGGATGAAGCTGACTGAGTACTTCGACGCGAGATGCGACTTCGGTGAGAGCTTCGGCGTAGATCTCATAGGTGCACAGATCCCCGAGGGTGGGGGCGTAGAGGACTACGGTGGCATCCCCATCGATGCCCAACTCCTGCCTCGCGGACTCGCGGGTGAGCACTCCATTGAAGTAGTCATCCAGTTTCGGATAGCCCACCACTCTGGCCGACACTCCCTGCCGCTCCATCAACTCCCGTCCGAAGTCCGAAGCCACGAAGATCTCGTCGTAAGGAAGATTCTTGTCGCTGTAGGTGTATTGCTTGCTGATCACCGCATAGAGCATCCGGACTTGTCGGGTATAGGTCTGTCCCACCATCCGCGGCTCGATTCCCAAGGTGGCGAAGACATTGGGCTCGACCTCCAGCGAACCGCAGATCGACCGAACTCCCCGCTCGGCCAACCACACCATGGTCTCGCGAACGTGCTGGGCGTGGATGGCGGGATCTTCGGGAAGGTGCCACTTCCAGGGAGAGACGTGGATCGTGAACTCCTCGGGGGAGAGATGGCGGAGTACCGGCTCCCAGTTGCGGTAGTGCCAGGGTTCGTTGATGCTCAACAGGATGGACATGACCGAACTTCCGGAAGGGGGGAAGCGGCGGACCGACAACATTCCAAGGACCGCGCCGCCAAATGCTTGAGAACGGGATGGATGACGTAGAACATCTGACCCTCTTCGGAGTCCTGGTTCTGGCCGGAGAAGTGGGGCTGGGCCAGGAGAAGTTGGAGCGCCTCTACCAGAACCGTCGCTCGAACCCACGCGTCGAGATTCTGATCGAGGTCTTCGGCCCGCCACTGCGCAGTGGGCCGGAATCGACGTCGGCAGACGATCGCCCCGGCATCGAGGCCGGCTTCGAGAAAGAAGGCCGTCGCCTCGATCGCGCCCTCCAGGAGCAATCCGTAGTAGTGGCAAGTGCTCCCCCGCCAGTCGGGCAGCCGGCCGGGGTGGACGTGGAGCCATCTCCCCGCGGCGTCCAGGGTCGAGGGACGAAGGATCCCCCCCCCGCTGAACACCGCCAATTCGGCTCCGCACTTCCGGACCGCCTCGACGACCTCTCCGTGATTCGGATCGAGAGACACACCCTCCTGGTAGGGCCACCCCGCCCGAGCCAAGGTCTGGCGCAGGGACTCCCCGGGGTCGAAACCCGGCAGGTGCGAAGAGGAGGCGATGCTGCGGTCCTCCGCTTCACTCCCTTGGAGGATCACCATCTGCGGCCGCAGACCGGCCCGGTGGACGAATTGGAGATAGGCCCGCCCGCGGGGAGTGGGACTGGCCAACAACACCCAACCCATCAGATACCCCCTCCTGCGACCCGAGCCTCGAGAGATTCGACGAGGCGACGCTCGAGGTGAATGGCCGCCGCCAGGCGGGCTCGATCTGCAGCCGACAAGATCCATCCTCCGAAGCGAACCCCGGCCGAAGCCAAGTCGAGGAGTTTGAGGCAAGCGTTGACTTCGGCCACCGACCGGTCGCGGTGCAAGGGCGAGTCCACCCAGGCCAACCAGGCGCAGAGCAGGGCCAGACGCACCACCACTTCGGGGGGGTTGGGATCGGACTTCCGGCGTCGCCAGCGATGATCGTATTCGGAGTGCACACAGCCGAAGGCTTCGAAGCGTCTCAACAGGAGCGTGATCCGTTCGCGGGCCCACTGCGATTCCTCGGCGAAGCCCGCGAGTTGATCCGGCCGAGGAGCCAATCCCTCGATGAGCTCTTCCAACAGCTGGCCGGCAGAGCGAAGTCTTCCCGGGGACATCGACTCCCACTTCTGGCGCAGAGAGGAGAGGGCCGCGCAGCGACCGGCCACGGAATCGGGGCGCGCAGGGCTGCGAGAGACCGACGAGTAGCGATCGACTTGGCCCGAGACCTCGAGCTGGTCGGCGTCGATGGCCCGCAGAGCAGCATCCCGAGCGGAGACGAAGGCCTTCAGGAAGTCCGGCCCCTGCAGGGGAGAGAAACTGTAGGGCTTGCGCTCTTCCAAGCGCGGAGGCTGATCATATGCGTAGGCCGGGTTCATGTCTCGACCACCTCCAGTCTCGCCCCCGCAGCGACGGGCAGGAGATGGTCGAGGACATCCTCGACGCGACGACCGCGCAGGAGCCCTCCCAGAAGGGGAAGAGCCAACCACTACACCGAACCCGGACGCTCCGGGTGCCACATCAAGCCGGTGATCGGATCGGTCGCGTGAGTGAAGAGTTCCACCGACCCGTCGGTGCTCCATCCCCAGGGCTCCAAGCCCCCCCCGAGCTCCTCGGGGGGAAGGATCCAGCGATGGAAGCTGTTGACGAAGAGGCCGGCTTGGCCCCGGCGACCTCGCACTCGAAGTTCGTGGCGGACCGCGACATGAGATCCCGGGACGGCATCCGGCCGCATCGCTCCTCCGAAGTAGCGATTCAGCATCTGGGCGCCCCGACAGACTCCCACCACCGGGAGATGGCGGTCCCGGGCCAGACCAATCAGCCTTCGCTCCGTCTGGTCGCGCTCGGGTGCAGAGTCTGCAGCGGGAGACGAGCCCGCCGTGGCCAGGTCATTTCCTCCGGTGAGCAGCAGCGCATCCACCTGCGCCGCGGCGAAGATCCGGCGGGCGAGTTCGACCTCATTGGGAATGAGAAGGGGGAGGAGGTGAAGGCGCCGGAAGCAGTCGGTCCAGTCCTGGGCCAGAGCGTCGCGACGCTCTCCGTACTCGGGATCCACCAGGACCCGTTGGGAGACTGCGACCCGGATCGGATCATCCCAACACATGGATCTGCTCCTGACCGCAGTCGAGCTCGATGGACGAAGCCCGAGTACAGGCCTCGAACCGGGCGGCGCCGCAACCGATGGCGGCCGGCAATCCGAATTCCGCACAGCGGATGGTCATGTGGGAATTCGCGCCCCCGAAGCGAGTGATCAGTCCGGCGATGGAACGGGCGAAGATCCAGTCATAACCAGGGTCTGCGCTCTCGATGAGCACGATGTGTCCAGAGAGGTCCGCATCGAAGGACCGCACCGAAGTCTCCCCCTCCATCGGACCGATGCAAACGACGGGAGCCGACACGCTCTGGGAGGTGACGAAATTGGGGCGTGATTCGGGCTGGCGCACGATCTCCAGATCCTCCGGCCCACAGAGCAATTCCCCCAGCAGGATGGCGGCGTCGGACTGCCTCCGGATTCGCGCTTCGGCGACCTGGCGCAGCAGCTTGTCTCCCAGACGAGAGGGGAAGGGCCGTCCGCAAAGGGCGAGGAGATCGTGGATGTCGAGCATGGCCACCTCGCCGCGGCTCAAGCCGTGACGGTCTCCGAATTCGGCCAGGAGTTCGAGGGCCGCGCTGAGACTGTGAGTGAAACCGAACTTGGCCTCCTCGCGCCCGCGGATCGCCTGCGCGACGAAGGCGAAGAGCTCGTCCACTCCGATCTGGAGGGGGGAGGCCTCGAGCCGTTCGCCGATCCTTCTCCGGCTCTCTTCGCTGAGAACGAAGGCCGAGGACCTCCGCTCCGAAGTGGCCGGCTCCGCCCCCTTCCCCAGACCATCGGCCGGCGGCGGAAAGTAGAGTCCCGGATCCTGGTCGTAGCGCTGGGAGAGGATGTCGTAACTCCCGGGGCGCAGGTGACAGTAGCGATGAAGAAAGGCTTCGCGCGAAGCCTCTCCCCGGCGCACGGCCTCGAGTTCGTCGAGCATCTCGGAACTGACCGTCCGCACGCTCGTCAAGAAGTCCTCGAGTTCTCGGGGCCGCAGCGCCTCGACGGCCACCAGTGATCGCAAGAGAGACGTTCCCACGAAGGCCAATCGGGCCATGGTCGCAAAGGGCAGCGTCCCGTCGCGAATGGTGAGGGCCAAGAGCTCCGAAATCCGGGCCAGCAAGGCGGGCGAGACCGCCCCCTCGGTCAACGAGGCATGCACTTCGGAGAGCGACGAGGTCCGCGAGAGGAGCCCCTCCATGATGGATCCACCGCAGCGCAAGAGTTCCCGGGTGTGCTCGGCCACGGCCCGTTCGCAGCGCCGGGCATCTTCGCAAGAGAGTCCCTCCTCTTCCAAAGCCTTCAGCACTCGGTCCAGCTCGAAGTTCCAGGCGGTGGGAAAGACTTCGAATTCGATCTTGTCGTGGAGCTGCGGTCGGTGACGCAGACGACTTAGGCCGGCATCGACCACCCGGCTTCGCACTCCGGCGTCGAGGTGAGCCGGAAGCAGGTTGTTCGCGCTGAGACGAACATCGATGTAGGGACGACTCGCCAACTCCACCATCAGGGCGTGGGGGAAGGGATCGGCGTAGCCAATCGCGCTTCGGCCCAATCTCCAAGTGTGGTCGGTGATCAACAATTCGTAGAGCGATCGGGCCAGGGGGCGGGGAAAGGGGCCGATCATCTCCGCCGGATTCCAATCCGGCATCTGACCGAGGATCGTGGTCTGTCCCCCGACCTTGGGCCAAGGGGAGAAACGATGGTCGAGGAAGTCCCGGAGCGCGGCCAGGGATGAGCTCTGCGCCTCCGCGTCCACCGAAGTCCACGAAGACTCGGTGGCGATGGGTCGCACTTGGAGCACGTGCAATTCGCCATCGGCGGTCTGGGCGAATTCCACGTCGAGGGCGTCGGAGCCGGTGATGGCCTCCAATTCAGCGGCCGTAGTCCAGAGTGCGGCCAGAGTCGCATCGTCGGGGGGTGAGGAGGCATCCCGGCGAATCTTCACCACCTGAGTCTCGGCGGAGTTGCCCGCGGTGACACTGTCGGTCCGTCCGCTGGCTGCATCGTAGTGGATGACGAGATAGTCTGCGCCGGTGTCCAGATCGCGGGTCATCATCACTCCGCTGAGGACGACTTCCTCGAGGCAGGGCTGGATGAGGACTTGATTGGCAACGTTCTGTCCGTCCCGGCCGTAGCTGTCGACCACCTGCTGTACCGCCGACGCGATCGAATCCACATCGTCGCTCTCGACTCCAATGACGCTTTCGTAACGGCCGGCCTGACTGGCCGTCGCCGAATCCTCGGTCAAGGCGCTGCTGCGAATGGCGAGAGGCTGCCCGCCGAAGCGCTCCGCGAGAGCGGTGGCCACTCCCGAACGATCCTGCATCCACTCGGCCACCTGAACGCGTACCCCGTCTTCGATGCGCGCGCTGGTCAGATGGGGTCTCAATCTCTCGAGGGTCTCCGCCTTGGTCCCGAAGACGAAGTGCGACAAATCGCGTGCGGTGTCGAGCTCCGCATAATCGCCTTCGACCCACACCACCTCCACCCGTCCTCCCTGGTCGACGATCTCCTGCAAGAGATCGGTCAGATGCCCGTCGCGAAGATTGCGTCGGTCCTGATAGGGTCGATCCCGATAGACCTCTTCGAGGGAGTGATAGACCGAACGCAGAGCGCGAGCTCCCCTCTCGGTGAATTTCGCCAGACCGATGAACTCCCCGTCGGCTGCGATCCCGCCGGGCAATCGCTTGCCGATCCACCGGACCGCATTGCCGCTCACCACGACCTTTTCCGCCAGGGCCAGCGAAGCTTCGGCCCGTCCCTCGTAACGCGACTTCCAAGAGCGATCGACGACGATGGCCAGATCCGCTTCGCAATCTCGGAGCGACCGCACGGTTTCCGGACGGTAGACGATGTCCGAATAGGAGAAGTAGAAGGCGCCGTCCATTTCCGACTCGGCCGCAAAGAGGGAACCCAGGACATGCTCCTCTTCCCACCGAGGATTGTGGACATAGCGCAATTGGGGGTAGTGCTGGCGAATCTGCTCCATGGCATCTCCGCCCACGAAGACCACCTCGTCCACTCCCCCACCTTCGCTCAGCGCATTGAGGAGCCAATCGAGGACCCGCCAGCCGGTGATTCCTTCCACCAGGCACTTCGGCGTGGTCGAACCGGATACCCGGATTCCCCGACCTGCTCCCAGAAGAATCGCCTTCATGCCGACTCCCGGAGGGCGGGCCCACGCACCAACTCCCGCAGAGCCTGCCACTCAGTGCCGGCCGCGATGCGCTCGGCCACTCGTTGGTCCGCCAGAGAGTCGACCTCGGTCCACCCTCCGTGAATGGGAATGGCTTGGACCGCCACCCCCTCGCGGATGAGCCCCATCAGGAGGTCCGTGAGGTAGGCCTGTCCGAAGGTGCGGGAGGATCCGAAGGCCTTCTCGCCTCGGTCTTCGGCCTCCTTGGCTTCGACGAGAGCTCGGCGGAAGGTCTCGCATCCCGCCGGCGAAAGGCGGATCATTCCGATGTACTGCGCGTCGATCTGATCGAGGCTGGTGGCGACCTGTCCCACTTCGAGGATCTCTCCGCCGGGACCCAGCCGCAGGGTCTCGGCATCGGCCAGGGGATCTTCCATGCGCTGACGCCAGAGTTGGTGCCAGTCGTGGTCGACCACCACCCCGATGGGCGCACTGCAGGCCTTGGCCGCGTCGACCACCGAAGGCTGGTAGAGCAGATCGGTGTAGGCGACGAGCAGATCTCCGCGCAACTCGTCGAGAGCACAGTAGAGGCTCTGCACCATGTTGGTGTGGTTCCAGTCCTCATTGTCGATGAGACGCAGGCCCCGACCTCGGATGCGGGTGCGACAGTAGCCCCGCACCACCACCACCTCCTTCACCCCCGCGGCGCGCAGAGCTTCGAGTTGCCAGCTGAGCAGGGCGGCTCCCCCCACTTCGACCATGCACTTGGGCCGGTCGTCGGTCAGGGGGGAAAGTCGTCGACCGCGGCCGGCGGCCAGGAGAATTGCCTTCATGGGGGCGCTCCCACTGCGAGAATGTCGAGGCGGGTCCGCCCCGGTAGCGCAAGGGAAGTGCCGTCTTGTCTTTGATATAACAGCAATTACGACAATGAGTTGTGGCTAGCGATCCGATCTCGGACTGGCGGAGGACTGTCCACCCTGGCCGAGCCCTGGTCGGCCCCTCGTCCGCGGCCGCGGCAGGGAATGCCCCCCAAACGAACGGCCCGCCCCACGAGGGGCGGGCCGAAGGCACCTGGGCAGGGCCTAGGTCTGTTTCGATCTACTCTTCGCCGGCCTCGTCGCCGGTCGAGGTCGCCACTGCGAACTGAGCCTCGTACTTGTCGAGAGCCGCTTCGTCCTTGGCGGTGACCAGGATCATCACTCCGTGCTCGGTCTTGGCCATCTCGGTGGTCAGGCTCTCATCGGCAGCCATGCCCTGAGCGAGAGGACAGGCAAAGGCGGAGATGCCCTCTTCGGCGCTGGCCTGGAGCATCGCCGTCGATTTCTCGCAGGAACCGGTGTAGAACACGGCGAGTGCGCCCGAAGGCATCCGCACCGTCTCCACCTGGATGGCCTGGGTCCAAGATGCCGCTTCGGCGTCGCCCGCCTTGCACGAAGCTCCCGCGGTCTTCACCGCGGCCTTCGAGGCACAACTACTCGCGGTGGTGGCAGCCGCAGCACTGACCTCGGCCTTCGCGGAGCAACCCGCGTGCTCCGACGCCGAGGCGTTCTTGGCATTCTTGCCGTCACAGGCGAGGGCCAAACTCGCGGTGGCCAACACAAAGATTGTAGAGAGAGCGATGGTCTTCAAAATGCGCATTCGAAAAAACCTTCCGATGGTAGGGGGACACGGGGGTCCTCAGAACCAGGGTGAGTGCGATAGTGCACCCGCATCATATGGGGAGTATACGCACAATCCGGGCCCGGGATGTCAAAGGATCGTCACAGAGTGGCCCGACGGGCGTCGACTCCCTCAACTAGTTGGACGACAATACCTTGGATTGACGTCGGGCCACCACGAGATGAGAAATCCCCGCCGTCTGAGGCCGAAGCAGGACCTGGGAGCCGAATCCGGAGCGCTCCAGGGCCTCCACGAAGGCCCGAGGGCTGACGAAGCGCCCCATCGATTGGGGCAAGTAGCGGTAGGCGTCGGGAGACTGCCCGAAGAGTCGTCCCAACAGGGGGACGATCTGCGAGAGGTAGAAGCGAATCGGCGCTTCCATCCATCCTCGTTCGACGTGGAAGAATTCGAGCACCAGGAGTTGTCCGCCGGGGCGGAGAACCCGCGAAATCTCTCGCAGGCCCTTGTCCAAGTCGCCCAGATTGCGGAGTCCGAAGCCCACCATCACCGCGTCGAAGGACTCGTCCTCGAAGGGCAAGCACTGGGTGTCGGCCGCCAGAATCTGGACCTCCCGATCCAGCCCATTCGACGCCACCCCCGCCCGGAGCATGGGCTCGCAGAAGTCCGAAGCGACCCATCGCTGCCCCTTCCCCGACCTCTTCGCGGTCAGGATGAGTTCCCCCGTACCGCAGCAGGCGTCCAGGAGATCCTGGGCCTGGTCATCGATCTGCGCGGCGAGGGCGCGACGCCATCCGGCGTCGAAACCGAAGCTCAGCAGGCCATTCATGCGGTCGTAGACCCCCGCGATGCCCGAGAACATCTCGCGAATCTGGCGATCGTGGACCGCCGCTTGCTGACCGGTGGTATTTCGAGGAGAGAGGGCCATGGTCTGCGCATGGTAGCCCCTGCGGCGGAAAGACGCCATGCGTGGTCTTTCGAGGCGACTCCGACTAGAATGCGGCGGATGTTGAATCAGGAGATCGAGGTACTGCCCCCCCCGCACGTGCGCAACCGCTTCCACCACGGAGCCGGCGTGCTCATCCTTGCGCTCAACGCCATTCGCCATCGGATCCGAGGTTATCGGACTCCCCGCCCCCGCGGCACCTCGAGGTTGAAGGCGGCCCTGGGTTACGACCGCGCGGTCTTCGACAACTGGCAGAGCCACTACCTGGACTACTTTCCCCACGGCGGGGGCTTCGAGAATCGCCAAGTCCTCGAGATCGGGCCGGGGCCGGATCTCGGGACCGGACTGCTCTGCCTCGCCGCGGGGGCCGCAAGCTATACCGCCGTCGACGCCCATCGGCTGGTCACCCCCCGCACCGGCGGAGTGCACGCGGATCTGGCCACGCTCATCGCTTCCGATTTTGCCCACGGACACGAAAGGCTCGAACTCCAGGCCCGACTGCTCCACGCGGTCGAAGCCCTGCACGCCGATCAGGAGGGCCCGCTGCGCTACCACCACCTTCCGGACTTCGACCTGAGTCCTCTCGCCGGTCAGGACTTCGATCTGGTGCTCAGCCATTCCGCCTTCGAACACCTCACCCATCCCCGGCGCACCTTGCACCAACTCAGCTCCGTGATCAGCGAGCGTGCTCATCTCGTGGCCGAGATCGACCTCCAGACTCACACCCGATGGATCCGAGACGTCGACCCTCTCAATATCTACCGCTATCGTAGCCCGCTCTACGATGGCTTCCGCTTCTCGGGATCGCCCAACCGCTTCCGTCCCGACGAGTATTTGGAGACCCTCGAATCGGAGAATTGGGTAGACTTGAGGATCTATCCCCAACGGGTGCTCGACCCCGAATACGTCGCACGGATCGAACCGAGCCTCGACCCCGCCTTTCGCGGAGATCTCGAGCACCTGGGGTGGATGACCATCGTGCTCTGCGCCTCTCGGAAGGGCGAACGGAGCTGGAAGAAGCCCGAAGAGAGCGCATCGTGAATTCTGTCACCGACCCCCGAACGCCTCCCCCGGTCCGCATTTCGAGACTGCGGCTACTGATGGCCTTCCTCGGCTTTCTCGCCCTCTCCCTGGCCTTCTACCACGACGCTCTGGACAACGACTTCTGGCACGCCGAGGACTACGAGGTCATCCAGAAGGTGCAAGACATCTCCCACAACGCTTCGCGCATCTGGAATCCGGACATCAGCGGACGCCATCATCCCGTACCCCTGGCCCTCTTCTACTGGGAGTACTCGCGCTTCGGACTGAACGCGACCGGTTGGTACCTGACGAACCTGGTTCTCCACGCCTTCAATGCCTGGCTGGTCTTCTGGATGGTGATCGCGCTGCTGCCCGATCGCAGAATCGCGGTTCTCGCGGGGATCCTCTTCACGGTCGGAGTGGGGAGCTACGGCAAGGCGGTGCTCTTCGCGGCGGGATCGGAGAATCTGCTCATCACTTCGCTCTACTTGCTGGTGCTGAATCTCTACATCCGCAACGATCTCTTCGGACACGGAAGGGTGCTGAGTTTCCGCTACGCCATGGTGTTGCTGCTCTTCGTACTGGTCAGCCTTGCCAAGCCCACGGCCTTCAGCCTCCTGGGAGGCATCATGGCCTACAAGATCTTCTTCCGGGGAGAGAGAGGACGAGGGAGGGCCCTGCTGGAACCCCACTTGGTCATCCTCCTTCTGACCGCCCTCGCCTTCTATGTCGCAAGGCAGAGCACCGGGGTCGTGGATCTGACCCTGGACATGGCAGGGTCCAATCCCTTCGACTTCGCGGTGGCGGTGGTGAGGAACATGATCGCCTACCTCACCCACATGTTCTTCCCCATTCACTTCTCCCGATTGGTGGAGGCTTCCCATCCCTTGGTGAAAACCATCTACTCCACCGCGCCGGTGGTCCGAGTGGTGGTGGGGTTGTCGGTGATCAGTTACAGCCTCTTCGGATTCGTCTTCGGCAACCGCACGCTCCGCTTCTTCCTCTCCTGGACCTTCATCAGCGTGTTGCCCTATTGCATGATCCGCTTTCCGGCGGATTGGCTGAACATCCGTTATCTCTACCAAGTATCCATCGGCTTCGTCTTTCTCATGGCCGCGGGAACGATCCTCTCCATCGACCTGCTCCACCGGCGTCGGTGGAGACGCTTCGTTCCCATGCTCGTGCCCCTCGCCTTCGTGGTCCTCTCGGCCTACATCACCCAGAAGCTCGACCACAAGTACGAAGCCCAGGCCCAGTGGCCCTCCAGCCAGCAGGAACGCGCGGCTCTGGAGCGACGGGCCCACTGACGGCACGAAGCATGCGCGGCGCGAGCTGGACTCTCTTGGCCATCCGCTACGGTGGAGGCCCCTGGAGCGGTGTAGATGATTCGAATTGCAGGTCTGAAGAAGTCCTTCCAGGACGGAGATCAACGCCACGACGTGCTCTGTGGCGTGGATCTGGACATTGCTGCGGGTGATTTCGTTGCACTCGTGGGACGGAGCGGAAGCGGAAAGAGCACCCTCCTCCACTGCCTGGCGGGCATCGAATGCGCCGACGCGGGCACCATCCACATCGAAGAGGTCGAGATCACTTCCCTGGACGAGGCCGCGCGAACTCGTCTGCGCCGGGATCGCATCGGCATCGTCTTCCAGTTCTTCCACCTCCTTCCCGGACTGACGGTCCTCGAAAACGTGGAGCTGCCGGCCCAGCTTCGCGGGGACCGCTCCACCGAGCTGCGGGCCCGAGCCGAGGCCCTCCTCGAGGAAGTGCAGCTCGGAGAACGAAAGCTGCACTTTCCCGATCGCCTGAGCGGTGGAGAACAACAACGAGTGGCGATCGCCCGAGCGCTCATCAACGACCCCGCTCTCATCCTGGCGGACGAGCCCACGGGAAACCTCGATGCCGAAACCGCGGACGCCATCCTCGACCTCTTTCGCAGGATTCGGGAGAAGCACGGAGTGACCATTCTGATGGTCACTCACAGCGCTGCCGCCGCCGCGGTGGCCACGAGGACCGCCAGATTGGTGGAGGGGATCATCGAAGGAGCGACTCCACCCCAGGTCATCGAAGGTACCGACGAAGGGGAAGGTGCCGACGAGATCGCCGAAGCAGTCGACGAAGCCATCGACGAACCACCGGAGGAAGGCGCCGGCGAGGAGGCCGAGGAAGCGGAGACCCCCTCGACCTCGGACACTCCCGGCGGGGTGCGGGCCAGCGCCCGCGCCACCGAACTCCTGAACCATGCCGCGACCGGGACCGAGGACGCGACGGTGCCCGAGGACTCCGAGAAGGACTCATGATCGCCCTCCTGCGACTCGTTCACCTGCGATACTGGCGACATCATCCGGTGCAGGCCCTGTTGCCAGCCCTGGGAATCGCCATCGGAGTGGCAGCGATCCTGGCCGTGGACCTCGGCAGCCGTTCCACCGTCGACACCTTCGAGACCACACTCCGTCGCCTCGAGGGTCATGCCACCCACCAGATTCGCGGGGGATCGGAACCCCTGGATCCGCGTCTGGCCGCGCGCATCGCCGCCCTCCCGGGAGTGAGCGGAGCGGCGCCGGTTCTCGAAACCATTGCCCTCTACGAGGAACCCCTGCGCATCTACGGGATCGATCCCCTGGCCGAGGCCACGGTTCGCAACCTGGGCCTGGAGACGGAGACCGGCGAAGACGGCAGACTCTTCGCATTCTCCCCGCGCAGCGCGCGGCTGATGGCCGACCCCGGGGCCATCCTCCTCTCGCAGCCCTTCATGCGCCGACGCCACATTGCCGTGGGCGACACCCTGGAATTGGCGGTGGGCTCCCGCCGGGAACGAGTCTTCGTCCTCGACGCCCTTCCCCTCGAAGTGGGGGGGCTCGAAGTTCCCGACAACCTGGCCCTCTGCGACCTGGCCACCGCCCAGGAAATCACCGGGCGCTCCGATGTCGATCGCATCGACCTCGTCATTTCCTCACTCCCGCAGCGTCCGGTCCTCCGCAACATTCGGGAGCTGCTGCCGGGGGGAGTCGAATTGACCCGGACCGGTTCGGCGACCCGGGGCGTCGAAAAGATGCTCGGGCCCCTCCAACTCAACCTTCGAGCCCTGAGCTATCTGGCCCTCTTCGTCTCCCTCTTCTTGATCTACAACGCCATGGTCATCGCGGTTCTGCGCCGCCGCACCACCATCGGGATCGTGCGTTGCCTGGGGGCCACCCCTCGGGCGGTGCTCGGAGCGTGGCTCCTGGAGGCCCTGGCCATCGGGGCGATGGGCACCGCCGTCGGCTTGGTCCTGGGCCTGGTCGGAGGACGCATCGCCCTCTCGGGACTCTCCCAGACCACCACCGATCTCTACGGTTGGGTCCAGGGCGCGCGTTTTGGCGTGGACTCGAATTCGGTGGCCAAAGCCGCGGCGGTCGGTCTTCTCGCCTCCCTCGCCGCGGCCGTAGGTCCCGCCTTGGAGGCCGCGGGCACCTCCCCTCTCCGCACCACCATTCGTAGCGAGCTCGAGGCCAAGACCGCAGGACAGATCTGGAGTCGGGCTCTGT
Organism: Candidatus Krumholzibacteriota bacterium; assembly: GCA_024276305.1. GTDB lineage: Bacteria > Krumholzibacteriota > Krumholzibacteriia > JAJRXK01 > JAJRXK01 > JAJRXK01. The sequence goes on from JAJRXK010000111.1 coordinate 25,205, forward strand.
GGATCACCGGCCCGCTGGTCCTGCTCCTGATCGTCTTCCTGGCCTGGCCCACCCAACACCCTCTCCCCGGATATGGAGCGGCGGTGGTGGTCGCCCTCCTGGCTGCGGCCGCGGTCCCCCCCCTCGGAAGCCGGTTGCTCCTGCGACTCGCACCTCTCCTCCAACGCTACGGCGGCATCGTGGTCGCCATGGCCGCCCGCAATATCGAGCGCTCTCTCAGTCGAACCGGAATCGCCCTGGCCGCCCTGACCGTCGCCCTCTCCATGTCCGTGGCCATGGGGACCATGGTCTCGAGCTTCCGCGGGGAATTGCACCAGTGGATCGAGAGGGTCGTGCGCGCCGATGTCTACATCTCTCCCGCCACCGCAGAAGTGGACCGGGACAACGGCCGTCTCGAGTCCTCCTTGGTCGAGGTCCTGCGAAGCTGGCCCGGGGTCGAGGCGGTCGATACCTACCGCTCCATCGCGGCCCGCTTTCGCGGGCAGGACACCCGCTGCGCCGCGGTGGAGGTGAAGATCTACCGTCGCTACACCGAGGCCGACGTCATCGATGGCACTGCTCCGCGGGATTATTTCGATCGTCTCGAACAGGGTCAGGTCGGAGTCTCCGAAAGCCTGGCTCGGCGTTTCGGAATCCAGGCGGGGCAACGCATCGAAGTGCACGCGGCCGGGAAGTCGGTGGAGTTCCGGGTGGCGGGGATCTACCGGGACTACACCAGCGATCGCGGAATCCTGATGCTCGATCGTCGCAGCTTCGAAGTGCACTTCGGTCGGTGGGAAGCTCAGGGAGCGGCCCTCTACGCCGAGCCCGGACAGGAAGTCGCGTCCCTGGTCGAAGAGTTGAAGCGCCAGGTGGGCCCCGAATACGCGGTGATGATCCGCAGCAACCGTGACCTTCGACAGAGGGCCTACGCGATCTTCGAACGCACCTTCCGAGTGGCCCGGGGAATGGAATTCGTGGGGATCGCCGTCGCCGCCATCGGCATTCTGGCCGCGCTGTTGGCCCTCCTGCTCGAGCGAGGCCGCGAACTGGCGGTCATGCGAAGTCTGGGCCTCGAGCCCAACGGCCTCCGCACTCTGTTGGTGACCGAATCCATTCTGATCGCGGTGCTGGCCTGGATCTTCGCCCTCTTCGCCGGGGCCGCCTTGTCCTGGATTCTGCTCCACGTGATCAATCTTCGGAGCTTCGGATGGCTCCTTCCCTTCCGCATCCCCTGGGGCGATTGGCTCCTGACCTTGGGGTGGAGTCTGGCCGCCGCGCTTCTGGCGAGCTGGGTCCCCCTGCGTCAGCTCCAAACCCTCAGCGTGAGCCGCGCGCTGCGAGAGGAGTGAGGGTGAAACGACGGTTCTGGCCTCTCCTCGCGTGGGCCATCTCGGCCTGGGTCTCGCCCCTCTGGGCCCAGGCCCCCCAATTCGAGATCGCCTCGACTCCGCGGAGCTGGTCCTTCCCCCGCGACCACGCGAGCCATCCCGACTATTCCACCGAGTGGTGGTACTTCACCGGAAGCGTCTTCGACACCCACAGCCGCCGTTATGGTTACGAGCTCACCTTCTTCCGGGTGGGCCTGCGCCCCGATCTGCCCGAGGGCTCGGAGTGGAGAGCCCGCGACCTCATCGTGGCTCATCTGACCTTCACCGAAGTGGAGTGGGAACGCTTCCACCAAGCGGAGCGCATGCAACGAGCCGCCGCCGGCTTGGCCCAGGCGAGGTCGGATCGTCTCGAGCTATGGATCGGCGACTGGAGTGTGACCTACCAAGCGGGGGGCACCTTCCGGCTGAAGGCCTCCCACGAGGACTTCGGCCTGGATCTGGAGTTGCGTCCGACTCGGCCTCCCATTCTCCACGGCGACCAGGGCCTCTCGTGGAAGGACGCCGACCGCACCATGGCCTCCCATTATCTCAGCCAACCACGAATGCAGACCACCGGAGGGATCACTCTGGGCGGGTTGCGTCGGCCCGTCTCGGGCAGCACCTGGATGGACCACGAATTCTTCACCGGACCCACTCCCCGAGAAGGGTTGGGTTGGGATTGGTTCAGCGTCCGCCTGTCGGACGGCCGTGACCTGATGGTCTACCGCGTCCGTCAGGATGGGCGCGAGTCCGCGGTCTTCGGTACGGTGGTGGAACCGGACGGCCAATCCCGTCCCCTCGTCACCGAAGGCCTACGCCTGACCCCCACTCGGTGGTGGTCGAGTCCCCGCACTCGCATCCGCTATCCCATCGAGTGGACCATCGACGTCCCCGCCGAGGAGCTTCGCCTCTCGGTCCATCCCACCCTGGACGAACAGGAAGTCGACGCGCGCCGAACGGTGGGCTTCAGGTATTGGGAAGGGCTCTGCGACTATGACATCCGCTGGAAGGGTCAGGATCTGATCGGAGAGGGATATGTGGAGCTCACGGGATACGATCGATTGACCATGTCACAACCCTGAAGCGGTCGAGTAGGATTGCGACCCATGCGTCCGTCCGTCGCCAAGCTCGTTTTCGTGCTGGGCCTCCTGGCCCTGCGCGCGCCTCTGTGGTGGAGGCCCGGACTGGGCCGAGACGAAGCAACCTATGTCTACTGGGCAGCTCACTTCGAGTCTCGTTATGCGCCCTTGGTCGAAGGGGGACTGGCGGCTCTGCGCTTGGTGGGAGCCCACTCTCCCGCCATGCTTCGAACTCTCTCTCTGCTCACCGGCGTGGCGGTGCTCTGGCTCTTCCACCAATGGCTTCGCGAACGGGGGATCTCCGAGAGAGCCCGTGCCCTGGCCGTGGCGGCGATCGCACTCAGCCCCTGGCAGAGTTATGTCGCCTCGCTGATCCACCCCGATGGACTCCTGACCGTCGCCGCCCTCGCCTTTGCCCTGAGTCTTCGGCGAGGACAGCTCTTGGGCGCCGCCGGCGCCGCCGTGCTGGCCCTCTGGGCCAAGCCCAGCGGCTTGGTGGTGGTCGCCGTCGCACTCCTGCACTTCGTCCTTCCTCCCTGGACCACGCAGCTCGGACGTCGCACCTCAGCAGCTGCGATCCTTCTGGTCTCCACCGCGTGGAGTCTGCACCAGTGGACTCCCGAAATGCTGCAGGCGCTGCGGAGCTTCGGCCGGATCTCCGCCGATGTCGGCCCCCTCTCGCGCGCATTCCTGGGCGCCGGGAGTCTGGCCTTCCTGGCCGGACCTCTGCCCCTGTGGGCCGGAGTCCGGGCGGTGCGCAACCCCCAACTCCGCTCCCTTCTCGATCCCCGACGGGCCGGCGAGCTTCTGGGATGGGTCTACCTATTGGCCTTCGGAGTGGCGGCCCTCGGCCTGGGCCAGATCAAAGCGAATTGGATTCTCCCCTCGCTCCTGCTGCTCTGGCCCGAGTTCTCCATCGATCGTCGCTCGCTGCGGTGGGGAATGCTCTTCGTGCCCGCCCTCTTCTCGGGAGCCATGGTGGTCGCCTTCGTCTCTCCGGCCACCCTGGCGAAAGTGGAAGAGCGGATCGGAGACCACGCGCCGCACTACCTCACTCTGGCCGGAGAGCGCGAGGCCGAAGTCGCGGGAGCGAGCCGGTGGTGGCATCGCACCGCCGAGTACCGCTCCCTTCGCCCCTGGACCCTCCAGCTATTGGAGGAGCACCCCGAATTGCGAAGCGTCGAGACCATCGTGAGCGACGACTACGGTCTGGCCGCACAGTTGGCGATGGAATTGGAACGAATCGGTCCCACCCCCGTACCCCAGCTCGTACTGCCCCTCGACCCGCTCTTCGCCCGGACCTCCTCCGACGCGCGGGCCGGGCGAACGCTGGTCCTGGCGCTGCACCATGCAGTCTCCGAACTCAGCGAATCCGCGGGGGCGGAGTTTTCCTGGCCCCACCCGATCACCGGACGGCCCCTGCGCTTGTCCTGGCACGAAACCGCTGCGGCGACGAGAGAACACGACTCGAGGAATCTCCCATGAACCATCGCATCCTACGATCCACCTTCGCCACTCTCGCGACTCTGATCTGGGGACTGAGCTCCGTCGCCCAGGCGGCTCCCTCCCACGAAGTCTTCGACCGGCTGCTCGGCACCTATGTCGTCGATGACCGATTCGTTCAATACGATCTCTGGTATTCGAATCCCGAGGATGTCGAGGCCCTCCACGATTACATCCGTTCTCTGGAGAAGGTTCACCCCCAGGATCTCCCACGCAACGAGGCCCTGGCCTATTGGATCAATCTCTACAACGCAGTGACCCTCGGGCTCATTCTCGATCACTATCCGGTGACATCGATCAAGGATCTCGGGGGTAGGTTGAGCTCTCCCTGGGACCAAGAACTCGTCCGGGTGGATTCCGAAGCTCTGACCCTGAACAAGATCGAGAACGAGATCCTGCGTCCGAAGTTCCGAGAGCCCCGGATCCACTTTGCCATCAGCTGCGCTTCGCAGAGCTGCCCTCCCCTGGCGTCGACGGCCTACACCGGCGACCGCATCGAAGAGCAGCTCGAAGCAGCCGCACGCCGGACCATCACCGATCCCTATTGGGTGGATCTCTCGCATTGCGGCACCTATGCCAAGGGCTCGATCCGTCTCTCCAAGATCTTCGGGTGGTACAAGGACGACTTCGGTGGAGAGAAAGGAGTGCGCAACTTCTTGGCCCACTATCTTCCCGCTCAGAAACTCCCTCTGCAGAACGGAGGGTGTTCGCTAGACTACAATGACTACGACTGGACCCTGAATCTCCCGCCGGGAGACTCCGACTCGAGGTGATGGCGAGTGTGGGAGAACCTATCGAGCTGGCTGGCGACCGTCGGAGACCTCGGCCTTCTACTTCTTCTCGCACTGCTGCTTCTCACCAGCACCGCGACCATCCTCGTCTCCCTCCCCGGAGGATGGATGGCCCTGGCCGTCGCCTTCCTCTATGACCTGGCCTTCGGATTCACCCGGATCGGTTGGACCTGGCTGGGAATCTTCGCCGGCCTATTGGTCCTGGGAGAAATCCTGGAGTCACTCCTCGGAATCCTCTACGTGGCGCGAAAGGGAGCCAGCCGCGCCGGCGTGGTCGGAGCATTCCTGGGAGGGATGGTCGGAGCGCTCCTGGGCAGCACCGCCCTTCCCGTGGTGGGGACCATCCTGGGCAGCTTCGCCGGGGCCTTCGCCGGAGCGGTGCTCGGCGAGTACTGGAAGAATGACCAACTCGAGCCGTCGCTGCGCGTGGGCTGGCATGCGACGGTGGGCAGAATCCTCGCCACCGTGGTCAAACTCGGCCTCAGCTTGACCGGAATCGTATTCGTCCTGCGAGCGGCGTGGGCGTCGTGACGCCCCACCACTCGCATTTCGATGACGAAGCCGCAGCTACGAAGCGTAGCCGCCCTCGAGCCAATACACATCCATGGTCAGTTCGCGTTCGGCCTGTTCGTGACGCCCGAACAGGCGGATGAGCTCCACGAAGTCCTTCTTGAACTCGCGCATCAGATCTTCGCTGCCGACGAGATCATGGGAGAGTTCCTCGCGCAGGCGCTCGATGCCGGTGCGGAGGAGGTCGTGTTCGCGACGTAGTTTCTCGACCTCGGCGGTGTGGTGAGGTCGACGATCCACGACGAAGTTCATGTAGCCGCCCGCTTCTTCGAAGTCGAAGTGGCGTTCGAGACTGGCCGAGAAATGCTCGAGGGCCTCTCGGAATCGTTCCCCGTGGTGGGGAAGGGGGTCTTCGCAGAAAGCTTCGAAGGCGGTGACCAGATCCTCTTGGAGGATTCGAAGCTCCTGGTGCTCTTTGTGCATCTGGCGCCGGAGATCCTGCGTTTCTGTCATACACCTCACCTCTCTCGCGGCGGGCCACCGTGGACACGATGGCCACTGCGTCTGTCAGGAGTGGAATCGCAAGCCGGAGATCGATTGAAGCACAGAAGGTGCACAATTGCACTCATTGCCGCGCGACGGTCCATCAAGGGGCGAGGGAGAACGACTCCAGTTTCAGCTCGGAGTGGTCGTCTCCGGCCAGGAGCAGCTCATCGCCCAAGACAATGGCACTCTTGCACCAGGCCGGAAGTTCCGACGACAACTCCGACCATTGACCACTTCTGCGTTGGAGAATCCGGCCGTAGGGACTTCCGGGCACCAACAACAAGGGGCGACCCGCAGAATTCCCCGCGACGAATCGAGGGGAGGCGGTCATCGTCCAATCCGAAGTCTCGCGAATCACCTTTCGCAACACCGTCGCTCCGGCCGAAGCCTCGACGATCCGGGACACCCCGGTGGAACCATCCCGCCACCAGATGAGATTGCCGTCGCTCACGGCACCCGACATGGGACAGGCTTCGATCTTCCAGGTCGGGGGGCCCACTCTCTCGAACAATTCCAGTCCATTCTCGATCGTACCCACGCCTCGGTGGATGTCCCGATATCCATCCTCTCCGACATTGCGGACGAGGACCTCGATGCCATCTCTGCGCGCCCGCACGAAAGGACGACAGCACCCGCACACACTCTCGGTCCACTCCGCAGTGAGGTTGTGTTCCTTCGCCCGGGCCCGAGGCCCCTTCAACTGCACCGCGTAGAGTTGGGCCGGTTCCTCCTCGCCCACCTCGGCCGCACGCGCATCCAACCACACCGCAACCAACGATCCTCGTTCGTCGAAGTCGAGGCTCACGAAGCCCCGCACCGCATTGCCACCCGGAGTGTTCAGTCGCCACCGATCGAATTTCCCCCGCGCCGGATCGAAGATGGCGACTCGAATGTCGGCCTGATCATCGAGCCAGCCGACCGCGGCACGGCCCTTCGGCCCGGCGCTCAGCGCTGGGCGCAATTCGTCGATGGCGCTGTAGTTCACGCTTCCGGGAAGCTCGTTGACCCTGCGTGCGGCCCCCAGATGACTCCCCTCCTCTCGGACCGAGAGAAAGAGATCGAAGCCGTCGCCGTTCGCCTTGGCCCACAGAAGATAGACGGTGCCGTCTCCAGCCCGTGCGAGCTGCGGACCCAAGAATCCCGTGCGGCGCAGAATCTTCTTGCGGCCGGAGGACTCCTGCGCGGTGGCGAGGCTCAGTCCGAAACCGAGGGACCAGACCGCCAGCACCAGGAGTGCCATCGCCCGCCTCTTCCCATCCCAAGCCATCCATCCTCTCATGCCTTCACCTCGGAATCGCAGAAGCAGCTCGATCGCGCTCGCCGACGGTATCAGATTCCAGAGGAATTGGGCAGCCAGGCCTCGATCCCTTAGACTCCCACGGTCCACCCTCGACCCGGAGATCGCAACGCCATGTCCCTTTCGGTCCAGCCCTGGATCTGGTCCGCCCTCGCGTGGACCTTCCTGGCCCCGAACGCGCAGGCGACCGAGACCTTCCATTACGGTTGGCCCGACTCGGGTCAGGTGGTCCTCGAAGTGCAACGGCTGAGCATCGAGCGGCGAGTGGCGACCCGGTGGACCCTCCGATGGGCGCCCCACCAAGGGGAAACCCGTTTCGAAGTCGTGGATCCTCAGCTGATCGGACTCTTTGCCGCCGGCCGTGAATTGTCCCTGACCTCGTCCCTGGGGGAGAGCGTTCTCGCACTCGAATCCGTCCTGCCGGCCTGGGAAGTGGGGCCGGCCGGCGAATTCCGGGGAATCGACGGAGACTCCCTGGATCGAAGCGTGGCCAAAGCCCTCGATCGCTACCGGGCCCGGGTCGACAGCACCCAGGCCCTGTTCGAGACGACCCTTGCGACTCTGACCAGCGAGGGGCTACGCCTCCAATCTCGCCAGCGCATCCGACAGGCCTGGCGGGCCTGGGTCTCGGAGTGGAGAGCGATGCCGGTCGAAGCGGGTTGGGTCGGCGCCGACAGCGTCTCGGTCCTCTACCGCAACGAGTCCCTTCGAGGGGAGCGCCTCCGCCAAGTCGAGGCTCTCCCCCATCTGCGAGGATTCGCCTTGGCGCACCTGCGCAGCAGCTTCTCGGTGGAGGGACGGCGGTCCGAAATCCTCCAAGCCCGGGTCGAGGTGGCGACCTTGCGCCCCCTCCGCGCAAGCCTGCGGGTCTCGGTTCCCCGCGACTCCTCGGCCGTGGGCCCCGACGTTCCCGAGCTCTACGAGGAGGAGCTCTTCACCTTCCGCTGGCCCGGATTGCCGGCCCGCTGAGGACTTTTTGATAATCCAAAGCTATCTTATTGGTCCAATCTATAAATTGGCGATATTGCGAGACTGGCCTGAATCTGTGTGGGTCATCGCAATAGGGCGCGTTCGTGGCGCCGAAGCCCCATTGCCCCTCTTCGGACGGCCCGCCCGCGTGAATCCTGATCGGGCGTGGAAAGGCGGACCGGGCCGTCCGAGACATTCCCCTCTGCGCTCCGACCCAGTAGAATGGAATTCCCCTCCGCCCCCCCTTCAGGAGACGGACATGAAGACCTTGAGAACTCTGCTCGCCGCCAAAGGAACCCAGGTGTGGTCGGTCGCCCCGTCGGACACGGTCTTCCGTGCGATCGAAGTCATGAGTGAACGCCAGATCGGAGCGGTGCCGGTTCTCGACGGGGACCGCCTCGCGGGAATGCTCTCCGAACGCGACTACGCCCGTAAGGTGATCCTCGCCGGACGCTCCTCCCGAGAATGCCGGGTCGAGGACATCATGACCCGGAAGGTCGTCTGCGTTCACCCCGACCGGACCGTCGAGGAGTGCATGGCGGTGATGACCGACAAGAAGATTCGGCATTTGCCGGTGGTCGAAGACGAACGCATCGTGGGGATCGTCTCGATCGGTGACCTGGTCAAGACCATCATTGCCGATCAACAATTCCTGATCGAACAGCTCGAAGCCTATATCAGCAGCTGAGACTTCTCAGTCGGGATCGCGAAAACGGTAGCCCACGCCGCGAACAGTGTGGATGAACTCGCGGTCCTCGCCTAGCTTCTTGCGGATGGCCCGGACATGCACATCGATGTTGCGGTCGAGAATCACCACGTTCTCTCCTCGCGTCTCTCGGACCAATCGCTCGCGGGTATAGACCCGGCCCGGATGTGAAGCCAAGAAGTGCAGCAGCCGGAATTCGGTCGCGGTGAAGGTGAGCACTTGCCCGTCGAGCTTCGCTTCGAAACGTGATGGATCGATCTCCAGACCTCCAATGCAGATCCGGACCCCGAGTCCATTGTCGGCCACTTCGGCTTCGGAGGACTCCGGGAGGCGCCGGAGCAGAGCCCTCACCCGAGCGACGAGTTCGCGGGAACCAAAGGGCTTGGCCACATAGTCGTCCGCTCCGAGGTCGAGACCCTTGACCACATCGCTCTCGTCGCCCTTGGCAGTGACCATGATGATGGGAATGGCGCTGGTCTGGGGATCGTCCTTCAATTGGCGGCACACCTCGAGTCCATCCATGCCGGGCAGCATGAGGTCGAGCAAGACGAGCTCGGGCAAGTGTTGGCGTACGAGGTCCAGACCGCGCTCTCCATCGGGCGCGGTGAAGACCTCGAAACTCTCGCGGCGAAGGTTGTAGGCGATGACCTCGGCAATGTCGGGCTCATCTTCGACGACGACGATTCTGGGCCGAACCATATTCTTCGCTCCCGGGCGGCGAGAATCCCACTCTTGGCCGAGGGGCTCGAGTCGAGCTCCCCGCTGACTGCATCATGGTAGGAACCCTCGATGAACATAGCGTCAAGATTCGAGGAAGATCGACTCAAATCGCGGGCTCGGATCCCATTCCCGGTCCTTCCCCATCCCAGGCCCGCTCGTGACTCGCAATCGCCCGTCCCGAGGGATCCGCCGCCGATTCCCACTCGGCGTCCCAGCGCAAGGCGGTGGCCGAACTGCACGCAATGCTTCGCTCCGCGTCCACGCAGGTCGCCGCCGAGGGCTGTGGGTAGAGCTCCTCGAAGATCCGCCGGTAGAGGTACCCCTCCTTGGTCAGAGGAGAATTCATCGGAAATCGGTGCTCACGGAGTTCGAATTCCTGATCGCTGACTCGGTCTTCGGCCAAGTCCCGGAGCGCGTCGATCCACCCATAGCCCACTCCGTCGGAGAATTGTTCTTTCTGACGCCACAGCACCGATTCCGGCAGGTAGGGGTCGTCCGCCACATCGAAGGCCTGCCGCAGAATGTGTTTCTCCATCCTCCCCGACCCCACATCACACATCTTCGCCTCGGGATCGAGGCTCATCACATGGTCGAGGACCTCTCGATCGAGGAAGGGCACCCGGGCTTCCACTCCCCACGCCGAAGTCGACTTGTTGGCCCGGAGACAATCGTAGTAGTGCAGCTTCTCGACCTTGCGCACGCACTCCTCGTGGAGCTCGCGAGGGTTGGGCGCCTTGTGGAAGTAGAGATAGCCTCCGAAGATCTCGTCCGATCCCTCTCCCGAAAGAACCATCTTGATCCCCATCGCCTTGATCTGCCGCGCCATCAAGAACATCGGTGTCGACGCGCGAATGGTGGTGATGTCGTAGGTTTCGAGGTGTCGGATCACTTCACGCAGGGCATCGAGACCATCCTGCAGAGTGAAGGTCAGAGAGTGGTGCACGGTTCCGATGTGAGCGGCCACTTCCTCTGCGGCCTTCAGGTCTGGTGAACCCTCGAGGCCGATGCAGAAGGAGTGGAGTCGTGGCCACCACGCCGCCGAACGTTCCTGATCCTCGACCCTCCGCTCCGCATGCCGCGCCGCGATCGCAGCCACCACCGAGGAATCGAGCCCTCCCGACAGCAAGACGCCGTAGGGGACGTCTCCCATCAATCGCTTCACGACCGCTCGTTCGAGAACCTCGCGCAATTCCCCCGGATCGAACCCCCGATTTGCGGCTTCGACCTTCCGCCAAGCCGGGTCATAGTAGCGATGGAGCTCTCCATCGTAGTAGTAGTGCCCGGGAGGAAAGGGTTCGAAGCGGGTGCAATGGTCGGTCAACGCCTTCATCTCCGAGGCGAACCACACCGCACCCATGGCGTCGCGACCCCAGTAGAGAGGCACCACGCCAATCGGATCGCGAGCCGCCAGCACCGCGCCGCTTCGCTCATCGGAAAGGACGAAGGCGAAGACCCCGTCCAGGTCGGCCACCGCTTCGCTTCCACGTTCCTCGAAGAGATGCAGGATGATCTCGCAATCCGACTCGGTCGCGAAGCGATGCTCCTCGCGAAGCCCTTCCCTCAGAGAGTGGTGGTTGTAGATCTCGCCGTTCACGGTGAGCGCGACCGCCCCCGACTCGTCGATCAGGGGCTGGGCCCCATCCTGGGGAGCCACGATGCCCAAACGTTCGTGGGCGAGCATCGAATGGTGGCTTCCCCCATCGAGGGATTGCACCCGAAGCCCGCTCCAGTCCGGACCTCGGTGGCGGAGACTGCGGGAGGCCTTGAGAACCTTGGTCCGGAGGCTCGACGCCTCTTCGGGCGATTGCAGGACAGCGACGATTCCACACATCGAGGAAGCTCCTTTGGGGCTGGGCTGATGGGCGACCTTACAATAGGGGTGCGCTCGGTGGGAAGGGTGCACCCAGGGGTAGGCAAGACCCGTTGGCGACCAAGGCATGGGTCTGGATGACGTGCTGTCCCCCGGCACCGTCCGAATGGACGCCCAGATTGACCTGGTCCGCCTGTGCGCCGCAGGCTGCGGAACTCCGGAACCAACCCACCCACGCACAGGACGGGAGTGCCACATGGCACCCCCGCCTGCATGCTCAAGGGGATGGACTGCCAGCCATGCCTTCGAATCCCTGAAAGCAAATCGGCTGGGCTGTCGAAGGAACGCTACTGCTGCCCGCAGACCAAGAAGGCCACGGTAAAGAGCACCGTGCCAGCGGGTAGGGTGTGCGCAGCGATGTAGTTGCTCATGCACGCCTTGCTGAAAGAAATACCACCTTGGGCGATCTGGCAGTTGGGAGGCGTCGCGTAGTTGTGCACCAGCAAACCGAAGTCGCCATTGCAGATCTCCTCGATCTGCTGGTGGGTCCCGTCATAGGCCAACGCACGCGCGCCGATTCCCGCCAGATCGTAGAAGTAGATCTCCTGGGTGTCGCTCTCCAGGCCCGAGAGGATCGTGATATTGCCCTCAGGATCCGCAGAGGCGGTCTGGATCAGCGCTTGGAAGTCGGCCACCGTGAAGGTGTACTCGACCAAGTCATAGGTCTTGTTGAGGGACCCGGTCGTGGGGTAGAAGCCGTGCTGAATGGGCTGGCGACTCATGGCCCCCTGCGCGTACTGGACGACCAGTTGAGGGGAGATCGTGAACGACCCACACGAGGGCGGGGATGAACACCCAGAACTCTGGAAGGGGCCGGCCACCGTATCCCCCGGTCCGTTGTACGAACCGCCAGGATCTGTCGGGCGCGTCCCCACCCTGTACTGCAGCGAACCGGAGTCCGCTGAACCCATGGGAGATGCGGGGCGCTCCGCGCCGCAACCGGTCATGATCATCAACAGGGCCGCGAGACCAAGCGCCGCAAGAAAGAAAACGTTTCGTCGGTGCATGCTGGACATGGTGGACATGAAGAACTCCTCGATGAATAGGGGCGACTGTCCCTCGTTCGCTTGTGCCTGGACAGCCGCCCCAAGGGGCCACCATGTCTGGTTTTCGTGCATGCCGCGGGGTAAGAAAAACTCAGGGGGTCAGTCCACCACCACCGAACGACAACGACACCCGCTCCGCGGCTTCCTTTGGATCGATGCGTCCGTACTGCGTCATGTTGGTCGGACTCGTTGGGTCGCACACCGCGCGCATCTTTCGATAAGCCCTGCGCGGACCCCATCCGCCGATCTCCATCAAGCTCGCTACACTTCCGGACACCAGCGGTACCGCAAATGACGTTCCCGACCCCGTCGTATAGCCAGGACCCATGGACCCCACCCCGGGGATCGCGCATCGTATCCCCACGCCGGGCGCAGCCACGTCGATCGTCAGACCGCTGAACCGACTGAACCAGGCCAGTTGATCGACGGCATCGACGGCAGCGACACCGATGACCCGAGGGGACGTAGCCAGAGGGGATGGGGTGGTCAGCAGGGTGTTCGTGGTATTGCCCGCCGCAGCCACCACTAGGACACCTTCGTCGGCCAACAGGGTCGCCGCCCGATCGATCAATTCGATCGGGCGGGAAATCGACATGCTGAAGTTGAGGATGTCCACGTCCAGCGCGGGATCCAGTGCCGCCACCACGACCTCGACGAGGTCGTAGAGACTGCCCACGCCGGTGGAGTCCAGGATCCGGGCAGGAAGCACCGTGGCATCCGGCGCCGCCATGAGCACCAGACTGGTCACCGCGGTCCCGTGCCCGTAGGCCGGAGCCAGGGAAAGATCCTGTGGTTCCGGTTCCACCGAACCCAGTCCATGGAGCTGCGCATCGAGCAGTTCCAGGTGCCCCAGGAGGGCCGGATGGGTGGGGTCGACCCCGCTGTCGGCCACCAAGACGCGCACCCCCGACCCCGTGCCGTGGCTGTGGACCGCCCCGAGACCGAGTCGGGCGGTGGCTGCCTGTGATCCCGTGATCGTGTCCGTCCATTCACCCTCATAGAACCCGAAGGTGAGGTCCGCTCCCTCCGTGCCCACCGCATCGTTCGAAGCTGCGGCCAGGATGTCAGGATCGGCGATGAGTGCGTCGACGGAGTAGCTTCCCTGCAGGACCGCATAGTGCGAATCCAGCTGCTCGACCACATTCAATCCCTGTTCGGTTGCGATCTGCGTCAGGGGGCGGGAAGGCGGCACCGCGACCTCGACGATGACCTGCGACAGATCCACCGCGTGCAATACCACGATCGGATCGGTGGGAACCGGCTGGGTTGGCTTGGCCCATAACGGACCGGCGTCCGGTGCAACCACCGATGCCGGTTCGTCACTGCAAGCCCCCAGCCCGATCAGGGCGAGGCCCAGGACCAGTGAGAGCCAGATCTTCGTCGAACACCCCCTCAGGTGCTTCCGCAGGTGCCTCCACGGCTGATCGGCATGGTTCATTTCGACCTCGGTTTCGTTGGGGATTCGGCAGGGAAGTCTTTCCAGGACAATGGGTTGTCGATCGGACTGCGTCTCTGACGAGACGTTCCGGCACCGGAGGGGCCACCTCAAGCCGTTTTGATGCACCCTGATTCGAGGCGAGATGCATCAAACGCCCGCCTGGTCGCCCCTCTCCCGTAGGCCCCGGTCGAGAGGATCCCATGCACGCCGAACCCGCACCCGAGACGACCCGCGAGTCGGTCCCTTCTTCGACGGACTCCCCGGGGCTCGACGACACCACCCTCTTGGCGCGTTGCCAGCAGGGGGATGAACTCGCCTGGGCAACGGTGGTCGAGCGCTACCAGGGGCTCGTCTACTCGACCGCCATCGAGGTCGGTCTCGATGGCGATGATGCCGCCGATGTTTTTCAATTCGTGTGGATCGAGTTGTACCGATCCATCCCGAGATTCCGGGATCCCATCGCCTTGCCGCGGTGGCTCATGGTCGCCACCCGCCGCTGCAGCTACAAGGTCGCGACCCGAAACCGCAGACACATCCGCGGAACATTCGAGGATCTGACCGATCCGGCCGCTCTGGCCCAAGAACAGGTCGAGGCCGCAGAAGACCGCCTTCGAGTCGAGAACGCTCTCCACCGGCTCGACCGGCGGTGCCGGTGGTTCCTGCGACGCCTGTTCTTCTCCAGCGAGAAAATCACCTACGACGAGTTGGCCCGTCAAACGGGTCTGGCGACCGGAACGATCGGCCCCTTGCGAGTCCGCTGTCTCAACAAACTCCGCCGGATCCTGGGAGAGGACCGATGACTGTGAAATCCCTTCATCTGGACGACCAGGAATGGCTGGATTGGGTGCTCGGCAACACCGATCCAGAGCGCGAGCGTTCCATGAAGGACCACCTGAAGGTGTGTTCCCGTTGCGCGCAGGAGCTTCCGGCCTACTCGCGCCTGCGCCGCTCACGCCAGATGCCCCATTGGGTCGACGCCCCGGTCGCCCTTCGCAAGAAGAGCCGTAGCCGGCCCCAGGTCGCACGGGCCCCGGTTCCTGGAGTCCACGACCATCGGATGGGATTCGCCCCGGCGGACATGCGCGGACACACGCTCGTCGCAGCCGCAGAACCCGGAAGTCTGCACGCCATGCTCTCCAGTGCGGAGATCGGGATCGTGGCCCATCCACCCACCAATGACCCATACTGGGAGATCGAGGGGCGTGTGTGGCTGCATGAGCCCACCGATGCCCCCATCGACATCATGGTCTTTCACGAGACCCACGTGATCGCCCATGAAAACACTCGCGACGGCGAGTTCTTCCGCATTCGGGAGATCCTACCACGCGGGTGGGCCCTCGAAATCCACCTTCCCGATGAGCACACCGTCACCCTTCAGGCCCAAGGATCATGAACCGGGACAGGTCTGACCTTCCCATCGAACGGAATGCGGCAACTCGACCTCAGCCGCAGGCCGCGCCCGCGGGCGACATGGGTAGACCAGAATCCGCCGATCCCCACTTCGATGCGCTCTTGTCCCAACTGACCGCGCGCCTGTGGTCCGAACCCAGCGAGGTCCTCCGAACAGTCGACGAGTTGGAACGGTCTCCCCTGCGTCCGGCACTGTCCGGTATCGCTAACGCCAAGCTCCTTCGTTTGCGCGCCCACGGGTTGCGGGCAGTCGGTCAGTGCCGGGCCGCGGTCCAAGCCTACGAACGCGCCACCGCCGCCTTCGTGCGTTGCGGGGCCGAGTCGGAAGCCGGACGGACCGCGATCGGACACGTCTTCGCCCTGGCGCTCCTTGGCGACCTTCGCACCGCAACCAGGATCGCTCGTATTGGTCGACACCGGCTTCCGCCTCCGGACCCACGCTCTCGTTCGCGACTCGAACTCAACCTCGGTCACGCGTACTTCCATGCCTGTCGACTCGACGATGCCGAAGACCTCTACGGTCGAGCGCTCGACCTGGCGCGACAGGCCGGCGATGGGGCGTCCATCGGAGCCGCCCTGCACCATCGGGGACTGGTGAAGTCGAAGCAGGGCGCGAGCAAGGAAGCCGCGGATCTGCACCGGCAAGCCATGCAGCTTCTCCGGTCGCACGGGATGGAATCTGCAGCGATGTACGCCGAAGCGTCTCTGGCCTTGGCAGAATTCGCTCTCGGTCACGAGCACGAAGGCTTGCAAACGCTGCAGCGCGTACGCCGGCGTATCGATTCGGGCGACGACCGCCGGGCCAAGGGTCTGCTGCGACGCGAGCTGGCCACTGGCTTCGCCGCCCTCGGTGCCTGGGGAGCTGCCCGCCACGAGGCGACTCTCGCCCTGCAGGAGATTCGCGGAACCGGGCTCGAAGAGGATGAGGCACGGCTGTCCTGTCTACTGGGGAGGGTGCAGTGGGCTCTGGGCTGGTACTCCGAAGCACGCACCCATCTCGAACAAGCCCGCCGCTTCTACGCCTCACGCGACAATCGCTGGCGCTTTCACCTCGCAGGTCTGGATCTGGCTCGGGTGTTCCTGGCCACTGGACGCGACGACGAGGCGGGAGCCATCCTCCGCGCCTCCGTGCGCTTCCTCCGCCGGAAGGATCCCCACGGCGACGGCGCATTCGCCGAGGCGGTTCTCGCCGAGGACCACCTTCGCCACCACCGCCTCGGCCTCGCAATCCGCATGGCTCGTCGCGCTCGTCGATGGGCCACTCACTTTCCCGCTTCCTCCTGCCGCCCCGCATTGGCTCTGCTGCTGGCCCGTGCCCATGGACGGCGCGAGCAGCCCGAGCTAGCGCGGCGTTGGGCGCACCGCGCCGTCCGGGAAGCGGAGACCGTTCTCGATCGCTTCGGACCTCACCACTTGCAAGATGTCCTCGGGGAGTCCCGGGACCGTTTCCACGGAGCCGCGTTCGATCTCGTGCTCGAACACGGCGGTCGGCGCGCCCTCGTAGAGGCCGTACAGCTCCTCGCCCATGCTCGACGCGGTCCCCTGGTGGATGTATGCCTCAGCGAGAAGGACGGCATGACCGTCCGGTCCTTGCGTGGATCGATCTCCCGGCTGCGGGATGACCTCCTCAGCACGAGCCCCCACCCTGCGCACCACCGACCGTCGGCGGTACGCAGAGAGATCGAGCGTCTGGCTCAGGTCCTGGATCGTCGGGCGCATCGAGCTCGCGCTCGTGTCGACCGTGTCGTCGCAGACCCTCCCGTGCGGGAATGGGTCCGTTCCCTCTCTGGTCGCGAACTCGTGCTCTTCGATCGTAGTCACGAGGGAGGGTGGCGTGCTTTCCTCGTGCGCAGCGACGGAAGCGTCGAACTCCACGCACTTCCCGATCTCGAGCGTGCCCTGCACGACCATTGGCAGCCCCTGCACTTGACCTTCCAGACGGCTGCGTATGTCGATGCCGGTCGGCGACCCGTATTCTTGGAGCGCACGCTCGCCGACAGCGAGCGCTGCTTCCAAGAACTTGCTGAATCGATCTGGAGACCCCTACCACTGCGGACCTCCGAGGTGGTGGTCGTACCCCATGCATCACTGCACGGTCTGCCACTCGGCGCACTGGCATTGGACTTCGCATCGAATGTGTCGCGGGTTCCACACCCTGCCCTGCTCCGTCGGCCCTCGCCCGTGAGCCGGAAAGGACACGCCCTCCTCCTGCACGGAATCACGGAGGGGGCTCGCCGCGAAGCCAACGACCTCGGCCGGCGACTTCAGCAGAGCGGATTCGAAGTCGAGATCTCTGATCGTCGCGAAATGCTCCTGCGCTCCCGCGCGCGATGGTCGGTCCTGCACGTCGCCGCGCACGGGGTTCGGCCTCCCGAGGCGATGCTCCCCGAAAACTGGCTGCTGTCGGGGTTGCAGCTCGAGGACGGATGGCTGGGATTCGAGTCGCTCGACCGCCGCACGCTCAGGGGCGCATTGATCTACTTGTCGAGCTGTGAATCTGCTGGCGCCGGTGCCGACGGAGGGGCGGGCCTGCGGGGATGGACTGCGGCAGGCCTGATGGCCAGCGCCCAGGAACTCCTACTGACGGCATGGAGAATCGACGACACGACGGCCTCCGATCATGCCCGCGCCTTCTACGAGCACTGGTGCGCGGGTGATTCCGTGGCCGTCGCTGCGGATCGCGCACGCCGCGCTCTCCGTCGGCAGCACCCACATCCATTCTGCTGGGCGGGGTTCGTGGCCGTGGGATGAGGAATGCACGGGAGGGAGCTCGAACTTCAGTGTCCCCCCAAGAATCCTGACCGGGGAAAGCCCCCGGCAGTATCCCTTCCACGGGGAAGCTCACGCCAGTAAGTCAGCCTCGTCGGAGTCAGACCCCACACACTCCGACTGCGAGAGCCACCTACACCTTGAAGCTGGCCCCGGATGTACGGTGGGAGACTGGTGGATCGATAGCCTATCGGGAAACCGACGGCCTCCCTGCCCCAGAGCTTCTGGGAGATGAGGAAGAGTTCTCCGGAAAGGACTTTCGATGGGGACTCGAGACGCGTCTCTCGGCTGCCAACTGGGAACTCCAGGGAGAGTACATCCAGGCCGACCTGGATGGTCGACTGGCAACAGGCTACTACGTCTTCGCGGGGCGCGATCTGGGAACCCGCGACCAAGTGGTTGCCTCAGTGGAGCGGTTGGAGCTCCCACGCCCGGAGTCTACCGGGGATCCCTGGTACATCCTGGGGTTCAACCACTTCTTCTCGCAACACACGAGCAAGGTGATGGTCGATGTACGTGTCCAGTTCACCAAAGAGAGCTCCATCTATCTGGCCACGATCCAGTACCAGCTCTTCTTTCGCTGACGATTCGAAGCGTCGGTCCGTCGGACGATCCTGGCCACCGTCATCCCTGCCCAGGAACGACGCCTTAGGTCGTGAGGGACTCGGTTCGGATTCGATCGGCCGCATGCTCGAGCGGCTCGGATACCCATCTCGCGAGCGGAGATGAAAGTCTAGTCCAGACGGTCGGCCTGCGGGGAGAGAGCCACCTTTCCAGGTCCCATCTCTCTGGCGGGTCCCAAGAGCCTTCGCATCCAATTCCACATCCGCCGAAAGATCCATCCCACCTGCACGCAACCGTAGTAGAGAGAAGGCAACACCACCAAGAGAAGAAGAGTGCTCGAGATCAATCCCCCGATGGAGGAGAGCGCCAAGTTCACCCAGATGTCCTGGTTCTCGGTATTGAGCCAGCTCAGTTCGAAGGGAAGGTGAATACCCAGAAGCGTCGATGATACCCAGCGAAAGCTGATGAGCAGGGGAAGAAGCCCGACCACGGTGGTCCCACTCGTGAGCAGAACCGACCGAATGCGAATACGGGTCCCCCGAACCACCGCCCGTCTCAACATCGACCCGCGCTCGCCCGCGGGCAGATTCCACAGATCGCTACCTCCGAGCCGGCGCGGCATCCCTTCGAAGATTCCGGCCTCGGCTTCGGGATTTCCCCCGAAGCGGGACTTGAGAATGAGGGCTGCTTCATGCCGGAATCGACTCACGAGCAGAATCGCATTGTTGACCACAATGCCGAAGAGCAACACCAAACCGATTTGAGCCGACGAATCAAAGGTGCTGCCGCTCTTCCAATAGGCGAAGACCACTCCGACCAGGGCCATCGGAACCGAAGTCAGGACCAGAACCGGAAGGGTGACACTCTCGAAGAGCGCAGCCAGAACCATGAAGATGAAGAGAACAGCCAGGATCATGGTGCGACGAAGATCCTCTTCTTCTTCCTCGGTGAAGAACTCTCGCCGCGCCTCCTCCGCCGAATAGCCGTAGGGAAGGTCCATGCTGTCGAGAATGGAACGAATGTAGGCTCTCCGCATCTTGTCCGTACCCACATACTCCCAGTTGACATACATGGAATAGCGCTGATTCTCACGGGTGATCGAGTCGGAAAGAGGAACGGTCTCCATCGTGACCAGACTCGCCAGTTGCACTCGTTTGCCCGACGCGGTCTGAATTGTGGTTCCCGCCACGTCGGAAAACTCGATGTCATCGGCATCGGAATAGGCCAACTGCATCTGTTCCTGTTCGCCGTCGACGATCATCCGCCAGGGAGTGTCGACTCCGAGAAGACGACGCAGATATCCCACGACATCCATCACCGAGAGCCCGGTGTCGGCCAAGACGTCGCGGCGTAGGGTGATCACCGTCTCCTCATTGGTCGCACGGCCGAATCGGGCAGTGCTGGTGATCCTGGCATTGCGGGCGCGCCGAGCGCGCTCGACCTTTCGGAGCGTTTCCTCGGCGATGTTCGTGAGGATCTTCGAATTGTATCCGGTGATCTTGATCAACGAATTGTCGTTGGATCCTCCGAAGCTCCCCTTCACGTAAGGCTGGTCGCTGAAACCCGCGATGTAAACAGTCGAGCCGCCGGTTACGTCCGCCTGCTCGGTCAGGAGATTTCGGTAGAGCATCGGAATGCCCGTGGCCAGGACATCATCTTCGAACTCGATTTCCATGTAGGCCTGGTTCCCGAAGACATTCGTCCGCATGGTCACGCCATCTTCGAGGGGCAGGAGCGCCGATTCGAATTTGAAGAAGGTCTCACTGGTGACGCGCACATCGGTGCCATCAGGCATCCGGAGATAACAGATCAACTTCTCCCGATCCGGAATCCGAAAGAATCCTCCTTTGATCACTTTGGTGTCGTAGGTCGTCCAACCAAACCAGCAGAGCGCGACGAGACCGATCACCGGCAACGGCCACAGACGTTGGGTCCAGCCCATGACCTTCTCCCACCGATCCAGCGGGCGATTCAGATCGGGAAGGGTGTGCACGATCTCTTCGAGTTGGTCGGGACCCTCGAGCTCGTTCGGGCCATCGACGGATCGCCGGACCAGACGCTTGGCCCAGGTCTGCTCCAGCACCACCGGAATCCAGGCGAAGGCCACGAAGACCGACGCCATCATCGCGGTGGCCACGCTGATGGCCAGAGGCACGTAGTAGAGTGCGAGCCGTCCAGAAAGAAAGATGAAGGAGAGGAAGGCCACAATGGTGGTCAGGGTCGTGGCCAGGATGGGAAAGATGACCTCTCCCGTTCCTTGCACCACGGTCTCGACAACCACCCGCATCTTGGCACGGCGTGAAAGTCCCGCCGCATCGGCCCGGGTCAACGAGCTCAAACGCCGATGGATGGAATCGAGGACGAGAATGCTGTTGTCCAACAGCATCCCGAAACAGATCGTCAGCCCCGAAATCGTGATGAAATTGACCGAGAGCTCCAGGAAGTAGAACAGGCTGAGACAGATGACCAGAGCAAAGATCACCGAGCCGATGACGATCGCAGTGAGTGCGACCTGACGGAGGGAGATCGAGAGCAAGAGGAAGAGCACCACGAGGATGATGAGCGAACGCCACAGGAGCTCCTTCAGCTTCGACTCGAGCTCTTCTCCTTGGTCCGTATCCACGGTCAGCTTGGCCGAGAAGGGAAGGTCGGCCTCGATCTGCGGCAGCTTGGCCCTCAGGTTTCGGCTGACCACCACCGAGTTTCCGCCGCTGCGTTTCTCGACCTGCACCTGCACGACATTACGACCGTTGGACCGAACGAAGTTGGTGGGATCTTCATAGGTCGCCTCGACCGATCCCAGCATGGCCAGGCTGAAGTTCTGGTTCCCCCGACGGACCACGACAGTCTGGGCCAAGTCCCTCAAGTTCACCCGGGGGCGCAGAGCCACGATCTTCTCGACTCCCGCTTCTCGGACCACTCCCGCCGCCCCGAGAGCATCGAGGTTCCTGAGAGCATTGAACACTTCATCGGCGGTGATCTCGTAGATCCGCAGCCGCTCCCGATCCAGCTTCACCTTGACCAGTGGAAGCGCTCCCCCGACCACATGGGCATCGGCCACCCCATCGACGCCCAGAATCTGGGGCAACACCCACTGCTCGACATCTTCACGCAGCTCGTTGGGAGTGAGTTCCGACTCGACGCTGAAGGTGAAGAACTGCTGTTCCCCGAACTCCTCGGGAACGAAAGTCTGGATCACCGGCTGGCTTGCGTTGAGGGGCAGATTCCGTCGCACGGATCCGAGTTGTTCGTTCAGGTTCAGACGGGCGAAATCGATGTCGGTGTCGCGACTGAATTCGACCTTGACCGTCGATACGCCTCCGCGGCTGGTGGACTCGATCTCCTGCGCTCCCTTCAGGCCACGCACCGCCTCCTCGATGGGAATGGTAATCGAGCGCTGAATCGCCTTGGGCGAAGCACCATTCCAAGCGGTGACCACGGTCAACGAGGGCAAGTCGACTTCCGGAATCGCCTCGACTTCCATCTTGGGCAACGCGTAGATCGCCAGCACCACGAAGGCCCCGAAGATCATCCACGTTGTGACCGGATGCCGGACGAAGAAGCGCGTCATGTCAGGACTTTCTTCCTGGTCGGAGACGAGAGAATGGTCGGTGGCGCTTCTTCCAGATCACCACCCCGACGAATCCGATGCGCGGTCATGTACAGAACCGGAGTGTAGACTAGGGTCATGGTCGTGGTGAGAAAGAGGCCGCCGATGATGGTGATCGCCAAGGGCCGTTGGAGCTGCTCTCCCCCTCCCAACCCGACCGCCATCGGGATCATGGCCAGAATGGTGGTTGCGCTGGTCATGATGATCGGTCTCAGTCGCAACCTCGAAGCAAGAAGGATCGCAGTCCAGGCATCGCTTCCCTCATCCCGCAGCCGCCGAATGGTGTCGACCTTGACGATGGCATCGTTCACTGCGATGCCGAGCAACGCCAGAATTCCGATCATCGAAAGGACGTTGAGAGAACCATGGGTGAGGCCGATGGCGATGATCGATCCCGCCAGACCGATGGGGATGACCACCGCAATCAACAGGGGATCGAGGAAACTCTCGAATTGGGCAGCCAGGATCATGTAGACCAGAATCACCGCCAAGATCATCGCCAGACCCAAATCGTGGAAGGACTTCATCATCTCCTGCCGTTCACCGCTCTCGACCACGCGAATGTAGGCCGGCAATTGCAGAGAAGCGACCCTGGCGTTCGCATCTTCCCAGACATCGTCCAGGGATCGTCCGGAGACTTCTGCGCTCACCGTGACCATGCGCCGTTGATTCCGCCGCACCAATTCGCGCACCGGCTGTTCTTCGGAGATCACCAGGAAGTTTCGCAGCGGGACCTGTTTGCCGCCGGGAAGAGTCACCGGCGACCGCAGTGCTGCGGCCAAGTCCTCACGCACGCTCTTGGCGTAGCGGACACTGATGTCGATGCGCTGTTCGATCTCGTTGAAGGTCGTCGCTTCCACCCCGGCAATACGAGCCTGCAACTCGCGAGAGAGCACGTCGGGATCGAGTCCAGCCCGGAGCACTTCATCCCGGTTCACTCTCACCACCACGTTGGGAGTGCCCAACACTCGGTCCACCTGCAGATCGACCAGTCCTTCGACTCCTTCGAGGACGTCGGCGATCGATTGGGCGGCACGCAGAGCTTCCGCCGGTTCGTCCGCGACCACTCCCATCTGAAATGCCCCCACGTCACCTCCGCCCAGAATCTCTCCCAGACCGATTCCTTCTTCACGAAACACCCAGCTCATCTCGGTGGAGGTGCGCTCGAGACGATCCACGATCTCCTGCTGTAGTCGTTGTCCATGAGCACTCGCGTGGCGGCCGGGCTCCATGATGATGCGGATCTTGGCGGTATGCGGCGCACTGTAGTCCTGCATCGCGGCCAGGGTGCGTTCGGTCTGTCCCACCTGCGAGAACACCGATCTCACCTGGGGATCGGCGGAGATCCACGCCGCGAGGTCGGCGGTCACCCTCTCGGTGTCCTCGAGCGGAGTGCCGGCGGGCAACTCGAGATCCAAGCGCATATCTCCTTGGGACCGCGCGGGCATGAAACTCCGGTTCAGCTCCGCCGCCCAGAGCCCCGCGCCCGCGAGGCCCAATCCCAACATCAAGAGCATCGCGGACGGGTGATGCAGCGCCCACATCAACCGTCGATGATAGAAGTGGTAGAAAGCATCGAAACCCCGATCGAAGATCCGAAACACCCCCCGCGGCGCACCCCGACTCACGCGCAACACCCGAGCTGCGATCACCGGCTGCAGCAAGAGTGCCGTGCAGACCGACACCAACAGAGACAGGGTCACGGTGAGGGCCTGGTCTCGGAAGAAGGCTCCCGCGATGCCCGGCACATAGACCACCGGAAAGAACACCGCCACCGTGGTGAGGGTCGCCGCAATCACCGGCCGTGCCATCTCCGAAGTTCCGCGAAGCGAGGCTTCGGCCACCGTCCGACGGTCGGCAGAGGGCGCAACCGGGGACTCCGAAGCGAGAGCCTTGCTCTGGGTCTGCGCCCGCGACAGATGTCGATGAATGTTCTCGAGCACCACGATGGCATTGTCCACCAGCATGCCCGCCGCCAACGAAAGCCCTCCCAGGCTCATGAGATTGAGCTTCACACCGCCGAAGTAGAGCAGCCCGAAGGTGATCACGATCGACACCGGAATGGAGAGGCCCACGACCAGGGGGCTGCGCAAGTCACTCAGGAACAGGAACAGAATGAAGATCGCCAGCAGGCCACCCACGAGAAGGGATTGCTCGAGACCAGAAAAGGACTCGCGGACATATTCCGCATCACGATAGACGAATGCGAAGTCGATGCCCGCGAAGTCACCCCGAACCGCCTCGAGGGCTTCGTCGACGGCCTCGCTCACTCGAATGGTATTGGCGTCGGGCTCCTTGTAGATGAGCAGCGAAACCACCGGGTCGTCGCCGAGCATCGTGGCCCCCTCGGGCTCCTTGATGGTGTCGAGAACCTCGGCCACATCGCCGATGCGCACCGCCGCACGGTTTCCGGGACGAATGATGTCGGTCTCGCGGATCTCCTGGAGATCCTCGTATTCGCCGTCGATTCGCAAGCTCAAGTGGAGCGGCCCCTGCTTCACCTGTCCCCCGGGGAAACTGATATTCGATCGCACCAATGCAGCAGAGATGTCCGAGAGATCGATGCCGTAGACTGCGAGCTTGCGGGGATCGGGGCGAACCAGAATCTCGCGGTCCGCGCCTCCGACGACCTCGGCCTGGCTGACTCCGTCCACCTGTTCCAGGGCTGGCTTGACCACCTCCCGAGCGAATTCGGTGATCGCTTCGATCCGGCCCTCTCCTTCGAGGACCAGAATGCTGATGGGTCTCGAAGTGGGATCCCAGCGGAGGATCACCGGGCGTTCGGCCCGCTCGGGGAAATCATCCCGAAAGGCGACGCGGTCCACCCCTTCTCGCAAATGCAGATTCGCGAAGTCCATCTGGGTGCCCCACTCGTACTCCACGGTGACGATGGAGACTCCCTCACGGGTCCGTGATGAGACTCGGCGCACGTCGGCCAGAGCGGTCACGACCTCTTCGATGGGTTGGGTCACCAATCGTTCGAGGTCTTCGGCGGGAATGTCTTCGTAGGTGGTCATCACCGTCAGTCGCGGATAGGTGATCGACGGGAGAAGGTCCACCGGGAGGCGGTTGTAACTCAGCCCTCCGATGAGCAGGAGGGCCGCGAAGAGCATGGAGATGGCAATGGGGCGATGTATCGCGAGCCTCAGCATCGGACGACCGTTTCCTTTCTCATGAACTACCGGGATCGGCGTCGGACTGAGACCACGGATCCTCCAGAGCCTCCACCTTGCGCACCTTGACCTTGGCGTCGTGGGTCAAGGTCAGGTGATTGCCGGTGACCACCTGAGTCCCTGGCTCGAGAGGACCGCCCTGCACCACGCGCTTGATCTCCACCGCATATTCGTTCTGTGCGCCGAGCTCCACGTAGACCCACCTCGACCTTCCGTCTTCGATCTTGAAGAGCATGGGGCGCTGGCTTCGCGTGAGGATGGCCGCACGCGGCACGATGAGCTTGTTGCGGTGGATTTCGCCGGCCAAAGAAGCTCGGACGAACATACCGGGTTTGATGCGCCCGTCCTCACTGCGGATCCGCAGGAGCACCTGGCAGGTGCGGCTCTCGGTGTCGACCTGCGGGCTGATCACCGTAATCGTCGCCGGAATGGTCTGACGCAGCGCCGGCAAGTCCAGAAGTGCCCGCCCTCCGACTCGCAACGCGGAGAGATCGGATTCGAGAACCCCGATCTCCGCCTCGAGGTCGACATCGTCGACGATCGAGCAGAGAAGATCTCCCGCCTGCACTCTCTCGCCGGCATCCAGATAGAGGCCGCTCACCACTCCGTCGAAGGGTGCCCGGAGGATCGTCCGCTCGAGGTTGAGTTCCGCCCTCGCCTCGGCCGCGCGAGCGGTGGCCAGGCCGCTCCGCACTTCCAAGAGCTCGGTGCGATAGGCCCCATCCTTGACCGCCCGAACCCCAAGCTCGAGCTCCCGTTCTCGCCTCTCGGCTCTGGTGATCTTGCCGTCCTTTTCCAGGCGATCGAGCTCCGCAAAGAGGTCTTCGTACTCCTGCTGAACCTCGCGATCCGCACCGCCGACCCTCTCTTCTTCGACCGCGATCTTGCCCAAGGACTGAAGGTAGTTCGAATGCGCTTCTTCCAGCGCAACCTCGTATTCACGATTGTCGAGACTGGCCAGAACTTGGCCCCGGTGGACTCGCTGTCCTTCTTCCACGCGGATTCTCACGATCCGACCCGCGAGCTCGAAGCGTAGGTCTGCATCGCGGCGGGCCCGAATCCTGCCTTCGGCTTGGACCGGAACCACGAGATCGGCCCGCTCGACCAACGATGCAGTGACGGCCACCGGGCGCTCTTTGCGCTGGGGCGTTTCGTCCTTCCCCGTGCCCTTGGCGTCGCCCGACTTCGTCGACTCCGTGGTGGTGGCGGTCGAATCCGCCCCATCTCCTTCGGATCCATCCCCGGACCCGCAGGCGATGAGCATCACCGACAGCAAGGAAAGGATCAGCCACGAGGAAGAGAACTTCCAATGGATCGACATGGTGCGACTCCGCGATTCGAGAGAGTGCCCGGACCATGCAGGATGGGTGTGCCGGCCAAAGATGGAATAGCTGCAGGAGCGGCCCCACGGGCCGCCCCCTCAGGGTGATTTCGGAGGCTCAACGACTGTCGGCAGACTTCCCTCCCGGGATTCCGGCTGCCTTCAACAACTGATCCGAGCGGTAGCAGATCACGGACATCGGCTCGGCGTCCTCCTCGGCATCTTCCTCGTCTGCTCCCCCACCCTGTGCCGCCATCGCAGCATTGAGGAATTCGGTGATCACGTAGATGTGATCGTTCACGAAAAAGACCGCATCGTTGAGGCTATCTGCCTGACCTTTCAGAATCACTCGCCGGATGTATCGGCCCTTGGGGTCGAAGACATCGAAGGCTCCGACTTCGTCCTCCGGACCATTGACGGTCCCCAGGCTGGTTCGGACCCAAAGACTCCCATCAGGCCGCTTGTACAAGCCACCCCAGGCCACCGGAGGATGATTGGGCTCGATGTCGTAGGACTCCACCGGGAAGGGCATGTTCTTGGTGAATCCCTCGTAGATCGTCTTCACTCGGTCCAGTTCTTCCGAAGAACGTTCGAAGGTGTCGATCTCCCTCTCGATGATCCGGTCCACGCTTCCGTCGGGACGGTAGACGGTGATCGCATAGTCCGACAGATCGTTCACGCTGTAGACTTGACCGCTCTCCGAGCCGGACCACCGATTGCGAAAACTGTCCCACTCCTTCTCACTGATCACAACGTTGGTAAAACTCATGTGTGAAGAGGCCTTGTGAAGCGGCGTGTAGGTCTCAGTCTCGGGATCGAAGATATTCAGAAGATTGATCTGCTCGAAGGAGGTCTGCGAGGGCTTGTTCACGCCTTCCACCACCGCCAACTTGTCGCCGACCCGGCGCGCTCCGAAGAGGAGCCGAAAACCGGTCTCATTGTCGGGAAGAGCCGGCAAAGTAAAGTCATCGTAAGGGGTTCCATCGGTCCCGATCTGAACGATGCGACCGGGGAAGGTCTGCAGAATCCCGATCTTCCCGTCGGGCATCCAAAAGATGGACGCCGCGTTCTGGAACTCTCCCGGCGCTTCTCCCTCGCGTCCGATGGTGCGCAGCAGGTTTCCCGCAGGATCGAAGACTTGAACCTCTTTGAGCTGGGAGTCGAGGAGGTAGACATTGCCTTCCTCGTCCTCGAGCATCCCCACGATCACTCCGAAGAACTCGTCCTCACTCCAACCTCCGAGACGGTAGACCTCTTCGAGTTCGATGGTCATGGGCTTGTCGATGCCCTCCGAGGGATTCTTGACATGGAGAACCCCGTCGATCATTTCTTCGCTCCCCTTCCACTTGCCTGCCGAAGCCGCCGCGGGAGCAAGGGCGGTGACGGAAAAGAGGAGCATCCACGTGAAGAGAAGGCTCCGGGTGGGGCGGATCATGATTCGTAACTCCTGGTCAAGGTTGGGGCTCGCACTGGCGATCTGGGACCTTTACGGTCCTCGCGTCCCCATGGTTTCAGAATTGTCAACTCATCCATCGACCCCTGGCAAGCGATAACAGACCACCGAGAGTGGATCCGGCTCCTCGTCCTCTTCATCGGCTCCGTCGATGACCACCGCTCCTCCGAAACCTGCGAACATGTTGCGCATCGCGCTGATCGCCTCCTCGACCACGTACAGGCGGTCTCCCCGAATGTAGAATCGATCTCGGCCGGGGTGAAAGGGAGCCTCGATTCGCACTCGCCGAACCATCTGTCCCTGGGGATCGTAGACCACGAAAGTCCCCAGATGATCGTCGGTGTCGCGTGCCCGCCCCCGGCTGTCCAAGACCCAGAGATCCCCGTTGGGCCGCGAAATCAGGCGCGAGATATCTCGGTCGTATTCCGGGATCTCGGGCGCCTCGCCTCGGCCCGGGCCTCCTCTCCCCGCCTCTTGCTTTTTCAGCGAGGCCATCTCTTTGGCGGTGCGCTTGCGATGCTCGTAGGGCCGCTGGATCACCCGGACCATCTTTCCCGACGCATCGTAGGAGTCGATCCGGTACTCGTCCTCGGCATTGGACACATGAAGGAGACCGTCGTAGCCCAGAGCCCAGGCTCCCGCGAACGAGTTGTCGAGATTGATGGTGATCCCCGGACCCAACCTCTGGTTCTCGGAGACCTGCTCCAGATAGATGGTTCCCAAACTGCCATCCTCTTCGATGCCCACCACCTCGGCCCGAGTGGTGATCTTCTTGTCATCGATGGTCATGGACCGCCGGTTCAGCACGACCGTACCGTTGACCGAGGCCGCACCCATGACGAAGCTCATGGACTCGCCCGATCCGACTCTCAGCGACTCGAGGATTTCTCCCTCCGGCGAGAATCGTTCGAATCTCTGAGGGCGGCCATGAAGAACCCCGATGGATCCGTCCGGCAAGAGCAGCATCGTCTGCGGACGCAGGAATTCCCCCGGGCCTTCCCCCGCGCGTCCAAACTTGTTCAGGTAATTCCCTTCGGCATCGTAGGCCTTGATCTCGCCGAGCTGGCGGTCGAGAAGGTAGGTCGTGCCCTCCGGCGTGCAGACCACATCGCTGACATAGCCGAAGAAGTCCGACTCCTCCTCTCCGAATCCACCCACCCGCCAAAGTTCCTCGGCCTGGACTGCGAGGAACTCTTCGCTGTCGTCGGCGGGCGCGGTTACGATGGTTTGGGCTCGAATGAGCGCCGGCAGCAGTAGAATCGATATCGTCGAACAGAGAGGAAGGAGCCAAGGTCGGCGCGACACGATGTCGCTCCGATTCGCTTTCGATGGCATGACAGTGATTGCCTCCGGACGGAGAGTGAAGTCGGTCGTCTTCATGAAACAGGCCGCACGGGAATCGGTCAATGTGGGTCCGCAAAAGGGTCTACGCCGGGCCGGAATCGGGAGTTCCCGATTTATGCTAAAACCTTAGCACAGCCGGATCTGATCGCTTCGCTTACTGTTCGGAGTCGACGCCCACATTCCTAGCCCGAAACAGGGACAACGTCCGGATCGGTCGTCGGCTAGAAGACGGCTCGAAGTAGAGAGTAGCTATCGCGTGTAACTCGAGGGCCATCACTTCCGACTGCGGCCGACGACCTCCAGGATCTCCAGTCCGGGGAGTTGCACTACGCGTCCGTAATTCGGACCCAGTACCCGCAGGGCCACCGTAGCTCCCGCATCCTCCCACTCCACTTCGGAAACCTGAGCCAGCTCGTGGAGCTGGGCCATGCTGCGCGCGCAAGCGGTGGGGACGAATACCTTCAGATGCCGTTCATTTCGTCGGAGACGCGCTTGGATGGCCTCGAGCAATTCCGGGAGACCCTGGCCATTTCTGGCGCTGGTGAAGATGGCTCCGTCGTGGTGACCCTCGAGCGAACGGAGAGCGGCATCACTGATGACGTCGCACTTGTTGAAGACCAACAATTCCTCTCGGTCCTCCTGAGCGACAGTATCGAGAACTTCACGCACAGACCGGATCTGCAAGTCGTAGTCCTCCGCGCTGACGTCTACGACATGGAGCAGAAGTTCCGCATCGCGAACCTCGCCGAGAGTCGCCCGAAAACTCTCCACGAGATGGTGTGGCAACTTGCGAATGAACCCAACCGTGTCTGTCAGCAGAAAAGTGTGTGCGTCACTGTCCTCCACTCGCCGAGTCGTGGCATCGAGGGTCGCGAAAAGCTGGTCGCGCACGTAGACCTCAGCCGCGCTGAGACGATTCATGAGCGAGGATTTTCCTGCATTGGTATAACCAACCAACGCGACTCGGTATTGATCGCGGCGGCGTTTGTGCTGGGTCTCCATACGGCGATCGATTTCCCGTAAATCCCGTCGCAGCTGCGTAATGCGATTGCGAATGAGACGGCGATCGGTTTCGATCTGAGTCTCTCCCGGACCTCGGGTACCAATTCCGCCTGCCTGCCTCTCGAGATGGGTCCAGAGGCGCGCGAGGCGAGGAAGCATGTACTCGTACTGCGCCAGTTCCACCTGAAGACGGGACTGCCGAGTCCTCGCGTGCCGCACGAAGATGTCCAGGATCAATTCGGTCCGGTCGAGAACGCTGACATCGAGCGCCTTCTCGATATTCCGTCCCTGAGCCGGACTCAGTTCGTTGTCGAAGAGGACCAGATTGGCGTCGAGGACCTCGATCATTTCCTCGAGCTGCTCGAGCTTCCCCTTGCCCAGCACCGACCGCACGTCGGGACGTTGGCGACGCTGTTCGAGACGCCCGACAACGGTGGCCCCAGCGGTTTCGGCGAGCCGGCCGAGCTCCTCGAGATCCGCAAACACCGGCTCATCGCCCGGGCGCGCCCCCAGGACATGGACCCCCACGAGGATGGCGCGTTCGACTGGAGTATCGTCTGCAGGAAGGTGAAAGCCGCCGCGGCGGTAAGGGGCTTCGTGGTCTGAAGAAAGGCGGCCCATGGGCTCCCGAAGGGATCGAGGTGGTGATCGCGAACCCTGGGAATATAGCACAATGCTTGCGGAGCACGATCAATCGGCGTGCCGAATCACGATCTTCACGTGTCCGTCCATCTCCGACCGCAAGTCGGACTTCTGCTCGAAGGCCACCTCCACTTGCTCCTGCGGAAGAATCATTTGCTCGGCAAGATAGTGCGCCACAGCGGTGGCACGGGCCTCGGCCAATCCAGCGTCTTCCGCCACGCAGACCACCTCGAAGGGCGAATAGGGGTGCTGGCGCATGATATCCGTCGCCCGCAGCAACCACTGGGTCGCACCCTCGCGCATCGCAGAATCACCCTGCACAAAGAGTTCGCTTCCACTCATCTCGAGAACGCGGTCATCTCGATCCGTGTAGTCGAGGGCGGGAAGACGAAAACTCACTCCCGCGTGATTGTAGGTATTCGTGCCCTTGTCGGTCTGGGTGAAGACGTAGCTGTAAGGATACCCCGTCTGGATCATCTGGCCTTCGTCACCCCGTCCGTCCCACTCCAACCGGCGCGGGGGCGATCCCTTCCCATCGAAGACCCGGAATGGAGATCCTCGAAAGTCGGTGATGGTCAGATTCCAGTGCTTCAACTTCCGACCTGGCTCGGGCTCGGGATAGAAGGTCGCCACCGGAGTACCCGGGATTTCCGGCAGCCAAAGGTGCGGAGTCTGGTCGCTGCCCAGATCCTCGAGGTTGTTCAGATGAGGTTGGAGGCCACTCACCGGGCTCACCTCCAACGCCTCGGCATCGACATCACTCAGAAATGAATCGATCATCGCCGCGCTGAGTTCGAACTCGAAGGCCGTCTTCTCGACTCCCTGTCGCACTTCGTTCTCTGCTTCGACCACCATGTCGTCGAGCACCGCACCACTCTCGCCAGCCTCGGTGAACTCTTCCCCCGACCGCGGCTCCACTTCGCTCTGCTGGGCGATCTCGGCCTCGGCACTCGGCGGCAACAGCACGATCCACGCGAGAATGGCCACCGTGGCGAGCTTCGTTGAAGGATTCATTGTCGACCTCATTCCATGTGCCTACTTCAGGCGAAATACGAAGGTAATGATGCCCCACTGTTCGACTTGTGGCTCTTCGCCGGGCAAGGGCGCGAATCGGAATTGCCGAATCGCTGCCATCGCCGAACGGTTGAGATCCCGATGAGCCGAGGTCTGCTCGAGGTAGAAGTTGTCCTTCACCCGGCCGTCGGGAAGCACGGTGAAGTGGACCGCGACCACTCCCTCCCAACCCTTCTGCTTCGCACTCCGGCTGTATTCCGGAGCGACCACTCGGAGGATCTTGCGGCCAGAGATCTGGCCACTGACGCTCATGTCCATCCCTTGGGCGCTGAGGTCCATTGCCTGGGCTTCTGCAATGCGAGCCGGAGTCTGGTCTTCCCCGCCCCCCGTGGGATCGACAGCGCTGCGATCCGCTGCCAGCGCCCCCCCCCCGGGGCGTCCTCTCAACCCGCCCCCTTGGCCGCTGCCATAGTCGAGGATGGTGCGCCGGCCGCTGCGGTCGTCGCTTCCTCCACCCCGGGAGGCCGCGATTCCCTTGGCTCCAACGTCGGCGATGCCACCGCCGGAGCGGCGGGCCGGGGTGAGCCCCACTCGCGCATTCCCGAGGGCGGCACCCTTCCGCGCCCCCTCGAGGGTCGCCTTCGCCGGAGTCCGAGTCCCGATGTCGGCCACTCCGCTCGCCGAAGTCGACGAGCTCCGCCCCGGGGGATCGATCTCTCCGCCGGCAAGGTCCAGTCTCGCGCGTTTGTTCTCGAGCCCGGGAGGCGATCCCTCGAGGCGACGCGGAACCACCTTGGCCTCCAATCGGGGCACCGCCGTGTCTGCGGCGTCTTCGACGGATGAGGCCCGCCGCGACTGCGGCGTGGCCACCTGAACCCGCGCCAACTCCTGGGCATTGGCCTTCAGCCGAGGAGCGACCGCGAGCTGCCGCGGCTGAGTCTGGCGAGGGGCGGGCATGGGAGTGGCGATGTCCGTCACGGTTTCGCGCGTCGAGCGTTCGATCCGTGGCACCTCCCCAACTTTGGTCATGGACTTCGGCTTTTGAGCCGAACGTGTTGATATTCCTCTGCCTTCAGCAAGTTTCGGATGACGGGTGGCTCGGGTACGCGTTCGGATCTTCTGGGCCAGGTTCTCGTCCGGCCGCGCCTCGATGTAGGTGATCTTGGTCAGCTCCTCGGGTGAAATGGGCAGGGGAACCTCCTCACGGAGGGCCATGCCGAACAAGAGCAACAGCAGCCCGTGCACGGCCACGCTCGTGGCCATCCCTCCCCCGGTGGGACGCGATCGATCGACGGCTTGCCGGATCATCGTGCCACGACCCCTTCGGGCGTCGACTCGCCGGCTCCCTCTGGACTGGTAGCCAGAGAGATTTCCGAGGGATGGGCCTTTTCGACCTCGGCCAGAATCTCCTCGATCTTGCCGTAGAGCAGATCGCGATCCGCCCTCACCACGGTGATCGCACCGGGATTGTCCCGGAGAATCTCCCCCAGCATGGGCGCGATCTCCGAGGGAACGACCTCCAATTCACCCACGAAGATCTGCCCTTCCAGATTGCAGGTGATCTCGATCTTGTTCTCTTCCTCGGACTGGGTGGCACGAGCCTCCGGAAGGTTGATGTCCGTGTCCGCCTGATTGATCGATTGGGCGATGATCATGAGAGTGAGCACCACAACCAGAGAAACGTTGATCACCGGGACCACATCGGTCTTGGTCGACAGTTCGATTCTGGACTTCATCTGGCCCCCGTCCCCTCAGCTCCCCGGGAAGATTCCGAACGCTGACGCAGGTTCAGAAGGGCAAGATCCGAAGCGCCGCTGACCTTGGCGATGTCCAGAACGGTAACCACATCTCCCAGACGAACAGCATCGTCGGGTACGATGACCACGGTCCGGTCCGTCCGAGATTGCAGCCGCGTGGTGAGCTCCTGTTCCAGATCTCTCATCGCAATGGGCCTCTCATTGAGCGTGATTCCTTCCGGCTTCACGGCGATGGTCAGGAGGCCCGATTTCTGAGTGGAGGCCGGTTGCACGACCTGTTGTGATCCCTGAGGCGCGGGCTTGCTCTGAACCTCGATGCCACTCCACAGGAGAGTCGGCAAGGTCACGAGAAAGACGACAATCAACGTCGTCGTCACATCCGCGAGCGGCGTGATATTCGCCTCGCTGATACCTGTCTGAGAGATGCTGTATCGTGATGCCATCGATTGCGTCCTTCCCCGGACTGGCGAACTAGCTCAGGAATCCAGCCGGAGCCGGTTCCTGCTCGACTGCCGGACGAACGTTTTTGGTCGGAATCGGTGGCTGTGGCTGGGAAGCCCTCTGGCCCGCCAACACATCGGCCATCACCACCAAGAGCTCCTCGCGCGCATCCTCGAGATCGACGGTGCGCGTCCGAATCTTCCTGACGAAGATGTTGAAACAGACCGTGGCGATGACCGCGACGATGATCCCGGCAGCCGTGGTCATGAGGGCCTCGGCGACACCCATGGCAACGACCTGACTCCCTCCGGAGCCGGTCCTCGCAATCGCCGAGAACGCCCGAATGATACCGACTACCGTCCCGAACAGGCCAATCAGCGGGGCGATGTTGCTCATGGTGCCGAGCACGTTGAGAAAGCGCTCCATCTCGACTTGCTCGACCTCGATCGCGGTATTCATTCGCTGCTGCAGATCACTGCGACGAAGATGCGCGTGATCGAGGCCCTGAGACACCACTCGAGAGACTGCGCTCTGGTTTCGCTCACACAGATCCTTGGCGGCAACCATGCTGCCGACCTTCAGCTTCTCCGCGATCTGCTTCATGAAGGCGGGAGCATCAGTTGCGCTCCGCATGAAGAAGAGCCACCTCTCCACTGCAAAGCCCACGGTGATGATGGAACAGAAGAGCAGCACCGCCATGGTGGGAGAGCTGCGGAAGAGATCGAGTAACGAGAGATCACCTATCATGCGAGCGTTCCTCCGAAAGGTCGGTCAGCGACCGACCGCCTGCTGCTGCTGGAGTGAGTCGACGCGGGATTGCGCCAAGGACGTCCATTCCTGCTTGGATGCTTTGTTGACGATTTGTCGATATGCCGTGAGCGCACCGGCGTAGTCTCCTCTGGCCTCGAGCAACTCACCGACGCGAACCAGCGCCGCAATCACGAATGCGTCAGAGCCCGATCCAGCCCCGGCCAATCGGTAACTCTCGAGGGCGCTGTCGATGGCGCCGTCCTTTTCGTAACATTCGCCCTGGCGATATCGAACCTCCGCCATCTCGCCGTCGCCCGCCTCGAGGGCGTGGTCGTAGGCAGCGACCGCCTGACTGTAGTCGCCCAGCTCATCCTGATAGATCCCGGCAACCTCGAGCCAAAGACCCTGGGTCTTCTCATGGTCGGGGTACTCGCTGATGAACTGCCGGTACGACTCAATGGCCGCGGTCCAGTCCTCGATCTGCTGATAGCTGACGGCAACATTGAAGAGACCCAGAGCTGCGTATTCGCCCGATGGAAAGCGATCACGCATGGTCTCGTACTCGCG
Organism: Candidatus Krumholzibacteriota bacterium; assembly: GCA_024276305.1. GTDB lineage: Bacteria > Krumholzibacteriota > Krumholzibacteriia > JAJRXK01 > JAJRXK01 > JAJRXK01. The sequence goes on from JAJRXK010000111.1 coordinate 60,846, forward strand.
TGCGGCAGCCTCGTATTTTCCGAGCTTGAACAGAGTGGTCCCGATGCGGAAATGTGCCAGTTCGGCGAGATCATGCGCGGGATGAGTGGTCACGAAGTTCCGGAAGCCCGCTAGCGCGGGGTCGAACTGCTCCATCCGATAGTAGCTCTCGGCCAGATAGTAGAGCGCCCGCGGTCCGCTCTCGGACTCGGGATAATCCAAGGTGACCTTCTCGAAGGCCCGTGCGGCTGTTGCATAGTCTTCGGCCGCAAAGGCATCTTGGCCCTTGTTCCAGAAAATGTCGGCCGCGAGTGCGCTGTCGGGGAACTTGGCCAGGTATTCCTCCATGTCCTTGCCACTGCGGTAGTAACAGGACTGGATACCCAACTCCGCGTCCTCCGCCCTGTCGTCACGAGGGTAGGTCTGAAGGAAGTTCGTGAAGGCCCCGATTGCGGCGGCATCTTCTCCCAAGTTGTAGGCGGTGTTCGCCAACCCGAAGGCCGCGTCCGCCGCATGTTGGCCATCGGGATACTGCACGAGCAATTGTCGGTAGGTCGTCCGAGCCGCATCGAATTCTCCCAGACCGAACTGGGTGTCGGCAACGCGATAGATCGCCTCTTCCCGCTTCGACGAATCCGGGAATCGAGTGGTCAGATCCCTCCAGGTCTGGATCGCCTGATCGTAGTACTGCAGGCGATAGTAGGACTCCGCCAGATTGGCCAGGGCGGACGCGGCCTCTGCATCCTCGGGGTGGGCCTCGAGGAACTGTTGGTACTCGCGCACCGCGTCTTCGTACTTGCGTTGATTGAAGTAGATGGACCCCACGGCCAGCGAATTCGTTCCCTCTTCGCTGTCCGCATTCGCCAACGCCAAAAGGAACGTCTCCTGTTCTCGAAGAGCCAGCTCGTACTCGCCCATCTGGGAATAGCTGGCGACGAGTCCTTGCAGAGATGCAGCGGCCACGTTGCTGCGTGGATAACCCGTCAGGACCAGCCGGTACATCGATCCCGCCGCTTTGTACAAGCCCTGGCGGTAGTAGGCCTCTCCCAAGTAGTAGTAGGTCCGCGCTCGCCAGTGGCTCGGAGTCGGCAGCAACCTCTTGGCAATGAAGTTGTAGTTCGTGATGAGCCGATCGGACTGACCTGATTGGTAGTAGGCAAGAGTCGACAGGAAGAGCGCCCGCTCCGCCACGTCGGTGTTGACGTGCTTGTCGAGAACGTTCTGGAATGCCCGCACCGCCCGATCCTGGTCGTCGGACATGAGGTAGGCGAATCCCTCGAGAACCAGAACTCTCGCAGCCAGAGGATCGCCCGGAAACTGATCCAAGAACTCCTCCGCCATCTGGATCGCCTGGCCGTAGTTCTCTTCTTCCGCATATCCGTAGACGATCTTGTGCAACGCCGCAGATGCGATCCGAGAATCACCGAAGTCGCGAACCACCTCGGTGTAGGAGAAAATCGCGTCGGCGACGCGACCCAGGCTCATGTAGGCGTCGCCGATGAGATAGCGCGAATAGGCACAAATCGTCTGCCCAGGAAACAACGTACAAACTTCTTCGAGTTGACGAATGCTCTCGTCGAAGCTTCCCTCGCGGTAGGTCACGCATGCCAACTTGTATCTCGCATTGGCCAGGAAGGGGCTGTCCGGATACTCCTCGATGAAGGATCGGTAACTTCGTACTGCCACCGCGTTCTGATTGCTTCGGTAAAATGCTTCGGCGATGCTGAATGCCACGTCGTCGCGCAAGGGACTCTCGGGATACTTCCGAAGCACCTGACGATAGCGCTGGATCGCCAAGATGTACTGACCCATATCCTCGAGGGTGCGCCCCGTGTAGTACAAACCACGATCGCTGGGGACTTCCGAGAAGTAGGACAGGGCCGTCTCGAAGTCTGAGTCCCGATAGGCGAATAGGCCCAGCGCGAATTTCACTTGGGGAAGATCTGCGTATCCGGGTCGTGACTCGATCAGGCGCCGGTAGCTCGATTCGAGCTTCATCCAGTTACCATCGGCGATGTACGCGGATCCGACTTCGAAGAGCGCTTCGGCCACCAGGAAGTTGTCCTCATACTTGCGAATGATCTGGTCGTAGAGACGGATCGCGGCCGGGAATTCTTCGAGGTTGAATGCACATTCTGCACGTCGCAACAGCACTGATGCCTTCAAGTAGTCGTCAGCGCCCTTGAACTCGTGTACCCGAGCGTACTCCTGACGAGCGGCCTCATAGTCTCCGATGTCGAAGTAGCACTCGGCCAACATGTATTGGGCACTTGCGGCCCGAGAACTGCCGCCATAAGTCTTGACGAAGAGGCGATACTGCTGCATCGCGGCAGACTTGTCGGTGCCGCGGGTGTAGGCTTCACCCGCCGCGGTCCACAGGGCCTCCTCCGACGGCACGCTTTGCTCGGTGTCGCTGGCTCTACCGATGCCAGTCCACGTGGACACGATCACCAGACTGACGATCATCGGTAGAGCGCAATGGCGAATTCGCCACATCGTGGTCATCGCTGCTTCCCCTCGTTCGTCGAATTCTCCTTGCCACCACTGATCTCGACTCGAATGGGAGACCGGGTGCGATCGGCGAATCCGAGAACCTCCACCGAAGATTCGTAGTCCCACTCCTCGCTCATCCCGTCGAGCACGGTGATGTGAACCTGGTAGCGCCCATCGGCGACCAAACGTCCCTGATCATCATCACCCTTCCACTCCACGCCTTCGGGGGGCGGCCCGTTTCCGGAGAGAGTGCGCACCAGATTCCCCTCGGGATCGACGATCTCGAGTCTCCAGGACTCCACTTTTCCGGTCACCGCGGTGTCGATTCCGAAGTGGACAGAACGATTCTCGCCCGAGGGGCTGAAGAGGCCACGATCCCGTCGCATCTTCACACCGTAGGGAACTCCGAAGCGGAAGGTCGCGCTGACGACCTGGGTCCCGCCGAGGTCATGGTCGAGGTAGGTGTAATCCAGCTGCCAATTCTCCCACCGGAATGCCGCTCCGAACCCGGACTGCTCTCGAACCGCGTCGTATCCTGTCCTCAGTCCGAACTGACGCGTGGGCCACACTTCGATTCCACTCCGAAGATTCACGTCCATGTTGTCGGTCCGGACCAGATCAGTGCTGACCACGATGCGATTACGGAAGAGGTGCAGTGCAGTCCCTGCACGCATGGTGCGCGCAAACTTTTCTGCCCCCTGATCGAGGGTGAGTTCGGGTGCCAGTGCATTCTGAAGACTCAGACCGAAGCTTAGGGTCCGGTGCGGGCGAATGTACAGACCCACATCTGCTCCAAACCCCGCGCCTTTGGCTCCAGCCACTTGTTGCGACACGGTCTTGAGGTTCACACCCCACGTCAACCGGCCGAACTTATAGGCGTAAGCCAATCCCAAGAAACTGGAACTCTCCCCGAAGGTCTCACCGAGATCCTCGAACAAGGTCGCTCGTTCGAAGCTCCCGCTGCTCAGGAAGGCGCCGTTGATGGCGAAGCTACCGTGTCTTTCTGTGGGCAGCCCCAGAGTGAAGAAGGTGTACTGCGTGTCCTCGAAGAGAGTGGCACTCATCGCAGTCAGCTCCATGGTCCTCAAGCGTGCGTAGCCCGCTGGATTCCAGTAGGAAGACGCGGCATCGTCGGCGATCGCGGTCATCGCGTTGCCGAGAGCAAGACCTCGGGCACTGCTCCCATAGCGCAGGAATGCTCCGGGAACCCCCGCGTTCTCTCCCGCGGCTGCCGTCGCCACGAACTGCTCCCCACCGAAGGGATCCGTGGCGAGCCCTCCGAAGAGCACCACTCCCACCAGCGCCAACTTGCGCAGGAGCTCAGAAGCGGGGATCGAGTTGTTTCGATACATCGTGAATCCCCCTTCCTACTTCACAACCGCGATTTTGCGGCGGAGGTCGTAGCCAGCTCCCACGATGCGACAGATGTATCCGCCATTGGCGACTACCCTTCCATCGCCGTTGCGGCCGTTCCAAGGAAACTGTGCGGTGGTCCCGGCAACGACCGGCATCCGCGCGCTGAATACGGTAGACCCGAACAAATCGTAGATCACGAGCTGCGCCGTCCCGGTCGATGTCGGCTGGAAGAGAATGATCGTCTCTTCTTCACCCGCACGGAAGGGATTCGGGCGGTTGGTGACCTGCTTTTCCGTGGTCAGCGCCGAACTGGTGTAGAGCTCGACGGTCCTGACCGGCTCGGTGGTGCCAGAGACTTCCTCCGCGTAGAAACGCAGGGTATGGACACCGGGCGTATCCCTTCCCACGTCGCGCAGACTGAATGCCCCAGTGAAGATGGTTCTCGGAAGTGGAGGATCCACCACATCGACATCGGAGTAGATCGCTTGGATCCCCGCCACGTCTTCGGTCGTCGCCACCAATTCGATTCGCGTATCCGCGTCGATGAACCAGCCGCCCTGATAGGGAGACGCCGGGGGATCGAATCGGAGCACGGTCTGCGGAGGCCCAACCACATCGACGACGACTTCGTTCGACGAGAGCCCCACCGCCGAGGCGACGATGCGAATGTCTTCCTGCGCGAAGGGCCGAATCGTCAGATCCACCGACGCCTCACCGCGCGCGGTGGTGGTTGCCATCAGGACCGTGTCCTGTCCACTACCCAGCCACCCATCTCCACTCAACACCTGAAACTGCACATCGACCGAAGAGAGAGGGTTTCCCGCGCGGTCGACGACGCGCGCCTTGGCCAGGATGCGGGCCATCGGGCGGACCGGACGGGCCACCGGACGACCCGGAACCTCTTCGACCAACAGCCGCAGTCCGTCGGCAGGCGCCGGCAGAACTGTGATCACCGGACTGAAAGCACGCTCTCCGAAAAGATCCGTGAGTTCCAGATAGATCCCCTCGGCGCGATCATAGCATTGGGACGAGAATACAATCTCACCGCCGAGAGTCGACCCCGTGCTGTCACAGAGCACGCCAATAGGAGTCAGGGAGGTATCGGGGCGAGCCGCGTTTCCGCTGAAGGCCCGGAGCGTGAAGCTGCGATCATCGAGGGTGACCAGTTGCCCGGTCACGATGTCGACTCGACGCACCGCCATGGTCCATGGTTCTCCTGCCACCACGGTATCGGGAACCGAAAACGCCCAGGTCACGCCTACCGGCTGGACGGTCAGCGGATCACTGAACGCTTCGCGCCCGCGCGAGTCACTCACCCTGATGATGATCTGTTCACTCGTTGCGTAGGTCTGACCTCCGATGACCGCCTCTCCGGCGACCAAGGTGCCCCCGTTGATGCCAAGAACATCGGTGGCGGGACTACGATCCGGCTTGAGCGCCTGCATCGTGAAGTCGCTCCCGGCATTGATCCGTTCATCGGTGAGAGGATTCACCAGGCGAACCGTCACCGGGAAGGTGGCAGGAGGACCGGCCGTGACCGTAGCTGGATTCGGCAGGATGATGCGGTACTCGGCCTCGTTGACGGGAATGTCCACTCTGCCGGTGCTGATCTGAGGACGGAGGGCGTCGGTCGCGAAGACCGAAACCACGCCCGGATCTCCCAGAATCACTTCGAAGTCCCGCGATCCATTGATGAACGGAGCACCGTCCACGTTCGGATCCACGAGATCGAGCGCGCTCCCCGAATAACTCAGATGGAGTTCACCATCATCAACGCTCTCTACCAGATTGAAGTATTGATCCACGGCCCTAATGCGGATCGTGAACGGAGCTTCAGCCTGTTGGGTGAGGGGTTGACCCGTCTTGCCTGTCGCGGAGGAGCTCCCGGGATCCACGGTCTCTCCCGGAGCCACGATCTGAATGCGTTTGAAGCCGTTGGCCATCATTCGACAGGTGTTGCTCAGCCCAATCACTCCTGTCGAATCACTGATCTCCAGGAAGATGTCCTCAGCCCGCGTATAGCTCTGTGCAATCGAGAGGAGACCTCCACTCAATTGCCCCTGCGCAACTCCCAGCACTCCCGTTCCTGCCACGCCCGTACTCGCACTCAGGACTCGAATGTCCACGAGACGATCCTGAGTCACGACCCGCTGGCCGGTATTGCTGTCGATGAGCTCGACGTCGAGCGTGAAGGTGGCTGGCGGACCCACGATCGCAGAATCGGGAACAGACGCAGAGAAAAACAGCCCGCCGGTATCCATTCGAATCACGCTCGAGAGAGTCTCACGCCCGAAGGCGTCGCTCACTCGGATCAGAATGTCCTCGACCGTGTCGTAGCTCTGATTGTTGATCACTGCGACGCCGTCGATGAGCTGCGCATCCTGAATACCGAGGCTCCCGTTGGCCACGGCCAGGCTGGGCAACAACGGGCTGAGAGAGAATCGGTGCTGGGCAGTCGGAACAACATTGCCGGTCGAGGGATCGACAAGCTTCACCACGACTTGGAAACCCGGGACCGGTCCGGTCGAGGCCGAGGACGGAACCGTGATCTCGTACTGGAAGGGTGGATCGACAGGAACGACCACCGCCTGCTCTGGTTTTCCAAGGTCATCCTCGTCGTAGACTGTCACCGTCACCTGCCCCGGATCGGTGAGGAATCCGGTGAAGGTCCTCTTTCCGTTGACGAAGGGAACGAAGTTCACGTTCGGATTCCCCGGGAGCGCATAGCTGTTGTCACTCGCCACCAGACGCAGGTTCCCACCATTCGTGGTATCGGCCAGATTCCAGTACTGATCTACCGCACGCACTGTAAGGGGGAAGAGTTCTCCACTGCGGTGGGGAAATACCGATCCACTCTTTCCCGTGGCAACGAAGCTATCCACCCCAGCCTCGACTACTTCTCCGGGAGCGACGATTTGCAACTTCTTGTAACCGTCAGCCACCATGGCGAAGATCGGACTGTTCCCCGAGAGCCCGGTACTATCGGTCACGGTGAAGTAGATGTTCTCCGCCCGCGTGTAGCTCTGCTGGAAGCTGATCGAACCTCGGTCGAGGCGCTGCGACACCACGCCGAGTGTGCCTCGACCATTGAGTCCCATCCCATCGAAAACCGCAATTGTGAGAGGACGGTCCTCACGAACCAATGTCTTCGTCTCGCTGTCCTGGAGTCGAACGCTCATCCCGAAGGTTGATGGAGGTCCCACCCGCGGGGAGGGACTCGAATCGACATTCACCACGTATTCGAGACCGTTGGGCTGCATCTGAATGATGTTCGAGTAGCTCAGCCGACCCGATACATCACTGATCTGGATCACGATGTCTTCGACCGTGTCGTAGGCCTGATTGCTGATGGTGACCGATCCATTCGAGAGCTGCGCACCGGTCACGAAAAGAGAGGACGTAGCGGGCTCGAGATTGCTCTTGAGCGCCTTGAGAGTGACGAAGTTGTTCGCCGCAGGAAGAGGGGCGCCATTACTGTCCACCAGCGCGATGGTCATCGAGAAGGTCGATGGCGGACCCACACTTGCGCTCGGAGGAACCGTGATCAAGTAAGCAGCGCCCTGTTCGACTTGCACTGTCACCGACTGTCCCAGCAAGTCGGTATTGTCCATCGCCGCTGCGCCCAAGGTCACGAATCCCGGGGAGGTGAGAAAGACCGGGAAGGTGATCTCTCCATTCACGAGTGGCTGCCCGTTGTTCACGGGGTTCGTCGGTGACAGAGAGTTGTCATCGCTGGCGAGAGAGATGTGCTCGCTGCTGTTGTCCACCAAGTTCCAGAACTGGTCCACGGCACGAACGCGGAGGTCGAACTCCAAGCTCGCCGTTTGAGGAATCGGCGCGCCGATTTTTCCATCGGATTCGGGACCGCCGGGGTTCGGCGTCTCTCCGGGAGCGAGCACCATGAGGCGGTCGAAGGCTCCTGGTTGCACCACCACCCTCGAAGTGTCGTTCTGCGCAGGAGAAATCAGATCGCTCACCGAGAGCGCCTGCATCGCCGCAGTCTTGAAGAAGAGATCGAAGCTTCCGGATCCGTCGGGATTCAGCGGCTGATCGTTGGCCGAAATCATCTGGAAGAATCCATCGCTTGCAAAATGCACTGTCGGAGTGGCGACCACGGGATTCCAGAAGCGGTCTGTGGCCAATACCGTCGCCACTACCGGCGCACCTGCGCTCACCGGAAGGGGAGTCCCCACTTTCCCCGGAGCGATCCCCGGAGTCGCGGTCTCCCCAGGAAGCAAGAGCAGGAGATCCTCGTAGGTCCCGGCGAACACGTTGAAGACATTGCTGCTGTCCGTGCTTGCGAAGACCTCCTCACGCACGAAGAGCCGAACCCCACTCCCCGCTTTGGTGATCTGAATGGACCCTCGCCACGCGCCTTGGTAGGCTCCACTACCATATCCATCGCCGAGGCTCACCCGAATGGGCTGAAGAACATTGGTGCCGTGACTGACATACATCGTCACACTGTCGGTGTAGTCGGCCACGTGATTGTTGAAGACATCACGGGCCACGATGGTCAGATTCGGAAGAAACGACCCGGCCTGATGATCCGGAACCGGGTCCAGCACGTCGGCAGGGGTGGGGTTCGTTCGATTGTTGATTCCGATGTCGAAGTGATCGATGGTCCCGGCCTTCACTGGAATCGTCGTGAATCCGAAAGCGGCACTTGCATTGTCATCGACGCGAATGGTCTGCTGGTTCGGATCGGCCAGAGTGATCAAGGTCACTCCGAAGTCCTGAAAGTTGTTGTTCAGTGCCTGGGGGTTCGGGGGCAATACCGCGGCCAGATCACTGCTGCTGAAAGCGGCGCTAATCGGCAGAGCAGGATCGAAGTCGGTAATGGGATTCCAGTAGGCATCGGCCGCATAGACGCGGACGTTGAACGACACTCCCGCATCTTGAACCGAGGGTTGTCCGATCTTTCCGTCGTCCTCGATGCTGTCGAAAATCCCGGGTTCGAGGGACTCTCCAGGAGCTTCGACAACCATTCGAGAGAAGGGTGCCGGCGAGACGGTAATCGCCGCGGAGAGATTCGGATTCACTCCACTGGCATCGGCCGCGAGCTGCTGCTGTCCCGCGGTGCGCAGAATCACGCGAATGTCCACCGGGTTGCTCAAGGAGATCAAGTTATTGGGATAGTCCGGGAGCTGAAAGTATCCCGTCGGCGAACTCATGGTCACGTTTCGCAACCCCGAGACGATGTTCGCGTAGCGATCGACTGGCCGCACGGTGACCGGACTGATCTCCTGGCCAGCAACAACATTGTTCGGAGTACCGGTATTTCCACTGAAATTCGGATCGTTCAGTCCCGGCACCCAGGTCTCACCGGGAAAGGTGAGAAGGATGCGATCGAGTGGGCCCGAGTTCACCTGGAAACGTCCACTCTCGGCCACTACGCCACCGTTGCTGTCGACGACCACACGTGCGCTGAACGCACGCTTGGTCACCTGCACCAGAGCGTCGAGCTGACCGTTCACAAAGGTAGTATTGCTCACGATCACATAGTCTTCCGACTCGTCCGACGTACCCAATTTGGCTCGGATCGTGACCTGTCCGTTGAACGGGAAGGAGTTGTTGTTGATGTCCTGGGCCCGGACTCTCAACTGGAAGGGAATCGTCGTGACCTGCACATCGGTGGTGTCCCACACCGTGTAGTCGAAGACGAAGTGATCGAGCCCCTCCGGATTCACGACCACGTTGCTCTCACTCGTGGCGGCGATCGATCCGCTGGCAGTCACGGTCACCCGACGAAGCCCCGACTGGATGAGCCGGATCGTCTCGTCGAGTTCGACGTTGCTGGCCATTGGACCACCGGGTGGCAACAGCACCGCTGCACTCGGGTCGTCCGTGGACCAACTCAGATTCGGATAGGCCGTGGGCTCGACCGGATTCCAATGCAAGTCCGTCGCATAGACGTCCACGCCGTTGAAAGCGTTCCCGGAGACTTGTGGCAACGGGGACCCGCTCTTGCCTGGACTGACACCGGGGGTCAAGATCTCACCCGGCAAAACGAGGACTACAGTGCTCAACGAGCCCGGTCGCAAGGGAGTTACGATCGCGCTACCGGTTGCACTCGCACCCTGCCCGGTGTAGATGCGAGTATTGGTAGCCGTGAGGGTGTTCTCTCGGGTGATCGGATCCGTACCCCAGAACACCACCGGGACGGTGACTTGCCCCAACGAAAAGGAAGTGCCCGGCACGGTGATCGTGGCGCCAGAGGAGAAGTCTCCGACCAGGGCGTCGAGAACCACATCATCGCGAAAGTTGAGGACCAGATTTCCGTTGATATCCCTCGCCTGGAGGGTCACATCGATGGCCTGATCGACGAATTTGTCTCCGGGAGGAATTACTACGGTGAATGCATCGACGTAGTCGTAACAATCGATCAGCACCTCACCGAAGGGTACCGAGAGATCATCCGCATCGCGCACACGCAGACGAATCGCTGACCCGGAAGCCAGGAACACGAGATTGTCGAATTGACGTTCCCCTGCCTGGAGATAGGAGCGTGGGGGCAAGGTCGCCGGAACATCGTCAGTGTACAATTCGGCATTGATGAAGTCCGCGGTCAGATCCGTACTTCCGTCGGCGTTTACTGCACGCACGCGAACGCTGAAACTGACCTGGGTGGTGACCGCGGGACGTCCCTGTACGAGCTGAGGATTCACCACTTCCACTTCGAGGCGATCGAAGGCGGAGGCCCGCTCTGCAGCAATGAGCAGCATGCAGAGCGTCGCCGCGATGGTCAGCTGATTTCGCATGTGGACCCTCATGAGACCCGATGGGTGTGCGCTTTCCTTCTGGAGACACAGGGCGCTCGATGAACGCACAACTGGTCGACTGGGCTGAGGAAGTTGACCAAGGGGCTGGTCTTCGATCCCCACGATTCCGAGGGCAAAGCACATGCCATGGCCCCGCGGCTACTCGTGGCTCCCAATCCTTGCTCGACCTTCCTCCAACGCCCTCCCCAAACCCGCTTTCGTCCCTCGTGCGCACGACGTCGAGGCCCAGACCACCGCGCGATGCCAGCCCGGCACGCCCATTGCGACCCGAGATTCAGCCGGCCCCAGCGGCCCCCGATTCCGAATTCGGCCCCGTCGGGCCAGAGAGGATGTCCCGTGAAGTACAGAATGTTCGTGGCCGTACTCATGGCCTGCACCGTGATCACCACCACCTCGAGTGCCGCCGACGACGGTGCACGGAATCGTCGAGAGGCGAGGCTGGACCGGCAGGAGCTGAGGCAGGATCGGCGAGAGATTCGTGAAGATGCTCTGGATGTGGTGCAGCTCGAGAGGCTCTCCGCACAGCTTCAGCGGGCCGTAGCCGCGGGGGACACTCGATCGATCGCCAGAATCGATCGGGCCGTGGATCAAATGCTCTCCCAAGAACTCCGAGAGGGTCAACGCGAAGAGCGTCGGGACCGCCGGGAGCTGCGGCGCGATCGACAGGAGCTCCGGAGTGATCGGCGTGAAATCCGGGAGAATCGGAGACGGCACAAGGGCCGACGCGAAAAGGCGGACGATCGACGCGACCGAAGAGACGACCGTCGAGACCGCCGCGACGATCGCCGTGACGCGCGTCAGGAGCGATCCCAGAACGACTCCCGAGAGTCCATTGCGGCCCAATGGAACCAGGTCGCTGGGCGTTACGACTCCCCAAGCATGACCGAGCGGGCCGAACTCCTCGATCGTCTCATGGACCTGGCAAGGGCCGAAGTGAAACAAGACGGACAGGAGCGACGCGAGGATCGGCGCGAACTCCGCGAAGACCGGCGTGAACGTCGAGAGGACCGGCGACAGGGCTGAGTACTTCCTCCAAAGCCCGAACGGCTGGGATTGTCGCTTTCATCTGCGGTCCTTGGTGTATACTGAGGACCGTCGCCTCTTCGGCCGAGATGCGTTGGCTAGGCGACAAACTCTCCCCCCCTCGAGTTCACGATGCCCGATGCGCCCCCTCCACGTCCGATTCTCGTTGTAGAAGACGACCCCGATATTCCTCAGCTCTTGGAGATCCATCTTCGAGATCTGGGATGCTCGGTCGACCACAGCTCCGACGGGGAGCAGGGTCTAGCGCGCGCGCTCGAGGGGCGGCATCACCTGGTCATCCTCGACCTCATGCTTCCGGGAATCGACGGGCTCGAGATCTGCCGGCGATTGCGGGCCCACGGATTCATGACTCCCATCCTGATGCTCACCGCCCGGGGCGACGAGATCGACAAGGTCCTCGGATTGGAGCTCGGGGCCGACGACTACCTGACCAAACCCTTTTCCATCCGCGAGTTGATCGCCCGAGTGAAGGCCCTTCTGCGACGCAGCGACGGAAGTTACTCCTCCCACTCCACCCTCGTCGATCCGGCTTCACTGGAGATCGGTGAGCTGAGCATCGACCTCGAAGGACGCCGCGCCCACATCCGCGACCGCGAAATCAAGCTGACGGCCAAGGAATTCGAACTCTTGGCCTTCATGGCCCAGCGTGCGGGGCGAGCCTTCGACCGTCAGGAGCTGCTCAACCACGTGTGGGGTTACCACTACTCGGGCTACGAGCACACCGTGAACTCGCACATCAATCGACTGCGCTCGAAGATCGAAGTGAATCCCTCTCAGCCCGAGTACGTTCTCACGGTCTGGGGACACGGTACCGCTTCGCAACCCCCGAGGAGGTCGGTCATGAGGAATAGGCCGCCGCAGCTGTTCTGGAGAATCAGCGTCGCCTACCTGGGACTGCTCTTGGGGCTGGGAGTGGTCTACCTCGGATGGGGATTGCAGTCCGCTCGCTCCTTTGCGCGCGAAACCGACCAGAAGCTCAACCACGAGTTGGCCAAGGATCTGGCTAAGACCTTCAAGGCCTATCTCGAACCGGAATTGGACGTCACCGGGATCGGCAATGCATTTCACGACTTGATGGTGATGAATCCACGAGTCGAACTCTACCTTCTGGATTCGGCTGGAACTCTGGTGGCCTACTTTGCGCCTCCCGAGAAGATTCACCGCATGAAGGTCGATCTCCGGCCGGTGCATCGCTTCCTCGCCGGGGCCGAACTTCCCATCCTTGGAGACGATCCGCGGAGCGGACACCGGCAGAAGCCCTTCACCGCCACTCGCGTCACTCTGGGCGGCGATCCCGGCTATCTCTACGCGATCCTCGGAGGGGAGCGATACGACACGGCCTCTGCCCTGGTCAGTAACAGTCGCATCGTGCGCAGCGGCGCCATCGCAGTGATCGTCGCTCTGCTGGCCACCGCGGCCGCGGGATTGGTACTCTTCTTTCTACTCACTCGGCGATTGCACCGACTGACGCGTGCGGTCCAGAGCTTCCAGAACGGACACCTCGATGCACGATCCGGAGACAACGCCCGCGACGAGATCGGAGCTCTCGGACAAGCCTTCGACTCCATGGCGGAACGGATCGGAGACCAAGTCCAACAACTCGAACAGAGCAATCGCAATCGCAGAGACCTCGTGGCAAATATTTCCCATGATCTGCGCAGTCCCCTGTCCTCGATCCGAGGCTATGTCGAAACTCTGATGATGAAACAACCCGAACTCTCCGACGCGAAAGCCCGAGAATACTTGGGCACGATTTTGCAGAACAGTGATCGGCTCTCGCACTTGGTGGATGACCTCTTCGAACTTTCCCATCTGGAGGCCCAGGAAACTCCACTCCAGCCTGAAGAGTTCTCGTTGGTCGAGCTCGCCCACGACGTCGTCCGAAAATTCCAGCCGCAAGCACACTCATCCAGAATCGAACTCTCGATTGTCCTGGACGGTGTGCCTCTCGATGGAAGCCAGAGGCCTCTCTGCCTTGTGCGTGGCGATCTACGACTCATCGACCGTGCGGTGTCGAACCTTCTGGACAATGCACTGCGCCATTGCCCTTCCGGATCGAAGGTCGAGGTTCGACTGGAAGAGCATCCCTCGGTCACGTCCATCCATATTGTCGACGACGGTCCCGGCATTCCGATCGAGGAACAGCCCATGATCTTCGATCGCTTCTACCGGGTGGACAAGAGCCGATCGGCCCGCAGCGGTGGAAGCGGGCTCGGGCTGGCCATTGCCCAGCGCATCCTCGAAATGCACGACAGCGTGATCTCGCTCGCGAGCAAGACGGATCACGGCACGACCTTTTCGTTCGACCTGCCCCGCCCTCTCTGACGCAATTCGTGACCCAATCGCCACTCCTCCGTGATCTTTTCGTGACCTCTTCCAGCTAGGATCGCGTCGCGACGTAGGCAGGATTCCATCCGCCGCACAGGAGTCCCCCGAACCCAGATCCGAGGTCCTGGTATGGACTTCGTGGGAGGTATCTTTGTGAAACTCGAATTCATTTCGGCCATGGCCATTGGACTCTTCTTGGTTGCAGGCTGCTCCGAGGAGCGGTCTCCCCTCGAGAGCTCTCCAGGATCTTCCGACGTCGAGGAAGAGCTCAGTCCCTCACAGCTTCGCGCCCTCTCCGCTGAGGACGAAGCGAAGTGGACCGACGATTCCCCGACCGAAGTGCCCGAACAAGCCCTCCTCAAGGAACGGAGGGATCACGATGACGATCAGGACGAAGACCATCACGATGGCGTGTCTCGTTCGTCCCGGAGCTACGAGATCACCCTGGAGAATCTGACTCCGGTCACCGGAGCCGGAAGCAGCCAACCCTTCTCTCCACCGGTGCTCGCCTCACACCATCGGTCCTTTCGCCTCTTCCGGGTCGGCCACCGGGCCAGCTCACAACTGGCCCAGATCGCCCAAGATGCGCAGAACGGTCCGATGGTCTCGCTCCTCGAAGACGAGGATGCGGTGCATGCAGTCACTCAGGGGAGCGGAGTGATCCTCCCGGGAAGCTCCGATCGATTCACCATCGAGACCGCCCGCGGCGCACGAAGTCTCTCCTTGGCCTTCATGCTCGTGAACACCAACGACGGTTTCGGTGGAGTCAGTGGACTGCGGCTGCCCCGCCACGGAAGCCTCGAGGTCGAGATCTACGCCTATGACGCCGGCAGCGAGGCGAATACCGAACTCATCGCCGACATTCCCGGTCCCTGCTGTGGAAATCCGTTCTCCGGCACACCGACTCACGAGAAGATCCGCCGACATGCGGGAATTCGTGGAGATGCGGATCTCGCCGCCAGCACCTACGGCTGGAGTGGGCCGATTGCTCGTTTGACCATCCGGCGGCTGGAACCCGCCTACTCCGTCGTGGTCGAGAACCTCACTCCCGCAACCGGACCGGGATCGAGCCAAGTGTTCTCTCCGCCGGTGATTGCAACCCACGCGAGAGGGATCCGAATGTTTCGGGTAGGCCACTTCGCCAGCGCGGGATTGGCCAAGATTGCGGAAGACGCAATGAATGGCCCCATGCTGAACCGATTCGAGACCTCGAGCCTGGTCCACGACGTGCAGGAGGGCAGCGGAGTCATCCCCCCGGGAGCGAGCGCAGCATACACGGTCCACACCGCCCCCGGATTCCGACGGTTGTCCATGGCCTTCATGCTCGTCAACACCAACGACGGATTCGGAGGGGTGGACTCGATCTTCCTTCCGCGCGGCGGACGGCGTTCTTACTACTTCCGAGCCTATGACGCCGGAAGTGAGGCCAACACGGAACTCGCGGCGGACATTCCCGGTCCCTGCTGTGGCAGTCCGGGAGCCGGGACTCCCACCCATGAGCGCATTCGCCGCCACCGGGGCATTCGTGGAATCGGAGACCTCGATCCCGACCTCTACGGCTGGGAGGACGCCGCGGTGAAGATCACCATCACTCGGCTGCGATAAGCTGCAACTGCCTCCTGCTCGCGATGGGTCCGCCCCGACTTCCTTCGATGGAAGTCGGGGCCTGCTCTCGGTCGAGAGGGCTCCATACCGATCGCAACAGCACTCCCCATGCTCAACCGCTGATCCGACTCAGTTCGTTGTCGTCGGTGTGCTCGAAGTCCCGTCCGTAGATCTGGAGACTGGTGGTCTGGGAAAACACCATCGTCGTCCCACTCACCTTCAGACTCATCGAGTAACGCACCGTCTTGGCGTGATCCCGCAAGAAGGGCGACTGAGCGATGCCCCAATGGGGGTCGCCATCGGCGGCCGCGACCCGGAGCACGAGAGGATCCGCCGCCGCCTCGGCATCGCTGAGGATCCCGCCCGCCACCAAGCAGAGCCCGCGGGGAATGGCGATGGAGTGCATCACGGTCCGCTGGGCAGCATCCCACATCCAGTATCCCGTCTGGTCGTGAAAGACCTGATCGTCGGACTTGCGCCGAACGATCTGCAGATAACGTAGCACCGCGAGCTTCTGCTCTTCCGCATTCTCCACGTCCCCCGCGGCTTCGAAGACAATGGTTTCGTAGTAGGGATTCTCTTCGGTGCCTTCGGGTTCGGGGGCGATGTCGAGTCCCTTGTCCCCGGTCCAGGTGCCAATGAGGGCTGCCAACGGACCGTAGTCGACTTCGCCTTGGGGCGTATCCGCCATGACTGTTCTCCTGAAAGAAATGAGGATTCGAAGCCCTGCGATCCTAGGAGAGGAAGGTCCCGGGTGCCAACCCCGAATCGCGGAGACTCAGTCCCGTTCCATCAACTGGTTGAGTTCTTCCCACCGAGCCATGCGAGCGTCCAGAATCGTCTGTTGCTTCTGCACCCTCTCGGCTTCGGCGGCCATCGCCGCGCCCTCCAGCTTTCCACTGCTCATCGTTTCACCGGCCACCTCGATGTCCGATTCCAGCAGCTCGATCTCTTCCTCGAGCTTCTGAATCTCTCGCCGGATCTTGGTCCGTTCGTTCTTCGAAAGATCTCGTTTGCGCTTGGGGCGACTCGCTTCGGGCAGCACGAGAGGAGCAGCCGCCGCGGCCTTCGTCGACTCTCGTTTCTGTTGCATGCGATAGCGATAGTCGTCGTAGTTGCCCAGGAACTGAGAGACCCCGTTTCCCTCTCCCCCGCGTCCGTCGAAGGCGATGATGCGATTGCAGATGCGGTTGAGAAAGTAACGATCGTGACTGACGACGATGAGCGTGCCCGAGAATCCCTCGAGGGCCTCCTCGAGAGCCTCGCGGGTATCGGTGTCGAGGTGATTCGTCGGCTCATCGAGGAGCAAGGTATTGTGACGCTCGAGGATCAACTTGAGCAGAGAGAGCCGGGCCCGCTCCCCTCCGCTCAGAGTCGCGACTCGTTGGTCCACCATGTCTCCCGAGAATCCGAAGGCCCCCAGCAGAGACCGCACCTCGCCCTCCGGGACCTCGGAATCCACACCGTGGATCTCCTTGAGGACCGTATTGCCATCGCTCACCAGCCGGAGTTCCTGATCGTAGTAGCCCAGGTCCACATTCCCCCCGCGGACGATGGTCCCTCGGCTGGGGAGCATTTCACGGGCGAGAATCTTGAGCAACGTGGTCTTGCCAGTCCCATTGGGACCGAGGATTCCCACCTTTTCTCCCTGAAGGATCTGCAGTTCCAATCCGTCGAAGAGTTCCAATTCACCGAATCGTTGCGAGAGCTGGTGAGCCTCGAGCACCACCGCCCCGCTTCGCCGCGCCGGCTCGATGCGGAAGCGGAGCTGCTGGCCTTCGTTGGGAGGAGTATCCACCCGCTCGAGACGAGCCAGTTGCTTGCGCCGGCTCTTGGCCTGATTCGTGCGCTGTCCCGCGATGTTCTTGCGGATGAAGGCCTCGGTCTTCTCGATGTGCTCCTTCTGCCGCCGATAACGTTGCTCCCATTCCAACTTCTGTTGCTGCCATTGTTTCTGAAACTCGGTGTAGGCCCCCCGGAATCGGTCGAGACGGCCGGTGATCAGATGCAGGGTGAACGACGTCGCGTTGTCCAAGAAGGCCCGATCGTGGCTGATCGCGATGAGGGCGACGCTGCGATCCCTCAAGTGCGCTTCGAGCCACTCTCGGGCTTCGAGGTCTAGGTGATTGGTGGGTTCGTCGATGAGGAGCACGTCGTAGGGAGCCAGCAGAAGGGTCGCCAGTGCCGCTCGCCGCTTCTGTCCTCCACTGAGGGTGTTCACGGGCTGGTCGAAACGCTCCTGGGAAAAGCCCAATCCCATGAGTGCGGCGTCGCAGCGACTGTCCATGGTATAGCCATCCGCCTGCTCGAATCGCTCGTGGAGTCGACCGTATTCCTCCATGACACTCGGCGACGCATCGGTGGACATGATCTCGGACAGTTCTTGAATGCGGCGTTCCACCGCGAGCAACTCTCCGAAGGCGGCTTCCCGCACGCATTCCCTCAATCCGGAGCTGCCATCGAGGGCAGTGTCCTGCTCGAGATAGCCCACTCGAACCCGGGCCGACCGTTCGATGCGCCCCCTCGAGGCCGCGAGCTCGCCCACCAGCAGACGCATCAAGGTGCTCTTGCCCGCGCCATTCACTCCCACCAGGCCGTAGCGCTCTCCCGCATGGATGGTGAGGTTGAGGTCATCGAAGACGGTATTGCCGCCGTAATCGAATCCAACTCCCTGCAGTGTGAGCAGTGACATGGCGCCCCATCAAGACCCAGGAATCCCCGAAACCGACCGTTCCAGGATCCCACAATACTCACAATGGCGTGATTTGCCCGCGGGATTCGCTTCCCAGCTCACTCGTCCGTCAGAAGCGCTTCGATCTGGGCCTCGAGCTCGGAGCGATCCGCGTTGCGGAAACCCTCGTGACGCCGGACCAGCTTGCCCCGGCGGTCGAAGAGGAGGGAGGTGGGCATGGCCTCGAGCTGGAAGAGCTTGGCCGAGGAGGCATCCTGGTCGAAGCGCACCGCGAAGGTGGGCTTCATCTGCTTCAGGAACTTCTCGGCCCGCGAGCGATCACGGTCCAGATCGATGGCGACGATGGTCAATCCCCTCTCCGCATAGCGATTCTGGAGCGACTGCATCCACGGGAAGGACTTCTTGCAGGGCGCGCACCACGAAGCCCAGAAGTCCACGTACACCACCCGACCCTCGGTTTCGAGGCTGTCGAGGACCGCGGCCCGGATCTCGGAGAGCCCTGGAGCCTCGGATCGCTCTGCCCGAACCACTCCCGAGCCCGGCGGGACGAAGAGAAGAAGAGCCAGAGCGATGGCCGTTCCCCGGAGACCGAATCTCGTGTTCATCGATGCACTCCCTAGTCCAGACACCAGAAGGGACATTGTTGTTCCCGCAGGAATTCCTTGGCCCCACGCCCTTGGAGCATCGCCACCGTCGAGAGAAATCCCGCTTCGGTGCAAGTGCCCGCCGCCACGGTCACCGACCGAGGCGCATCGGGGACGGGCCACCCACTCCGGGGGTCGAGGATGTGGCCATAGCGAATGCCGTCGCGTACCAAGAAACGCCGGGCATCTCCGCTCGTAGCGATCCCCCCCGAACTCAGACTCACCCGTTGGACTGCCGTCCCCTCCTGATGAGGGCTTTCGATGCCGACTTCCCATTCCTGCCCGGGAGCCGGCGGAGCACAGGCCCTCATGTCTCCCCCGAAATTCACCAGGAACGTGCCAGAGTGTTCCCGATCCAGGAGACTCGCGACCCGGTCGACCGCATATTCCTTGCCCACACCGCCGAGATCGATCTGCATTCCCTTGGGCAGTCGAAGAATGGGCGGGTCCCATTCCACTTGGTGCCACCCCACCAGAGGGAGGAGGCTGGCGACCTCTGCTCGGTCGGGAAGTCGATCGCTCCCATCGAAATTCCACACTCGACGGAGCACCCCCGCGGTGATGTCGAACGCCCCCTCGCTCATGCGATGGGCCTGATCCGCGAAGGCGATCAGACGGGCGGTCTCGTCGTCGACCTCGACCGCATGGCCTTCACTGTGATTGATCTCGTGGATGATGTTGTCGTCCCGGTAGCGGCTGAATTTGCGCTCGATCCTCCAGGCCTCGGCCATCGCAAGCTCCACCGCGCGCCTCGCGCCCGCCGGACCGACTCCGCTGGCGAGGATCTCGCAGGGGCTGGCCATGGCGCGAAAGCGTCCCACCCAGTGGTCTCCACTGCGCTCCAGGCGGACTGCCGGCTGCGCGCTACCACTCACCGGAGAATCCCACTCTTGCGGTGAGGGCGGAGACTTCGGGGTAGAGATCAAGGCCCTCCAACGCCCCGAAGGCCGCCTGAGGCCCACCAATGCCGAATTGACGGTAGTACTCCACGGCGAAGGACATCCAACGCCCATTCGAGAGTTCGTGCCCGACCTCCAGTCCTGCGGTGGAGGTCTCCATCTCCGCCAGTCGATAGTCCGCCGACGCGTTCTGCGGCAGAGGACTGGCGTCGATCAGGAAACGAGAGTAGAAGCCCGCCGCAGTCTGGTGGTAGTAGCGACCATGGGGCTGAAGATAGAATGTCGGACCGAAGTACTGCCGGTAGCGCAGCTCGACGGTCTGAGAGTGGACTCCCCAATCGTTGGCCGCGTAGCGATAGGAGAGGTCGGCGACATTGGCTCCCAGCGCCCGCTTGAGTTCGGTGTAGATCGCGTGCTGGGTCCGGGAGTCGGGCCGTGACTCGTGCAGAGTGTCGCTCACCGTGCCCGGCGCCACGCTCGAGGGCGCGGCCACCACGCTGATGACGTTGTAGGGATCGGTCATGTAGCCCGACGCATGGTCGAAGGCGTAGTTGACTCTGAGCAGAGTGTTCCGCCCGAGCACTTGGGTGATGCCTGCACTGAGATCGATGACCGTCTTGTTCAGACCTCCACCTTCATCGTCTTCGGAGCGCGGTCGGGTCGTGGTCGGCAGAGGAGCAAAGGGAGTGGGAATCCCGCCGAGCGGGCTCACTCGATCCCGGTTCACCGACACCCCAAGTCCAAGGGTCGTGTTCCTTTCGAAGAAGTCTCGAGAGAGCGAAGCGTGGATCCCCAAGGAGAGGTAGTCCGTTTCGACGGAGCCCTGGGCGCCCACACTCAGCTGGGTACAGCGATCGAGAGGGAGGTCGTAGCCGAGATCGGCGGCGAAACGCCGGTCGGAAAACCCGTCGTCCAGAGGAGTGTCCCCCGGCGCCACCTGATATCGGCTCTCACCCGAGGGGCGAGTGAAGGTCTGGACGCTTCTCGAGGGCACGGCTCCATTCGCCGAAGCTCCGGTGAGCACGTCGAACACCAGACGTCCGTGGAGTACGCGCCCCTCGCGGATTTCCGAACGAGCCGAGATCACTCCTTCGAGGACCTGAACCCGGCTGGGTTCGGAATAGCCGAGTACCGCAGTCTCCACTGCGACGGGAGCGCGATCCGCAGCTTCGGCATCGCCCGATCCCAAGAGGGCCAGGGTCGCGGCGGCCAAGCCCAGCCGAGTGCAACTGCGTCGGCCGCAGATTCCTCTCAGTTGCATCCGCACCCTCCCCCGCCAAAGGACCGTCCTCCTGCGGTGGCCTCGCGACTGAAGTAGAGGTGATCGTCGAGCTCGAGATCCACACCTTCGGAGTCCAGAGTCATGTCGGTGCGGGCGAGGACATCCCGCTCCCATGGATCCACTCGAGCCAGATGGCCGCACCCTCCGAAGAGAGATGCCAGGGGAATGACCCAGAGACAGAGATTGCTGCGGAGGCGGAACCAGCGCCGGAGTCCATCCTTCATCCTTCTCTCGATTCGTTCAGAGCCCACCCTCATGTCTGCCAGAAGCTCCACCGCCGCGCACTCGAAATGCGACACGCGGCGCGGGAGGCATGCAGGGTCTCCGGCGGGGCGAATGCGCAAAATCCCTTGAGGGACCATGGGTTTCGCGCCTGGGCATTCGAATGCCACAGCCATTCTGGCTGATGTCCATACCCCCACAGGCATAGAAAGTGCCACCGCGCTCCCCGCTGCGGCCTCGCAAGAAATGGTGTCGCAGATCTCCAAAAGCCCTAGACTCCCCTTCCCCCGACCTTTCCGTGCTCTGCATCACGGGAGCACGATCCTTCGTGCATCTGGAGTGTCTCGATGACGATTCACCGAATCCGCCGACTGGCCATGCTCTGCCTTCTTCTCGTCACTCTGCCCTCCACCGCATCGGCCGAGCTCACGGCGAATTGGTTTCGCTATCCGGCCATCTCCCCCGATGGAAGCACCATCGTCTTCTCATCGGGGGGGGATCTCTTCCGCGTGAGCAGCGCCGGAGGAGAGGCGACACCCCTCACTCTCAGCGACGGGTGGGACGGCTACCCGGTGTGGTCTCCCGACGGTCAGTGGCTGGCCTTCGCCTCGGACCGCCACGGGAACCTCGACGTCTTCGTCATGCCCGCGACCGGCGGAGAAGCCCGACGATTGACCTGGCATTCCTCCGCAGACACTCCCTTCGACTTCAGCCCCGACGGCCAGGAAATCCTCTTTGCCTCGAGCCGCACCGATGACTGGCGGAATTCGCAGTACCCGACTCGGCGCTTCGGAGAGCTCTACTCGGTGGCCCTGGAGGGCGGCACTCCCCGGATGGTGCTGACCACGACCGCCCTCTGGGCCCGCTACAACTCGACGGGAACCCAGATCCTCTACGAGAACCGACCAGGTTACGAGAATGCCTTCCGCAAGCACCACACTTCGTCGGTGACCCGCAACATCTATCTCTACGACACCCGGTCGAAGACGCATCGTCGCGTTGCTGACTACCGAGGTGAAGATCGCAACCCGATCTGGAGTGGAGATGACTCGATGGTCTTCCTCAGTGAACGTGATGGAGACATGAACATCTTTCGCCGTTCCCTCCGGGAGGGCGCCGAGGTCGAGGCTCTGACCCATTTCGAAACCCATCCGGTGCGCTATCTCAGTCGCGCCGACAGCGGCACCCTGGCCTTCAGCTGGCACGGCGACCTCTACGTGATGCCAACGGGCCAGTCGCCACAGGCGTTGAGCATCACCATGCACGTCGACCGTCAGCTTCCGGCCGAGAGAATGGAATCTGCGAGTCGCGGGATCACCGACTTCGCCGTCGCTCCCGACGGCAAGGAAATCGCATTCGTCTCTCACGGAGAAGTCTTCGTGACATCGGTCGATTTTGCGACCACTCGCCGCATCACGGACACCCCCGAACAGGAGCGCAGTGTTTCGTTCTCTCCGGATGGCCGGTCGCTCCTCTACGCGGGAGAGCGCAACGGAAGTTGGAATGTCTACCTCACTCGACTCGCGGACGAAGACGAGGACTACTTCTTCGCCGCCACCAAACTGGAAGAAGAGGCGATTGTGGATTCGAGGGAAGAGGAGTTCCAACCTCGCTTCTCCCCCGATGGCAAAGAAGTCGCCTACCTCGCCGAAAGAACCATCCTCAAGGTGAAGAACCTGGAGAGCGGACGCATTCGAACGGTGCTGGGCGCGGAGTTCAATTACTCCTATGCCGACGGTGACCAATGGTACGACTGGTCACCCGATGGAAAGTGGTTCGCGGTACAGTTTCTGTCGCGTGGGCGCTACTACGCCGAGAATGTGGGACTGGTCCCGAGCGATGGATCGAGTCCCCCCACCGACATCTCCAACTCCGGCTACGGCAATTTCCGTCCCCGGTGGGCCTACGACGGCAACGCCATTCTCTGGGTCACGGACAAATTCGGCCAGAAGAACCACGGAAGTTGGGGAGGGGAGATGGACGTGATCGCAACCTTCGTCAATGAGAAGGCCCACGAGCGGTTCCTGCTCTCCAAAGAAGACCGGGAGCTCCGAGAGGACCGAGACGAGAAGAAGGATTCCAAGGACGAGAAGAAAGGCGATGCCGACTCCAAGGACGACGACGAGGAAAGGGTCACCTTGGACATCGACTTCTCTCGGATCGAGGACCGACAGGAAAAACTGACCATTGCATCGAGTGACCTGGGTGCCTATGCGCTCACTCATGACGGAGAAGTCCTGCTCTACCTGGCTCGTTTCGAGAAGGGATACGATCTCTGGGCTCACGACTTCATCGAAGAGACCACTCAGCTCGTCTCGAAGCTCGGAGCCGACAACGCCCGCATGGAAGTCGTCGAGGACGGCAAGGCGGTCTTCGTCCTCGCAGACGGAGCCCTCAAGAAGATCACCCTCCAGCGCAGTCCAGGAGAATCGGTGAGCGCGGGCAAGACCAAAGCCATCAAGGTCGCGCCCCGCCGGAATCTGCGCCCAGATCAGGAGACCGTCTACTTCTTCGAACACGTCTGGAGGCAGACTCAGCAGAAATTCTACGACCCCCGGATGCACGGCGTGGACTGGAAGGCCTACCACGATCAATACGCGGCCAAGCTGCCCAGCATTCGCCACGGTCGAGACCTCGCCGAACTCCTGAGCGAGATGCTCGGAGAACTGAATGCCTCCCATACCGGGGGCTACTACGTAGGCGGAGGGTCGAGCGTGCAGACGGCCTCTCTCGGTGCATTCTTCGACCAGGACGATCCCGGCCCCGGATTGCGAATCGCCGAGGTCATGGCCGGCGGGCCTCTCTCCGATCCCGATCTGGGGATCGAAGCCGGAATGGTGATCACCGCCATCGACGGCACCGAACTCTCCCGGCGGACGAATGTCTACCGGCTGCTTTCGAACAAGGTCGGCAAGCGCACTCGACTCCGGCTGAAGGCCGGCAAGGAGAGCATGGATCGAGTCGTGCGACCGATCTCGCTCGGGGCCGAGGGCGAACTTCGCTATCGACGCTGGATCGATCAGCGCCGAGCCCAAGTCGAGAAGCTCTCCCACGGAAGAGTCGGATACGTCCACGTTCGCGGCATGAACGACGCGAGTTATCGCGTGGCCTACTCCGAGATCCTGGGTCGGTACTTCGACACCGACGCCATGATCGTCGACACCCGTTTCAATGGCGGCGGATGGCTCCACGACGACTTGATCGTTCTGCTGACGGGGAAGCACTACACGGATTTCGCACCTCGGAATCAGGCCCTGGACCAACAACGCTTCTATGGAGAACCCGGCCGGCGCTGGTCCAAGCCGAGTTGCGTGGTGGTGAACGAAGCCAACTATTCCGACGCCCACGCCTTCCCTTGGGCCTACAAGAAACTGGGAATCGGGCCGCTGATCGGAATGCCGGTCGCGGGTACTGCGACGGCGGTCTGGTGGGAGAGACTGCACGACGGAAAGATCGTCTTCGGGATCCCTCAAATCGGGATGCTGGACCTCGACGATGGAAGCTATCTGGAGAACACCGAGCTCGAACCCGACTACCGAGTCCCCTTCACCGCCGAAGATGCCGCCGCAGGACGCGACCCCCAACTCGAGAAAGCCGTCGAGGTGATGCTCGAGACCATCGCCGGCCACTGAGAGTGGAGACGCGCCGGATCGCAGTGATCGGCGCGGGGGCGGCCGGGCTCATGGCCACGCTCCATGCGGCCGAAGGTCCCGGCACGGAGGTCCACCTCTTCGAGTCCACCCGCGATGGGGGTCGCAAGATCCTCATCAGCGGGGGTGGGCGGTGCAATGTTCTGCCCGAGACTCTTCAACCCGAACGCTACATCAGTGACTCCTCTCCGAATACCCTCCGGCGGATGCTCTGCGCGTGGCCCCTCGAGGAGCAGAGAGCCTTCTTCGAAGAGCGGCTCGGCCTTCCCCTGGCCCTCGAAACAGAGACCCACAAGTACTTTCCCCGATCGGGACGAGCCCGCGATCTGCGTGACGCGTTGGTCGATGCCGTCCGGCGCTCGGGCGCGAAGCTCCACTTCGACACCCCGGTGAACGGTTTGGATGCCACCGATGCCGGGTGGACGCTCCACACCGCCGAGGGTTTCTTCGGGGCCCACGCAGTCATCGTGGCCACCGGCGGATTGTCCTTTCCCAAGACCGGCTCCGATGGGAGTGGGCTGGGCTGGGCCAAGACCCTGGGGCTCGAAGTCGTCCCCCCCTACGCCGCGCTCACCCCTCTCACCACCGACCGCAAGAGTCATCACCGGCTCGCGGGCCTCTCGGTCACCGTTCGACTCTCCGTCGGCTGCGGTCCTTCGAAAGAGGAGAGCTGTGGCGGATTCCTCTTCACGCATCGGGGGTACAGCGGACCGAGTGTCCTCGACATCTCTCACCGTCCGGTGCGCGACCCCCACATCGATCTTCGGGTGAACTGGACCGGCAGAGACGAAGCCTGGTGGGAGGACCTTCTCTGCGCTCGGGCAAGACCTTCGGTGGGGGCGGTGTTGCGCGAGCGCCTTCCCTCCCGTTTGGTCCGACTCCTCTGCGAGGAATCCGCCTGCGACGCGGGGACTCCCACCGCCGAACTCCGTCGAAACGACCGACGACGGCTGGTCTCCCATCTCTGCGACTATCGACTCCCCTGGTCCGGCCACGAGGGTCTGGCCCGAGCCGAAGTCACCGGAGGCGGAATCCGGCTCTCGGAGGTCGACCGCAGAAGCCTGGAAAGCAAGGGCCATGCGGGCCTGTTCTTCTGCGGGGAAGTCCTCGATGCCTTTGGTCCCATCGGGGGACACAACTTCGCCTGGGCCTGGTCCACCGGGCGCAGTGCGGGTCGAGGAGCAGCACGGCTGTGATTTCCCGAACTGCCCGGTGTCTCTCTCTCTGAGCCCCAGTGCTCACCATCGTCGAACAACGACTCGACGCACAGGGGTGTCGGCATTTCCCGATCGTGCCAGAAAGGTGTAGGATATATGGAGCCAACATCCTTCGCCCGACTCGCTGCGCTCGTGGAGGCCCCCTGTGCGTCGTCGATGGTCGCTGATGCGGTCGACTCAGAACTCCACCTTCGGCCTTGGAGCCGAAAGGGAAGCGCTTCTTCTGCAACAGTGGAGCGAGAGTGCGGATGCCCGCCGGCGGGAGGAGTTGGCGACGCAGCTCCTGACCGGGCGGCAACGAGCCATTTACATCTGGTGCCGCAAGCAGGAGTCGGATCCGGACCTCGCTCAAGACTTGACGCAGGAGATCCTCCTTCGGGCCCTCACCGCGATGCGCAAGGTGGAGACCCGCATCCACTGCTTCGGAGCCTGGATCTTCACTCTCACTCGCAACCATTGTGCGAATCACCGTCGAACGCAGAGCCGGCGCCCGTCGATCGATGGTCAAGTAGAGATCCATCGCCTCTTCTCCACCGCTCCGGGCCCGGACACCTTGGCCGAAGCTCGACAGGAGCGCGAACTGGCGCGGTCCTGGATGCAGACGGCTCTCTCTTCCACGGAGCGAGTGGCCCTCTGGATGCGAGTGGTCGACGAACGATCTCTCGACCACATCGCAGAGTCGCTGGGGTTGGAAGATCGCGACCGCGTCCGCGTTCTCTTGCAACGGGCACGGCGTCGTCTCTTGCGGGCGGCCAAAGATCGAATGGCCCCCACCGATCCCCCTTCGAAGGAGATGCGGGCATGAACGACTGTCCCTCCTGCGAAGAGATTCCCGAATGGGCGACGGCCCAACCCGGAGACGCGCGCCGAGACCACGTCGACGAATGCCCGCGGTGTCGGAGTTGGTGGCTCGAGTATCAGGACTTCGAATCCCAAAGACTTCCCGCGTCCCTGAGTCCCCGAGAGGTGCGGGACGCAGTGGAAGAGATCGGCTTCGCTCGGCCTCCCCTGGATCGCAGCCCGGCTCTCCGAAGGAGCTGGTGGATCGCGGCCTGCCTTCCTCTCCTCTTGGCGGGGGCCTGGTGGGGGTCGACTCTGCTCGATCCCTCCCCTCCCCGGTGGAGAGGTGGCCCCGAAGTGGGACCCCAACTTCCCTTCGATGTCGCCTACCAGACGAAGGTGGCTCGGATCGAGGGAGTGGGCGCCGAAGTCCAGGAGATCCGTTGGCTCTGGCTGGGGTCCGATCTGGGTTCCCTGGGCGAGAAGGTCTGGCACCGCGACGTGGACTTCCAGTCCACCCACCTCAGCCTGGAAGTCGGTCCCGCTCCCCCGGCCTCGCGCTACTGGCAGGTGGAATGGTCGGATGTCTCTGGACACACCGCTTCCGGCCCCCTGACCGAAGTGCAGCCGGCGGATCAACCCTGATCCCGCTCCCTCGAGGAAGGCATCGGCAATGCGGTCCCCTTCCGCGGCGGGAATCCTCTTCGGCCTGGTCTGGTTGGCCATCGCCGAAGTGGCGGTCGGCCTTCCCTCACCCACCGCACGACTCGAGAGGCTGCGCGCCCTTCACCGCCGCAGCCAACCCGATTCGGTCCGCACCCTGGCCCAGGATTGGCTCTCCCAGGAACCCTTCCGCCGTCCCGGACCCGAACGCTGCGACCTGCTGACGACCTGGGGGATCGTCGAAGCCTCCTTCGGAAGAGGACGCAGAGCGGAGCCCCTGCTTCGCGAAGCCCTCGACCTGAGTCGGGCCGAGGATCGATGGGATCGAAGCGCCGAACTCCTGCGGTGGGTTGGGGTTTCGGTTGGACTGCAGGGGCGCATCGCCGAGGCGGACTCGGTCTACGCAGAGCTCCTCGACGCCGCCCTGGATCTCGACCGCGCCGACCTCGAGGGTTGGGCCCATGTGGGCCGGGGGTGGTGTTCGTTGCAGCGGGGGGAGTTGCGCGCCAGCATCCGGGAGAACCGTCACGCCCGGGAGCGCTTCCACCAGGCCATGCTCCCCCTCGGATATTCCTGGGCCATGAACACCGAAGCCATCGCCCTGCGCAGGCTCGGGCACTTCGACGCGGCCCGCACTCTCTACCACCAGGCCATCGAGCACTCCCGGGACATGCCCGGGGCCACGATGATGCATGCCATGGCGTTGGCGAATCTGGGCAACCTCGACATGATCCTCGGAGACCCCTCCGAAGCGCTCCGTTCCTTCCGCCAAGCCGAGGCCATCCACCTCGGCCACCGGCACGAGCGAGAGGCCGCGGTGGTGCGACTCGATCGCTGCACCAGCCTCTTCGCGCTCTCCCGAGAGAGCGAGGCTCTGGCGGGACTCGATTCTCTCCGGGTCCACAGCCGGGAGCACGGATGGAAGGACCTCGAGGCCAATGCCCTCAATGAGATCGCCCGCATCCAACGCCATTCGAATCGAGAGCTCCAGGCGATGGCCACCTACGACTCCCTGCGGACCCGGCCCGACCTCCCCTATCGGGCCCGAGAAGATGCGGCCGCCGGGCGCCGCGCGCTGCTCCTCGATCAGGGTCGGGCCGATCTCGTGGTCGCAGAACTCGATTCCCTTGGGCTATCCGCCGAGCCCTCGATCCGGGCCCAACGAGCCCGCACGCGATCGCGCGCGCTGAGAGCGCGGGGACAGAACTCCGCCGCTCTGCACGCCATCGCGGCCTGGATCGAGGCCGACTCCCTGGCCCAGATCGGCGACTCCCAACGCCTCGATCTCCTGGTCGAGGTCGCCCGAGCCGCGAGAGCGGCCGGGCAGCGTTCCCTGCAGAAGCGAGCCCTCGAAGAAGCGGCCACGCGGTGGGAGAGCTATCGATCTCAGCCACGAGATCCCCGATGGCGAGAGGAGAGAGCAGAGTGGGCCAGTGAAATCTATCCCATGCTGGCCGAACTCTCCCTCGACCCGAGCTCCGGCCCTCGGGACCTCGAAGCCCTCTTCGCACGAATGCAATCCGCCAAGGCCCGCACTCTCCTCGAGCGCATCGAAGGTCCCCGGGCCACCGCGCTGAGTCCCGTAGAAGCTCCTCGCCGCGACCGAGTCCTGCGCCGAGGAGAGAGCTTCTTGGATCTCTACTTGGCGGTGGACTTCGGGATTCTCTTCACTGCCACCCTGGACTCTCTGGAAGCGCGAAAGGTACCCGGGCGTGAATTCTGGGCCTCGCGCCTGAGACGCTTGGAGTCGTTGCGCCGACAGGGAGCAGCGGTCGCTCCCGCCGCAAGAGCCCTGAGGCGGGAACTCCTCGGCCGCGAAGCGGAAGACTCTCTCGAGGAGAGAGAGGTTCTGTGGTGCGGAGACGGGCCCTTCCTCTCCAGCGCCGGGCTCATCTCCCCGCGGTGGACCCTGGTCCCGTCCTGGCCCCTCTTGGCCAGGATTCGGGAGAAGAGCGAGAAGATTCGCGGAGGCGTCTGTGCCCAGATCGTGGGAGAAGCGGATGCAGCAGCCCTCCCCCAGGCCGAGACCGAAGTCGCCTGGTTGCAGAATCGCTTTCCCTCCGCCGACTGCGGGCTCCACCAGCTCTGGCCGCCGACTTCCTCCATCGCCGCTCTGCACTTCGCGGGACATGTCGCGGTCGACACCGATGTCCCCTGGAACTCCGGCCTCTATCTCCGAGCTCCCGAATCCGAGGGCGAGAAATGGCCGGCCTGGAAGATTTCCCAGCTCGAGGGGGCGCCCGCGCTGGTGGTGCTCTCCGGATGCGCCACGGTCCGCGGGCGAGACCTTCCCGGAGAAGGATTGAGTGGGCTCGCGGCGGCCTTCCTCTCGGCCGGAAGCCGGTGCGTGGTCGCCACCCGGTGGCCGGTCGAAGATCGCTTCGCCTTCCGCTTCATGCGCAGCTTCTACCAAGGGCTCATCCGGAGTCGGAGCGTGGGAGAGTCTCTCGACGATGCCCGGCGCGCCCACCGATCCGACCGGGATCAGCCCGACGCCTTCGTGATCGTCGGCGACCCCTCGCTCCGACTCGAATTGGAATAGGCCCCGCGAGAGGGCCGAGGCTCGACCTCGGTCACTCCTTCCACTGCGTCACGAAGATATTCGTCTCGCCGGGATTGGAGTGATGGCGGTTGCTCGCGAAGACGAAGCTCTTCCCATCCGGAGCCCACATCGGAAATCCGTCGAAGCCCGGAGAGTGGGTGACGCGTTCGAGACCCGATCCATCCAGGTTGACCATGAACAGATCGAACTCCCGCTCTCGTCCGGGATAGTTCGTCGAAAAAATGATCTTCTCGCCCGAAGGGTGGAAGAAGGGCGCGAAGGAAGCGGCGTGCAGCTCCGTCACCTGCTGCTTGTTCGATCCATCCGCATCCATGATGTAGATCTCGAGCTGCGAGGGACGGATGAGGTCGCGGTCGAGGAGGGAGGTGTAGTCGGCAATCTCTTCTTCGGCCTGTGGATGATAGGCCCGGTAGACGATCTTGGTGCCGTCGGGGGAGAAGAACGGTCCTCCATCGTAGCCCAGCTCATCGGTGAGCTGGCGCAGATTGGAGCCGTCGAGATCCATGGTGTAGATCTCCAGGTCCCCGGTGCGCAAGGAGGTGAAGACGATCTTGTCTCCCTGAGGAGACAAGGTGGCCTCGGCATCATAGCGCCAGGCATCGGTGATCCGCTGCGGATCACTTCCATCGACATTGGCCACGAAGATGTCGTAGGTGGGATAGAGGGCCCAAACATATCCCTGGCTCATGTCTGCCGGCGGAGGACAGGCCTCGTCCGCGAGGTGAGTCGAAGCGTAGACGATCTTCTCGTCCCCGGCAAAGAAGTAGGCGCAGGTCGTCCGGCCCTTCCCGGTCGAGACCATCTTCTTGCCCGTACCGTCGAGATTCATGGTGAAGATCTGGTCGCAGCCCGCGGTCCCGAAGGTGGACTGAAAGATGAGCTGCTGACTGTCGAAGGAGAAGTAGGCTTCGGCGTTCTCCCCCCCATCGGTGACCATGGTCAGCTCCGAGAAGTGGGTCTCTCCTTCGGCGGGGGCCAGCTTCGACCCCACCTTGGTGGGCCGAAGATCCGAAGAATCCTTCTCTTGGTCTGCGCCGCCGCAGGCTCCCAGAAGGGTGATCGAAGAAACGAGCAGCAGAATCAGGGTGCGGCTCATGCAGGAATCTCCTCGAAGGGGAATGGGTCAGGTCATTCGGCGTTGCAACCAGGCCCCGAAGAATGGGTCGACGAAGTGAATCTGATCTTCGCGTTTCTGCAAGATCTCTCTTTCGGCAAGGCTCTTGAGATTCTTGCTAACCGTACTCGGCGAACCGAGCCCCAACTGGAAGACCATCCGCTGGGAATGCAAGCGTTCGCGATGGCCCTGGGCCACCGCGAGCACCAAGTTGCGCTGGTGAGGTGAGAGCTGGTCCCAGGTGCTCTTGAAACCGTAGGCGCCGGCCTCGAGTACATGAGCCAGAGCTGCTCTCAGGGCCGATTCGTCGGCCGCTCGGCCATCGCGGATCTCCTCGTAGAATGCGTGGGCCAACATCTGCACGTAGTGGCAGGATCGATCGGCCCACTCGACGATGCGAAAGAGGAGATCGACTTCGACATCCCGACCCGCTTCGCGGAAGCGAGACTCGAGTCCGAGAACCATGGCCTGATCGGGAACCGGATCGAGCACCACGGGCTCGGAAAGCCGGTAGAAGGGGCTGCGAGCCTCGCTGAACACTCTCTTGGCGGTGCTCTCCCGGCGCAGTACGAAGAGGTAGCTCACCGTCCGTTGCTTGCGAACCGCCTGGGAGAGCTTGACCAAGAGCGAGTCCTCGGCCACCGAGAGGAGATCCTCGAAGTCGTCGAAGATCACCAACACTCTCCGGCCCCGATCCTCGGCCACCTGGACCGGAGCATCGAAGAGATTGTCCATCAGCCGCTGGATGTCCCGGTCCCGGTCCCAGAGATCGAGCTGGAGCCCGGGCCTCCCACTCCCGCTGATCGTCACCCGGGGCAAGAAGGAGGGGACGAGCTGTTGGACCGCCTCCTGCATGCTCTCGATGGACTGCGAAGGCTCCATGGTGAGAGCGCTGGCGTAGATCTCCGCGAAACGCCGGGGGTTGATGGCCGGAAAGACATCGACATAGACCGGATAGACCTCGTCTCCCTGCCTCAAATCCTCGATGACCGCTCGCAGAAGGCTGGTCTTGCCCATCCCCCTTGGGGCCACCAAGGCGAGGTTGCGGCGATCACAGACGCTGCGGACGAGCTCTTTGCGCTCGCCTTCACGGCCGATGAGCCGCGAGGTGTCGAGGGGTCGACCAAAGCGAAATGGATTCGAACTCATCGCGTCGCCGACGTCACCTACCCCATATGGCCCTGGCGGATTCCCGACACCACTACCTGGGCCAAGCTTCGCTCCTCAGAGTTTTCCACCGATGAGATTCACCGCTTGGCGAAGTCCTCCGGATGAAACTTGCATTCGCCCAAAAAGTAAAGTATCAATGGGCGTGGTCTCGGACGGTGAACATGCAAGATCGAGTCCCTCGTGGGCCTGAACGAGCATGAGCACCCCGCATGGAGCGTACGATTCGGGGGGCGTGGGGCACCCAGACCGTATTCTCCGTTGCGGTGAACATCGGGGCGATGGGGTCGGTGCGGAATGGATTCCACCGACCATGGAATCGCGCAGGAACCGGTGCTCAGGCTGCCATCGTCCGAGACCGCTTTTCCGATTCCGGTGAGTGAACGTGGTTAGCCACCGGTAACGACGGGAGCGAGGATTCGCTCCCGTCGTTCTTCGTGGGCGAAGAATCGGCTCTTCGAATCGGGGCTGCCACCTCCGACGACGCGTCGATCGACTTCAGCCCCGACCCTCGCGTAGCTCTCGGACCGCCACTCCGTAGTCCTCGGCCGAGAAGATGGGATATCCGCCCACGAGCTCGTCCGCGCCGGCGTCCACCAGAGCATCTCGGGTTCGAGACCAGACTCCTCCGTCGGCCTCGATGGCATAGGACCACCCTCCTCGGCGGCGGAGGGCGACAAGCTCCCCAATCCGCGCGTAAGTGGCTGGGTCGAAAGGAGTTCTCTCTCGGGGATTCACTCCCAGGGGATTCACCACTCCCACCCGTCCCAGCCAGGCTTCGAGAGCCCGCACGGGGGTCGAAGGCAGGATCGCCAGGCCTGGAACCGCGCCCCCTTCCTCGATGGCGGCGAGGAGGGGCCCAGGATCCTCGACCGCCTCGAGGTGGAAGGTCAGACGATCCACCCCTCGGTCCAGATACTGCGCGGCCACTGGGGAGGGATCTCCGACCAGGAGGTGGACATCGATGCACCGGGCCCCGTAGCTCCGAAGGCGATCGATATCTTGGGGCTCGAAGCAACGATCCCCGCCCCAGGATCCGTCCATCACATCAAGATGCAGGCCATCGACTCCCGCGAGGTGGAGAGCCTCGACTTCCTCGGCCCACCTTTCGGGGGCTGCGCCCCGGAAGGAAGCCCAGATTCGGGGGAGAGAGAGGCGATCGTTCACAAGACTGTCCTCGGTGGGTTGGAAGTGTCAGAATGGACCAGCTTCTTGCAGGGACTCCAGGCCCGAACCCCGCAGAGGCTCCGAGGAGGTCCGAACCCGACCCGTGGTCCGTATTGTCGCACACCGAGGCGATCGCGCCTACGCCCCCGA
This sequence comes from Candidatus Krumholzibacteriota bacterium, assembly GCA_024276305.1. Lineage (GTDB taxonomy): Bacteria > Krumholzibacteriota > Krumholzibacteriia > JAJRXK01 > JAJRXK01 > JAJRXK01. Next base: position 94,643 of record JAJRXK010000111.1, read on the forward strand.
GAACACGGTGGCGGCCTTCGAACAGGCCCTGGCCAAGGGCGCTGATTCGCTGGAGATGGACCTGCAGCTGAGCTCCGACTTCGAGGTGATCGTCTTTCACGACGAGCAATTGCACCGACTCACGCGGAGCCGAGGAACGCCAGCGGACTACCCGGCGGCGGAGCTGGGCCGCATCCAGGTCCAGGCCGACCGATTTCCGGCGACCGCCCAGGCCTGCATTCCCACCCTCGCCGAAGTCCTCGACCTCGTCGCCGACCGATGCCCCCTCTACTTGGAACTCAAGAGCGCCGGACCGCAGAACGGCCTCCTGGTGGAACGCGTGCTCGACCTCCTGCCTCCTTCATCTCCCCACACTCTGGCCAGCTTCGACCGCGAAATCGTGGACCTCTGCCTCGCGGCCGGCCGACCCACCGCCCTCATCGCCAAGGCGGCGGCTTCGGCCCGGAGAATGTGCCTGCAACAGCCGCAGTTGCAGGCGATAAGCCTTTGGTTTGGATCTATCGACGAATCTTTGTGCAAGCAAATTGCGCAACAAGAGATCGAACTCTGGGCCTGGACCGTCAACGATCGCCGCGATTGGTGGAGGCTCCAGCGCTTGGGGGTGCAGGCCATCTGCACCGACAATCCCGGGGGAGCTGTGGACTGGAGAGAGAGCTGCCCATGAGCCCTCCCGAATACGACCTCATCGTCATCGGAGGCGGAATCCACGGCTGCGCGGTGGCCCGGGACGCCGCGCTCCGAGGATTGCGGGTGGCGCTCTTCGAGCGGGGAGATCTGGGCTGCGCCACCAGCTCCGCCAGCACCAAGCTCGCCCACGGGGGTCTGCGCTACCTCGAAACCCTGCGCCTGAGCCTCGTCCGTGAGGGGCTTCGCGAACGGCACCACCTCCTCCACGCAGCTCCCCACCTGACCCGGGCCCTGCCCTTCTTGCTTCCCCTCTACGACGGCGGAAGGTGGGGAAGGTGGACCCTGCGAGCCGGCCTCACGGTCTACGATCTCCTGGCGGGAGGCGACACTCCCGGCCGCCACCGCCGCATCTCGAAGGAGCGCTGCCTCGAGATCGAGCCCGGGCTCCGGACGGAGGGATTGGGGGGAGGCTTCACCTTCTTCGATGCCCAAGTCGACGACGCCCGCCTCTGCATCGAGAACGCCCTCGATGCCGCGGACCACGGCGCCGCGATCACTCCCCGTTGCGAAGTCATCGGATTGCTCGAAGCAGAGGGCCGCATCGCCGGAGTCCGAACACGGGACAGTGGCGGCGCGGTAGGAGAGTGGAGGAGTCGGGCGGTGGTCAATTGTGCGGGCCCCTGGGTGGCTCGGGTGAGCGACGGTCAGGTCCTGGCCTCGAGGGTCCGTCTCCGATGGAGTCGCGGCACCCACATCGTTCTGCCCCGCCGCACCCAAGGGCACGCACTTCTCCTCACCGCCCCCCAGGACGGCCGAGTGGTCTTCGCCCTCCCCTACAAGGGCTGCACCCTGGTGGGAACGACCGAAGTGGAAGTGCGGGCCGCCACCGATTCGGTCGAAGCCACTCCCGAGGAGATCGAGTACCTGCTGGAGTGCAGCCGCTACTATTGGCCGGAGCAGTCCGCGAGCTCCGAAGACGTCCTCTTCTCCTTCGCCGGACTGCGCACCCTGCCCGGAGACGAGAGAGGCCCGCTGGGCCGGATCTCGAGGGAAGCCAGAATCCAGGAGGACGCCCCGGGGCTACTGACCCTGGTCGGCGGCAAGCTCACCACCCATCGTGCCACCGCCGAGGCCTTGGTCGATCGACTCCAACCCCGCCTGGGAGAGTCGCTTCCACCATCGTCCACCTTCCTTCGACCTCTGCCGGGGGCGGGCGGGCCCCCGATGAACGAATACTTCGAGGTGGCCGAAGACCTCCTCTTCGAGAAGTACCCCCAGACCGATCTGGGAGTGCTCCGTCACCTGCTGGGATGCTACGGACGCCGCCATCTGGAGGTGCTCCGCCACTTCGACCGCGACCCCTCCACCGGACGCCGCCTCGAGCAGCGCCATCCCTTCACTCAGGCCGAGGTCAATATGCTCGTCGAGCAGGAGTGGGCCCAGAGTGTCGAGGACTTGGTGCGACGCCGGACCTATCGAATCTTCCGGGGGGGATTCGACGATGCCGCACGATCGGCGTGGGAGAAGGCCCTCTCCAAGGCCCAGGCCCTGCTCGTGCCCTAGAGTCCACCCAGAACGAGGTCCCCCAATTCGCACCGAGAGCTGACATATTCCATCCGGACGGGTACACTTCGGAGGTTGTCGAAATCGAATTCAGCTCCAGTGCCGACCTGCGATGAAAGCCAAAGACTCTGCACAGAAACCAACAGCTCGCGGTCGACGAGGGAATCTGGACGGCGTCGATCCGGCGGTGGCCGAAGGTCTGGGTTTCCTGGGCCTGACCGCCTACGAGATTCGCGTCTACAACGCGATCCTGCGCCACCCGCACAGCCGAGTCCCCGAAGTGGCGCGACTGAGCAAAGTGCCTCAGCCCAAGGTCTATTCCACCGTGAAGCGCCTCCTCGAGCGAGGACTCCTCGAGACGCACCTCGGACCGGTGAACGAGTACAGCGCCCTCGAACCGGCGGAAGGTTTTCTGCCCTTGGTCGAAGAATCCAAGCTTCGGCAGAACGAAGCCCTCCGCGCCATCGAATTGCTCCAGCGCCGACACGAGGAGGCCACGGAGGGACTCACCCAGCGGGAGGGCCGGATCAAGCTCTTCCAGGGCCGGCCCGCGGCGGCGCGGGCCTTCCGTGAACTCGTCCAACGAGCGCGCAGCGAAGCTCTGGTCATCGCGCAATTCCCGGTGGTCACCGCCGACTACCTCGAGCCCATCGAGCGGCTCGTGGCCCAGGGAGGGACCGCCAAAGTGCTCTGCGAAGTGTCCGGATCCATCGACGAGGAAGAGAAGGACTTCATGAGTCGAGCCCGGAGCGCGGGCGCGACGCTGCGGCGCATCGAGTCGGTCCCCACTCGGATGGCGGTCTTCGACCAGAGGATCGTGACCCTCCCCATGAGCGACCCCGCCCCTCACCACGGCGACGGCTTCATGATGCTCGAAGTCCGCAACAGCGAGCTCGCCAAGAGCTTCGGTCAGATCTACGACTTGCTCTGGAGTCAGGGCCGCAAGTTCTGAGGGCCCGAGGACGCGGCGGCCGCCACGACCTTGAATTCCACGGCGATCGGGGTGGGGAGACGGTCGATCTCCACCGTGGTTCTCGTCGCTCCGATCTCCGAAAAATACTCCGCATATACTCGGTTGAAGACCTCGAAGTCCCGTTCGATGTCGATGAGAAAGCACTGCACGTCGAGAACATCCTCGAGCCGAGACCCACTCGCCTCGAGGACGGTGCGAATATTCTCGATCACCGCACGGGTTTGGGCTTCGATGTCGTAGTCCTGCACCCGACCCTCGCGATCCCAGACCGGTCCTCCCGGAACCTCATCACTGCCCGGAGTCCGCGGTCCCATCCCCGAGAGGAAGATCAACCCCCCGGCACGTCGCGCGTGAGGGAAGGCTCCCACCGGTCGGGGAGCGGCAGCGGCATGGACGACTGCGGGGTCCCAAGTCGAAGTCGCCTCCGGGGAAAGGGAGGGTGAGGGAGGCCCGCCTCCGGCCAAGACTTCGCGATCCCCCTCGAAGCGCTCCACCTCGGACTCATCGAATTCGAGGACCGCGGCCGGACGAAGAGTCGGAGTCAGAGAGAGGACCGCCGCCCCGGTCCCCACCAGAGGCTGATAGTCGAAGACCCGCCCCCGGTAGTCATTGGTCTGGCCCATGAGGCCGGCCAGCCACCAGATGGCCTTGAGTTTCTGATCGGCATTGGCCTGGGCGTGGACTTCCCGAGCGTGGTGGGACACGTCCTCGAGCCTTCCCTCCCCCAGGATCTCCACGATCTTCCGATTCCATTCGTCGTCCTTGACCGAAGAGATCCGGTCCTCCGAAGGCTCGATGGGACGAGTGAACATACGATTGCTCAGAGCGCTCACCGCAACGGCGACCGCGGTCTTCCCGCTCGCTTCGATCGCATCGCGGGCCGCCTTTCCCAGCACCAGGGTCTCGGCCCGATCCGCATAGACATTGCACGAGACGATGGACGCGGGAATCGCGTTGTCGGGATTGAGGAGCTTCAGCGCCACCACGCTTCCGGTGTCGACGGGGAAGCCCGCATAGGCCACCGTCCTCGCGTGAAGACCACGACGGCGTGCCGCTTCGCAGTAGGACTCGGCGAAGTCGGCATCGATGCGCAACTCGTAGGGAACCGAACCCAGCTCATGCCATTCCGGATCGACCAGGGTCCACCGGGGAGAGGGGTCGGCCTGAATCTGGTGCCCCAGGATGCTGGTCCACTGAGTGGAATAGAGGACCAGCAGATCGGGGTCGAGGCGTTGGATTTCCTCGCGAGCCGCGTCGAAGGCCCGACGAAGCCTGGTCCAGGCCGGACTGGCCTCGGGGACGAGGAGAGGGTGGGGACGACCGGGAACCAGGAACCCGGCCCGCAGTGGAGATTCGCTCATGACTCCTCCGCCTCGTGCGAATGCAGGACCGGATTCCACTCCACGACCGCATTGCCCGTCCCGATGACATTGCCGTAGGCGTGGACCTCGGCCGGGTAGTCGGGAATGCCCAGAACCGCGAGCATCCAGGTCAGCGAGCCATCCTTGGCTTCGCTCGTGGCCTGCTCGATGAAGTCGGACATCTCGTCGAGAACCTGGGCCGACTTTCCCCGGCGAAAGAGCTCGAGCAAATGCATGTCCCACAAGTACTGACCGTGGTGATAGACATGCTCGTGGCTCATGTCCTCGGGAATCTCCGGCTCCACGGTGAAGTGGCGATGGCTGAGGCTGCAACTCGCCAGCACCACGGCCCGCCGGCCGGTGGATTCGACGGCCCGCAGGGTGGCCTCTCCCAGACGGAGCATCTCCTCCTGACCCGCGTCGTTTCCGAAATCGAAGTGCGCGCGATTCGAAGAAATGGCCACGATGGGAATGTCCCAGGCCGGATTGATCAAGTGGCAGGCCGCGATGGTGCCGTAGTCGACCCGGAAGTCCGGGTTGCGCATGAGCTTCGAGACCAGCCGAGCTTCGTGGGCCGCCTCAGCGATGGCCTCGGCCAATTCCACATCCACATCGAGTTCGTAGTGGTAGCGAAAGAGGTGCGGAAAGATGGGGTCGACCGAAAGACCCTCGAAATGATCTACGCCCAGGAGATGATGCCCCTGCACGGTCTTCCAATGCGGCGAGTGAACGATCAGCACCTCGGGATCGAGGGCCAACACGCTCCGGCGACAGCGCTCGTATCCCCACCTCAAGACCTCCCACCCACACTCCGCTCGCGGCTCGTTCTGCGGAGGATTCTCGGCGTAGACGAGGTGAGGGGGATGCGGGGCCAGCACTCCGGCCAGGATCGATCCCTTCGACAACTAGCTGCCTCCCGGGCCGGGTTCTGCGCTCAGATCGATGCACACGTTGCGCGATTCGCTGAAGAAATCCAAGGACCAACGCCCTCCCTCGCGCCCCATCCCGCTCTCCTTCATCCCTCCGAAGGGGACCCGCAGGTCTCGGAGGAGCCACGTGTTCACCCACACCATCCCGCACTGCAAGCCTGCGGCCACCCGGTGAGCCCGGTTCAGGTCCCGGGTCCAGACCGAGGCGCTCAGGCCATAGGGCGAATCATTGGCGAGGGCGAGGGCCTCCCCCTCGTCCTCGAAGCGGTGGACCGTCACCACCGGACCGAAGATCTCCTCCCGGACGCAGCGGGCATCGGGAGACAGATCGGCGACCACCGCGGGATTGAGGAATGCTCCCCCGGCCAAGGCCGCCCCGAATTCGGGACGATCCCCACCGCAGAGGATTCTCCCGCCTTCCTCCCGGGCGAGGCGCAGGTAGCCCTCGACCTTGTCGCGGTGCGCCCGGCTGATGAGAGCGCCCACCCGGGTCTCTTCGTCGGAGGGATCTCCCACCACCAACTTCCTCACCTCGGTCACCAGAGCCTCGACGAAGCGCTCGTAGATGGGGTGCTCCACGTAGATTCGCGAACCGCAGAGACAGATCTCGCCTTGGTTGGTGAAGGCGGCCCGCACCGCTCCCCGCACCGCCCGATCGAAGTCGGCATCCCCGAAGACCAGGGTGGGATTCTTCCCTCCCAACTCGAGGCTCAGCTTCTTGAAGCGCGGCGCGGCGGCGGCGGCGACCTTTCGTCCCGTGGCCGTACCGCCGGTGAAGGAGATCGCCCGCACCCCGGGGTCTTCGACCAGAGCCTGCCCAGCCTCGGCCCCGTAGCCATGGACCAGATTGAACACGCCGGGCGGCAGACCGACTTTCCGCATCACCTCGGCCAAGGCCGTCGCAGTGACCGGAGTGAGTTCGCTGGGCTTGGCCACCACGGTATTGCCCATGGCCAGGGCGGGAGCCACTTTCCAACTCAACAGATAGAGAGGCAGGTTCCAGGGCGTGATCAATCCGGCCACGCCGACCGGCGCCCGGAGAGTGTAGTTGATGGCCGAAGCCATCTGGTGAAAACCGGTCTCCGCGTGACGCACCGCGCCGGCGAAGAAACGGAAGTTCGCCACCGCTCGAGGAAGATCCACGGTGCGGGCGAGCCACCGAGCCTTGCCACTGTCCTCGGACTCGAGACGAGCAAAGACCTCGAGCTGGTCCTCGATGGAGTCGGCGATCGCATCGAGGAATTCCGATCGGTCGGCGACCGAAGTGGCGGCCCATGCGGTGGCCGCCTCCTGGGCCGCCGCGACCGCGGCCCGCAGGTCTTCGGCCCGACCCCGGGCAATCCGGTGGGTGATCCGGCCGGTGGCCGGTTGGACATTGTCGATCCAATCGCCGCCGACCGAGGCCACTTCTTCTCCGCCGACGAAGTGAAGGAGCCGAGGAATTGGAGTCATAGCGGTCTGGCCTCGGCTCGCGCGAAGGGGCGGCTCAGGCTTCCGGAAGTTGGAGCCACTGGAGAGCGGCCTCACGCGTCGAGAAGATCTCGTAGCTGTGAAGCTGCTCTTTCATCCGAGTGTAGACCATTCCCAGCGCCGTTTCCCGTGGAGAATCGATGAGCAGGGCCCACCGTGCTCCTTCGAAGAGCTGGGGATCCTTGGCGGCGATGAACTTCGGAAAGTCCGCTTTCTCGACTTGGAGGGTGGCCCCGCGAAAGTCCGAGATCCCGAAGGCAATCGGACCGAAGGTGACCTGCTCGTGGACCGAGCTGAGAGCCTCGAGAAGAGTGGGCGTATCCACGACCCCTTGGTATCGAATCTCGACCAGACGCCTCTCGGCGTCGATTTCTAACTGGAAACTCATCGCACAGCTCCTGGGGAGAGTCGTTGGCGAGTTCAGTCGGCGGTGATGGCGAGAGAATGATGCAAGGCAGGGATCCACGAGGCGGATCACTATCTACAGGGGATCACGGTTTCTGCAAGGTGTAGATCCCGGATTCCGGAAAGAAATCCAGCGGTCGGCATCGGGATCCCAGTCGTTCCAGGTCGGAATCTTCCCCAGGGTTTCCAGTCGTTCCTCCGGCACGATTCCGGGGACCAGAAAGGCCTTCTGCTTGTACAGCGGGTAGGGATTGCGCAATTCGAAGCCCAGGGTGCCGAGGATCCCGCGCGCTACATACCAGGTCGCTCGGGGGTCCCAGCCGTGGGCGATCTTGATCACCACTCCCAGCCCCCTGGGATAGTCGGGATGGACCACCGCCAAGCCCAGGAGCCCGTCGGCTCCCTCCTTGGCGATCACCTTCCCCTCTCCGCATTTGAGCACTGTGGAGTCGAGGCGATTGAAGCCCCCGACGAGGTCGGGGTGGCGCACCATGGCCTCCCAGATCCAATTCGAGTCGCGACGCCGGGCCAGACCGGCGTAGATCTGGGCCAATTCGCCAACGGTCATGGCCAGCGTGGGAAAGCCATCCCCATCGCGCGCGATGCGACGGGGCTGCCAACTCGATCCCAGGTCTCGACGAATCAACTCCACATACTCCGCGAACCAGGGATGGCCGGGGAGGGTATAGCCAACCCGATTCCATCCCCGCAACCGACAGCCCCGAAGAATGGCTGCATGCTGACCACTGGAATTGTTGTACCAGCGTCGAGGCCGACGCACCTGCCGTCCGAATTGGACCAACGGGAGATCGAGAGGAGTCTGCATCAATCCCCATTCGCTGCGGTGGAGAAGGGACTGCGCGGCCGCGACGTGGTCCGCGCTCCCGTTGTGGCTCGCCACCGCGATGGCCTTCTGCTCCCAGGTGGTCTCGGGATCGAGGACCTCGGCGAATACCTCGAGCATCAGAGGCTTCATCATGCTCCGGCCGTAGCACAGGACCTGGCCGCCGAAGCTGTGGATGATCTCCCCGCCCGCAGACCAGGCCACCGCGCCGTGGATCGTGGTCTCGCTCACCCCGTTGCGGCGATAGTCGACCAGGGGCTCCCACTCCACATCGCGGCCGGTGGGGATCCCCTCGATCTCCTCCCCCAACGAAGACCGGGGAAAGACTCGGCTGTCCCGGGCGAGCTCGGACTCCTCGTGGGGCCACGGTCGCGTCGAGAGATCCTCGGGATGGAATCGCGGATCTTTCACCCTCGGGCCTCCTCCACTCGCGGAATCACTTCGTCGACGAAGGCCTGCATGTTCCGGAGAACCCGAGGGCAGTCGTGGTTGAAGAAGTCGAACCACAGCATGAGTCGGTCCTCCGGATGGAAGCGGTCGACGATCTGTCCCGCGACCTCCTCTGCATTGCCGATGAGCGCGTTGTCGGCGGCATTCTCCACCTTGGCCGGGTCGAGCGTCCCTTCGAGAGCTTTCCAATAGGAGCCCAGAGCCTCGCGGGCTTCGGCCTGGGCCGCGACCGATCGCTGCAGGGGTCCGAGCCCGGGTTCATGATTCAAGAAGACGAAGACGGTTCGCGGCATGTACTCCCGCCGCCATGGTCCCCCTTGGGGATGATAGTGATCGGCCATGCGCTGGTGCGTGGCTTCGATGACCGGTGGCGGGGTGATCGAAAGGTTGAAGACCTGGACCGGCAGGAATCGATTCAGGCGCTGGTGGACTCGGGGATCATGGGACCCGACGATCAATTGGACCAACTCGCGGCGGAAATCCTGGGGCACGATCTTGACTTCCTCGAACTTCCACCACGGAGCGACGTCGATGCTCTCCCCGACCGCGCCACTCATGTCGAGAGCATGCGACCACTGCTCCCCGGTGGCGAAGTCCTCCCGTCGCAGCCCCCCCACTGCGACCTCCTCGCTCGCAAGAACATCCCCCCGCAAGAGGCGCACGAAGATCTCGGCGGCGGCCTCGAAGAGCTTCCCCTTGACCGGTCGCCAGAACTCCTCCTCGAAGGCATTGCGCGGCGAAGGACCGGAGGGGGTGTTGTGGAAATCGAAGCGCCCGGCGGCGAATCCGAGGTGAATCCTGCGGCTCTCGGCCGGATCGAGGCCATGCAACGCGAGGTACATCGCCACTCTCTCGGCGTGGGCCACCGGTCCCCCGTTGCAGAGGATGTTCATCACCGCCGAGCCGGCCTCGATGCGGGAGGTCCGGGCGAAGATCCGGGCCGCCAGTTGGAGGAAATCGCAGTTGAGCCCGACTTCGCCCTCCCAGTGGGGAATCACCGGACATCGATGGCGCTTCTGGACCTCGGTCGACAGATGGGCTTCGGCAATCCAGGCCGTTCCGAATCCCAAGGCATCCCCCGCTTCCACCTGGGCGAAGAAATGCTCGAAGATCGCCGCCTCGTCGGGCCGGTTCCCTCGAACCGGAGTCTGGCTGAGCGAGAAGAAGATGTCGAAGTGCATGGAAACTCCACCCGACCGAGAGATGCAG